>DJMA01000029.1 GCA_002436415.1 Bdellovibrionaceae bacterium UBA6502 | reverse complement strand
GTCCATTTTTAGGGGGACAGATCAAATCAGTGGCTTTTTTTATTTTAGTTTTTCAGGTGATAGATCTCACGGTAGTTACGACCTAATTCATCTTCGTCCATGCCATAGCCAACCACATAACGATCTTCTATGGTTCTTCCAACGTAATCAGGCTTAATGCTAATAACTCGTCTGGCAGGCTTATCTAAAAGACAAACGATTTTAAGACTTTTTGGTCCACTTGCTAATAGACGGTTTTTAAGAAAAGAAAGTGTTCTTCCTGTATCAATGATCTCTTCGACAATTAGAACATTCTTCTTTGAAATGTCTGAGCTAATGTCTTTTAAGAACTTGATATCGCCGCCGCGCTCACCGGTTTCAGAGCTTTTGTTGGTAACGTATACAAAATCAACTTGTTGGTTTAGTTTGATTTCTCTCATTAAATCAGCAACAAAAAACGCTGAGCCTTTGAGAGGACAAACCAAAAGAATTTCTTCTCCTGCGTAATCCATCTCAATTTCTCGAGCCAGGTTTTTGATCATTTCACTGATTTCTTCTTCAGTAATATAAGACATCATTTTATCTTTAAGAGCCATAATTATCCCCTTATAGTGGTCGCTCAGTTACTTTAATGTTTTGCGCTAATTTAAGATACGATTTAGCGTCGCTGTGCTTGGGATCAAATTTTAATACTTTTTCCCATTCTTCTGCAGCTTCTAGTATTCTATTGCCATTGTAATAAATCAAACCTAGTTTTACTCGAACCGGATTTGCGGTTGGAAACTCATCTAAATGTTTATGCAAAAATTTAACCGCTTTTTCAGCCTGTCGATTTGCAACATATGCATCAGCAATTCGAACCACAATTTCTGAAGGTTCGTTAGCAAAACGCAGAGCACTTTGGTATTGCTCAATGGCCTCTTTGAACATCTTGTAATTGGAGTACATTTCTCCTAATTCAAAGTGTTTTTGCGAGATCTTCTCTTCTGCATAACTATCTAGTTTACTTTTCTTTTTATCTAAAAACTCTCTAGCATCTTCAAAAACATTTTTAGCTTCATCGTATTTACCAATGTCGTTTAGTATAATAGATAAACCAATACTTGCATCGGTATAGCCTGGATCAATTTCTAAGGCTCTCTTAAAAGTTTTAATTGCCCTTTTAAACTTTCCCTGATCATAAAATATGGTGGCAAGCATCTGATAAACTTCGGGATCACGGTTTTTTACAAGAAGAAGTTGCTTTAGCATTGGCTCCGCTAATTTGTAGTTTCCTGATATGAAGTTTTCTTTTGCTGTCAGAAGCATATCTGCATAATCAATTGATGCCATATTTACCCACCCTTGATTTAAGATCAGCAGCTTCTCCCGAATTCGGGTATGCCTTATAAAGTTCGTTAAGATATTTTTTCCCAAGACCAGCTAACTCTGATTCAAAAGCACTTAAGCTGGCACCTTTTAGAGCCTCAGCGGTTAAGCCAAGTTTAGGGAATTTCGTCATAACGTTTTCGTAGCGCTTGAGTGCACTTTTGTAATTCTTCATTTTGAAATAAAAGTTGGCAATATACATCTCTTTCTCAGCGAGCTTTTTTAGAGTTTCTGAAATTCTAATTCTCGCTTTCGCGGCAAATTCTGATTTTGGATATTGCCTGATTACACTGCGATAATAATTAAGTGCATCCTGAGATTCGCTTAGGTCTCTATCAATGGACTCTGGAAGTTGCAAAAAAGAGCTTTCAGCAATTTGATAAACGATATAATCCATCTTTTGATAAGAAGGGTGGTAGTCCCTAAAGATTTGATAAGCTAATTTAGATTCAGCGTAGGACTCTCTCTTGAATTGAATGTCTGCTACTTTCAACTCAGCCATAGTGGCAAAGCGTGAGTATGGATATTTGTTCTTAATCTCAGTAAAGCGAATGATTGCCTCTTGATAGCGCTCATTGTCTTCGAATTGTTCAGCTAATTTGTATTGGCCAGCAACGGTTGAGGTGTCAATTTCTTCCATGCTTCCGCAGGAACTAAGAATAAGGCTTGAAAGTAGGGCAAATAAGAGAGACTTCATGGATTCAGACTATAGTCTAAGGAAGGAGGAGTCAATTTTAACCTAAGCCGCTAAGCACCTGAATTTATAGGCTTTTGGATTAAATATTGGCTATATTTTTTGATCCAGTTCTTGAGTACGATTTTCACTGGAGACTTTAGTGAGAGGGCCCATATGAGACTTGTAAATTAGTGCCTTAAAAAACCACCGATCAACTAGCTAAACAGCTAACAACATTAACTTTTTTGCAAATTCTCATGGGAAATAGGATAAAAAGCATATTATGCAGTAGAATTAGGCAAAATCCGATTGAATACCATAAATGCTAAAAAGAGGTTTTGTGAATTTTATTAAAAGGCAGAAATTCTTAATTTACGAAAGGGCCTGGCTTGTAGCGATAATGGTTTTTATGGTCAATTCCGCTCTAATCGCTGCCCATTCTGAAAACTCACCCATAAAACCTGCCTCCGCTTGTTTGCATTCTGCTAAAAATGGCGGGTCAAAATTTACTAACTCCAAAGTAGACTTTGAGAAATTGAAATCTGCATTTCAGGCGGCGAGGGACAAGTCAGATTTTACTCTTAAGAAGAAAGTTTTAGAGACAATGAGTGAGTTTTACGAGTTTTACAAAAAAGAGCTCAATTTACGGAGTCTGCATCACTTATCAATTCTACTAAATAGAAATCAAACAACGACTAAAGTGGAAAGAAATGCGAATAAGAATGTTGATTCGTTCTTACCAGACCTTCTTTCTGAAATAGAGGTAAAGTCTGTGGTTGAATTCCCTTCTTGGAACTTAAAAGAAGAGAATGGGCTAAGACATATTAGACGTTTTAATGAAAAGACAGGTTTTGCAATTGATTCTAATAAATTCAAAGTTCTTTCAAGCCGAGTGGAAGACTCTAGATTACTATTTGTTCTTTTAAATCCCCTTGGTTCTAAAGATTTCGCTAAAAATATTCTTAAGGTTTACGAAACAGATGGCAGCTCAATTTCAGAGGCGCAATTTGAACTTAAGGCACAATTAGATTTCTACGTACTATCAGCATCAAAGGATAGAATTCTTGTATTGGGAGATAGAGGTGGAGTTCTTGAAATAAAAAAGAAAAATGCTGTATGGGAACGGATAGAGGCCGAAGCTTCGATCGGTAGACAGTATTTTTTGTCTAGCATAGTGAATTTAGAAGGCAATATCTTTCGGTTAGACTATGAAGATAAAGCAGCAAAAAGCGATTTTCGATTTAACTTCCCCCATATAGAAGGCTTTTTGGGATTTTATCATAAGGATGAATTTAGGCTACAAAAGCTAGATATTCTTGATATCCCGGGTGGGGTTAGATTGCTTGTGGGTAACTCCAAAAACATTTTCTTGAAAGCTGGTAAAGACAATAAGGCGCTTAGGTTAGAAGGTGGTGAATGGAAGGAGTATCCTGTATCACAGAGCTTGAAGCTTTGGGGTCACTCAAAATTTGGTAATGTCATCGCTGTAAATGACAATGTTTTTCTGAACCACCACGCCAACAAACTGTATAAAATTGAATTTGATGGGACGAAATTTATTAGTTCAAAATTAATGTCTCTCGAGGGCGAAGTTGTTAACATATACGCAGAAAACAATCAGTATTTACAGGTGCTTGATAGAAAGAGGAAACTTCTTACTACCTATAAGATTCAAAAGGATGCAAGTGGAGATTATCATCTTACTAAGAAAATTAGCTCCTTTGAAGATCCCAGTCATATTCGGCCAAACTCCTATGGCTTTTCAGAGCTTAAAGTTAGTTTAACAACGAATTCATCAGTGAATAGAGAGGAGCTAGATTTATTGTTTCTACAGGAGAAAATCAATAAAAAGCCCTATTTGCATTTTCATGGAGAAAATTATTACTTTCTCAGGAATGATGATTTTTATTGGTTTTATCAATCAGGTGAAAACTTCACCAAAATTCAATTAGCCGAATCTAGTGTTGAGATAAAAGAGTTGAGTTCAGAGATATTCCCTAGTTTTATCGAAGCGGTCTTTTTGTCAAGAGATTTGGCCAACAATATACAGCTACTAGAAATTTACAGGGGCGGACGATATTCTTTGCACGATTTAAAAGACCTGGATTTAAAGAGAGAAGATCTTTCAAGAATGAAAAATGACCAAATAAACTATTCCGAAAAAGGCTACCGAATGAAAGACAAATTTTTTCTAATCAATCGAATTCCTTACGAAGACTTATTTGAGGAATAGCCTCTGGATCCCAAATAAGCCTCAACGGCTTAGCTTGATTTTTTATGGAAAAGACTCTTAAGCGGAGATAATTTCTTCAAACTTCCTTTTTCTCAGACTTTAAAAAATTAAACTGGCCCACTTAATTGTGGATACTTATTAGTAAGCGCTGGACTTCATTTTTTTAAATGGAGATGTCCGAGTTTTAACTTTCCCTGTTCTGAATGCAGAAAATAATTTCGTAGCTTTAATACTAGTTCATCCGCAATTAAAGGCGCCATTTTGTAAAAAACCGGAGAATAAAATAACCAAAAGAGATTTAGACTTTAAGCCTCGATTAAAACAGAGTCTCAAAAGAAGCTACCTAGTAGTTGTGGCAAATTTTTTTTTCATAAAAATTGTCTTTAGAATACAGCTTAAGATCTAAAGTTTATTAAATGGTCATAGACAGCGGTAAAGGTTAGCTTTAAAGCGGAGGCAACGGGAATAGAAATAATCATCCCTAATATACCCATTAACTGTGAGCCTATAATGATAACTACAACAACAAAAACGGGGTGTAGATTTACAATTTTCGCCACTACCATTGGAATAATAAAAACGATATCAATGATTTGTGCTATGGCATAGGTCATGCAAACTAAGAACACAATGATTGAAGGGTCTTTATTGATTAAAGCAATAGCTATTGCTGGAACCGCACCAATAAAGGGCCCAACGTAAGGAATTAAGTTTGTCAGCGCAGCAAAGATTGCAAGAATACTGGCATAAGGAAAGCCAATGATTGCCAGGCCAATCCAAATTACTAGGCCAACGATTCCTGCTTCTAGCAAACGCGCCCGAATAAAATCACCCATTTGCTCGTTGATTTGATAGTTTAGGTTTAAGGCTAATTCAAAAAGGTTGTTAGGCATCATTCGCAAAAACTGCCGAACCACTCCTCTTCCATCTCGAAGCATAAAAAACGCAAAGAAGGGAGCTAGAATAAAAACTGTTAAAAACTTTGAGGCAAAATCAGGGATATTACTAAACAAGGCACCAGCACTTTCAGCGATGAGAGTGTTTATCCCTTTAATAATATCAAAACTGTAATAGCCACCCATGATCTCTTGGGCCTTTTTTTCAAGGTTTGAAATGAGTTTAACAATTCCAATTTGGTATTTAGGAAGCTCAGCTTGCAAGTCACCAATTTGGGTAGATAGTATTGGGTAAAACAATGAAGCCAGTAAACTCAGAGCCAAGCTTGCTACAACAAACAAGAGCAAAATACTAGTAGTCCTTCTTGTGCCTTTTCTCTCTAGCTTATTAACGAAAGGATTTAGAAGGTAAGTAATTACTAAAGCCAATACCACTGAAGCCATCATGTTTTCCACAGCAAAAATAGTCCATGCAAAAAAGCACAGTAGGGCAAACACGGCAAAAGATTTAATATATCTTTCTCTACGAATCAGAGTTCGACTGTTGTACATCTTTTTTTCTTCTTTTCTTTTCACTAATTCGTAAAAGTTCTTGTTTGATCAAACTTATTTTGTCAGTGGTTTCTGCCAATCTACGACCCAAAACTTCAGCCAGACGAAAAACAACTTTTGCACCAATGTTTGGGTTTCTTTCTAATAACTCTATTAAATCGGGCCTGAAAAAGCCAATTAGCTCCGTCTCTGTGGAAGTGGCTGCTGTGGCGGTTCTTCTGCTGCCAGCTTCAACCAGAGAGATCTCGCCAAAAAAATCACCTTCGCTAAGGCTAGTCACTTTTGTTTCATTTTGATTTTCTTGACCAGGAATGTTTTCCGCTGAATAGATATCTACATTTCCTTTTTTAATAATATACATTCCAACGCCAGCTTCGCCTTGGCGGAAAATCACTTCGTTTGCTCTGTAGGTACGAACATGAACAATCTGCTCAATGAATGAGAGTTCTTTGTTACTTAGTAATTCGAAAAGAAAGTTTTCTTTTAGGCGGGTAATTAATTCTTTTTCTTTCGCATCTTTGCGAAAGATATTATCCCATAAATAATCGGCCACAGGCTTAATCCTCTTTACTTAAAAAAATCTGGTCTTCATGGACCCAGGCTTTTCTGCCATTAAAATCTTCGATATTATACCAAGGTTTTTTAGAATCAAGGACAACTACCATCTCACCCTCTAAAAGATCTAAGATTCCAGGACTGTTTTCAGAAGGGGTAACCTTGGCGTTGATATTACCTTTTACTGTCGCAAAGTCTTTTAATTGTAAAGAATATTGAAAGCCTATAAAAACCAAGGAAATTACAAATAAAGCAATACTTGTTCCAAGGATACTCAGACTTGTGGAGTTGCTTTCTTCTGCTTTTCTGGCTTTTAAAAAAGCGATTAGGCTTCTTAAAAATAGAGCGAAGAAGATTAGTCCAATGAAAATACTGAGTTGAAAGTTTGTTTCCAAAAAAATCTCTAAATTAATTCTCTTAAAAAGATCAGCTTTGGTAAAGAATCTCTGTTCCCATTCGTTTGGCAAATCAGTCAATGCATCAACACTAGGGCTGTAGCCAGGGGAGAGAAACAGACTTTCGCGAAGGTGGAAAAGCCCTGACGACATATTTTTGCCTGCAAAATGCGCAACAAATAGGTTGTAGTGAATTTTTGCCTTATCATCTGAGCTTTCTAGGAGCTTTTCGAGAACGCCAATGCTTTGGGCATAATCCTTTAGGTCATAATATTTTAGAGCTGATTCAAAGTTGATTGGCGCGGAGTTAGTAATAACTTCTGGATCTACTGGACCTTCCTCTGACGTGCCTGGGCTAGCCATGGAAACTTGGTGCCAAAAAGTAAAAAGAATAGTAAAAATCAATAACTTAGCTGACATATCGGCTTCAGTATCGAACGAATTAAAAAAGATGTCCATTGCTTTTCGAAAGACGTCTTCGAAAGGCTGGACTTTGAAAGTTTTGAGGAGCAATTATGGAATTACTTTCTAAAGAAGTACAAAACAACGAGCTGATTTCAAAGAACCTTCAAGAAATCATTGATGAGCTACAAAAAATCCAGTCAAAAATTACTGAAGTGAAAGCTCCCACCGAGGAAGGTGTAAAACACCAAGAGACTCTACTGAAACAAATTGATGATGGTAGGGGTCGCCCATTGTTTTATCCTTACGTTGGTAGTGGTGTTGGCAGAGGACCTTATGTTGAGCTGGAAGATGGCAGTATTAAATTAGATCTTATTAATGGGATTGGAGTAAATATTCTTGGACATTCCCACCCTCGTTTGGCGGAAGCTATGATGAAGGCTGGTATGAGTGATCTTGTTATGCAAGGAAACCTGCAGCCCAACAATGAGTACAATGACATGCTACAGAATTTGAAGAAGCTGTATGTTGGCACTAATTTTTCCCATGCTTGGATATCTACTTGTGGAACTATGGCCAACGAAAATGCATTAAAAATGTGTCGTCAAAAAAAATCTCCTGCTTCTAAGATTTTAGGTTTTGAAGCGGCCTTTGCCGGTAGATCAACCTTAATGGCTGAAGTTACTGACAACAAAGCTTATAAGCAGGGTTTGCCAGACTATGATGATGTACTAAGAATTCCTTTTTACGACCATACAAACGAAAACTCTACGCAAGTTACTCTAGATGCTTTAGAGCAACATATCCAAAAACATAAAGATGAAATTGCTGTACTTGTTTTTGAGCCGATTCAAGGTGAAGGTGGATTTAATGTTGCACCGAAAGAGTTTTTCATTCCTATATTCGAGATGTGCAAAGCAAATAATATTGCCATTTGGGCAGATGAAGTGCAGACCTTTTGTAGAACCGGTGAGTTCTTTGCCTGTAAAAAAATAGGTATCATAGAATACATTGATGTAATGACCATAGCGAAATCACTTCAGGCTGCGGCCACTCTTTATTCTTCAGAATTTAATCCACAACCTGGGCTAATTGCGGGAACTTTTGCTGGTGCAACTTGTTCGTTAGCGGCTGGTAATGCTGTTTTGAAGGAATTGAGTGAAGGTGGATATATGGGCGAAGGTGGAAAAATTGATTGGATTCACCAGAACCTAAAGTCAAAGCTAGAAGCTAAGATGCAATCAAGTTTAAAAGATCGTTTGACTGAGGTAAGCGGAATGGGACTGATGATGGCATTAACTTGCTTTGATGGTTCGAAAGAGCGAATGATGGAGATCTTAAAGTCTTTATATAAAAATGGAATCATTGCTTTTGGCTGTGGCCGAGGACCGTTTAAAGTTCGCTTTCTGATTCCAGCTGTGATGGAAGAAAAAGACATTGATCATGCAGTGGATATTATCGAAAAGACTTTACTTGAGTTTTAAATGCTAGAGAATTTCGAAGACTATTCAAAAGTTGTATCTCTGGATTCCAGCCCATTCGTTGGAATCTCAGACCTTTGTTCTTTTTATGAAGAACTTTGTAAGAGAATGGGATTGAACTTTGAAAGTCTCGAAAACAAACAGGGGATCATGGTTTATACCAATAAGCTGTCCCCAGAAATTTTTATCTATAACGACATCGAAACAGAAGAGCCTGGCCCACATAGTTTATGGGATGAGACAAACCAAAACCCCTTTGAAGCGACTTTAAAAAAAGATCAACTGTTTGGTTTAGGGGTTGCGGGATCTAAAATAAGTTTTTTAACTCAACTGTATGCATTGGAAAAACTTGTAAAAGAGGCTAAATCACCTTCGGTTTGTTTATTTGCAGGTTCTTTTACCAATTTGAAAAAAGACATAGAAAGACCTCTTGTAAAGACAGCCTTACAGGCTAGTAAGCAGATCATTGTTAGTAGACCAACGAGCTCAAGGTTGTTGTTAGGTAATTGTGGTTATGCAAAAGTTAAGTTTCAGATACCTTTAGATGCTAATGAATCAGAATTACGAAAGCGTCACTTAGAGGGAGAAGACACTTCAACACAAACGAGAATTTTTAGAGGTAGAACCACCCACGGTGCTTCCGTAGAAAAAGTAAGAGATGAAGATGCGTTTATAAAGCTCATTGAGTATTTACGGATGTTGCCAGAGGCAGTTTTGGTGTTGAGTATGGAGGCTGGACACTCTGTAAATGCGGTTGCTTCAGAAGCGATTTTAGAGCTAAATCTGAGCCAGCCCGTCGGTAAAGGTGTGGCTAAAAAATTATTGGATTTGGTTGATGAGATTAATCTCTTAATTGAAAAATACAAAAGCATGCGCGGTGATGATTCTAGTAAACTTCCCAACTTAAACATTGGAAAGCTAAGGCACTATGAGGACATGGTAGAGTTGGGAATGTCATTTTATCTTCCTCATGATTATACAAAAGAGGATTTGCTAGACGAACTTAAGAATATCGAATCGAACTTAGAAAAAGATAAAATAAGTTTTAAGTTAAGCGAGTTTTTGGCGGGTTTTGAATTTAAAAATACCACAGAGAATACAAAACGATGGCAGGATGCTTTTAAAAAACATGAGCTCGAGTGGAGAACCGGTGATAGCGTTATGAAAAGTGCTTCGAGAAAATTGAGTGCTTTTGGTGAATCGATGGTTCAGTTTGGCCTAGCTTCGGGTTTAGGAAATATAAATGAGCCAAATGAATCGGTAGACAGTGCCCAACTAAAAAAATCTATCGATTTATTTTATACAATAATGGAGCAATCATAAAATGTCATTTTACGCACGACCAGTACAAAGTGAAGATCTCCAAGACCTCTTGGGTTTAGCAGAGCAGTTTAATCTATTAAACTTACCAGCCAACGAAAACATTCTGAAAGAGAAAATAGAAAGAAGCATTAAGTCCTTTAAAAGTGAAATACCAAAAGAGGCGAGAGAGTACATTTTTGTTTTAGTAGATGTTGAAGATAATTTACTTGTTGGTTGTAGCCTGATTTTAGCAAAACATGGAACTCCAGAGGTGCCTCACTATTATTTCAAAGTAGACAGAAGAGAAAGAGTTTCTGAGGATTTGGGAATAGGCTTTATCCATCATGTTCTGCAGTTGAATGAAGAGACAAATGGGCCAAGCGAAATAGGGGGACTCCTAGTAAACCCGAAGTATCGAGGGCATAAAAGTAAGCTAGGAAAATTTATCAGTCTTGTTCGATTTCTGTATATCGCAAAAAACCCTCAGTATTTTCAAAAAGAAATTCTGTGTGAGTTTGCTCCTAGATTATCTGAAGAAGGGAAAAGCTATCTCTGGGAAGAACTGGGAAGAAAATTTACAGGCCTAACCTATGAAGAGGCTGACAGGTTAAGTTTGAAAAACAAAGGTTTTATCAGACAACTCTTTCCAATTGAAGGAGTATACTTAAATTTACTTTCTCCAGAGGTTAGGATGAATTTAGGTAAAGTCTCTCAGCAGACCGAACCGGCGAAACACTTATTGAGCAGCATAGGTTTTTCATACAAAGGGGAGATTGATCCGTTTGATGGCGGACCGCATTTTAAATGTGAAAAACAAGAAATTAGCTTAATTAAAAACTTTCGAAAAATGAAGCCTCAATTTAAACAAGACAATGAAATTCAGTTTAATGCACTTCTAATGAACGACTCGGGAGAAGGTTTTTTGGGCTTGCAGGCTGAGTACGATGAAGAAAAAGACGAGTTGTATCTAGCGAATGATATGAGAGAATATTTTAATAACAAAGATTTGCAGGAAAGCTATTTTTCTAAAATATAAGGAGATGCTATGTTTCAAGGTAACTATGTAGATGGACAATTTTTGATTCCTTCTAGAACAGACGAGACTTGGACCGTTGTAAGCCCAGGAGATTTAAGTGATACAATTGGCGAGTTAAGTGCCTCCTATTCAGATGTGGATAAGGCCGTAGATGCTGCTAAAAACTCTTTCAAATCTTGGTCTGCATTAAGCATTGAAGAAAGAAAATCATATTTAATCAAATTAAAAGAAGTATACCAAAAGCATAAAGAAGAAATTGCCACTTGTATCTCTAGAGAGACAGGAAAGGCTTATTGGGAAACTTTAGGGGAAGCAGGAGCTTTAGCTGGTAAAATTGATATTACTATAAATGCCTCTTTATCTTTAATTGAAGAGCAGGCCATAACGGATGCTTTGCCAGGTGTAACTGGTAGGATAAAATATAGACCAAGAGGGGTTTTGGCCGTACTAGGGCCTTTTAATTTCCCTGGGCATTTGCCAAATGGTCACTTGGTTCCTGCTTTACTTACTGGTAATACCGTAGTTTTTAAACCATCAGAAATGACTCCCTTTACTGGTCAACTTTTAGCGAGATGCATTCACGAAGCGGGTTTCCCTAAAGGAGTTTTTAATTTAGTTCAAGGTGGTGGTGAGGTTGGCCGTCGTTTGGTAAAGCACGATTATGTGAATGGAATTCTTTTTACAGGGAGCTATGAAACTGGCCTACGTATAAAGCAAGAAATTGTTACTCATTACTGGAAAATGTCAGCTTTGGAAATGGGCGGTAAGAATACATCAATTGTCTGGGATGACATTGATATGGATCGAGCTGTCTATGAAAATCTTTTTGGTGCATTTGCATCCGCTGGACAAAGATGTTCATGTACTTCTCGAATCATTGTACATAAAGACCGCTATCATGAGTTTGTTGATCGTTATCATAAAAGTGCAAAAGCAATTAAAATTGGTCATTGGAAAAAAGACGTTTTTATGGGGCCATTGATTAACGATAGATCGGTAGAGAAGTTTTTGCGTTTCCAAGAAATTGCAAAACGAGAAGGGGCTGAAAACATTATGCGTGGAAAGGCTCTTGAACTAGATACAAAAGGCCACTATGTGACTCCTTCAATTAATCTCGTAAATGAGCATCGTTCTGATTCGGTTTATGAAAAAGAAGAAATTTTTGGGCCGAATGTGGCGATATACAAATCCGATGACCTGGACGAAGCCATTGCATTGGCTAATGATACTAGTTATGGCCTTTCAGCTGCGGTTTTTTCAAAGACCAGAAGTGTTTATGAGAAAGTTGCTGCAGATCTTGAGGTTGGACTTCTAAACTGGAACCGCGCAACTTGCGGTGCGAGTTCAAAATTACCATTTGGTGGTTTTAAGAAGAGTGGTAACGGACATCCATCAGCGCATTTTGCAGTTTATTATTGTACTGAGCCAGTAGCATATCTTGAAGATGAAGGGGAGTTCGATGCCTCTAAACTAGCAACGGGTGTGGAGTTAAAATAGTTGTGAAAAAGATTATAGTTTCTCTGTTTCTTATTTTTACAATGGCTTCTGCCTATGTTGCCTACGAAGCTTATTGCTTTTTGCAAATTCCACCTTCGCAGGATGATTCTAGTGTTTATTTTGAGGTAAAGCCTGGTCCGTTTTACAAAATAACAAGTGCTCTTAAAAAAGAAGGCTTGATCACTAATTCAAAATACTTCACTGCTCTGGCAAAATATGAATCTGCTATTAAAAAAGTTAAAACAGGAGAGTATGAACTTCGAAGAAACATGAAACCTAGTGAGGTGTTAAATATTCTTGTTTCGGGAATTATGGTTCAACATAGTTTTACAATTCAGGAAGGTTTGAACATTTATGAAATAGCCGAGCTTCTTGCTAGCAAAAACTTAATTGATGAAAATGAGTTTTTAAGATTAGCAAAAAGCCCAAGCTTCATCCAAAGTCTTTTAGGGCAAAGCTTACCAAGCCTAGAGGGCTACCTTTTTCCGGATACTTATAGAATTACAAAGTACCAAGGGGAGAGAAATATTTTAAAAATCATGGTAGAGAGATTTCACGAAGTTTTTGCAAGTTTAGAAAGAGCTCCAACGAATTTATCTCGTCACGAAATCGTAACCCTAGCATCGATCATTGAAAAGGAAACCGGAGCTCCTCATGAGAGACCCTTGATAAGTTCCGTTTTTCAAAATCGTTTGCGAAAGAAAATGAGAATTCAAAGTGACCCAACCATTTTGTATGGTATCAAAGAAAAGTATGGTTACTGGAAAAAGAACATTCAGAAAAAAGACATTCTAGAAAAAACGGCCTACAACACTTATAAAATACCTGCTCTTCCGAAAGGACCAATATCCAATCCAGGAAGAGAAAGTTTGCAGTCAGTGTTTAAACCTGAAAAAAGTGAATATTTATATTTTGTGAGTAAAAATGATGGAACTCATTATTTTTCTAAGACCTATAAAGAGCACCAAAGAGCGGTTAGAGACTTCCAGTTAAACTATAAGGCGAGACAAGGAAAGTCTTGGCGTGACTTAAACAAAAAAAAATAAGCTTCAGAAACTTTCTGAAGCTTAGTCTTATTTTTTGATATACAGCTTATTTTCCGTCGACACTAAAGTCTTTAACTTCTACTGGAATTACCAAATCTAAAGGCTGAGCCTGTTTTATTTTTCCACAGGCGTCCTTCACTTCAGAACCAACACCCATTTCATGTAAAACCATTTTAACATCTTCTTGGTTAGGGTAGAAAACCAACTGACGAATTTGTCTAGAGTAAGGGTACTCATCACCTAGTTCAGCCCAAGCAGAGATTCTCATGCCGGTGCTCGGAGCTTCTTTGGAAAATCCAATGTCTTCCCCGTAACACATTCCAAGATTAAGAGCTTTTTTGTTTTGGCTATCAATGTTGAAACAAGTGATATCTAATAATACAGGCTCCATCACAGTTGGTGTAGAGCTACTAATTGCTACAAGGCAATCATTTCCTTCGTACACATCAAAACCTGCACACTCCAAAGAGTCATAATAAGCAGAAACAGTCTCAGCCACACAGGCTTCAGTAACATCTTCTTCCGCTCCACATTCTGGTACTCTAAATTTACAGGACGGATTTAGCGCTTGATCACCAGCACCCCATATTACATCTGCATCTTCTGCGATTTTACTTAAAAACTCATTCGTTTCTAGATCCGGTGAGCTATCTACCAGCTGAGGGTTGAATTTTGCATTTTCACCACAGTTTTGGTAGCTAAGCAACATATAGAAGCTCAATACAATGATTAAAGTATTACGAAGCATATTTGGTCTTAGCACTTCCTACTCCTTTTTAGTCATTAAGTAGAAACTGTTAGCTTCGCGATCATATTTGTAGACATTTAAATGTGCTACCATATTGTGATCAAAACTCGGAGCCACAATTTCAGGAATGGAATCACCATCCACATCATTTAAAATGAGATTTGAACTTTCTCCTCTTAAATGGAAATAGCCATCATGAGAGTGAGGTATTGGTAGTTTAGAAATGAGCTCTTGCCCATTAGCACCTAGCTGATAAACCTCAATAAAGATTTTATTATCAGAGCGAACTTTAATTACCTTGGATAAAATTCCATCTTGAGTAATATTTCCCGTCACTGTTGATAAAACGACTCTTTCATTGAGAGCTAAGCCATTGCGAATTTCATATTTTAGTCCACTATGAAAAGCTAGGGATAATGATAAACACATCATTCCCAATCCTAAGCTAAAACTTAGTGGTTCTATTTTTTTTAAATCCCCAATTAAACTTTTAAATCCCATCACTTCCTTAATACTCCAAGTATCGTGCCAATATCCCTATCGGCAGATGAATAAAAGGACTGTAATTATAGGTGCTTAGCTAGACCACGGAGCTGCTTCAAAATAAGCCGGTCGGCGAATTTTTGTCTGAAAATTAGTTAGTGAAAGAAGAAAATCTAGTAGAAACAGCTACTTAGCAGATAGTGTCTAAATTATTTTACTGTAAATGAAATGGCCGCTGTATCAGAATGAGATCGAGCTTAATTTTAAGAAATCGAATCCCTCAATGACGAAAAATAGATAAATCAATATACACAAGGCCTAAGACAATTGGTCTTGTTAACAAGATTTAGGTTTTTAGTAGAACCTGGCTTAGGAAGTTCTCTTTACTAAAAAGCTTAAGTTTCTACCTGCCTGCTCTCCTTTCTCTCTGAAGGAGTGAAATAGAGGATGACTGATGGTATTGATTTGGCTTCTAATGCAATAGATTTCAGAGCCGAGTTCTGTTTCTAAGTGGGTGATTAAGATTTCCTGAAGGTTCAACTTATAATGTTGCAGACTTAGTAAATCTTTATTGAAATGAACGCCTTCGGTGAGAAACGAAAATTTTTCGGCAAACATATTAAAAAGATCTGGTCCCACTTGATAGCTGTAAAAGGATATATGCGGTCCGATGTATAACTTTAAATTTTCAGGCTTTTGATCCACAAAAAGCTGTAAGGCTTTTAGTAAAATACCATTATAAACACCTCTCCAACCAGCATGGACGATTGCGGCCTCTTTTGTAATGCTATTGGTGAGTGCTATAGGTAAACAGTCAGCGGTTTTGATAATCCCACATTGACCAACTTCTTTTAGTAAAATTGCATCCGCTTCCGTTTGCTCGGGAGATTCTTCTCCACAAACATAAACACCATCACCATGAACTTGGTCTACAGCTTGAAACTTTAAGTTCTCGCCTAAGCGAGCGTTCAGTATGTCTTTGTAATTGTCATAGTCGATATTTGAGTTACCAAATAAGATATAAAAATTTTCATTTAAAATTTCATGTCCTAGTGGGGTTTCTTGTACTTCAAGCATTGATAAAATTCTCCTGCTGCAAATATTCTACAAAACCAAAGTGATCAATCCAAGTCTGGAGGTCCTTTGGTATAGGAGAATAAAAGGCTAGTTTTTCACCGGTCCTAGGGTGTTTAAAGCCTAAAACGGCGGCGTGGAGAAAAAAACGGTTTAGTTTCTTTAAATCAGCAATTTGCTTTTGGCTTAAAAAACTTTTTAGACCTGACATGGAACTATAGAGCTCATCACAAATGATAGGAAAATGTTTTTCAGAACAATGGACTCTGATTTGATGAGTTCTACCTGTATGGAGTTTAAACTTTACCAAACTCAGTTTATTAAAATTAGCTAATATTTTATAATCTGTCTTTGCGTATTTTCCTTGGCGAGACTGACTAGACATCTTTTTTCGATTCACAGGATGTCGGCCAATTTCAGACTCAATACTGCCGGAAAGCTGTTTAGGGACTCCAGCGCAAACCGCCCAATAATTTCTTTCAATGTCTCTGTTTTTAAAAAGTTCGGTTAGTTTTTGATGGGTTTCCGGGTTCTTGGCTACCACTAAAAGACCACTGGTTTCTTTATCAATTCGGTGAACAATTCCAGGTCTTTCTTCGTTCATACCCATCTGAAAACAGTCAGAGTGATTTAACAAGGCATTCACTAAAGTTTTATCAGGGTGACCAGGAGAAGGGTGAACTACCATACCGGATTCTTTATTCAAAACGATCAAGTCTTCATCTTCAAAATAAATTTCTAGGGGATAATCCCACTTGCTAAGTACGCTAGGAAGTCTCTTGGGAGTGTTCACAACTACCTTTTGCCCCGCACTCAACTTGGTCGAGGCTTTTAGCTTTTTAGTAATTTCTAATACCTGAACATCACCGTTTTCAATTAATTTGGCTGCATGGGAGCGGGATGGGACTTCATCAAATAGACAAAGAAATTGGTCCAGCCTAATCCCTTCGTTTTCTTCGCTTACAATTTTTTGTGACTGCATTTTATTTCTGCTCTTTTTTCATTAAGTCGGCATAGGAATCAGAACATTTTTGTGGATCAAGGCCAACAAGCTGCGCATACTGCTTAACAAAAGCTTTTGAGAAAACAACAGGTGGTAATTGTGTAAAGTCGTTATTTTCAATGGCAGCTAAATGGTGCCCACCAATTTTAGTAATGGAAGCAATCTGATCTATACTAATACCTTTGTACTCTCGAACCGTTTTTAAAAAAGGTCCATCTATTAGCTCAACCGATTTTATGTATTCTTCAACTTCAGGGTCTAAGACGTAGTTACCAAAACGAGTTGTTCCAAGTTTTTGATTACTCGCGGGTTGGGGAGCTGGCTCCACAACATTCGACATTAAGTCTGGAGATTCACCCGGAAAGTTGGTGCTTGGGCTATTGGCAGCACTTATACTAGAAAAATCTCCAGAACTTTCTCCGCTTAATCCGTAAATCGCATCGTCTTGAACATTGCTTGCTTCTTCCCATTCAGCTTGAGGACTCATTCTTTGCTGATCATATTGTGCACGCAAATTTGGATTACTCAGAGTCTTGTAGGCTGTTTCAATCACCTGAACGAGCTCTTGGGCTTCTTCTTTGGAAAACATAGAATACAAAGCGGGGCTGTCAGGAGAGTACAAAGCTTTCGTTTTACGGTAAGCTCTTTGAATCTCTTCTAGACTTGCTGTTGTATCTACTTGTAATAAGTCGTAATAATCATCAAAGTTCAGTGACATGAACTTATACTACTGCTTTTTTTGCCTTAGGGCCAAGGATCAATTTTGCAATTGCGAAAAATTGGTTGTTAATTGGTGAGGCTGGATAATCTATTAGCAGAGGTCGCTTTTTGCGAAGAGCTTGCCAAACCGCATTATCATGGGCAACGTGTCCAAGGTAACGAACGGGTATTCCAAAGTAGTTTCTTGAAATGGAAGCTACACCTTTTCCAACATCGATGTCTCTTCCTGAGCGAACTTGGTTTAGGATAATTCCCAGTTCAAAACTTTCAAGCTCACGCATAAACTCCTGAGTATTATACATATGATTTTGGTTTAAATAGTTTAATAAATCTTTTGGAGAGCGAATGTTCAGTTGATTCTGCTGATCCATAGCTTCCTCAATGATTTCTTGAACACCGGCATTGTGCTCAGAAACTTTTAGTTTCCGATAAAAGGCAGACTTTAAAAACCGATAAGCGTTTTCTATGGAAGTAGGCTCTGGAGTCACAGTCATCAAACTTAGATCAGCACTAGCAAAAGAGTCTAAAGTAGAGTTTCCGGTACCAGCTCCTAGATCAAGAATCACCACATCGCAAGAAAGCTTGGGAATGGCCGCCAAAATTTTACTGTATTCGTCTTCTGTAACATTGGCCATGTCCAAAGAATCATTGTTTCCAGAAATAATGCTAAGATTGTTGATTCCCGAAGGAAGCATCAATTGATTGATATCAGTAACTCGGTCTTTGATGAAATCAGTAAGACCTCCACCGTGTGGAACCATTCCTAGATAGGTATGAATATTTGCACTTCCGAAATCTAAATCAATTAAACAAACTCTGTAAGACATTCGAGCGAAACAAATTGCTAAGCTAGAGGCTACAAAGCTTTTACCAACGCCACCTTTACCACTAGCAAGAGCTATGGTGTACGGTCCGCTTTGATCGGCCGTAGAGCTCTGATAGTCTGACATTGAATATACTTTGTTCACAATTCACCTATATTTTCGGGAGTGGTTTCAGTAATCCCTTCTTCAATTTCTCTTCGGCAGCAGAAAGCTTGATATATAGACTATTTAGCGATTTCCAGTCCAAGGTCTGTTCAGAATTATACTCCTTAAAACAGATACTTAGTAAATCACTAGCCTTTGGTTTTGCAGGTTGAATGTTGAGGAAATTTACCTGACTTTTAAACTCCTCAGGGAGTCGGTCTAAATAAGGCTCAATGGCATCCCCAAAAAAATCGATGCTCTTTGATTCAATCAAATCGGGTAGTTTTTCAACTTCAATGCTTTGTGCGTCTAAGTTTTCTTCCCATCTCTCATTTTTGTTTTTATAACTTGAAATGAAAACTTCATTCTTAAAAGCATTAAGACAACAAAATAATTCTTTCTCTGAAACGGGGCATGCCTCCGCCATGATTCTTAACGAGTTCTCAGCCCAAATAGGGGTTTCGAAACTGTATGCTAGAGCTTTGACAGAATTGATAGCTACACGAACACCAGTGAAAGAGCCGGGACCTTTATCGACAGCGATCAAATCAATTTCTGAAAAATCCCATCCCACTTTTTCTGTGATTTCTTGAAGGTAGGGAGTAACAAGCTCGCCATGACTTTGAGCTCGCTCCCATTCAATCTTCTCTAAAATCTTTTGGTTTTCACCAACTGCAATACTTCCAAAATTGGTACTGCAACTGATCGCTAATATTTTCATAAGAAACCTAGGAATCTTGCAAAATCGTTATAGGTGGCAAAGACCATGAGCGAGAGAAGTAAAACCAAACCAAAAGTTTGCGCGACTTCTAAAACTCGCATTGAAACAGGCTTACCGCGAATTACTTCGATTGTATAAAATAACAAATGTCCACCATCCAAAACGGGTAGAGGAAGAAGGTTTAAAATAAATAGGTTGATGGAGATGATGCCCATGATTTTCAAGAAAGCACTTAAACCAACAGCCATGCTCTGGCTAGCTAGTTGACCTATCATTAATGGTCCACCAATTGATTTTGCCGAAACTTGATTGGTTAGTAGTTTCCAAAAACTCAAAACAGTAGTTACTGACCAGTTGTAGCTATCAACAAACCCTCTTTTAATCACTTCTAATACATTACTTGATCGCACCAAAGTTAAAACCGGTGGAGCGCCCATTAAAGAAGTGGTAATCCCAATTGCATAAACCTTTTTCTCCATTCCAGTTACGGGATCTTTTTGAAGCACAGGCTTTGGACTCATTTCCATATTAAGTTCTTCACCAGCTCTTACCACCTTTAAGGCTAGAGGCTGTTTGTCTTCTTCATAAGCTCGAACTCGGTTAACTAATTCACTCCAGTGGGAAATTTCGTTTCCGTCAATGGCAGTAATGTGATCATTTTTTTGTAGGCCAGCTGCCTTTGCAGCAGATTCGTCGACTACGCTACCAACAAAAAGATCAAGAGGGTGAATGCCAAACTCTTTTAGGTTCTTAAAGGCATCCTCTTGCGCATTTAGCTGAACACTTTGTTCTTCAGCATTTTGGTCCACTTTAAACTTAAGAGTAAAGCTCTTGTTTTCTGATATGGCCTTATTCATCAAGTATTCTAATTCATACCATCGCTGTAGCTTAACACCGTCTACCTCAGTGATTAATGAACCAGTTGCCAGTCCTTTTTGTGCAGCAATGGAATCCGGTTGGTCAATTCCGACCATGCTTGCTGTAGGCATGAACTGTAAACCCTCTAAACTTCCAACCATTTTTTCTGTGGATAAAATATTTGGATTTTCTACAATTAGGGTCTCACCTTGAAGCTCCATCTCTTGCTCACTACCGTGGCGTTTGATGGTCATAGTAATTTTAGCATTCGCATTTTTCTCTACGAGGGATTGAACCTCTTCCATTAAACTTACGGATTTTCCGTTAACTTTCAAAATCTCGTCACCAGCTTGAAGCCCCATAATATGAGCAGCCGTTCCGGGTTGGATCTCACCAACTTTGGCGATGGGTTTGTCTTCACCAACAAGGGCGATTAAAGCAAACACCAAAATGGCAAAAAAGAAATTCATCAATGGACCCGCTAGAACCACACCAATTCGTTGCCAAACACTTTTGTGAAGAAAGGAATACTGCTTTTCAGATTCTGGGATATCCGCGGTAGGGTCGTCACCATACATTTTAACATAGCCACCAAAAGGAATTAACGAAAGACAATATGTGGTGTCACCTTTGGTACGTTCCCAAATTTTCTTACCAAAGCCAATACTAAAGGTTTCTACTCGCACTCCAAAAAACTTAGCCACGCTAAAGTGTCCAAGCTCATGAACAAAAATTAACAAACCTAGAAGAATTGCTAGGGGAACGATGAAACCGAATGCCTGCTGAATCAAATCAATAATTACCATATCTTAAAACCCTTTCTAACGACTGGTCTTTGTTTATGAAAATAAGAGAAGCTCTCGAAGAATCAACCAAAACTTACAAGTCTCCTTGGAAAACTAAAAAATGGTTTAAAGCCTAAGCTAAATTCCTAAGATTCTTCAAAAATTCTTTTATTATTTTACCTAATTATTAGGGGAGATTCGAGTTGAATAAACGAAATGTCCTTTACGTCTAGTAGCTAAAGTCTAGGAGGGATGGAGCTTTGTGCCTGTTCCATCATGAGACTTTTGAAGAGCGGATTACTAATTAAAAGCAAACTGAATTGATTGGTAAAATCTAGAAAGAAAATAAAAAATCTGATTAGACTAAAGCCTTAAAATAACAGGTTTAAAAAGATAAATGAAAGCTAGAGAATCTAACTATTAAATTAATAGAAAAACCAGTAAAGAGCAGGAATTGCAAACAAAACACCATCTAGTCGATCTAAGAAACCGCCATGGCCTGGAAGAATTTTTCCTGAATCTTTTTTTCCAGCAAGTCGCTTTAACAAACTCTCTAAGAAATCTCCGGTTTGCGCATAAAGACCAATTACCAAACAACAGCCTGCGATGGCCCATGGATTGGTGTTTCTTAGTAAGTAGTGGGCGTAAATAGAACCTAAAGCCACCGAGCCCATTAAGCCACCGATACATCCAACCACTGTTTTCTTAGGGCTAATGGAAGGAAGTATTTTTTTATTACCGAGCCAAAGACCAGAGAAGTAAGCAAAGACGTCACCCGCAAAAACAGTTAAAAGCAAAAAGAAGAAGAGTTCCACCAATTGCCTAGGGTTCGCAGTTAAGGTCAAAATTAATAGGCCAGGAATCACGCTTAAATATATGTAACCAAAGCAAGATGCAAAAATGTCGTTTCTAATTTCGTTGATGTCTTCTTTGTCAGATAGAATTCCGAAAAAACAAATGAAGATAAAGTATTGCACTCCGAGTTTCATTGGAGATAGTTCGCTGAGTACCGCAATTGGTAGACTCTGTAAAAGGTAATACTGACTAATTACTAAAAAACCGTATTTTAAAGTGTTTCGCGCCTTGGGCAGACAAAGTTGTGCGTATTCCCACTGACATAAGCTAATTGCAAAATAGATTAAAACATAAACTGCTGTACTACCAAGTGCCCAGAAACTAAGTCCCATAAGGCCTACCGCTAATAATGCAGAAATGACTCTAGTTTGCAGTGAACTCATTTTATCCTTGTAGGTCTGTGTTTAGGGTTTCTGAAATTTGCTCAGAGGTTTTTCCGAACCGGCGTTCTTTCGTCTCAAAGCTAGTAATTGCCTCTACCAAATCCTCACCTGTAAAATCTGGCCAAAGAGTGTTTGTAAAATACAGCTCACTATAGGCCGCTTGAAAAAGCATAAAATTTGACAGGCGTGTTTCACCGCTGGTGCGTATGATTAAATCTGGGTTTGGCATAAAGCTAGTGTCGAGGTAGTCGGCAAAGCTTTCAGCATTTATGCTATCCATTAACTCAGGCTGCTTAACTAAATCTTTGGCAAGTCGAAGGGCGGCGCTAAGAATTTCTTGCTGCGAACCATAACTAAGAGCTAAACACAATACTAAGCCAGTATTGTCTTTAGTGATTAGTTTTACTTCGTTGATTAATTTTTGGATGTCTTCTGGGAAGCGGGATAAATCACCAACGCTTGTTAGACGAATGTTGTTTTTGACTAAAAATTTGATTTCAGATTTTAGAAACTTTCGAAGTATCTTCATCAAAACAGAAACTTCGGTTTGTGGGCGTTGCCAATTCTCATTGGAAAGTGTGAATAGGCTTAAATATTCTAAGCCTATTTCCACAGATTTTTCGATGGTGCGTCTTACAGCTTTAATACCACGAACATGGCCGAAAGCGCGACTGTGTCGTCGAGCTTGTGCCCAACGACCATTTCCATCCATAATAATTCCAATGTGTTTTAGCTGCATGATCCGTTTCCGCCCAGCTTAAACCGTCATGATGTCTTTTTCTTTAGCTGTTCCGATGTCATCTACTTTTTTGATGTAATCATCCGTTAGCTTCTGAATTTCTTCAGTGAAACGCTTGCTATCATCTTCAGAGATTTCTTTGTTTTTAAGAAGCTCTTTGATTTCATCATTGGCATCTTTACGTTTCATACGAATTGAAATTCTAGAGTCTTCTACGGTTTTTTTGGCTTGTTTCACTAAGTCTTTACGACGCTCTTCAGTCACTTCAGGAAGCTTAAGACGAATTACTTTACCGTCATTAATTGGCGCTAATCCTAAGTCACTTTTTACGATGGCTGCTTCAATGTCTTTTAATACAGAAGCTTCCCAAGGCGCTAACATAAAGCTTCTTGCGTCTGGTGTACTAATAGAAGCCACTTGATTTAACGGACTAAGTGATCCGTAGTAATTTACTTTTACAGAATCTAACATCGAGGCGTGAGCTTTTCCGGTGCGGATTTTTTGTAGCTCTCCCTTTAGTGACTCAATCGCGTGCTTCATTTCTTCTTCTGCGGTTTCTTTAATGATTTCAATCATGAGTCTTCTCCTTTAATGATAGTTCCAACTTTTTCCCCTAAGATGGCTTTTTTAATATTGCCTTCTTTGTTTAAGTTGAAAGTTAAAATAGGTAAGTCATTCTCCATACACAAACTAATGGCAGTGGAGTCCATCACTTTTAGCTGTTTATTTAAAACTTCAATAAAGCTAAGTTGATCATATTTTACAGCGTCTTCATATTGCATTGGATCTTTGTCGTAAACACCATCAACCTTAGTGGCTTTCATGATGATTTCAGCATCGATTTCCATAGCTCGAAGGGATGCGGCTGTGTCGGTAGTAAAATAAGGGTTACCAGTACCAGCACCAAAAATCACGATTCGATTTTTTTCAAGGTGACGTACGGCTTTTCTGCGGATGTATGGCTCTGCAATCTCTGCCATCTCAATGGCCGTTTGCACTCGAGTTTCTCCACCCAGTTTTTCGATCGCATCTTGCATGGCAAGACAGTTGATACATGTAGCAAGCATTCCCATATAATCTGAGCTTGCGCGATCCATTCCTTTGGTAGAAGCGGCAACACCTCTAAAAATGTTACCGCCACCAATTACGATTCCCATTTGAACACCAAGAGCGGCCGTTTCCACCACTTCTTCTGCAATCTTATTTAAAGTTTGCAAATCAATTCCGAAGCCCATCTCTCCTGCGAGAGCTTCTCCGGATATCTTAAGTAATACTCGATTGTACTTTGGATCTGCCATCTGCTTAGTGTCCTATTGGTTGTAAATTATTGTAAAGCTGCGTTTACTTCTTCAGCGAAGTTGTCCACTTTTTTCTCGATTCCTTCACCCAATTCAAAACGTGTAAAACGACGAATTACGATGTTTTCACCGATAGTTGCTACTGTGTCAGTCAAATATTGACCAACAGTAACGTCTGGGTTTTTCACGAAAGGTTGCTCAAGAAGAACTTGGTCTTTCATCCACTTCTTGATTTGACCTTCGATGATTTTATCTAAGAACTCAGGCTTTTTACCTTCTTCAATTGCTTTTGCTTTAAGAACTTCTTTTTCTTTTTCTACTAAGCTTTGATCAAGCTCTTCTGGGTTAACACAAGCAGGGTTAACAGCAGCGATGTGCATAGCTACATCTTTAGTGAATGCTTGGAACTGTTCGTTACGTGCAACGAAATCAGTTTCAGAGTTAACTTCTAAAAGTACACCGATACGGCCGTTACCGTGGATGTATGAAGTTACTAAACCTTCTGCCGCAACACGGTCAGATTTTTTAGCGGCTTTAGAAAGACCTTTTGTACGAAGCCAGTCTACTGCTTTGTCGAAGTTACCTTCACACTCAGTAAGGGCTTTTTTACAGTCCATCATACCAGCACCAGTTTTTTCTCTTAACTCTTTTACTGTAGAAGCAGTAATTGCCATTTTTTTCTCCTAATTAAATTTTAAAAAGTTTTGATTAAAACGAGGAAAAGGCCCTCTTGCAAGGGCCTCTAAAAATTTGAAATTATTTTTCAGTAGTTTCTGTGTCTTCAGAAGTTGTATCGATTTCTTCAGAGATTTCGATGTCTTCAGCAGTACCAGCAGCAACTAAGCGAGGCTTAGAAGTTTTAACTACAGCTGGACCAGCTTTCTTTTCGCTCTTAGCTTGGCTAGTCTCTTCTTTTGCTTCTACTTGAGCTTTCTCTTTGTATTCTTTTGCTCCAGCATTGTAAGAGTCAGCGATTGCGCTAGCGAATAATTTGATAGAACGAATAGCGTCGTCGTTACCTGGGATTGGGAAATCAACGATGTCTGGATCAGAGTTTGTATCAGCAATACCGATTACAGGGATTCCAAGACGTTTTGCTTCAGCAACAGCGTTTTTCTCTTTTACTAAATCTACTACAAAAATTGCAGCAGGAGCAGAACGCATGTCTTTGATACCATCTAAATAATCGATGTGTCTTTGAAGTTCTTTTTCCATCATTGCTTGCTCTTTTTTAGAGAACAATTTCCACTCACCAGTTTCTTTCATTTTTTCTAATTTTCTGAAACGGTCGATAGAAGATTTGATAGTTACGAAGTTAGTTAAAGTTCCGCCCAACCATCTTTTAGTTACGAAATATTGACCACAATCTTTAGCCGCTTGTTGGATTGGTTCGATGGCTTGTTGTTTTGTACCAACAAAGATCAAACGTCCACCTTGAGAAGCAACAGTTTTAACGAAATCTAGAGCGCGTTGAGCACCAGCTAGAGATTTTTGTAAATCGATGATGTGGATTCCACCACGAACACCAAATACATATGGCTTCATTTTTGGGTTCCAACGGTGTTGTTGGTGACCGAAGTGAACACCTGCGTTTAACATATCTTTCATTGTGATTTGTGCATTGGACATAAATTCCTCCTATCTGGTTTGTCCTCCCTGCCGTACTTTGGAATCACCAGTGGAGTTCCGGCAGGTGCGAATTTGACGACAATTATTTGCCGCCAGTGATACAAAAAACTTTGTAAATTAGCTTACTTATTTCTTGAGCGGCTAGGTGTATCACCTGCAAGGGAATGAGGCAAGGATTTAGGTGGCTTTGAATATTTTTGAATATAGTTAAATGAACAGAGTTTTCAACCTAATCGGTGCTGAGAAAACTAATTTAGGAAAGCAGGGCTGGATTTAAAAAAGCCTTCGCTAAGCACCTGAAATTCGGAGCTTATTAAAGATCCAAAATGATTTTCAAAGGTTTACTGGGAAATATTAGTTTCAGTTCTTAGATAGGAATTTCTAAAAATGGCCCAAAAAGAAGGAAGCTAAAACTGACATTAGAGGCTTATTGCAAACCAAGGTAGAAATGCTTATTTTTTACGCGCATAACTTTTGAGACGTAAAATAAGCATTAATTAGCGCGCAAATAAAAATTAAGTATTTTCAGGTATTTAGAGTGTTTTAAAGGCCTGTGTTGCGTTTAAAGCTCAGGAGAATGTGTGTTTTCATTCTTATCCACAGCCTTATCCACGATATCCACATCTTCAACGGCACTAAAGCTGCTCAAGGAAATGTCTTTTTCATCTAAGAAATCAACCGCAGTCTTTACTCGTCCCATGATGCCATCGGATTCGTCTAATTCTTTTGATAAAATATAAAAATTAGGAAAGTTCGTGGATTTTAGATCTTTCACTTTAACCTTGTTTGTACAATGGGAGTCAGGAGTAACCACAACTCTTTCAAAAACCGCATTATCAATGGCTTCTGGGAAGGCACGTTTTACCTGTCTTTTCATTTCTCGTACTAAGTTTCCGGTAGTTTCCATGTCGTTTGTTAAATTGCTTTCAACGAAACTCAACCAGGTGCTCATTTGGTAGGCTTCAGCCTGGGCTCCTGAAAAATTATCCGCTAAGGAATATTGACCATAACAAGCTTGGCTTTTTTCTTTGGCGGCAGAAAGAACAAAATCTTCTTCGATAGGTAATTCGTTTCCTGGGTGGACAAATTCTAGGTGAACGGCCGTAAAGCTATTGGCCTTGGCCAAGCTTTGCTTTTGTGATTTTGTTAGAACTTCAACTTCCTCACTTAAGCTATCAAGGCTAAACAAGCTTCCCGTAAAAACGTATTCATCGGCTTCAATTTTCTTTCCGTCATTTACCTCGATTAGGTCGATTTGACCTTCTAGGGGATGGAAAGCAGTTAAAATTGAGTTTGTTAAAATATCAACATTTTCAAGGGCTTCAAGCTCCTGAATATAGCTTTGAGTTATGCTGGAGAAGCTAGTCTGCATTTGTAACTTCTCGGTATTGGTATAAGCTGTTAGTTCGTCAACAAAGACAGGTGCTTTATCGCCAAAACCAATAAAGTCTTTGAACTTTCCAGAGTCGAAGGTTTTTGTGCTCGGATTTACTTTAACGAAAGCTGTTTCCTCTCCGAATAAGCGAGAACACCAGCGACTGAAATTTTCGGCTGCTTCAGAAAAATATTTTTGATTGCTAAAGAAGTCGGGTAGCTTCCCTAACTTCATATTGTGTTCTTGAAAAACACCGCCCAAGCGATCGGCACTTTCAACTAAGATGACTTTCTTGCCAGCTTTTGCCAAAGAATGAGTGATAATAAGACCATTGAGGCCGGCTCCTATAACTGCGATGTCGTACTTTTTTCTAGCCATTGCTATAAGATCTTAAAAAGACTCATTCAACGCAAGTTGAATTTTGCTGCAATATGCGTTGCGATAGGCTGAATCATACTTCTGACGAGGCTTTGCAGGGATTTGCGCCTATAAATTAGGCGGGCAATTGGGGGGGAGACCAAGTAATAAGTTCTCACAAACATCCGACCTAAAAGGCTTTTCTCTAGAATCTGGTCACGAAACGCACGAAGAATAATCACTTCTTTATGGTCATAGCTTCCATAGGCGGCTGTCGCAATAAAACACCCACTTTGTCCGGTAGCCTCTTTTAGTTTTCTCAAAAATTCTCTAGCGTTGTCAGCGTTATTTGCATCGCGAACAAATCTTTCTGCTCTTTTTAGTAAATCACTTTGAACATTAGAATAGGGAGCAATGTCTAAAAGATGTTGTCCTAC
Source organism: Bdellovibrionaceae bacterium UBA6502 (assembly GCA_002436415.1). Taxonomy (GTDB): domain Bacteria; phylum Bdellovibrionota; class Bdellovibrionia; order Bdellovibrionales; family UBA840; genus UBA6502. The sequence goes on along the minus strand of DJMA01000029.1, from coordinate 197,874 downwards.
TTTTTGTTGGCGTTCTAGATATTTGTCACTGGTATCATAGATTTTATATAAATCCCAATAAACCGTACAAAGAATGGTTAATTCGCTACTTTTTCCAGGAGCATTAAAAATCATAGGGTCTAGTTGCCCAGCGGGTATGTCATGCACCACTTCTAGCGCACGAAGGTATTTTTCGTACAAAACGGCTGCTTCGGAAAAAGACCTAACGCCCATTCTCTCTCTAGCTTCTTTGACAAAGCCAACGCGGTTTTTCCAAAGACTTTGCCGGTTTTGTTCTTTTTGGTTTTCTTCCGCGATTAATTTTGCACCTTGATTGATCTCATCTTTCAGAGCATCAAAACAATTATTGCAAACCTCTGCATGTTCATGGGACTCGTTTAGTGTTTCTTGAAGGCGCAAGCGCATACCTGGATCGATCTTGATCAGTTCTTCAAATTCATTGCTACAACGAGGACATGTTAAGGCCATGCAACCATTTTAGGGAGCTTTGAGGTCGGTGTAAATCATTGAAGCGCGAACAAGACTTAGTACTAAGCCCGAATCAAACTTTCCGCTTAAAAAAACAAAGTTCTACATGGATTATAAGATGTCTTGGATCTCTTACATTAACTGGATTGGATCAATATCCGTTAAGAGTTGCACACCTGAGGGAAGCCAGTCTTGTTTTTTCAATAAATTGTTGCAAAAGTGTTGGATTAAATTTGCCGATGGCGCTTTGATTAAAATGTGGTAGCGAAACTTTGAACGCAACTTGAAAAGGGGAGCGGGACTTGGTCCCAGGACTTGCACTTTGCCGTAGTCCTTAAAGTTTTCTTGTAAGTACTCTGCTCGTGCGGCTAGCTCTTTTGCTGCGTTTTCGACTTTGTATAAATCAAGGCCTTGCAATCGAATGCTGGCTATCTTTCCAAAAGGTGGGTAATTCAACTCTTTTCTTAGTTCAAGTTCCTCAGCTGCAAAACCCTCAAAATCCGCTGTTTTAGCAAATTGTACTGAACTATGATCAGGATTATAAGTTTGCAACAAAACCAAGCCAGGTATTTCGTGTCGACCAGCCCTACCACTCACTTGTGTAATGAGCTGAAAGCTTCTCTCTGCACTTCGAAAATCTGGGATATTAAATCCTATGTCGGCTAAAACTAAACTCACTAAACTCAGGTTTGGAAAGTCTAAGCCCTTAGCAATCATCTGCGTGCCGATTAAAATGTCTACTTCATGATTTTCAATATTTTCAATGAGTAGTTCCATGTCTTCGCGATTGGTGATTTCATCTCGATCGGCTCTGGCAAGCCTAGCTTTTGGGAAAAGTTTTTTTAAATCCTCTTCCATTTTTTCTGTTCCCAGGCCTAAGGGGATCATTTCCCCTTCACCACAGGATTTACACACCTCACGAAGTTGTTCGTGGTAATCACAGTAATGACATAGTAAATGGCTCTTAGCGTGTAGGCTCAAACCAATGGCGCAATTGGGACACTCTCTGGACTCACCACAATTATCGCAAATAACACTTTGAGATATACCACGGCGATTTAAGAATAAAGCAGACTGTTCTCGTCGTTCCAGTCTTTCGTTTAATTCAAAATGTAAATCCTTAGACATCCAAAATGGCAGATCATCGGGATTGTCTTTCTTGGCGATTTGCTCTTCTCGTAGATCAATGATTTTAACTTCTGGCAAAGGTCGCTCACTGATTCTTTTGGTCATTTTATGAAGCTTATATCGCCCAGCAACTGCGTTTTGCCATGTTTCTAAACTTGGAGTTGCAGAGCCTAAGATGATCGGAATATTATTTAACTTCGCCAAGTAAACAGCCGCATCGCGGGCGTTGTATTTTAACTTTTCTTCTTGCTTATAAGAGCTTTCATGTTCCTCATCGACCACGATCAAACCAAGATTGGGAATTGGACAAAACAAAGCGCTTCGAGCACCAATTAAAATTTGTTTTTGGCCATCAATCATGCTCCACCATTGGTTCGTTCTTTCTCGGTCGGTTAGCTGTGAATGAATCACCGCTAGCTTGTCACCAAAGCGTTCAGAAAACCTTCGTAGTAATTGTGGGGTTAAACTAATCTCTGGCAGGAGAAACAAAGCCTGTTTTCCGGCCTCAATGGTTTTTTGAAACTCTTCTAGGTAAACCTCTGTTTTACCAGAGCCAGTAACTCCAAATAAAAGGTGAGCCGCAAAGCCATCACAGTCGGCAATGTCATTAATGATTTTTTGTTGAATTTCATTTAACGGGTGAGGCTCTACTTGTTCAACCTCTGGAATTGGGGACTTTTTCTTGGTCTTTCTACCGCCTTTTTTTAGTGGGGGAGAAAAATTAGAAAACACCTGACCAATTGGGTAATGATAATAAGAGGCAACCCACTCTGCCCACTTAATGTAGGTTTCTGGAAGCTCTGGAATTTCAGGATCGATTTCTGCAATGCATTTGTATTTTACCCCTTCAGCTTGGGGCTCTTCACCAAGGATGATCCCGTCCACTTTTCGGTTTCCTCTACCGAGAGGAACCTTCACCTTTGATCCTCTCTTTAAATCAAAGAAAACCTCTCCGTCTTCAGGGGGGAGGTAGCTTAAAATCTGAGGAATGGGCGCGTCTACCGCAACTTTGAATGCATTCATTAACGAAATTTTAAATAAAACTTTCTAACAGATTCGATGGTTGGGTTTTCTACTAAAGATTGTTGGGCGGCTTGGTTTGTAAGCTTATTTACCTCAAACTTTTCTTTGGTGTTTTTGCCAACACTTATTCTGTCAATATCGAGAGTCTGAATTTCCACATTGAAGAGGTCCCATTTTAGGATCATTTTCTCGGGATAAGAAATGCTTCTTGCGTATTTTTTGTAGGCATTTGCCTCAACGCTAAACTCTTCTTGTCTAAGCTTAGTGATAAAAAAGTCATTTTGAAGGACCCAAGCCTGAGCCTTTGGTGAGTTTGAATCTACAGGAGTAGGCTCGCCCAAGCCAAAATGAACGATCCCGTCTTTGCGAGTTAGTCGGATTCTTTCTTCTGGCGAATATTTAATTTCTTCCATTTTGTGTAGTGCTCTTGGTTTTTGTAAGACCTTTGGCAGCAAAATTTCAGAGCGAATTAAATAGTTGGCAATAAGGTTGGCATCGTTGCTCACAAAAAGCGGCATAAAAAAGTTTACATCGTCTTGAGATTTAAGGAGCTGACCTTCTGAATTGCGACGATATCTTTGACCATTTTGGTGAAGGGCTTCGAAGCTAAATCCAGGACCAGTGGCTTTGATATAAAAATTTTCGCTGTCTTTTATGTACCAAGTTTCCTTAACTAGGTATTTGTCATTTTCGGTTTGAAAAATGATTTCCTTTTTGATTCTCAAAGAAGAATCGGTTCTTGTCTCGGCAATGTTCTTTAAAACCGTAATGGTCTTAGGGATATAAGCGAAACAAAAGTTTGGAAGTGCTAAAATTAAGACTAAGATGTATTTCATTTAAACCTCTAAGTTTTTCAAGAATGCTCTAAACTCGTCACCAACTTCTGGATGTTCTAGTGCAACATAAACACAAGCTTTTAGGTAGCCCAATTTATTTCCTGTATCATGCCTTGTGCACTGAATTGAGCGACCATACAAATCTGTTTTTTTACAAAGAGCCTGCATTGCATCGGTCAATTGAACTTCACCGTTTCTGCCAGGCTTGGTATTTTCGATGAGTTCAAAAATATCGTTTTCAAATAAATAACGTCCTGGAAGAGCCAAATTACTCCTTACTTCACCAGGTTCAGGTTTTTCAACCATGCGTTCGATCTTTACAGTTAAATCATCTAGGCGCTCCTGGAATTCTGCGATTCCATAAAGATGAACCTGGTCTTCCGGTACTTCCATTAGGCTAACCACAGGTTTTTGGTGCTGCTCATAGTGATCTACCAATTCTTTTGTTGGATTCGGTGAACCAATCATCAGCTCATCACCCAATAGTACACAAAAAGCTTCATCGCCAATTACAGGCTTTCCCATGTGTACAGCATGTCCAAGGCCTTTGGCCTCTTGCTGTCTGATGCTTATGATGTTTGCTTTGTTTCTAATTTTTTGCAAAATTTTAAGCTCTTGTAATTTTCCAGACTTTTCAAGGCGATCTTCTAACTCATAGTTACTGTCAAAGAAGTTAATGATTTCTTCTTTATTTCTACCTTGAATAATGATGATGTCTTCAAGTCCCGCATCGATTGCTTCTTCAATGATGTAGAGTAAAATTGGTCGATCAACCAAAGGAAGCATTTCTTTTGGGATACTTTGGGTAATGGGGAGGAATCGAGTGCCTAATCCTGCTGCAGGAATAAGCGCTTTTCTAGGCTTTTTCATGGGCCTATTTAAGCCTTTAAAAGGCTTTTTGGCAAGGTATCAAAGATCATTGCTTATTGAGAATGAAGTCTTTAGAAAACTAGATTTATTATTCTTCAACCAAAGCACAAGCAGAATCACTTGAGATTGAGAATAAACGAACAGACAAAAATGCTGTTAATACAACTACTTACGCATCTTTATCGGGAGAGATTTTTTTCCATTTCTGTTCTAAAGTGAAACGTCTCAAAACCCGATAAGTCCAGTATGAGAAACAAAGCAATGAAAACGATTTTAGGTTTGTGTGTTCTATCGATCTTACTGGCTTACCAAAATTGCGGTGATACTGGAATTTCAGGAAGCTTACTTAAAAGCTCCGCCAAGAGTGAATATCCCTTTCCTGTAAATGTGGAAGGTGATTTTTTTGCTTTTATGTCCTGCCATGGTTTACCGGATGACAATGAAAGCAACAATGGTACGAAGTATGAATACCGAGAAGAGTATTTCAATTTTAAAATGGTTTCAGATTCTCGCTACGGTAATGGTGGTGTTTCACTAGCAAAAGAATTTCTAGAGGCGGTTGAGGCTGAGCGAGTTCTACGTCCTAAAAGCTTTGTGCTTTCAGATGAAATTGAAAAAGCCATGGATGCCAACACCCGTTTAGACGATGCTCAGTTAATGATGAGTTTATTCACTGTTTCGTCTAACTCTGTTTTAACTAATCCCTATAGTAGTTTGCTGATGAGTGATGTTTATTCCGAGTGGAATTTTCAAGACCAAGATGTCATTGAAATGATCAAAGAACAGACGGATGAACGCCCTGTGTATGGTTTGGATTTTTCTGGTCAAATTGACATTAGAGACGTTGGAAACTCTTATCTTATTGATAAAGTGATCCAAGACTTAAATGGCGGAGTATTGGCTGTGGGGATTAACTACACCAATACGGGAAATAACCCTGATGCGAAACTTCGTACACCAGAAGAAATGGGTGAAGATACTATTTCTGGTGCTTATGGTAGATTTTTGCTTGTTAGTTTTAAAAATGACAATCCCTACAAGGTAAAAAATGTATCTGAATATGATGCCCGAGTTATTAATGGTCTAAATGAAGAGATCGACGGAAAGTTTACTACTTGTAGAGAGGTAAAAATCATTCGACCAACAGACCAAGATATTTCCGATTCAAACTGTAATACGGATGGTGGTTGGAAGCCATTGATTTTGCAAGACTTCGCAGCCAACAAATCTTTGGGAGAATTAAGCTTACAACAAAGAGCTTTAGTTAGAGTGATTGATGGTAGTTTTAGGTACGATTCAAAGTGGTTATTTAATAAAGACCAATCCTGTATGGTTCACGCTGACTATTTAAATGTATCTTCAGAAATGGCCCGACATTATGGTTGTTATGGGGATCCGTTTGTGAGTAGTGGTGCTGATACAGAAAAGTATGAAATCAATTACGGCGCTTACAATAAAGATAAGTCAAATAATGCGAATTACCTGACTTATTGTTTTTAATGAATACTACGGTGTTCAAACAATTCGCGTTGCTTGTAAGGGTAAGAGCGAGTTAATGGAGCGGGGTCAACAAAACGGCCACGCTTTTTTACTGCAAAATGAAGGTGGCTCATTGTGCAGTAACCAGTACATCCGATTTGTCCAACAATGTCGCCAGGCTTAATGTTCATTCCAACACGAATGCTGTCATCAATTTTAAACATATGGTTGTAGTAAGATTTGTAACTATTTGCGTGTTCAATAACAACGTAGTTTCCAGCCCCACGAGTTCTACCTTTTTTAATCACTTTTCCTTTAGCTGGAGCATATATAGGAGCACCTTGTGGTAAGGCAAAATCGATTCCTAGGTGAGCAATTCTGCGTTTGCGAATCGGATGAAACCTTCTTGGCTTAAACATGCTTGATATTTTTATGTAATCTACTGGCGAGTAAAAAACTCTGTCAGAATGAGTGTCTTCTTTAGCAACGAAAGCACCGCCACCAGGAAATCGAATAAAATTTCTTTCATCTATTTTACCAGCGATTTCAAGAGAGGTATTTAATATCTCTCCGTAGCGAATGAACTGCCCTTCATCAAACTGCTTTTCAATGTGAAGAGAAAATTTAGCATTGCGCTGTAGTTGTCTACGAAGCTTATAGTCCATTTGGTAGGCATCCATAAAGCGGTAGGCTGCTAGTTCGTCATCCAGTAGGTGACTAATGCTTGCCAAAATAGAACCATCAACTTTTCCTTCAAAATAAGCCACCTCAACATCAAGATTGGCTTTGCGGGTTTCCCAAATGACTTTTTCACCATTGGTTTTTAGGACATAGATATTTTTTGTGTATGGACAATAGAACTTAAACTGCTTTTCAGCTTTTTTGGTGATTGCCGACTTAAGCATATACTTATTTCCCCTGATGAAGCGAAAGTCTTCGTCAAAGGGATTCGTGCCTAAACTTTTGTTGGCTAGATCGTTAGATACACCGTGGCGATTTAGAATGGCCACTAAGCCATCGCCTTTTTGCACTTTATAAACTTTTACTTTATATTTTAAATCCTGATCATAAATCAAATCCGGCTTCGCAGCGAGAAGGGGCTTTGAGAACATAACGAGGATTAGGAATAGGTACAAAGGTTTCAGCATATGTCGCAACTCAAGTTTTTTAGTTCATTGGTTCAAATTCGTAGACTTCCATTTTACTTAATTGTTCTCACGTGTATAGAAGTTTTGGCTTTTGGGCAACGCGGGCGTGGGCCCGTTGCGTCATCCATTGGAGGTGCTGGTGTTGCTAGCAACGATGCTATGGAGGCAGCTTATTTTAATCCAGCAGCTATAGCCAATGCTCAAACAAATTATTTATCTTTACACCTGGTACAGGAAGATCGCGAATCTACTGAATATAAGGACTGGGGAGTTTATGCAGTTGATGCTGGTAGGGAGTCTTTTATAAAAGGTGGCTTAGCTTACCAAAAAGAAGAATTTTCCAGTGATTCTAGCCGCTTATCAAAATCAAAATGGGAGATATCTGGAGCAAAGTATCGTAAACAGGGTTTTGCCATGGGGGCTAGCTTCACTAAACAAGTGCTTAGAGATCTTAATCTGGAGACGGAAAAGGTGGATTACAATTTAGACTTGGGCTTCTTATACAATAAAAACGACCAATGGAGCTTTGGAGCCCTGTTTGAAAATGTTTTTACTGGAAAAGATGAACGCCAAGAATCCTTGATGACCTTGGGTTTGGTTTATCGATTGGGCGATAGGCTACGCTATTTATTAGATACCAATAAAGTACTAAGCACTAATACCCAGTGGAATTACGGCTTTGGCTTAGAGCTAAAGGCAACCGATAGTGCTTTTTGGCGTTTGGGTTATCTAGGAAACAAGGATGAATCGAGAAATTATTACACTGGAGGATTCAGTTGGCGTGGTCCAAGGCTTGGAATTCATTATGCTTTTCAAAATGCAGTGAGTAAAACTGCTGATTCCATGCACAGCCTTGACTTCAGCCTCTTTTTCTAATAATTTCCCGTTTCGATTAAAAATTTGGGAGTTTGGATATGGCATCACCTACTAAAATTGTAAAAGGCATCCGTAAAGCTAAAGACGCAAAAGCGGGTAAAAAGCGTAAAGCAAAAATCCGTAACCACGGAACTACAAAATCTAAAGCAGAACTTTTCGGCGACGAGTAAGTTTGACATACATCTTGATGTTTAAAAAGCTGGCCTAATACGTCAGCTTTTTTATTTTCTAAACCCTGAATTCGTTGGGTTTGGAAAAATAGGGCTTTTAGGAAATGCTCTTAGATAGCCCGAAAATTGAAGTGTTAATTTCTCAAAAATTTATCAGCAGGGCTCAATGATCCATTGCTAACTCACGGAGCTCTAAAAAATCTATCTTTAATTTTCAGCTCTGGATATTGATTAGACAATTGAAAGATTAAATCATGATAAGAAAAGGATTTAGCCGATTGTTGGGGATTAGGCCAAATCCTAACTGAGATTAAGTTTCGTTATATATTTCCAAGAACCTTTTCAACTTGATAGCTAATGCTTAAGCTCTGGTGAAATGTGCTATCGCCAAAACCAATGTTTTTTCCAATCTCATTGCAGTCACTGAGTTGAACCTTTTGGACATTGTGATTTTGTTGAAATGCTAGAAGTGCTTCATGCAATTTTTGGTTTACATCCTCACAGTTTTGTTTGCTACTGAGGTTAATGTTTTTTGTACGAAGAATTTTAAATCCAAACAAATCTTGTCCATTATGCTGTGAATCGGCAAGTGCATTAAGGCCAAATAATAGGCCTAGAAAAATAATAGTCTTTTTCATAGAATCTCCTTTTGTTAGCTCTTGATACTAAAGCTTTGCGAGGAAAAACAGTTTCCTTGAAAGGGACTGTTTCAGGGAAGCTGAAACACGAAATTAATCCTTCAATTTTCAAAAAAATCGAATAGAAATTATTCAATCTTCGACTTTCGAAGCTTGAGCTAAGTTATGTTAGAGTCCTTGTCTCATATTAATACACAAGTATTTGTGTGAGCCTTTTTTAGTTTATTTGAGAAGTAGAAAAATAAATAAATATTAATTCTAGGGGCTTTTAGATCCGATAAATACTTTGAGAGAAATTTTCGAATTATCGTTCATTTTTATTCGCTTTCTTGTTGTGTTTCAGTTTCTCTATGTTTTCAGCTTTTGAATGTTTGCTCTAAGTACTTTTTGATAAAGAATTATTTAATTAGAGCAATAAGTTTAAAAGGGTTTAAATCACAATAAGAAGGAAAGTTTTACGAGTGTTTATGAGGCTTATTTTAGGAATCACATTATTGGCTACTAGTGTTTTTATGTCCTGTGACTTTGCAGGAAATAGTGGTGACTCTGGTGCTGGAGCTCGTGATGAAAATGTTTTTGAACCGAGCGGTGATGGTATATCTTTAAAATTTAACCGAATCGATGGACCAGGATCATTGAGCTCCATTGAAATTATTATTTCTCTATCAAAAGATTCAGAAGCTGTTTTGAATGCCCAACCAAGTGTAAGTAGTGCCAAAGGTAACTTGTCGGCGGTAACAGAGTTGGGCGACGGACTTTACCGCGCTCAACTAGATCCCGATAGCACAGGGGAGTACCCGATAACAGTAAGCTATAATTCAAAGTCGGTGTCAGAAACTCCTATCGTTTTATATGGAGTAGATGATGCCTTTGGCCAGCCAATGAGTGTGTCTGGTTATGTAAACACTGCTGGTTATGAAGACGGACTTACAGTAAGCCCTGATGGGGAATATTTATTTGTACAAACCGGTCCTCATTACTTTATGGGTGTTTTTTTGATGCAAGCTTCAAAGGCGAGTGGTGGTTGCGGTGGAGCGATGAATCGCTTGGGAGCTGTGGATGGAAGCTACACTCAGTGTGAACACACTTGGATTGATAGCTTAATTGGTAGTTATACCGCTCCAGAAAGACCAGGCTTTTTTGATGCTAGATTCTCAGGAAACCAGATGTTGCACAATTCGGTGTCTTGGGGAGTCGCAAATAATGCTGCACCCAACTATGCTATGTCTACTATGTTTTATGGTTTTAAACGGCAAGCTGACGGAAGTTTTAAAGAACCTTTCTATATTGCTTTCGATGATCAGGGAGACGCATTAATCAATCCTTATGGAATGAGTTTTATGATGAACGGTGATGGTACAGCAACTATGACTTACACTTTTGATGATCCAACGGACCCTGATATGGTGGACTTTGATGCTAATGGTAGTGCCGATGCACAAAGTTATTTTGATGTTTATACCACTCAGATTGAATTGGGAAAAAATAATATATTGGGTAGCTTTGTAGCAAGCTCAACACCAGGTACGCACCCAGTGCGTTCTAGTCCATTTCCATCACAGCTTGTAAATTTTGGCAATCTTGGTCTTGATGGAATTGCAGGAACTCAGGGGAACTCACATTTGTTCTACAATGATGCGAAACAAATTCAAAGTATCTGGGTTGATGATGAGTTTGATTCTGGTGGAGATCATGGTGAAATATCTGTTCATGTTTTACAAAGTGGAAGTTTCCCCAATGGTACTTGGACAAAAGTGGTTCTTCCTTCGCCGGTTAACATCGCTGGTGAGAGTGATGAAATTCAACCCTTTTTCACAGGAGAGTCATTGCTCTTTACTAGGAGTGGAAGCTCTAATCCTTCGGTTTGGTTCAGTGTATACTCGGGAGGGCACAGTGCTAGTGAGTACGCAAATGCGAGCAATTGGTCCACACCTGTAAAAGTATTGGCTAATGACCCGAACTTACAAATTGGAAATATCATTACTATTGGAGAGCCTACTGTTGCGGAATATCAGGGAAAATCCATAGTGTATTTCATTTATGGATACATTAGAGCTTTCGACTCTGCTTCAGGTTTGTATGATGTAGATATGCAGGCAGGTTATGTAGAAGTTAAATAGTACTTCTCGTAAAACAAAAATAGTGTCATTGATTAAGTTTAAGAACCATAGAAACTAAAACCTTAAATGCAGAACAAGAAGGAGTTTTTACGATCCTTCTTGTTTGATCAATAGCAGTAGCTCTACATTTCATGATTTCCATGATCGTGATGATTGTGATGACCGTGACTTGGAGATGTGCTTTGGTTTTCGCATTTTGAGGCTAAAGCAGATTGTTCTTCCTTGCTTAGGTTAACAAACTCAGAAATACCAGTTAAAAACTCACTGCTTTCAAGTCTTAAATCATCGGTAAAAGTGTAACGAAAACTCCAGCAGCCTTTCATTTGGTGAAAAGCAATGTTTTCTAAAACATATGTCCCTGTTTCTTTATCAAAATGATTTGAAAACTTTGTGGAGTGGTTCATTGAATTATCCATAATCATATATGGGAAGATATGTAAATTTTCAATTTGAACTGGGCTATGGCTAGCGTCTCCTTTTTCCCAAATTTGAAAGCTTACATTTGAGAAAATGTGTTTTTTAGGATTCGTACGCATCGGAATTAAATAGGGTGAGGGCATACTTCCACCGGCTACATTCCAATGATCAGGAATGGAGGCAGCACTCCATTGGACCATTGTGCAATACTCTTTGCCTTGAAAAAATATTGAATTCGGACAATGAGCAAGAGCAATTTGTGGCAATAAAAAAAGACCTAAAATTAATGATTTCATATATATCTCCTTATTTAATAATAATTTTTTTGAAAATTAAGACTAATACTTTTTCCAAGTATTGTATTTTGTGGTTTTCCTAACCAAGTTTGATCGCTGTAGTTAAGACTTATTGCGGTTTCATTGGCAAAGCTTCTTTGAATTCCTAGATTAACACTTGTGGATTCGGATTTTTCAGATCTTGAGCCCGGTGAAATTCTTCTTTCACTAAGCTGTGAGTAGCTCAAACCCGTTAAGAAGCTTAGCTGGTAAAAACTAGAGGCATAGCTAAGTTGAAGACTTGCCGAGCTGTCTATAAAATCTGAGACTCGCACTTGATCAAAGGCTCTACCAAAGAGCTTTAATACTTTAAATTGGCTAATGATTTGTAGAGGGAAATAGGCTTTTTTTAAACTAAGCACAAAACCAGCCCCCCATTGGTCAAAGCCTGTTACGTCAGCGCCTTCGCTGAGATTTGATTCAGAGTAAATGGAGTTTCCAGTGGGAAGATTTACTAACCCACTTAAATAAACCACAGGCTTCCATTTCGAGTATTCGTATTCAGGCAAAACCTCATAGGTATAAACTAAACTACTATCTGCTAGGTGAGTTCTTGAGCTGGATTGATTGTTATCAGTAAAGCTTCCAGTGACTACTGCTGTTGTAAAAGCCCATTGCGAGCGATCATTAATCATAGCTGCCGAGTTCAAACTTAAACTTTGTTGGCTTCGTTGTTTGCCATCCCAAACAAAAAACTCTTCCCCTGAATAAACTCTTCCTATGCTTTCTGAGTGAGAAAGACTACTGGAAAGAAAAAATTCCTGACCCATGCTAAGCAAAGGCACTCCACTGTTGCTTTGTCCGCAGCAACTACTCGCCAAGGCCTTAGTTGTTATGAAAAAGAAAATGGAAACTAAAAGGATTCGGGCCATACGACATAATCCTGTGTATCAAAGTTTTCATCTACCAACCAAAGTTCATGCATCCATTCCCCTGGCATATTAAACTTAATTCCATTATTTAAATAGACCCCTTCACTGAGTCTAACAAACTCACCGGCCTCGGCCATAGGATGTCCCATGCTGGGCATGCTTGAGTAAAACTGTAGGTGTAGCCCTGATTCTATGTCAGACAACTTAGAGTTTCTATAGACAAAAACGATCAACTTACTTTGCTGTTTACTATTACCAAAGGGACCGCCTAACCATTTAACATCAAATTGATAGTCTAAAATTTGTGCTTGCAAGTTTTTTTCAGAAAGTTTTGAGTTAGTTGTTCCTTCTTTTATTTTATGGTTTTGTGGAGAGCCGCAAGAAACCAAAAAGAAAAGAGATAGAATAATAAAGTGATTCATCAAAGCCTCCTTATATAACAACCTAAGCTCTTGCCTCGGCGGTATTTTACATTTCTACCAGCATGAAGTTCAGCGAGGTTTTCTTGTAAAAATTTAACGGATTTACTATCAAAATGACGTTTATTAGTAAGTCCACCGGTATAGATCACTTCATATTGGTCTTGTTTTTTTTCGAGAAGAATTACGTGCGGTGTTTTTAATGCTCTATATTTTTCAACCAGATGAAAAGCTGTGTCTTTTATAATTGGCATATTGTAATTGGTGGCTTGATAGTGAGCTTGAATTTCCTTTTCGTTGGACTCCTCAAACAAGTCGGTTGCTACACCAAAAAAGGATACTTCCTTAAAAGCCTTTTTAAGGCTATCAATATGCTCGATATGACTTTTAGAGCACGGGCAGTTATGGGATAGAAAAAAGAGTGCCTTGTATTTACTTTGATTTTTTTCAAAGTCTTTTAGGCTACTCCAGGCGAACAAATCAAACGAACTCAAACAAATGAGAATGGCAAAGAGTGCAATACTCTTCATAAAAATCTCCTAGATTTAAAATTAATTAAACTTCTATTTTTACTTAAGAAAAAATAGGAGGAGCTAAACCACTGGTTTGGAATTGTAAGATCTTTTTTAGAGAGTATGAAAAAAGAAAATTGAGATTTTCCTTTTTTTTGATGAAGCGAACCTGAGAAAAGCGCTCTGAGACAGAAGCCTTAGACTTTAGCTCTTTGGAATTAAAGGCATTGGTGAAAACAAGCCGAATTTTTTGATTTTGCTGAAAGTGATTTTGAATCTTTGAATCAGAAAAACAGAAATCGCTGGATACACTATGTACTTTTACTTTGTTTAAAAAGCTTTCGTTAAAAAGTGTTTCGCTATGATCAAACTGCAGAAAAACATTAAACAAGAGCAAGAAGAACAGTAAGCTGTTCCAAGCTTTTAGATTAAGCTTTTTGGTTTGATCTTGTTTTTCCATGCTCTCAATAAGTATAAGAGCTTGGTAGACAATTCAAGGAAAGAATCATGGCAAGAATAATTAACACAAGGACTTGAGCAAGCCCTTGTGATTTCTAATACTTACGTCTCTTTAATAGCTCAGGTTTTACGGCTGCGTCACCCGTCAGCTTAAACTCAAACTCTTTACGGAAGCGACCTGTTTTGCCAGGCTTAAAGCGCCAATTTCTAACAGCATCATAAATGGTTTGGTTGATAGAACCCATTCGGGCCGCATTAACAAATTCAATGTTAGAAACTCTACCGTTAGGGTCAACATCAAACTCAATTTCAACCGTAGGTTGGTACCTTCTCATTCGAGCATCTTCAGGATAGGAAGGAGAACGATTACCATTCAATGGCGTTAATACATCTGCAGAACGAACAGCACTACTATCTCCATATGCCGCCACTCTTTCACGAGTTGAAACTCTTTGATTTCCAGCATTGATTTTATCAGGCCCTTTTTGTTTTAAGGCCTTTTCTTTTTCGAGTTCGGCTAGTTCTTTTTCTAGATCTTCATTAAGATCGATTTCTTTGTCAGGTAAAGCTGCAGGCAAATTTGCTATATCCTGTTTTGCTTTCTGGATTTTTGATACTTGTTTTTTAACAGCTTTAGGCTTAGGTGTTTTTGGCTTTGCAGCTACCTTAACATCACTTTTCGCAACATCTGTTGCTTTCGGTTTTGCAGCGACTTCTTTTTTGGGTGGTGTAAGCACTTTCTTCGGTTTTGGCTTTACGCTAGCTCTCTGCATTTTTTCTCTAGCTTTGGAGTTTTGTTGGTCCTCGCCGACAATTGGCTTCTCTAGTTGCTTTCCTTTATAAGGCTCAACAAATTCAATCTCTGTAAACCCACTACCTAACTTTTCAGGTTGGTGTAAACCCGCATAAGCCATTGCAGCAACAAAACCTACATGAATTAAAAAGGATAATCCAATGGCCTTTTTTTGATTTAATTGTTCTTCAATATCCAATCTTCTCATTCTAAGCTCTCCACAATTTTGCGTAGCACTTTTGTTAAGTGGACTTGCTTTGAGACTTAATACTTCAACCAAACTTTTCCATCAGGACTTTTTTCGACTTTGAAATCCATCCCGAAAAAGCTTTTCATATCAGTACCTTCTAAGACCTCTTGCAGCTTTCCACGGCTGCCTATTTTACCATCATTTATTAGAAATGTGTTACACTGTGAATCGTTTACAAACCAATGTAGATCGTGAGAAGCAATTAAAATGCATTTGGAGCTATTTTTTATAAGCTCGAGGAGTTGTTTTTTATATTTGGGGTCTAAAAAGTTGGTGGGTTCGTCTAAAAGTAAATTGGAATAATTGGGATGCTCTAAACAAAGCCCCAGGAGTAGGCGCTGTTTACCGCCACTAGATAGCTTACTTAGTTTGGTGTTTGTAGGTATTTCTTGTAAATCAAAATGCTTCGGCAGGCTTTCTTGCTCAAAGATTTCCAATAATTCCCATACGTACAAGTTTGAATTAAGCTCAAACTCTGCTGGCATATAAATGCTTTTATCGGCACCAAGTTTTTTACTCAGTTCTTTGAGTAATGTGGATTTACCACTTCCATTGGGACCGATTAGAAAATTTAAATTTTTGCAAAGCTCTAGGTCTTTAATGTCTAAACAAAATGTTTCAGAAACTTTTAATTGGAAATTAATTTTTTGCATAAGATCTATCTCCAATTAAAATTTTAAAAAAGAAGGGGACTCCTAAAAGGGAAATAATTCCTCCGGTAGGTAAGCTTGTTTCAAAAGAGAGCCTCATTGCTAATAGATCACTAAAAACTAATAAACAAGCTCCGATCAAAAAACACCGAATGAATAGTTTGGAATGAAGGCTAGTTTGATAAAAGCTTTTCGTTAAGTGTGGCGCGATGAAACCTAAAAAAGCAATGATCCCACAAAGGTAAACCGAAACACCACAAACCAAGGCTCCGGAAATTAATATCGCATTTTGGATTTTTGCCAATGGAGTTCCCATGGCTGATGCCATGCTTTTTCCAAGGTGGAGCTTATCAAGCTGTTTGCCAAATCTTAATTGAGTGTAAAGTAAACTGAAGATTGGCAACACACATAAGAACCAGTAGCTAGTTCTAAAATGCTCAAGGCTACCGATTAACCATTGGTAACTGACTTGCAGTTCTTCGGGGCGAAAAACGGATTGTAGAACAATAACAAGTGCATTACAGAAAAAGCCTAAGCAGATACCAATTAAAATTAAATCGGCCGAAAAATTATGAAAGACTCTTTTTTGGAGATTTAAGATAAATCCAACCGCCAGCAAGCAAAATACAAAGCCAAGACCAGCAATTAAAAATGGAGACTGAACACCCATATATATCCCCAAGGCAATCCCTAATGCCGAAGCACCACTAAAGCCCATGGTAAATGGTTCCGCTAATGGGTTTTTGAGAAAGCTTTGAAAATATAGGCCACTTACTGCAAGACTGCCGCCCACCAGCAAACAGCTCATGATTCGATGGATTCTAAAACTTAAAATTTGTTGGTATACGGCACTGTCTTTTAAAAACAAATCCCAGATGGAAATCTCTGAACTTCCTTGGCCAAGATGCAAGAGCACGAGGGATAGAAACAGAAAAAATAAAAGGCCATCTTTCTTAAGCATTTGTTTTAAGGATTTTTCTTAGCTTAGGAATTTGGGCAAGACTTACCATACTGCGAAGATAGTCCTTCATCGGTTGCACAGGCATTCCACCGTATTGACCTTTTTCGGTAATGTCTCGATCGACAAAAGTCATACCACCACACAATACTTGATCGGCGATTACAGTATTAGGTTCAATGAATGAGTTTCCACCAACGGTGAAGTACTTCCCACAGCGAGCATTGTGACCAATTTGCACACCTGCTGTGATGAGGCAAAAATTATCCAAATAAGCACCGGCACTAATTTTCACCAAGTTATCAAGCTTACAGGATTCTCCGATAAAGGTTTCAGATCTAGTAGGGCGGTCAATGCAAGATTGGCTGCCAAGTTCTACAAAGTTTTTTAACACAACTTTGCCAAGCCCATCTTCATCGCTTGTAAAATGAAACATAGAAAGGCTACCAATGCTACTCGCTGCTCTAATGATACAAGCTTCACCAATCTCGGTTCTTTGACCGATAAAACATTGGCTATGAATTTCGGTATCTCTTGCAATTTGTACGTCATTTTCGATAACAGTATTTGCTCCCACAAAACAGTTCTCTGCGATTTGAACATTTTTACCGATAACAACATTTTCTCCAATGAAACAGCTTTCGTGAACATTTGCGCTTTCGTGAATGTTTGCTGACTTAGAAACACTAGCTTTTTGCTGCGCAATTTTTTGCGAATAAAAATAGGTTTGTAGAATTTTAGTCACTAGAAGGTCGGGAATGTTGGCAAAGATAAAACTCTTATTCGATTCCGAGCAAAGCTCTTTTAACTTAATATTTGTTACGATGACCTGGGCTGCACTATCTAGAGCTTGTTTTAAAAATTTCTCATTGTTGGCAAACACCAAAGAGTCTTCTGTTGCGTCGGAAATTGGTTCTACATTTAAGAAAGAGTCTCGCTGTGCGATGGATACTTCTTGAACGAGATCTGAAAGTTTAGTTTTAACGTCATTGATTAATATCATTTTAATTCCTCAGGTAGTGTCCAATTTGCAGATTCTCTAATGCCAGCCGCCACTTCATTCCATTGGCTTTTATCCATTAAGAGTTGTCCCGCGTAGTGACCAGCAGTTTTAACGCTGTTGTTTATGATGACCATTGATTCCGATTTAAAATCACTGCAAACCTCAATGTGACCCACACAGTTACAGCGATAGCCTAATTCAATGTTGTCACCAAACTTTGTGGAGCCAGCCACTACAAAGCCAGGCCATATTTTAGCGTTTTTACCAATTTTAATATTATGGGCGATATGACTATGGCCACCTATGATCGAGGATTGGCCAATTGCTGTGTTTGAAAAAGCTGCGCGATCGATGCTTGTGTGGGCCAAAATTTTCACATCGTCTTCAATTTTTACAATTCCGATTTGGGGAGTAAAGTGTGATCGGCCTATTTGATCTTGAGCATAACCAAAACCATCTGTTCCAATCACACAATGCGGGCCGATATAACAATTGTTTCCAACTTCACAATTTTGATAGATGTGGGTAAAGGCTTCAACTCTTGTGTGATCACCAATCACAACACCGGCATCAATACTAACAAAGTCACCAATGAAACAAGCTTCACCGATTTGAGCTGATTCATGTACCTTTGCAAACTTTGAGATTACAGTTTCATTAGACATTTTCGCAATTTAACAAGCTTTGCGCCTAAGATCAGTTAATTTAGGAGTTTTTCACAAACTTTATTCATTGCAGCGGGCAGCCTAGGTCCAAGGCGTAAAAACTCATCGCCTGAGAATTCTAGTTTTTGTGATTTTGGCCATAACTGCTTAGGCATGATTTTTTGATCTTCAGTCATGGAGAAAGCAATGATACTTTTAGCAGGTAGGCTGCTTAATTTTTCAACTGCGACACTAGGCCATGCCTTTTCTGAATCTAAGATGTTTTCAAATCCGCATAAATGCTGAAGGGCTTGTGAAAGAAAAGAAGATTTTCCTGCTAAAACGTAAGGAGTTCTTCCGATGATGATCAGACCAGATTTTTTTGAATCTCTAATTTCAATTTTCGGAGAAAGCCATTTCATTTTTAACTCATTGGTATCAATTTTAAATTCATCTTCGAGAATTTTCAAATTGTCTAAATAGTCACTTAGTTTTGTCCCTTTGAGCTCTACAATTTTAAAGTCCAAGTTTACTGGAAAAATTAGATTAGGACGTCCAGAGGCCATCACTAAAATGTGAGTTGGCTCTAAGCTAATTATTTTCTCTAGCTTAGGTTCATTGTAAGTACCAATTTTTTCTATTTTACTAGTAGCCTCTAATGGGTAGTTTCCATAGCTGGTGATTCCTACGATATTACCGGCAAGGGGAGTGTGAAATAAAAGCTCGGTTACAGCTGGATCGAGACTAACAATTCTTGGCTCTTTAGCCTCAAGGTCAATTGCCATCAGATTTAGTAAAATCAAAAGAAAATAAAAATTCTTAGTAGCTTTAAACAATTCCATCCCACTGATCTACCAGTCTCCAAAATAAAACGCAAATTGCAAAAACTAATGACAGATGGCTTAGATCAAAGCTAATTGGCCTGCTTGGGGACTCTGACAAGCAAAGTTTATATTAGGGAAAAAAGTGCGGAGGCTAAGTGGTGTAGCAAAAGAGTCTTCGTTAAAGAACCTAGGAGAAATAGTTTATAAAGACAAGAGGCTTAAAAACTAAAAAAAAGAGAGGCAAAAGCCTCTCTTTCATTAAACTATTTTTACTTCCTAGCACTAAGTTGAAATATCGGCCGGAAGTTCTTTGTCGGCAATGGCTTTAGCGAGTTGCAGATGATCAGGGTGACCAATTCGTTTTGCGGCGTCTTCAAACTCAATTAAATCAAAGTTTTTAATTCGACTTTTCTTAAGCTTTACCGTCATGTCGCGATTTTTTTCAATCGTCTTTAAATCTAATACTCCATCTTTCACCGCTTTTTCTACAGCATCAAGGCCGATTTTATGAGACTCAGGATCATTGCAGTAAAGCATTATATGAGCACCAGCTTCGATGGCTTTTACTGGTAGGCTTTCTTTGTCGTGATACTTGGTTAAAGCATGCATATCTAAATCATCGGTGATGATTAATTTTTTGTAACCAGTTTCTTCCACAAGCTCACTTAAAATCTTTTTGCTTAAAGTGGCTGGATTGTCTGGATCGATATTCTTATATAAAATATGCGCCGTCATGACTAGGTCAACTCGAGCGCGAAAAGCCTTTTTGAAAGCTTGCAATTCACGAGAGCGAAGTTCTTCGAGGCTAACTTCTTCGATCGGTAAATCGAAATGACTATCAATGATGGTATTTCCATGTCCTGGAAAGTGCTTAGCGCAGGCAATGATGTTGGCCTTTAAAAATCCTCGTACCAAAGCAGAGCTTAGACGACCAACTAAATCTGGATCAGTTCCAAAAGAACGATCGCCAATCAATTCATTTTTTGGGTTCGTTAAGACATCTACACAAGGTGAGAAGTTTAAATTAATTCCCGTAGAATAAAGTTCATCTCCCATGGCTTGGGCAAATTTAAAAGCCAAACTTGGGGAGTCCATATCGCCAAGATTTTTCATCGGTGGCCATTGGGTGTAAGGAGCTTTTAAGCGAGCAACTCTTCCGCCTTCCATATCGATAGAAATAAAAAGAGGTGCTTTGTCAGAGCTTTGATGATGAAGACTTTGAATCTCAGCACACAAAGAGTGAAGCTGTTTTGGTGATTCAATGTTGCGGCTAAAAAGTATAACTCCACCAATGTTGTTTGATGTAATGAAGCGCTTTTCTTCATTAGTCAGACTTGTTCCGCTAATTCCAATAATAAAAGTTTGTCCAATGATTTTACGTAGATCCGCCATATGCTCATTCAAACATAGAGCCTTTTAAAAGGCAATTCTTAGTGTTTTTTAGGGTCTAGATAATCGCGAACGCCATCACCTAAAAAGTTAAAACCAAGCACCAATAAAACAATACATAGGCCCGGGAAAATGCTGATGTGAGGAGCATCTATTAAAACTTTGCGGCCCATATTTAATAAAGATCCCCAAGTTGGCTCTGTTGGTGGTGCTCCCAGACCTAAAAAGCTCAAGCTACTTTCTGCTATGATGGTTCCAGCCATCGCAAAACTTGCTTGAACTATTAGCGGACCAGTAAGGTTCGGCCATACATGAAGCAAAACCACTCGTGGAGTTTTTGCACCTAATGCCACTGCGGCTTGCACATACTCTTTGTGTTTTAAATGTAAAACTTCGCCTCGAACTAGACGAGCAAAAGCGGTCCAACCGGAAATGCACATTGCTAAAATTAAATTTCTAATGCTTGGTCCTAGAACGGCTACCATTGAAAGGGCTAACAAGAAACCTGGAAAAGCTTGAAGCATATCTATGATTCTCATGATTAGTGAGTCAACCCACTTTCCATAATAGCCAGCAATAGAGCCGATGACTAAACCAACAAAGCAGTTTATTCCAACCACACACAAGGCAACCATCAAACTAATTCTTGCGCCAAAAAGTACCTTCGAAAAAATATCGGACCCGTTTTCGTCGGTACCAAACCAATTAATGGCATTAGGACTAAGAAATCGATTCTCTAATTGAATGTCATAAGGCGAAAAAGGGCTTAATATCGGTGCGAAGATTGCCATAATCAGCATGAAGGAAATGATGCTTAAGCCAGCAACAAACAAAAAGTTTTTGCTCAAAGACTTCTTCATTTTAACCTCACTTGTGGGTTAACGGCTGCGTAAGCAATATCAACTAAAAGGTTTACGGCAACATAGGTCAAGCTAACCGTTAGGATACAGGCTTGAACTAATGGGTAGTTTCTCTCTTGGATGGCACTGAAAAAAAGTGTTCCAATACCTGGCCAATCGAAAATGGTTTCGGTAATCACGGTCCCTGTTAAAAGAGCGCCAAACTGCAAACCAATAATTGTGATGATAGGCATAAGGGCGTTTCTTAGTGCGTGTTTAAAATATATTTTTCCGCCGGCAAGACCTTTTGATTTTGCTGTTCGTATGTAATCTTCTTTTATAACTTCTAACATTGAAGTTCTCGTCATACGCATAATGATTGCCGAAAGGGCGATGGCTAAACTAAATGCAGGTAAAACCAAATGCTCTAGGCCACCTCGCTCGCTAACCGGAAACCAATCCAGTTGGATTGAGAAAATTAAAATTAACATTGGCCCCAACCAGAAACCTGGCATAGACATGCCTAAGAGCCCAAAAACCATCACAACATTATCGGTTCCGGAATACTGCTTCAAAGCCGCAAAAATTCCTAGTGGAATTCCAATCAAGACGGCTAAGCACATTGCACCTAAGGTTAGTTCTAGAGTTGCTGGAATTCTTTCTGCGATTTCTTCAAAAACAGGACGTCTACTTTGAATGCTTCGGCCCAGGTCACCTTGTAGTAGGCCGGAGATGAAATTTCCATATTGTGTAAGCATGGGTTGGTCTAAACCAAGCTCAGATCTAAGAGCGGATTTTTCAATTACATTTGCAGATTCTCCAAGAATAATGTCTACCGGGTCTCCAGGGACAAAGTGAATCAACATAAAACACAAAGTGGATACTCCAAGTGCCACAGGGATAGAAATTAGAATGCGTCTTAAGATGAATGAAAACAAATTTAATCCTTAGGGTAGTTTACCAAATATTTTCTTTAAACTTTTTAAAGGTACGGGGATATTACCAGTGGCTTCCTTTTGTGTCGCCTGTAAGTTGGTAATTAATCCTAAAGTGGGAGCTTTTGTAGCAACTAACTGGCCAGTCGTGTCCATAAGACTTACGTACTTAACCGATTTGTAATCATTCAGAATTCGAAACAAATCTTTTTCTCCGGCCTTTTTAATCTCCTTGATCAATGAGCGTCCGTCGTAAACCTTCGCATCTTCTTCAGCCACGGCTTTATACTCAAAATTAACCCCAACTTTAAGCCCCTTCTTAAGCATTAGCAAAGCGAGGTGGGAGCTAAAGAAGGTGCCTTTTTCAAGCTTGGTTTCGATGGTGGTTTTTGTTTTACTACTGGAAGAGCTAGAACTTACAGTTTTCGTAGTCTTGGTAGTCGGTTGCTCATCGAGCTTACTCACTTCTTTTACAGCCACGAGAACATTTTTCTTTACGGCAGCATCAATGGTTGTGGTTTGTCCACCAACAATTGACGTATAGCTGTATTTGATAGGGTTCATTCCTTCATCAGCAAAGGCTTCCATACTTTCTGTGATGTCGCCACCAGCAGCGTTGGTTTTTAAAAAACTTTTACTAATAAACTCTCGTTTTTTAGAGTCGTACTCAAAGCGACTTACATAATAACCAACATGAACATTGGCTGACAGGACCTTGTACCAGCCTTCGGCAACGATATCTGCATAGGTGGGAAGACTAAAAATCCAGAGACAAATAAAACTTAAAACTATTCTCATGTTCACTCCTGATGTCACCATACTATAGTAATGAAAAATGCTTCTAGAATCTAAGGTTCACTGTGGCTTTGGCCTTTTGTCCATGGCAAATTTTAAGAAGACGCGGTCTAGAAAAAATAAAATAAAATTGTATACCAAGCCCAAAATGATTCTTCTTTTTTAAGATCCTTTTTTGCCCAAGTAGTCTTAGCGAGAAGTCTAGAATGATCTGCGAATGAATTAAAGATTTCATAATTTTTTGCTATTCTTTAAGAGTTAAAAATAAAAATAATAAAATGGTTTTAAGGAATTAGGGCGGGTAAACAACTTTGGTAAAAGCATGAAAACTTTAACAAGTAAATCTATCAACAATCAAAAGGGTCAGATCACGATTTTTATCGTGCTGATTTTTCAGGTTTTATTTGTCTTCTTTGCGATGGTTACCAACATTGGTTTGGTAGTTCATGAAAAAATCAACGTACAAAACTCTGCCGATCTAGCCGCAATGTACGGAGCGCAAAAGCAAGCAGAAGTATTAAACGCCATCGCTCATACCAATTATCAAATTCGCCAAGCTTGGAAGCTATTAGCTTTTAGAGTGAGAGTTCTAGGAGACTTTGGGCGCGTACAACCTCAGGAGGGGCATCCGTTAAAAAGGGTTTTACAAAACGGTGGTAGTTCTCCAATTGGAAGTCCCTTAGATACTTGGGGTGGAAGTGCTGTGGGGGGAGTTCCATCAGCCACCACATTACCACCGATGGTGTGTATAAACCATGGTGGGTGGGTTGTTGACACAAACATTCCAGCCTCTGCCGGAACAGACAATATTTGTAAATCAGAAAATGGCAGTAATGTGGGGATTACCTTACCAACCTTGCCTAATATTGCGGTGATTCTTCCCACCGATGCGATTATCGCTAGTCAATTTAGAAGATTACAGAGGCAAATCGACAGCACATGCCAAGGAGCAGGAGGATATAACTGGAATGCGGCAGCGAACTTCATAGCAAATTTTAAATTAGATGTTCGAAACAAATTAATGCGTATTCGACAGCTTAAGCAAAAATTAGAAAATGGGCAGGACTTGGAGGGAAACTCAATTGCTGAAGGGGTTCGAAGAACTTTTTGGGGAAATCGAACGGGTGGTCAGGATAAAGTAAACGTAACTTGGGTAAACTCATTAGAGCTTTACACAGGAGCAACGGATTGGTTAATGATCAATCATGTTTACCCGTTAATCTTCTTTGTCGGCCAGAGTGCATCAAGTGGTTGTAGCGGGGTAAGGTCTTCTTTAGTAGAAGCATATTCGAATCCAACAAAAGTGATTGCTGGTGCAACAGACTCAAGCTTAGCGCCCTACGGTTATACCGGATTTTTGAAAGAACTTTCTGTAGACAGTACAGCAGCCTCACAACCATGGTCAGACGATGACTTAATGAAGAGTAGTGTTGGTGTAGAAAAAAATCCTTGGGTGGCAATTTATAGTGGTGTTTCCGTAAATGTACCAGCCACGAAACCTTTTATGCCAATTTTAGGAAGTCATAATATAAGAGCGGAGTCTTATGCTATGCCTTTTGGTGGCGCAATAGGGCCTTGGGCAAATGTGTCTTGGCCAAGTGGTTCTTCAAGATCTGCCGGCGCTTCTGTAGATCCTTTGTTACCAGCCATTTGGAGTGGAGACGGTCTTCCAAGTGGCGAAGCTTATTCCATTCGTAACATTCCCAACTATAGTCGTTTCCCTGGAGACACAGTGGGATTGGGTTCTCAATACTCTTTAAGTGAAGCAGCAAGGATTTGGCCTAGAGCGGGCTCTCAACCAGGTAAGTTATCTCTTAATTCATTTGGCTCTATCATTCCTGATCAGCTCGTTTTAGGAAATGGTAATGGACAAAATCCCGTACTAACTGAGATGGAAGCAATAGCGGTGGCCCCCGATTTATTTGATTTAACCTATTATGCCATTGAACCCAAAGCAGTAAGCTACTATAGCCAACGCACTGGAGAAAATAAGGGCATAATGATTCCAGACTATATAATTTCTGATAACCTAAAAGATGTGAAAGACCAGGTAACTCAGCAAGTGGCAAAGGGTTTTGCGCCTGCAAATCCGTATAGAGTTTTTAACTGGAAACATTTACTTACGGGTTGGGCGCCGGTTGGTGTTGGAAATTATGGAAGTCCTACAGAGCGCTTCGGCGACTGCACTGCGGAAATCGAAGATGGTGGAAGTCCGAGCAATGGTAACTGTAAGGTTGGCGGAAGGGTAGGCTATAGTGTTAAAGTGGTTTCGAAAGAATTTTTACAAAGTTCTGCCTTACCTTTTGGTGGTGAAGGGCAGTCGGGACCATTGTTGAATCCTCCGGTTACTGGCCAAGCAGATGCCGGCTTTTAATTTGAAAGGTAGTCATGTTAAAATCAAAAAAAAATTATAATATATTAGGTGTTATGAATGGTACGAGCATTGATGGAGTAGACTACGTGCTATGTAGTTGGAACAAAGACACGCAAAACCTAAAAGTACTGGATCATAGTGCGAAACGATTTCCTGAAAAAATAAAAAAACATATTCTTCACTGTGCAAAAGGTTTAGCAAAGGTGGAAGAGCTTTCAATAGCACATTATGAATTAGGAAAGATGTATGCCCAGCAAATTAAGAGTATCCAAAAAGCCAAGGCTTGGAAAATTGATTTGGTGGCTCTGCATGGTCAAACTATCTTTCATAGTGGCAAAAACGCTAGTTTGCAAATTGGAGAGACTAGCTTTATTAGTAAGGGCTTAGGAATTCCGGTCTTAAGTGATTTTCGCTCAGCCGATATCGCATTGGGGGGACAGGGGGCTCCCTTGGCAGGGCTGTTTCATGAATACCTTTTCAAAAATAAAGTTAAAGCAAAGTCTTGTGTTTTTCAAAATTTAGGTGGAATCGCCAATCTAAGCTACTTTGATAAGAAACAAAAAAAGGTTTTTGATACCGGCCCGGCAAATATGTTGATGGATTTGTTTTTACAAAAGTATTCAAAATCTGAGATATCCTTTGATAAAAACGGAAGCATTGCTGCTAAAGGAAAGGCCAATGCACTGCTGTTTCAAAAAATGTATATGCATCCTTTTTTTCGGAAGAAGGCGCCAAAAAGTTGTGGGAGAGAAGAGTTTGGTGAGATTTTTTTAGAGAAATTCTACAAACAACTAAAAGCTCTAGGCTTGTATGATGCAACTGCAACGCTTAATTGGCTAACGGCTTATTCTATATTTGACGCCTATAGAAAGTTTTTACCACAAATTCCTGAAAAGGTTTACCTATGTGGCGGAGGAGCCAAAAACAAAACTTTGGTGAAAAATTTAAGCAATTTGCTAGAAGGGAATTCAAAAGTTTTATCCATTGAAAGTATAGGAATCAAAGACCAAGAGGTTGAGGCAGCTGCTTTTGCTTACCTTGGGGGTTGCTACTTAAGCGATAAAGCATTGAATTTACCAGAACACACTGGCGCAAGTAAGAAGGCTGTTCTAGGTAAGTTAAGCATTTAAAAAAAGTTGATCTAAAGTTTTGATCATGCTGTTTTTAGCATAATGGTTTCATCCCCAGAAAGGGCTTGGGCGTAGGCTGTACCAAATTCTGTATGAACTTCGATCACAATGCCTTTTGAGGCTAAGAGCTTTTTGTAGTTACCACTATGCCCGGTGTGAAAAGCTAAGTTCTCCACTAAATCAATGATTCCTTTTTCGTCTTTGCTCTTGATACTATTGTTAAAGAGCATTGATCCAATAACTTTGGCAACTTTTGCTCCATCAAAGTTGTTACCTTTTTTGTCTGGAATTAAGCGCTTTGCAATTTCTTGCAATAGGCTTCCATCAAAGCCAACAGCAAATCTTCCTAAAGTTCGGCCACGTTTTATGGTCATAGCACATACGAACTCACCAGCCAGATTTGCTTTGGGAGCTTTCATTTTTGGCGAGTCAATGCTTGGAGTTTGGCTAAGCGATTGACTAAAAAATTCTTGTACTCCGGTTAAAAAGTCATTTAACAAATAGGCCGCTACTCTTTGGTCTGTTCTCCCTAGCTTTAGTTGTTTCTCAACTTCTTCTACAAGAGTTTTTGCACGAATTGGTTTTTCTAACATTGTAATGTGCATAAAAGAGTTGGTGATGGATTCATCGGGAAAGCCAGTTAAAACGACTACGGGAGTTTTTGCATTAAACTGAGAGTCCATAACAGCATTAATAAGTTGGCCTCCATCTTTTCGAGGCATTTTCAGATCGGTGATAATACAATCAAAGGCTTGTAGCTGTAGGCGACTAGCGGCATCGCTACCATCTTTGGCCTCTACGACCATCACATGAGGTCCAATGCGGCTTACTAGCGCATCACGCACAATTTTGCGAATATCATCTTCGTCGTCTGCAACTAGTATCCAAATCTTATTTTCCATATGTATTAATATTCGGTATTTTGAGACAAATATGTAAGGTCTATTTATTAAAGACTGAAAATTAGGGTTTTGGTCTCATTTATTAACGTATTTTGCTTTACACCAATAAGAATAGATTCAGATTATATATAATATTAATTTCCCGGCTTCAGGAGACTCCAGATGTTCAGTCGATCAAATTTAGGTATCTGTTGTATTAAATAAAGATTTGCTGATGCTTTTCGGTTTCTTCCTCGTGCATTGGTTTCAGAAAAATACACTCTTTATATGACTCTAGCTTTGCGACCTCAGAACCTGATAAGTTGATGTTCCAACCACCCTCGCTGGCATCATTACGATGACTTTGAAAGTTTCTATGAACGCCTTTGTATTGTGTTAAAAATTGCTGCTTTAAAGTATCGGGAGCAAAACGTTTGATACATGACTTTATTATGTCAGTGCAGGGGTTTTGCCAGTGTTTAAAAACAACATTATGAGCTTCGATAAACTCTTTTTGATTTCCAAGCTCTTCCCAGAGGCAATCTAACTCAAAAGCATTGGCTTGAAAATTTTCTTGCAATGAAGCCATGATACCATCGTATAAAATATTACTTTCTTTCTTTTCAGGAAGGAAATCGAGAATTTTGGAAGAGAAAACGGATAAGCCCATAAAGTGCAAGCCACATAGGGAATCATCAATTTGGTCTTTTCCAAACGCATGAATCAAATTTTGTGAATCTACCCAAACACCACCAAAGCGTTTTCCTACTTCTGGATGCTTCGTGCAAAGTAGGGAGGAGATTTGCTTTGTTGGGTCAAAGTTATTTATAAAATCTTTAAAGTCGTCAATCTTATGCGGTAAAATTAATTCATCCGCATTACAGAGCAAAAATTTCTCTTCCTCTTGCAATTCACTTTCTAGATTCTTTAGTGCGCCACCACTGCCTAATATTATTTTTTCATTTACGAAATGAAATTTTAAATTGGCTGCTTTTAGATAAGGACTCAAAGTCTCTTCTAATTTTTCTGGAAGGTGGTGCGTATTGAAATAAAACTCAGTAGCGCCCAATTGCAGGCAATACTCAACGGCATATAAAGCGATTGGCAGACCTAAAAAAGGAATCGCCGGTTTAGGGAGTTTTTCACTAACCGGGCGAAATCGAGTTCCTAAGCCTGCAGATAAAATCAAAGCCTTCATAAACTATTATAATCCACGCCGATAACTTCATCGCGCAAAATTAACTCTTTTAAAAAGCTAAACTCAGGAAAGTGATCCAAGGCTTTTAGTACAGTCGTAAGAGTGTCAGGGATGTAATGAAGGTATCGAGTATCACCTCTGGTTTGATAAAAACTAGCAAAGCTCCCAGTGGCTTTAAAACAACGTTGGATGGTTTGAAGCTGATAAACTTCGTCAAAGGCATCTTTATTGATTTTCTTGGTAATGTATTGCGTGCGAAGGTCTAAATAATGATTGAGTAAATGAGACTCAATTTCTTTGCTGATATTTACATAAGAGTCCTTTAAAAGGCTCACCAAATCGTATTGAATTGGGCCTAAGCGAGCGTCTTGAAAGTCAATTACGTTAACTTTACCGAGTTTGATCATTAGGTTTCTAGAGTGATAGTCGCGATGGCTAATGAACTTATCTTCTTCGTGTAAACGATCAGCAATTTCCAGGTAAATATTGTTTAATTGTTTCTTCTCAGTATCACTGAGTTGAATTCTACAAAGGCCTTCGATTAAGTGTTGCTTTGTATAGTTCAACTCCCATTGAAACTTTTCGCTATCAAATTGAATTTGAAAGGCCTTACAGTTTTCGTCTCGATCGGCAGTGGAGGGATAATGAATTTTGATGAGCTGCTCAATGGCTTGTTCATAAAAGTTTAAGGAATCTTCTTGGTTTCTAGATTCCCAAAACTTCCTTTCTAGAGTTAAATCACCGAGGTCTTCTAATAAAAGCAGACCCTCTTCAGGACGGCTACCAATGATTTTAGGTAGTCTCACATTGTGCTTGCTAAAATGACTACCTATGTTTGTAAAAGGGTAGTCAGAAAGAGATTTAAAGGCCTCCCACTGCATTAAAACAAAAGACTCCTGATCGCGGACGATACGAAAGTACTTTCTCGCAGAAGCATCACCAGCTAAGGGATAAACCTCAATTTTTGCGCCAAGCTCATGGATTAAAAATTCACTAATTCCTGAGTTACCTAAATCCTTTTTAGAAAGTGCCGTCATTCATCCTCCGTGGTCTTATTAGTTTAATAAAATGGAGGGCCATGGGCTAGGAAAAATAAAAAAAAGCCACATCAATAAGAGATGTGGCTTTTTACTCTGCGTTTAGTCCAGTCTATATTAGTGAACGATATCGTTACTAAGTGATTCTAGGCTGACATTTAAACTTTGGCGGGCTTGGTTTTCTAACTGACGAGTGCTTTGTCTAAGCAAATCGCTTTCTGACTCTAGAGTCATAATGTCAGTAATCAATAGCTCGACCAAATCTGTAATTTGCAGACATTCCTCTCTGCTTAATTCGGCGCCATCAATGATGATTGCTGCGCCATCTAGTGCCTTTGATCTAAAAACAGGAATGATCAACTGATTCCCTTTAAAGAAGTGGCGAAGGTTTTTGTTTTGTAGAAGCGATACTGCCATCTCGTTTTCAAGTAACTCTTGTGAGTTATTGGTTTTAGGTAAGGCGTAGAATTCTACTTTCTTGTCGAACTTGTACTGAATTAAACTACGAAGTTGTTCGCAATTTTCTTCCATTGTCATAAATACTCCCAATTTTTTTTAACTTGCCCCAGTTGCTTTCACCCCTAAGTTTCAGCAACCACACAGCCTTCCTATAGGCAAGTCTTGTGCCAGTTTAATAGAGTAATGCTTTCAAAAGGAGTTGCAAAACAGAGTGCTTAAGTTATTGAAATAAAAAAAGAAATGGATCGAATCGTAAAGCTTTCCAAAGCCTGTCAGGATTATCTACGAATTCTTTTGAAAAAAAACAAAATTTACTGAGAAGATATTATGGTCACTAGTGAAAGCATTGCATGATAAGTCTTTAGTTTGAAAAATAAAAAGGCTAGCATCTCTGCTAGCCTTAAAGTTTTTTACTTGGGTCGAAATTAGCGATTCATCTTTCGTTTATCTAAACCGTATTTTTCAACTTTCATGATTAAACCAGCACGAGAGATACCTAATTCCTTTGCTAGTTTTGATTTGTTCCAACCTGTTCTACGAAGACCTTCAGAAATCATTTCCATTTCTAATTCTTCTAGAGCATCTTTCAATTTACCATGAACTCTCGCCCCTTGAACATTTTGCTTAGAACCTTCTTGTTGAATTCTAGCAGAAAGCATTTCTGGAGTAAGTTTTTGTTCGTGACTTGCTAAAACAACTAGTCTCTCTACTTCGTTTTGCAATTCACGAATGTTACCTGGCCAAGAATAGTCATAAAGTCTTTCTAAAGCTTTTTTGGTCATCACTTTCTTTTGTTGCCCAGCTGCTTTGGCTGCATTTTCTAAGAAGTACTCAATTAAAAGTGGAATATCTTCTTTTCTTTCTTTTAAAGATGGCACTTGAATATGGATTACGTTTAGTCGGTAGTATAAATCCTCACGGAAACTACCTTCTTCAACCATTTTCTTTAGGTCCTTATTGGTTGCGGCCAATACTCTTACATCCACACGTCTTGGGTCAACACCACCAACAGGGATAAAAGTACCTTCTTGTAAAACTCGAAGTAATTTTACCTGCATACTTGGACTAGTATCACCAATCTCATCCAGGAAGAAAGTTCCTTTGTGAGCCATTTCGAAAAGACCTTTTTTATCTTTTACTGCACCTGTGAAGGAGCCTTTGATATGACCAAATAGTTCGGATTCAAGTAAGTTATCGTTAAAGGCCGAACAGTTCTGAATTACCAGAGCGTGATTCTTTCTCATAGAATTATAGTGAATTGCTTTTGCAATCAACTCCTTACCAGTACCGTTTTCACCAGTAATTAAAACTGTACTGTCAGCCGCTTTAATTTTATCCATTAAAGAGTATAGGTCTTGCATTGGTTTTGATTTACCAATCATATTGTCATATTTGTAGCGACCACCTAGTTCTTTATTTAACTCGTTAATACGATCTTCTCTGGAGCTAATTTCTAGGTGAAGGGTCACAACCTCTTGTCCAACTAGATCTACTAGGTCTACAAAGTGCTGACGGTCTTGTTCACGAAGGGTTCTAACTTTTGATAAACCAGCTTCAATCACATTGGAGTCGGCACCAAAGGCAGCAAGTCTCTCTCTTAACATTGCAGGCATATCTTCTTCATGATTGTCACGCCAGAAACCTAAACACAAAACAGAACCCATTAATTCGCCTTCAATCACTATAGGAACTACTGCTACATCAAAACCAGCTACGTCCCAAGTGCGAACTAGGTACTTGTTACCACTTTGTCTTAAATCTTGAAGGGATCGGTTAGCGAATCCAACCAGTTGCTCACGACAGGAGTCTTTCATTAAATAGTATCTTACAGCATCATTGCAGTATGAAGCCTCATCTCTATCAGCTCCTCTTAAATAACCTTTATCATCGGTGAAAATAATATCGACATTCCACCAGCTGTGAAGGATGTGCTTTAGCTTCTTAATCACGTGAATATGATCAAACTCTTCCCAATTAATCATGGATCTCCCCTTTATTGTATGAATCCGTATACAATTGACAACTTTCTTATCGTCAAATTTTTATACATCTTTAGTTTTACAGGCTGAAATTGTCGAAAATTTGGTTAAAAACGGGGAACTCAAATTTAAGTGTTTCATTGTGAAACACAAGTTTTCGCCTCTTGTCTTGGCTGTATGATTTTTGTACAAGACTGTTTAAAGTGCTATCGCTTTAGTGCTTATTCTTCTCATCGTAAAGAAGAGCTAGTTTCAGTGGTTAAATCCAATGCTTAGGCCGCAAAATTTGTAAAAACTTATATTCTTTACAAACACTGCCCCTTTTCTTCACTAGCTAAATGGAAAGGCGTTATAGTGAAGCATTATTTAATGAGGGATAAATATGTATTTAAAAGTCGCTTTAATATTGATGGTATCCATTTCTAGCTTTGCAATGAAGCCAGTGAAGTACAGTTTTATTCCCTCAGACTTCGAAAGTTCAAGAGAGTTCCTACAAGTAGAAACTCATTACACTCATAACTTTGCTGAAGATTGTGCTTTAAAAGTAAAAAGAAAGAAAAAGGAAATTGCTGGTAGAGGAGTGGGAGAAATTGGTAACGCCAGAATCAAATCAGCAATGGTTGATACCGTTACAGATGAAGAGATGAATGTTATTTCTAAAATTTATAACAAAGCACTTCATAAAATAACCCAAGAGGATATTGAACTGTATAGAGAGTTTGATAAATGCACCACTTCCTATGAAAAGAAAAATAGAGTTTTCATTAAAAAATGCAAACAAACTTCGGAAAACTCTGTTCGCTGTCAGGCAATGGGAGATACCTATGGATATACAGAAGACCAAATTACTAGATCTAGTTTGATGAATTTATCCATAGCGGGTGGAGTGGCTTTAGCAGAAGCTGGCCTTGTGATTTTTTTAGTTCCTCGAAGTTTTGGCTTAGCTTTCATGGCCACTAGTTTTTATTTAAGAAAAAGTGTTTTTTGGAGAACTGGATTAGCTTATGGCCTGATGACAAGCTTGTCAGGTATTGCAGGTGGAGCGACAACTGCATCCATTATTGGGTACGGAATTGATTCTATTGATATGATAAACCCACTGACTTGGTACGATAGGTATAAGGCTTTAAGCTTTTTAGACGAAAATAAAGCAATGATTTCTGAGCAGGCGCAGTTGCTGGATCGAAGCGATAAAGACATGTTAAAACTTTCGGAGTTGTACTCTGAAGAGGCTCCCTTTGAAGTCATCAATTATATGGACTATTCCTCAACAGAGTTAAAAGAAGTTTTCAGCTCTTCACTTTCTTACTTAAAATCTTCTGACTCGCGCCACCAATAAATGTTTTAAAGTTTCATTTACAAATACTTTGCCGTAAAAGACTCTTCTTGGTCTTTTAATCCCTGGAGGCTACCTTGGTAGATGATTTGACCACCTTCAACTCCTCCATCGGGACCAACATCAACGATGTAATTGGCCTCTCGGATTAGTTCTAAATTATGTTCAATAACAATTACCGTTCCGCCTTTCTCAACTAATTTGTGAAGCACCTGAACCAACAAACTTACTTCTTGAAAGTGTAGGCCTGTGGTTGGTTCATCAAGAATATACAGAGTAGACTCTAGTTTGGAGCGGCTAAGTTCTTTAGCAATTTTTAATCGCTGTGACTCACCACCACTCAATGTATTAGCGGGTTGTCCAAGTTGAATGTATCCCAATCCCACTTCTTGTAGGTAATTGAGGGCTCTTCTGATTTTTGGGTATTCTACGAAAAAATCGAATGCTTCATCCACGGTGAGTTTTAAAACTTGCTCAATGTTTTTTCCATTAAAGCGAATTTCTAAAGTATCTTTTTTAAATCGAGCCCCGCCACAGTCCTCACACTCTAAGATGACGTCATCCATAAATTGCATATCAACTACAATAAAACCATCACCAGTGCATGTTGGGCAGCGACCACCGTCTACATTTAAACTAAAATAACCAGCCTTTAAACCACGGTCAGAGGCTTCTGCTGTATTTGCAAAAAGCTTTCTAACTTCATCATAAATACCAAGATAAGATGCCGGGTTAGAGCGGCCACTTCTACCAACAGCTTTTTGATCAATGGAAATTACGTCTTTTAAATACTCAACGCCTTCTATTTCAGAAAAAGCTAGGCAGGAATCAAAATCTTTCTCAAGCTCTCTTGCAACCGCTGGATAAAGTGTGTTTCTAATTAAACTACTTTTACCTGAGCCAGAGACTCCCGTGATAACACTAAAACGATTGATAGGAATTTTAAGATCAACGGCTTTTAAGTTATTACCAACACAGCCTTTTAATTCGATAAAGTGATCAGCTTCTTGGTAATTGTATTGACTGCTACTTTCACCAGATTCTTTTTGTAAATACTTTGCTGTAACTGATTTTTTGTCTTTTAAAAACTCTTGTTTAGAGCCATTAAACACAAGATCGCCGCCGTAAATACCGGATCGTGGCCCAATCTCAACAATGCTTTGAGCATTCTCGATCACATCACGATCGTGTTCGACAATAACTAGTGTGTTGCCTTGCTCGTTTAATTTTTTAAGAATCCCAATTAGTCTTTCATTGTCACGCGGGTGAAGCCCAATGGTTGGTTCGTCCAAAACATACAATGTTTGAGATAATTCCATTCCTAGTTGGTTAGCTAGCTTAATGCGTTGGTATTCACCACCGGATAAGGTTCTAGTTTCTCTGATTGGAGTTAGATAGTGCAGTCCAACTTCATTCAAATAGGTTAGTCTACTTTTGATTTGCCTCAATACTTCGGCCGCTAGTTCTTCGTCAGTGGGTGTGATTTTTAAACGATTGAAAAAATCTTGTAGGTCACCAAAAGACATCTCTTGTAAGTTTTTAAAGTTTTTTCCGCCAATGTATACGTGCTGGGCTTCTGGAACCAAACGGGCTCCGCCGCAAACCTGACACTTAGAGGGAGATTTAAATCTGGCCAAGAAAATGCGAACATGCATCTTATAGCGTTTTTCCTCCAAATTACTAAAGAGTCCGTAAACACCTTTAAACTTTCCACGGCCATTTAATACAAGCTCTTTGGTTTCATTTGAAAGTTCACGCCAAGCCGTTTTTGTATCAATGCCTTCGTCTTTGCAAAAAGCATTTAACTTGGCTTTTTGCCTTGCTGCACTTGGCATCGTGAAGGGATAAATGGCACCTTTGGAAATGCTTAGTTTTGGATTTGGTACAATTTTGTTGATATCGAGTTCCAGAACATTTCCAAAACCATTACAGTTATTACAAGCGCCAACAGGGCTACTAAAATTAAAAAGGGCCTCTGTTACTGGAGGAAGTGCATATTCACAAGTAGAGCAGGCCAATTCATCAGAGAATTTGTTTTCTTTTGCA
The DNA here is from genome assembly GCA_002436415.1 of Bdellovibrionaceae bacterium UBA6502. Lineage (GTDB taxonomy): Bacteria > Bdellovibrionota > Bdellovibrionia > Bdellovibrionales > UBA840 > UBA6502. The sequence continues at coordinate 162,584 of DJMA01000029.1, read as the reverse complement.
TTGGTGTCTATGAAGCTAAATCTTCCACCTAAAAATAAGTTGTACTTTAAACTTGCAGAATAAGCATTACGAATGGAGTCTTGGATACGGCCGCTATCTTTTTCGTCCACAGCAAGGCGGTCGATTAAAATCCAAAAATCTTTCTTAGGTAAATTGCTCGTTGGGCTGAGGTCTAAAACTTCGGGGCGTTCCCCTTCAGAAAATTTTTCGATGTATCTTTGATAACCGTCTTTGATTAGGTTTTTTAACAATTCTTTTTCTGATAGGCTTCTTTTCTTTTCGTCTACTCTGAAAACGATATAACCTCGTTCACCGGAGTTTTCCTTAAGGAGCCTGGCAAGAGCTTTACCACTGTCTTCACTAAGAATCTTCCCATGGCCAAAAGGGCAAAAGGCTCGTCCGACCTTTGCGAAAAATACCCGTAAGTAGTCGTTTAACTCTGTAGTTGTGCCAACCGTACTACGTGAGTTTCTTACCTGATTTTTCTGCTCCAAAGCAATGGCTGGAGGAATATTATCGATGGAATCCAAATCAGGCTTTGGAGCTTTGTTTAAAAATTGTTTTGTATAATTAGATAAACTATCGATGTAACGCCTTTGTCCTTCAGCATACAAAGTTTCAAAGGCTAGGCTACTTTTTCCAGAGCCACTAGGGCCGCAAATAACGGTAAAGCTGCCCAGTTCAATGTCGAGATCAAAATTTTTTAAGTTATTTTGTTTAACGCCTTTTAAGCGAATGTGTGAATCCATAGTTGAGGATCTTAGTTTACAAGATCCTCTTTGAGTAGTTCTTTTTCCTCTTCGGAATCAATAATAGAAGAAGATTGTTTAGGTTCGGTGCCCTCGATGAAAGCTTGCCTAACAACATTGCCAGATCTTGCTGTAGCTAGTTGACCAGTTTCAGTGTCGATATTGGCGAAAACGATTCCATCAGGAACAGGAAAAGCTCTTGGTGCAATATCTTCATGAGCTGCTTTCATAAACTGTAACCAAATTGGCAAAGCTGTCATAGCACCAGATTCGCTTTTTCCTAGAGATCTTTCGTTATCAAATCCAACCCAAACCCCGGTAGCAATATTGGCTGTATAGCCGATAAACCAACCGTCATAGAAGCCATTGGTAGTACCTGTTTTGGCAGCCGTTGGACGACCAAGAACCTTAGCGTTTCTTCCTGTGCCTTCTTCAACCACCGCGCTCAATAAGCTAGTTGTTAGGTAAGCAACTTTTGGATCAATTAATTGATCTTTGTTTGCATAATAGAAATCTGGAAATTTCTTTCTGCGCATTTCCGCTAAGATGTCTTTTTTGGTTTGTTCAAAGTTCATTGGTTCTGTGTTTTGCTTCTCTGCAGCTTCTTGGCCCTCAGTAAGCTCACCATTTGCTTCCGCTTCTAGTCTTTTTTGTTCGTCCAAAAGTTTTTGCTCAGCAATTTGTTTTGCTTTTTCTTCAAACTCTAGATCAAGTTGAGCAATTTCATCTTTAAATCTTTCGTCCAAAGATTTCTCTTCCAGTAGAACCTCTCCTTGTGGAGTAGTGACTTTATACAGAAGCCTTGGGCGAATGCGTTTTCCGTTTCTACCAAAGGTCGCAAACACTTTTGTCATTTCATAGAGGGTAACGCTGCTTGAACCTAGGCCAAGTGATAAATCTAAATTTAAAGGGCTAAAAATACCAAGGCGACGGGAGTATTCTGCCACCCAATTTACACCGATATCATCTAAAATTTTAACGGTTGGAATGTTCATGGATTTAATCAGAGCTTTTCTAAAAAGGATATCTCCAGAAAACTTCTCTGAATAGTTATGGGGTTTCCATTTTCTAACTTCTTCGTTGGTTTCACCATCTTCTGTTTCTGTGACAACCTTTTCTTCGTATACGATAGGGGAGTCTACGATCACAGTTGAAGGAGTGTAGCCTTTATCAAGAGCTGCACCAAATACGATGGATTTAAAAGAGCTTCCTGTTTGGCGAGCGGCCTGGATGGTTCGATTAAACTGAGAGTTTTTAAAGTCGTACCCACCAGCCATTGCAACGATATCTTGTGTGTTAATATCAAATGCGATCAGTCCACCTTCTACGATTGGTTCCTGTTCGAGCGCCAGTTCAAGGTACTCGTCAAACACAGGAAGTTCCGCAGGGCGTTCGTATTTGTCTTTCATTCTAGATTTGTATTCGTTAAGCTTTTTGGTGATTTCACTACTGCGAAAACGATCATTTAAAATCTTAACCTCGATTACATCACCGACTTGTAATGCATCCGATGGTTTAGAAATAAAATCTTCCCAAGAACGAAGTTCAGGATTTGGTTTACGAGCCCACTTCATGCTCTCAAAATCAATCAAACCTTGGGTTTCAGCTAGTTTAACTTCTACGAATCCCCATTTGTCATTTACTTGAGTAACCACGGCTTTGCTCAGGCCACCTAATTTGTAGTAATAAGGAAGGGCAGATCTTTCAGTTTTTTCTTCTTCGTCTTCTTTTTTTACTTCAGATTCTAAGCTGTATGTGAGCTTAAACTCTTCTTCTTCAGTGGTTCCGTCGGCTTTGATGACAATGTAGTTTCTTAAATCATCAACAGCGTCTTTTTTGGTTTGTTCTAAAAATTTTCGAATTTCAGCAGGATCTTGAATGTTCTTGATCGCGCCTCGAAAGCCTTGGCGTTTATCTACTTCACGCAAACCATCCTGCATTGCCTCATTCGCAGCGAGTTGGTCTTTTACATTTACTCCAGTAAAAACTTGAATTCCTTCATCAAGAACCGCTTGTTCACCCAGTTCTTCTACTAGATATTGTCTCAGAGTTTCAACATAGTATGGTGCCACTTCTTTGTAGTTAACTCGAAAATACACTTTAAGCTCTTTATCCACAAATTCATCATGTTGTTCTTTTGTGATAAAGTTGTTTGCTTCCATCCTACTCAATACGTAGCGTTGGCGGGCCTTTGCTCTTTCGGAGTTTTTCGTTGGTGAGTATCTACTTGGAGCTTGGGGAAGACCAGCTAGAATGGCTGCCTCTGCAATGCTTAACTCACTCACGTCCTTACGAAAGTAACTTTCAGCAGCAGCTTGAACACCATAAGCTCCTTGACCAAGATAGATTTGATTTAAGTAAAGGTATAAAATTTCTTCCTTCGTTAAATTCTCTTCCATCTGCAAAGCAAGAAAAGCTTCTTTGATTTTTCGTGTATAAGTTTTTTCAGGAGTTAACATTAAAGACTTGGCAACCTGCTGTGTGATGGTTGAACCACCTTGTACTTTTCTACCAGCCTTAATGTTTGCGATCACCGCACGGAAAATGGCTTGCAGATTAATCCCGCCATGTTCAAAAAAACTTGAGTCCTCTGCTGCCAAAAAGGCATGGACAACATGCTTTGGAATTTTCTCGTAAGGAACAACGATTCGCTTCTCACGAAAGAACTCTCCAATCTCTTGACCATCTTTTGCATATACTTTTGATACAACTAGAGGCTTGTAATCTTCAACCGTAATAATCTTCGGTAAGTTACTAGCTAAATAATAAACATAGCCGCCCATTCCTAGGCCGGCAAGCAAACATAAACCAATGAAAATATTTAGGAATTTCTTAAATGTCATGGCCCCATTATGACGTTTGTTAACGGGGCTTGGCAAGGGCTAAAAGCCCTCAAAAGAGCTTCAGATTACTTTATCTGGCGGCACGTTTTAGTTTTTTCTTACTGGATGGGTTTTCTGCTAGATAACAAGCCAAATATTTCTCTTCCAATTCAGTAACTTCTTTTAGTCCCTTGTTGTTAGGGTCTGAGACTTTACCGGGGCCCATGCCTTTAATTTTTTGCAGGTGGTCGAACTGCTCAGAAGAAATGGAAATGTTTTTTAGTTGTGCGTAGCGCTTATCAATATTTTGAACCGCTTCCATTTCTTGCATGAATGTTTGTTGTTGCTGCATTTGCTGCATGATTAAACTTTGGTCTGGCTTTTGTAGTTGGTTAATTCGTTGCTGAAGCTGATTGTTCGATTGCAGCAATTGGTTTTTTAAAGCAATGGCTTTTTGTTTTTTAATCTGTCCTGATTTTGCTAGAGCAATTACTTGCTTTTGGGCGGCGGTGATTTTTAGCTGAATTTGTGATTGGAGAGTTTTAATCTGATTGTTTTTAGCAGCTAGCGCAGAAACCCTTTCTTGATTATATTGTTTTACTTTAGCTAGGTAGGCCGTACTATTCAAACATCGAGTAGAAAAATAACTGGCCCATTGAGCGGGAGTCTTGCTAGTGTACTTAGAGATTTGAGCATTGGTTACGCCTTTACCAGAAGCATTGGTTGCTTGTAACATTTTTTTGTATTCATTATATTCATTGGTACCCTCAGATAAGCAGGCTTGCTTTTCTTCTTGTAGTCGTCTGTCATACTGGGCTTCAACGTCAAATACGCCTTGGCCTTGTGCTAGATCCAGTTGCGATCTAAGTTCTAAAAGTTCATTCTCAAGGTTCAGCTCAACCTTTGTGTTTTCGTTTTCAAGCTCATAGTTTAAATCAATAACAGCTTGTTCAGCTTGCTGAATCTTTGTTAATCCTTCTTGAAGACTTTGTTGCAATTCTCGAACTTGCTCTTGTCTTGCACTGATATCATCTTGTGCTTTCTTTTGGCTTTCGGTCATGTTTTCGGAGAGCTCTTTTTTTGCCTCTCTAACTTTATCGCCTAAGCTGTCAATGTAATCGTCGTCTTTATTTTTAACGGCTAAAAAACTACAAACCTCTTTTTCATCATCCTTAGCCTTTTTGTCTTTACCAGTATAAACGTCAAAACATTTGTCGTAAGTCTGTTGGCAACCATAAAGATAGGACATATTTTTAGCTTTTGATTTGCTTATTATTTTTGTGAAGTCTCCAATTTCGCTACAGGCAGACGCAATCTCATGAAACTCTTTTTTCACCTCATCACATCCGTCGGTGCTTTTGTCCGACACCATTCCTTTTGCTATATCAGAAACTAAATCCTTACAGACGTCATCAGCAGATTTAAAATTATACTCTTTATTATTTTCGGTTGGAGGCGTGGTGGCAGATTTACCTAAATTATTTTTGTCTATACAAATGATACGAGCGATTGATTCTGCATCATTGATGCCTGCTTTAATCTGTTCTTTGACTAAATCTTTTATCTGTTGTGACGTAACTGTTTGTGCCGAGGCCTTAGTGGTAAAAGAGATACATAAAAAAGAAAATAAAATTCCGATTTTTGATATCATCAAAGAAATGTTTTTGAAACCAGTTAAACTCATAGATCCAATCCTTAATTTATTTACGACTCAATTAATTATCGGAATGAGACAACTTAAACTTTAAAAAAAAATCTCAAGGCTAAACGCATTAAGTAAATGAAATGACTAATGAAAAAGTATTTGTTTCAAAATGATACAGATTACGAGACCTAGAAAAAGGCAAAAAAAAGGGTTTCTGTGTTAGCGCTTGGGATGATGATATTTAAACCACTTAGTTTAAAGTGGGCACCGCTATAGAACCATTAGGCTTCTCAGTACTAGCTGAGCTTGCACACCGGCACCAGAGGCAGCTCCCATGGTATATGCTTGTAAGGTTTAAATTATACTAAGTTCCCAAGCCACAGAAACCTTAAACCTAGGTTATCAGCATGTTTTTGAAATTTCAACGAGACTAGTCTTCAAGCTTCATTTTTTTTAAAAAGATGAGACGAAAGCGGGTTTTCCTTGAAAAATTTTTCAATCAGGGCATTCTTGCAAATTTAAATAATCTGTGAATTCAGTGATTTAGCTACAAAAACAAAAGTACATATTTAATGGCGGCGCGTGATAAATCTAACGCACCGACGATCTAGATTTGTTTGAGTTTCTTAAATGAGATTTTGGACGATTGCCTCCACAGGCATAGACCAATTCCTCTTTCAAGTTGTTTGAGGCTTGAATGTTTTTGGCAATTGGTTTTGCGTTGGTCCCGTTAATAAAGTCCGAAATCTCACTTACTTTGTATTTCTTCTTTTTTCTTTCTGTAGGGTAGTCAATCAAACTAAACAGGTCTTCAGCCAAACGACTTTTACCATTTTTTTCAATTCCTGAATAAGCAGGGTTCCAGGAAACAATGCCGGATCTTGGCTTGACCTGGTTGCGATGAATGTCTTTGGTGTAGTAATTTGCGGTATTGCCATCTTCTTCATTAAAGTATTTGGTGTATTGTCTGGCTAGCTTGGCAGGAGTACCATCGATGATTGGTCTATTTTGACTAAGTTGGATTTCTGTATCACACTCAGCCCAACCAGATCTTTCTCGATTACTTCTGGTACTATTATTTTTTTCGGTTCTGTTTTTATACATTCTGCGATTGAAGGTGTTTTGCATTTTGTATGCATCACCCCATTCGAATTCACTAGCAGGAAGGCCTTTTCCACAAAAAGCTTTTTGCGCATCTTCTGAGTCGATGCCGTAAGCCTTTTCAAAAAGCTTACTAATTTCTTCGTCGTCTATACTTGCTTTACCGGCAATTAAATCGCTGTAGTGGTTTTTCAATAAACTCATTTGCGCACTACGATTTTTTGTTGGAAAATTTTGGCAAAAACCTATAGAGCTGATCATCTGAGCCATTTTATGTCGAACTAAAGATTTATCTTTGGCCGTATCTTCGAGGCTTTTTCCTTTTTTGCCGCCACATTGAACCGCTAAGAGCCTTAGCATTTCTAAGTAGGTAGGAGAAGGGGAAGTCTCTTGACCTAGTTGCTCTTTAAGTCCACAGGCTGTACATCTCTCTAAAGAAGCGATATCGGCACCGCTTTTGATCCGAGGGTCTTGGCAGGAACTTTTTTGAGCTAGGAAGTCTTTTTCCGCTTTTAGTCGCGCTTTCTGTCTAGCAATTGCTTCTGCTTTCTTTTCCTTTTCTATCACATGACGAGCTATACTAGGAAAGCTGTTTATTAAAGTGTTGATGGTAGTTTTAATAGCCTTACATTCTACAGCCTGAGGAAAGTCTTTGGCTGTGTCTTCATCTTTAAGTGCCGAACAGTATTCATTAAAGGTTTGGTTGGTATTTCCGACTCTTGAGTTTTCAAAGTCTTTTAAAGCGGAACGCACTCCGTCTTCCCACTCTTTATACTTTTTTGAGTCGATGTAACCTATGCCCTCATTAATCAAAGTTTTTCCAAGGCTTTCAGCACAGCGTTGGGTTAAGGAGTTGATAGGTTTTTTCGATTCGCAAATTTCGTTTTTAAGCTGTAAGCCAAAGCTGCCACATTTGATTCGACCATCTTTACATGTCTTTACAACCCCTTGTTTACATAGGTTGGCATCTGCTACTTCCTCATATTCGCTTACGTAGTTAGCGATGACACAGGTGCCGCTTTTTAATTTTGCTTTTGATTCTTTTGTAGAGGCTTTGTCTTGAGTCTGATCCCGATCGGGAACCTGAGGAAGGCCTAAAGCATCTCTTGCTACTTGCTGTCCAATGGCGTTTAGAGAAAGGGAGCCAGAACCATAAGAGACAGTGGGAGGAAAAGCTGGAGCGCTGGTGTTTAAAGTTTCAGTCGCTTTGTTGCTAGGTTCCTGGGTCTCTTTTGTGTCAGGTCTTTCTTTACCGTTGTTAACAGCGTCAGCAGCAACACCGCTTCCAAGCACAACACCAGATGTTACAATTAAACCAGTGTTTTTTGGTTTTGCAACACTAGAGGCTGTTTCTGTCTTGGGCGCTTTTGCTGGCGCTTTTACCGAGGCTTTTGGCGGAGTTACTTCAGGTGCTTTGCTAAACCAAGATTTTGCTTTTCCAAACGCCTTTGATAAAGGTTTAATTGCCTTTAAAAAAGGAGGGGCGGTAAGCGCTCCGACAGCTCCGGCTGCCACATAGTCTTCCATTTCAGCGTTTGGATTTGTTAATGCCTCTATGCCAACTCCACTGGCTATTCCCACTATTCCGAGATAAACCAAAGGTAAGAAGGCGTTGGCTTTTGGAAGAACCAAGTCTTCAATACTCTGTAATAAATCAAATTTAGCCTGCAGCTCTTTTATTTCTTTTTGAACCTGAGGCAGGTGAGCGTTGAGTTTGTAATGTCTTTTTAAGCTAAAATCGATCATTTCCATGGATCTAGCCATAAAGTAAAAATAAGCTACACGATCTGGATAGCTCAATGCTCTGATTTGCTCACTGTTTAAAACATAATCTGACAGTCGGTGATAAGGGCTTTGAACTGCTGTGGTTTTTCTTAGTCTCTTTGCTCTGGAGTTTTTCGCAAACAAAGATGGTGATGGAATGATTAGACTAAAAACTATCATAAAATGTAAGAGCAATTTCATCAGTAGCCTTCCTTGGCAATTTAATTTACACAATATTAGAATAACGAATTGTAGTGCTTTAAACAATTTGCCCAGTAGAAAGCTAAATCTATGTCGAGAGGGGGATCATTGTTCCTAGTATTTTTAAAAAGATTTCCCATAAAAAGGCTAGTTTTCTAAGGCATCAAACCTTGGTCGGTGTGTGTTTTCTGAAGTCTTTCCGATAAAAAGGTATGACAATTCAAGAGCTAGACTTTTATTTTCCGTTTTTCGTTTTTATGTATGGCCTATTGGTTACGATACCGCTTAACACTCCAAGCTTAGTGGAACTTGCTGAAGAACGATTACCAAATGATTTGTTGAAACAACTGCAAGCCCATCGTGGACTTGCGATTTTTTGTTTGGTGATAGGTGCTTTCTGGTCCTTGCAAAACCTTAGCTTAGACCAAAAGCTATTTTAAAATAAGTACAGCCCACTGCTGCCAGTAAACATTTCTCTTTCTTTGATGATTTTTAAGTCCTCAAGATAATTCTCTCGTGCAATTTGTTTTTTAAGATCATAGTTTTCTTCAATTGCTTTAGGCTCTTTGGCTTTGATTATTTTTTTTATGATAAAATCTAGGTGTGGAAGGTTGATCCAGTGGGGGCCAAAACTTTCTAGGGAATAGTGATTAAGCATATTTCCTCCTTGCTTGCATTACTAATTAGCAAGGCTCAGACCAGCTCAAATGGCATTTATTTGCATTTGATGGCTAAAAAGAGAAAATTCCTTCTAAGATTCTGGATTATTCCAAAAATTTGGGAAAAGTTTCGTTCAAGAATGCCTTCTTAGGAGTATTTTCTGGAGCTTGCTTTGTTGGCACAATGAAGCCCTGCGTACAGCAATTATTTTTCATCAGTAGTTTTGCATTTTTCCTGTAAAAACAGTAGATTGGCTAGCTAGGAGAATAGCATCGAATTAAACGCAGAACCGCAAAGTAGACAAAAATCAGCGATTAGTATTTCCGATCTAAATCGCAAGGTAAAGCATACGCTTGAGTCTGAGCTCCCATCACTATTGGTTAAGGGTGAAATTTCAAATTTTACAGCGCATCGTTCAGGGCATTGGTACTTTTCTTTAAAAGATCAAAAATCTCAAGTCATGGCCGTAATGTTTCGTGGCAACAATGGTCGAGTTAGTTTTCAACCTAAAAATGGGGATGAGGTTTTAGTAAGAGCTAGAATCGCAGTCTATGAACCTAGAGGAAATTACCAGTTGGTTTGCGAGAGTATGGAGCCGATGGGTGCTGGTGATCTTCAAAGGCAGTTTGAAGAATTAAAAAAGAAGCTGGCTGCTGAGGGACTTTTTGATCCAAAGAGAAAACAGGTTCTACCTAAGTTCCCTAAGCAACTAGCGGTGGTTACCTCGCCAACTGGTGCTGCCATTCGTGATATTTTAAATGTATTAAAAAGAAGGTTCAAAGGTTTAGAGGTCACTGTGTTTCCTTGTAAGGTGCAAGGAGATATGGCTGCTAAAGAAATCAGAGAGCAAGTCGCCTTGGTTAATGAGCTTGGTTACTTTGATGCTATGATTGTTGGTAGAGGTGGTGGTTCTGCAGAAGACCTTTGGTGTTTTAACGACGAAGCATTGGCTAGAGAAATCTCTATGTCCTCCATTCCTGTGATTAGTGCGGTCGGGCACGAAATTGATTTTACCATTAGTGATTTTGTTGCAGATTTAAGAGCGCCTACTCCAAGTGCTGCGGCAGAGTTGGTGGCGGCCAATAGCGCCGAATGGATGGATAAAATTAATCAAAACAAAAGACGTCTATGGCGAGCTATGCAGAACTCGTTTCTTTACAGTCAGCAAAATCTGTTTCGCCTAAAAAAGTTGTTGGGTTCACCAGAAAAACTTTTGGAGGCTAAGAATCAAAGGCTGGATGATTTAAGGTGGAGGCTTGATCGCCTTGCCTCACAAAACATTCAGTCTAAAAAACAAAGTTTGATGAGGCTTCGGGCCGGCTTACAGTCGCCACAACAAAAACTAGCGGCTGTTGAACAGAAAAGAAAAAACCTTGAAGATCGATTGATAAAACAATCTCAATCTATCCTTCAAAACAAAAAACAAAAGCTTGCAAGTCTAAAAAGCTTTGAGCAATTGACTCGTTCGCAGCTCAATGTAAAGCGTTCTGAGTTGCATTATGCCATGGGTAAGTTAGATTCCTTAAGCCCACTAAAGGTTTTAGATCGAGGATATGCAATTCCATTGAAAGACAAACAAGCGATCAGAAAAAGTACAGAATTAAAAGTTGGAGATAAGGTGGAGCTACGATTATCGCAAGGTAAGGCATTCACAGAAGTTCTCCAGCTCGAGGAGTAAATATGGATTTTGAAAAGAAAATCGAAAAGTTAGAATCAATCGTAGATCAAATGGAGAAAGGCGATCTAAGCCTGGAAAAAGCTTTAAGTTCCTTTGAAGAAGGGGTGAAGCTTTCTAAAGAATGTTCAGAAGAGCTAGAAAAAGCCGAACAGAAAGTGAAGATGTTGATCGGACTTGATAAAAATGGCGATGCCGTAACTCAAAACTTTGAAATGGAAGATTAATGAGTCAATTTGAAGAACGCTGGGATGAATGCAAGCAAGCGGTTGAAAAGTATCTAGAAAATTATTTGGCAGAACGAAGTGAAAACATTGTTCAAGGGGCAAGCGATTACGCTGAGGCAATACACTACGCTGTGTTTGCTGGGGGTAAGAGGTTTCGTCCAGCATTGACTCTTATGACTGGAGAAGCCTTAGGTCTTGATGACAAAGATTTAATTCCTTATGCGGCGGCGGTAGAGTTAATTCATTGCTTTTCTCTAGTTCATGATGATTTACCTTGTATGGATGATGATGATTTTCGCCGAGGGAAACCAACAACACATATGAAATTTGATGAAGCAACTGCCTTGTTGGCAGGTGATGGCATGATCATGGAAGCTGTCCAGCTAATCATTCAGGCATATAGTCATTCTCCTGAACTGTCTTTAAATTTAATCAATTGTCTAATGGAAGCCTCTGGCTCCTATGGAATGATTGCTGGACAGGTTGTGGATATCAAGGCGCAGAAAACCAAAATTGACATCGCGGAACTTGAACAAGTTCATTTACATAAAACCGGCGCTTTAATCCGTTGTGCCGCCGATGGTGCCTGTTTGATTTCAAAAGCCAATGCTCAGGTGCGAGAATCTATTCGCGAGTATGCAGAGTTGTTGGGGCTTTGTTTTCAGATTAAAGATGATCTATTAGAGGTAGAAGACAACAAAGTTGAGATGGGTTCTTTTCCTGGTTTGATCGGTGTGATTGCCTCCAACAAAATGTTAACAGACAATTCCGATCAGGCTCTAGAGTTAATTGAAGGCCTTGAAGGTAACTTTGAAAACTTAAAAGAGATTGTTCGCTTCAACTCCCATCGATCAAAATAATGCGTTTAGATCAGTACCTTGTCGAGAAAAAGCTGGTGAAGTCCCGGTCAAAGGCCAAAGAATTAATTCAAAGTTCTTTGGTTTTTGTCGATTCGATTTGTGTTACCAAGCCAAGCTTTCAAGTTCTCGGGGAAGTTCAAATTGAAATTAAAAATGCAGAAATTTTGCAATATGTCTCTAGGGGAGCTTTGAAGTTAAAGCCGGCAATTGCAAGGGCAAAGATAAGTGTTTCCGGAAAAAAATGTTTAGACGTTGGTGTTTCAACCGGGGGCTTTAGTCAGTGTTTACTTGAGCTAGATGCTTCTAGTGTTGTCGGTGTGGATGTAGGTCAAGCACAGACAGATTCAGACTTGTTGGATGACCAGCGATTCAAAGTCTTTGAAAAAATAAATGCCAAGCAATTAGAGGATTACCCGGAACTTTCTCCCTATCTAGAAGACATTGATCTAGTTGTGATGGATGTTTCTTTTATTTCCATAACGAAGATTTTGCCTTCTTTGGTAAAAAACATTAAAAAGAATACTGAGCTTTTGTCGTTGGTAAAGCCACAATTTGAACTAGATAAAAAGTCTTTAAATAAACAAGGAATTGTTAAATCGGAAGATTCTTATTTAAGAGTGGAAGAAAAAATTAAAGACTGTTTGAAAGATTTGGGTTGTGAAGTTCTTAGTTACTTTCCTAGCTCCATTGAAGGTGGGGATGGAAATAAGGAGTTTTTTGTTCATGTTAAATTTTCTTAAAATCATCTTATGCATTAGTGTTTGTGTTTCTTGTTCTAGTATTAATAAGCGTTTGGGAAAGCCGAATTCCTCAGAGCAAGAAATAGAAAAAAGTGCTGAAGAAGTGTCTTCCGATAATTCTGAGCAGGAAGCTAGTCCAGTTGTTTATCGACCTAAAAAGCTAGGTGTCATTTTAGGGCCTGGCCTAGTGAAAACCTATGCCCATTTAGGGGTTTTAGAAAGCCTAGAACGCCAACAAATTCCAGTGCAAGAAATTGTGGGAGTTGGTTGGGGAGCTATTTTTGCTGCCGGCTATGCAAAAGAGGCTAGGAGTTCTGGTTTAAAATGGCAAATCTATAAGGTGGCAGAAGATCAGTATCCAAGTAAGAGTTTGTTTGGTGGAAGTTATGAACAACTTAATTTGAATAAACTAGATCCAATGCTAAAAGCTCTTTTTTCTTCCAAAGACTTAAAATCTTTTGAGATTAAGTTTTCGTGTCCTTACACAATGGAAGATAATTATTCACCAAAATCCGTTAGCTCTGGATTAGCAAGAGCAGAGATAAAGCGCTGTCTTGGTGGAAACGCTTTTTATAAAGCCTATAGAAAATCTGTTTGGGATCCTTTGCAAATTGATGGCCTAGTAAAAGAAATGAGAAAGCGTGGAATTGAGAGAGTATTAGTGGTAAATGTATTGAGTGAGGATGATTATAAATCTTCTTCAAAGGTAGTGGCAAATCACTCAGAGAAATACCTTTGGGGGAAGACGGATCGTCTTATGGATAAAATAGGAAACGAAGCTGATTATTATTTGCAAGTGAACACTCGATCTAAAGATTTTTCTGACTTTAAGGAAAATCGTGATTTTGAAAGAAAAGGTTCATCAGCAATGAGTTCCATCGTAGATAGAATTAGCCAAGATGTTTTAGGAAGGTAGTTATGTTAGGCAAAGAAGTTTTCGCAAGACGTAGAGAAAAATTAAAAAATATACTTAAAGAAGGGGATGCAATCTTATTGGTTGGCCATCCAGCTGCAATTCGAAACAATGACAATCATCATTTGTTTCGACAAGAAAGTTCCCTTTATTATTTCACCGGTTGTAAGGAAGAAAACACCGTTATGCTTTTTCGCCCAGGTATGACTCCTGAGTACACATTGTTTTTACGCCCTAAGGATGCGATTGCTGAGTTGTGGGACGGTTACAGACATGGTGTAGAAGGGGCAAAGAGAGACTTACTAGCAGATGAAGCTTACGAAGTTTCTATGTTAGGAAAAATGCTTCTTCCTTTATTAAAGGATTCCAATCGTTTGTATTACCAACTTGGGCTGGACCCAAAGATGGACTCCGACGTTTTAGCAGCTCTTGAAAGGGTTCGAGCGGCAAAGGGCAGAACTGGTTTAGGGATACTTCCGCTTTACGACGCCACCGAAATTACAGGTGAGGCAAGAATTATTAAAGACGAAGAAGAGATCGATCTAATGAGAAAATCAGGGCAAATCGCTGCTGAAGCTCATAAAGAGGCGATGCGTTTTACGGAAGTTGGAAAGACAGAAAAACAAATTCAAGGGGTTTTAAGTTTTAAATTTTTAAATGCAGGCGCTGATGATTACGCCTACCATCCCATTGTAGGAACTGGTAACAACGCAACCGTTTTGCACTATCGAGATAATGATAAGTTATGCAAAGATGGTGATCTACTTTTGATTGATGCGGGTTGTGAATATGATTTCTACGCATCCGATATTACTAGGACCTTTCCTGTAAATGGTAAATTCACCGCTGCACAAACCAAGTTGTATCAAGCGGTATTGAAGGCGCAATTAGAAACCATTGAAATCATTAAGCCAGGAACCTTGTTTTCCGAGGTGCAAGAAAAAGCCATAGAGTCTTTGTCTGCATCTTTAAAAGAGCTAGAGATTTTAGAGGAGTCTGTAGAAGAGATCATTTCCCAAAAGCTTTACAGAAAGTACTATCCGCATAACATTGGTCACTGGATCGGTTTGGATGTTCACGACCGAGGGAAGTATTTAATTCAACAAGAGAGTCGCCCATTAGAAGAAGGCATGATGCTTACGATTGAGCCAGGCCTCTATATTCCCGAGGGAGACATGGATGCGCCTGCCGAATATCGTGGAATGGGTATTCGTATTGAAGATGATATTTTAGTGACCAAAGATGGTTACGAAAATCTAACCAAAGACGTGCCAAAGGAAATTCCAGAAATTGAAGCCTTGATGGCAGAGAAAAGTTTCTTAGCATAGAAAAAAAGAGCAGTTAAAACTGCTCTTTTTTTTATAATAGGCTTCGATTTACTGATACTCCACTAATGCTCTTAGCGAAACTGATGACAATCCCAATTGTGTTCCTTGGCTAGTTGATGGAGTTTCTCTTCTGTCTCAAACAGTTCTTCTGTGGGGGCAGCAGCTCTCACTGCTAATGAGATTCCTTTTGAGCATTTTAATAACTCGTAATCACCAATGGTGTTTCCTGCGCAAAAAATAAGTTCTTTACCATCTAGTTTTTCTTTTATGGCCTCGGCTTTTCCGGGTCTATAGGTGACGGGCCCGTCTTGTTCATCTGTAATGATACCGTCTTTAATTTTGGTTTTTACGCCGAGAATATGGTCTTCGGGAACATTCACTAAATTTGCACCATAATGCACGCTCCATTTTACAGAGGCTGTGACAATAAAAACTTCCACATCATTTTCTTGAAAAAACTGAATCAATTTTTTTTGTGCTGGAAAAACGGGGATCTTGTTGTTTAGTTTTTCCCAGTTTTCAAAAGCCTCTTTGTTCTTCGCCAATACTTCATCCAGTTTTCGTCCCTTTAATATTTGAGCCAACCAAAGATAGGCAGCAACGGGTTTTTCTTCTTTTAATTTGGCATAATAGTCGAGGGGTTTTTCCGGTAAATCAAGGTCCCAATTTTCTATTTGATAATCAAATGCGATATCGGCCACATCTGCATCCCAGATGGTTCCGTCAGCATCAAAGGCAGCTACCAGTGTTTTGTTCGTATTTCTGCGAAATTCTTCTATTGTGCTTTCAACTTTGGATAAAAAATCAGCGGAATATTCTTTGTACATGCCTCTTTACCTTTCTCTACGAATTGAATTTATGGTACAACAAGCATAAAGAAACACATTCGATTTGTTTTGCCTAGCTTTAATTGAAAAGCAGTTGTAAATCCTAACAAGAATGGGGCTTAGGGTGGAGATTAAAAGTTTAAGAGAAGAAGATATTGAACAAATCCTAAATTTAGAGCGGGCAAAGCTAAAGGCTCAAGGCTTGGATGATATTTATGCACAAATGCAAGAATGGAAGTCTTTGTGGCGTGAAGAATCTTTGAAGCATTATCTACCAAAGGGCTGGAGTTTCGCTATTTTCGATAAACAAACTAATGAAATTCAATCTTATTTTATCGCAAAAGTTATTCCATTTTTCAGGTCATACACTCAAGTTCTCTGGATAGAGCATTTAAATGCTGCATCCATTGAGCAAAGTGAAGCCTTATTTGAAGTTGCTTATCGTTATTCTAGGGAAAAGCATTTACAACAGATCTTTTTTCAAGATATTTCCTGGAAAGAGTTTTCCATTTCAGGAAAAACACCTCAAGCACTGAATGAAGAATTTTACTATATGAAAACCACGCGGAATGAGGACTAATTTATGAAACAAACCTTTAGCTTTCACAATAGAGAAAAGCTGATTAATAGACTTGAAGAAGAAAGCTTTGATCTCCTGATTGTCGGCGGTGGAATTAATGGCGCTGGAGTGGCAAGAGATGCGGCTAGCCGTGGGATGAAAGTTGCTTTGGTAGAGAAAGATGACTTTGCAAGTGGAACTAGTTCTCGTTCTTCTAAGCTTGTTCACGGTGGAATTCGCTATTTAGAAAACCTAGAATTTGATCTCGTTTTTGAGGCTTTAAGTGAAAGAGCGAGACTCTTCGATATGGCACCTAATTTAGTTCACCCTTTACGCTTTGTTTTGCCAATTTATAAAGGGGATCGAGTTGGAATGTTTAAAATGGGCATGGGAATGGCTCTCTATGATTTGCTTTCAACTTATGAAGCACCAGAATTACATGAACGATTAAACGCTAGCGACAGCATGGAAAGACTTCCGCTTCTTAACTCCAAAAACTTAAAGGGTTCTTATGTGTATAGCGATGCTTATATGGATGATGATCGTTTGGTGATTGAGACTTTAAGATCGGCGCATTCTTATGGTGCACTTTCTGCTAGTTATGTGACTGCGGGAGAACCAATTCGCGACGAAAACAAAATCATTGGTATTGAATGTACAGACGGCCTATCGGGTAAAAAGTTTGTTGTAAAGGCAAAGCATATTGTTGGATCGGTCGGGCCTTGGACAGATATTTATTTTTCAGAAGTTTATAAGGATTGGAAAAACTGTTTAAGACCAACCAAAGGTGTTCATATCACTGTAGAACGAGAGCGTGTTAACTTAAAACAAGCGGTGGTGATGGTTTCTAATGACCAAAAGAGAATCGTCTTTGGAATTCCAAGGCACGAAATGACGATCTTCGGAACCACAGATACTGATTACAAGGGTGATCCGAAAAATGTACGAGCCGAAAAAGAGGACATCACCTATTTATTAGAATTAATTAACCAGTATTTTCCTGGGGCTAAATTAAAAGAAGATGACATTCTTGCCAGCTACGCAGGTGTAAGGCCCTTAGTAAATGATGGTTCTTCTAGCGAGGGAAAAACTAGCCGTGAACATGAAATTTGGAGTATGGACGACGGTGTGACTTTAGTGGCCGGTGGTAAGTATACAACTTATCGCTTGATTGCTGAGCATGTTATGGAAGAAGTTTTAAAATACTTCGAGATCGAGGATCTGGTTAAGTTCAGCCAAAGTGCTTCAAAAGAAAATTTAAATGCAAAAACAAGTAATACTTCAATGGCCAAAGCGAGATCACAAAGAGACTTTTGGAGCCGACATTATGGTTTTTCAATTCAATTGATAGATAAGATGATTGATCGCCATGGTTTAGAGGCTTTCGATCTTCTGGAGAGAAAAAAATCAGGAGAAGAGGCTAGTGAAGAATTAATGTGGGTTTTAGAGGCAAGACACGCTATAGAAAATTGCATGTGTGCTAGCTTGAGAGATTTTTATTTTAGAAGAGCGCCACTGTTTTTATCCTACAAAGATCATGGGCACCAGTTTTTAGAGGCCATCTCTAAAGAGTTTCAAAATAGTTTTTCTTGGTCGGAAGAGGAGCTTGCTAGGCAAACTAGTGAACTAAAACAACAAGAGGCCTTTGATTTAAATTGGCGCTAAGCTCTAAATTTGTGCAACATTGCATTGATTTTACTAATGCTACCTAAGCCATATTCACTCAGGAGTTTCCAGAACGGGGCTCCTGCACTTTGTAATATATTGAAGTAACCTAGTCTCATCAGTTTTAAAAAACTTTTGTGTATACGTAGGTTTAGATTATCAAGGCTGGCTTGCTTGATCATTTCAAGAGTGAAGTCGGTTAAGTCTAAATTGCGTTGTGCTAAAAGATGTCTGGCTGCTTCAAGGTTCATTTCAAATTCGATATCACACTCAGCGGCTGATTTTAAACTTTGAGCAAATAATTTTTGCGGTGTCTTTCTTAAGATTACAAAATCCTGATTTTCAAAATTTAGTAAAATGCATGCCCCAGTTTTAAGAGGACTTAGAGTATTTTGAATAAGTACAGCATTATTCAAGAATTCAACAACAGCAACTTTCAGATTATCCATTCAGACAAATTAAAAAATTGTGGGATAAAAGCAAATACAATGATCTTTTTGGTGGGGTGCGCAATTCATTTAAGAGTTTCCAAACACCGAATGATTCATTATGATTTAACATGCTTATTTAACTAGGAAATTATAGGATTTTAGATGGGTTTATTTGATAAGGTTGCTGAATATTTCACCAATGATATTGCTATCGACTTGGGAACCGCGAATACTCTTGTATATTCAAAAGGCAAGGGGATCATTCTCGACGAACCATCCGTGGTTGCGGTTCAAAAAAATTATAGAGGAATGCAAAACAGAGTACTCGCTGTAGGTACCGAAGCAAAAGAAATGCTTGGTCGTACACCAGGAAGTATCGTTGCGATTCGTCCAATCAAAGATGGAGTTATTGCCAACTTTGAGGTTACGCAATCAATGTTGAAATACTTCATCACAAAGTCCATGGGAAATAAACGTTCTATCATTCCACCGAGAATTATTATTTGTGTTCCTTACGGGATTACTCAGGTGGAAAAACGTGCGGTAAAAGAATCAGCCCACTCTGCTGGAGCAAGGGAAGTGTTTTTAATTGAAGAGCCGATGGCAGCAGCAATCGGTGCAGGTCTTCCTATTACAGAGCCAAGTGGAAACATGGTTGTTGATATCGGTGGTGGTACCACTGGTGTTGCTGTGATTTCTTTAGGTGGTATCGTATATTGTAAGTCCATCAAAGTGGCCGGTGATAAGTTTGATGAAGCCATTGTTAACTACGTTCGTCGTCAATTTAACCTTTTAATTGGTGAAAGAACGGCCGAGTCCATTAAGGTTAACATTGGTAATGCTTATCCGTTTGAAGAAGAAAGAGTTATGGAAATTAAGGGTCGAGATTTGGTAGCTGGTGCTCCAAAGACAATCGAGATCACTTCTAGCCAAGTATATGATGCATTGATGGACCCATTAGGGGAAGTGGTTGATGCAGTAAGAACAGCACTAGAAAAAACTCCTCCAGAGTTAGCTTCTGATATCGTTGATAACGGAATTGTTTTAACTGGTGGTGGAGCATTGATGTATAACTTAGATGTTTTGCTTCGTGAGAGGACTGGTTTACCGGTTAGCATTGCAGAAGATCCATTAACTTGTGTGGTTATGGGTTCTGGTAAAGTTTTAGATCAAATCAATTTACTAAGACAAATCACAACGGACTAAGCTGTGACAGAGGCTCAGGTACGTGCAATCGCAGTATTTTTCTACTATGTTTTGCCACATGAGCTTTTGGCCATGGAAGCCACTGATAAAGCGATTAAAGAATTAAAGGCAAAAAAGAAAAAGTCAGAAGAGATCTTTGAGGTTCTTCTGATAAAAACCTGTAATAAGATTGCCCGTAAAAAAAGAAAAGAATATTTAAGTGAGTCAAAAGACTTAGCTCAACATAATTTTCCCAAAGCATACGATAAAATAAAAGAGCCCTTGATTAAACCTTCTACTTTAAGTGTGGCAGCTTGGCGCCAAATATTAAGGGATGAGGGGCATGAAAGTTTATACCTTTTGGTTTGGGCCCATGTTTTAGAGTTCCCTATAGATTATATTGTTCTGGCTTCAGAGTGTAGTCATGGAACTGTTATGCACCGACTTTCACAGAGTTTGAACTTATTAGGTAGTTACTTACAGCCAGGTGGTCAAAGCTGGGGGACAAATGCCTAAGGTTCATTTAACGAAATTTGTCTGTAAAGAGTTAGTCTATGATTATTTAACGGGCGCACTGGATGCTTCTCGTAGAGAAAAATTCCAAGAGTTTTTAAATGAAGATCTCGAGTTAAAGAAAAAATTAGATAGAAACAAGCATGCCCTGCAATATGTAGGAGAGCTGAAGAAAATAGAGTTAAGTGAAGCTTACCAAAGCTATTTATCGGAAGCGCATGATTTGGGTCTGGTGGAAGACTTTGTTGAGTCGCCAGTTGTAAGCCACGAAGAAAAAGCTCCTCAAAGTAACATTTGGAGCGATTTTTGGTCAGAGCGTGGGGAGTTATTAAAACTCATTCGTAGGACGACCGAGGCGCTTAGTTTGGCGATCGTTGTTTTTTTGGTAGTTAGTAATTTACCAAAAGAGCTATTTGATTTTGAAAGCAAAGATAAACCCACTTTGCTACTAACAGATAAAAACAAAGTGGGATCGGTTGAATCTCCAGCTACAACCCATGGGATTGAAGATGAAGATGAGGTGATTGCTGATGATATCAACGAGGAAGCTGAAGAGACAGCCGCGCAAGTAGCTAGTTCAGAAAAAAAAGAGACTCCTGTAGAAAAACCAGAAAAGAAACAGGCTAGTGACTCTAGTAGCAAGAACCTGGCGGCAAATGTTGCAAGTAAAAATGCTGATTCTAGTTCGAGTGCAGCTGTTGCAAAAGCAGAAGAAAAAGAGCCGGCGAAGAAAAATTTCTACTTATATAGATCGATCATATATGTACAGGATTTAATTGCTGTTTCTGATGAGTTTCTCACTTATCTTGAAGCCAATGGAGCTAAGAAGGCTGGTCAGGTTAAAATGGGTTGGGAGAAAAACCGTTCTCGATACTTCCATTTCCATATCGATGAGTCGAAACGCGAAGAGATGGAAGCTATTTTAAGTAAGTACGCTCCGTTTCGCTTGAACCGCTATGATCACTGGAGGAAAACTCCAGAAGGTAAAATGCGTGCCATTGTAGAAATTCGACAAAAGGCGAACTAATGTCAACGAAACACCTACCCATTGACCCTCGTGAAAGTTACACGGCTAAAATATTTTGGACCTTAATGGCTGTAAGCTTTGCGTTTATGAGCTTAGTGGGCTTTGGTAGCAACTACTTTTATCAAAAAGTATTAGAGGAAGAAAAAAGACAAAAAGCAGTCGAGAGTTCATCTGCCTACAAAACAGAAATAGAAAGTATTTTTAAATACATTCAAGATGCCCAAGCAGGTCTATTAGGCAGTAGTTTGGTCCAATCTAGTATTATTAATCAACAAGCAGAAGAGCTTAGAAGCAGACTTCAAGGCTTTCGTTTTCTACAAATGAATTTTTATTCCATGGGTGGAACGGCTCTGTATTTGTTTGAAAAAAATCGAGACCAAGACCTGGTGGCAAAAAAGCTCGATTCCTCCAAGAACCTAAATTTTGATTTGTTACAGGAAATCAAAAATAGCACTAGGAAGTTAGTGGTAGAGGATCTAGGAGAAATGATTTTACTTCGAAATTATCGCTACGTACAAATCGGAGAAAAGAATATCGTTTCCGAAGTGGCTTTAAGCATTAACAAAAAGTTTTTTCAAAAGATTAGCGATAATCTTAAGTCTTACTTTTTGGTACAAAAAACAGAACTTCCTAGTTTTATTTTCTCTTATCCTATGGAGTTGGGTCAGGCTTTAACTGGTGGACAATTTGAGCAAGAAGAAATATTTTTTCAGGGCATAAGTTACCGCATAACTGAAGATAGCCTGCGCATTAACGATGAATATGTGAATTTCTATGGTCTAACTGATGTGGATCGATTGAACCAAAGTTTGGCCAAATTGCATACGAGAATTTTCTTAATCGTATTGGGTTTGTTTCTAGTCCTATCTCCTTTGTTGTATTGGATAGCCATTCGTTTATCAGAAAGTGTTCGTTCTTTGGATGAGCGAATTGAAAAATTTCAAGACGGATCTAATACAAACCTTCTTCCGGTTGGGAGAAAAGATGAAATTGGTAGTTTGACCCAAAAATTTAACTTATTGTTAGATCAGATCAATGAGCAGAAACATGATGTGGAAGCACGAGTTTTAGAGAATGTTTTAAATCGCCAGAAGCTAAAGAGTCTTGAAACGGATTATTCCTATTTAATTCGCGATTATTTGGTCTCAAGAATGTTTCGCCGGATGATTGATAAAGTGATTACGGAGGCGAATTACTCGCAAAGCTTTAGTAATGAGGCGCAAAAAATGTTTAGCCAAACCAACAATAGTCTGCAAAGGCTTGAGGGCTTGGCTGAAGTTAGAGCTGAGATTAGAAGAGAGGATTTACTATCAAGATTAAACTCTTTAAACTCAACGGCTTCGAGTTTATCTACTAGGAGTTTAAAAAACTCTGAAAGCCTCATTGAGCTTTTATGGTTTATGGATTCAAAAGAAAAAGCCGGTATGGAGTCTGCATTTCAGATAAGCCTACATACCATAAGAATAATGAACAAACTCTTTCCTCATATCAAAATCAGCACAGGCAATTTGGAACAGTTAAATCTAAAAGACGCAAATCAATCTTTTTTACTATTGTTGATGTCGGTATGTTTCTTTGCTTCGAAGAAATGTCGTGATGGAAACCAATTATTGATAGAGTTAAAACAGGCAAAAGATAAGAGCTTCAACGAGTTGCAGATTTTAGAATTTCAATTTGAAATGCCAATTAATTTTGAGTTGTCAGACCAAGACTTTGAAGGCAAACAGCTTTTAAAGATGATTGAGATCTGTGCCAAGGATTTATCGTGGCTATTGAGTTTTCCAAAAAGATCTAGAGAAAGAGTCACTAGCTTTCATTTTCAGTTGTAGCAGTAAGCCAAGCTTTTGGGTTTGGAGCTAACTCAAAATGAGACAGAGTTAAACTCTTTAAAATCGTATATTGATTATACAGCATTTCACTTTGAAACAATAAAAACCTCAGTAAAAACAGATATTTATACATCATATCGCTTGCTTTTGTTGGCCCATGCTTTGCAATTGAAAAGTGTATGAAAAATTATGGGGAAAAAATAATCGCAATTTTATTCGTTAGTGTTATGGCTATCGCTGCTCAAGCAGAGGATCGCGGTCAATGGGCAGATCAGCGAGTGAATCAACATATGGTTGAGATTGAAACCAAACGCTATCATTTAAACAAAGTAAACCAAATGCAAAATGACAATATCATGATGCGCTCTGAGATTGAAAATCTACAATTCAATAACGGCCAAGAAGATTTGGGAAGCATGGGCTTACAAGAACAGTCTTACTCTGTGGATGGCAACTCCAACGACATTTATGTGGAAAGCCCAATCGACGAGGTTAGCGCTAGTGCAAAAGCCAAATATGAGGAAGAACAAAAAATAGAGCAAATGAAAAGGGCCTATTACAAATACCTTGAGAAGAATCTTAAAGAAAGTGGTGTGGATTACGAATTCGTATACGGTGATGGTGAATAACTACCTAGAAGAAAGTCTTTTTTTGATCAAACTAGCTCAATCTTTAGCGTGTATAAAATGGATTTCGTTGACCCTCTTAATTACTTAGATACAATATCTAGGTGATTTTTAGGAGGCTTCAATGAAAAAATCTCTTCTCGTTTTATTGCCATTTCTTTTGGTTTCTTGTGCTCCAAAGGCGTTCCAAAAAGGGCAGTATGAAAATGTAAATCAAGAAAACAATATGAATGACCGTTGGTCAGAGACTGACATGCAAAAGGTTGTGAAGTCTTTAGTAGAGTCTATGGTTCAGCATAGAAGTGTGTCTGCGGCACCAAAACCACCAGTAGTATTGGTAACTAGATTGCAAAATAAAACTAGTGAACATATCGACACTCAATCCATCATGGATATGGTTAAGATCGAACTAATTAACTCAGGTAAGGTTCAATTTGTAGATAAAGAGGCCAGAGGAGACATTGCTGATGAGTATGAATATCAGAAAGACAATGCTTCCGCAGAGACAGCGAAAGAAAAAGGAAATCAAACCGGAGCTGATTTAATTCTTAATGGACGTTTAGACTCTATCGTTCAGCAAATTGGTTCTGATAAATCTGTTTACTATAAAGTAACTTTAAATCTGACCAACCTTAAATCGGGACTGATTGTTTGGGGTGGACAAAAACAACTTCGTAAACGATTTGAAAAGCAAAGTGTAGGTTGGTAATTTTAAGTTAATGGGAAACTCATTATACTTATTAGTACTATTACTAAATCTTTCGGCTTGCTCTACCTATCAGATGCGAGTTCAAAAATCGGTAGAAGAAATGAGAGGTGGCAACTTTGAAGCCGCCTCTTTTTTAATTAAAGAGCCCGCCTTTCAAGAAGGCTTGGATCAAGTGGCTTATCTGTTAGATTATGCTCTACTTCAACATTATGCTGGTGATTTTGAAGAAAGTAATCGAGCTTTTCATTTAGTGGAAGATCTCACAGATGTAAAAGATTATATCTCCTTGTCTGATGAAGCGAATTCTTTGATTTTCTCTGAGAGTATGGTCGCTTATAAAGGTGACGACTATGAAAAAATTCTGATCAATATTTTTAAGGCGATCAATTTCATGGCTCTTGATAATGATGAAGCAGCTTTGGTCGAGATCAGAAGACTCAATGACAAATTAAATGCTTATCGAAGCCAAGCGGGCAGAGATTATAGTGCCAACCCTCTGGCTCATTACCTCGCGGCTGTATTGTGGGAAAAACAAAAGGCTTGGGATGATGCTTGTATTGAGTATGAGAAATTTTATGATCTAAAGCCTAGTTTTCCAGGGATAGAAGAAGACTTGGTATTTTGCTCCTTTGTATCTCAGCGTTGGGAAAAACATAGAAAATGGAAAAAGCAATTTGGAATCAATAAATACACCCACAAAATGGCAAAGCAAAGAAAAGAGCAAAATGAACTGTTAATCATAAGTTATCAAGGCATGGGGCCGGTGAAAGTTCCCAACCCAGCTTGGCCGAGACTACCGAGCTTGGTTCCTAGAAACTCCTTGCGCAGCTACACTTACTCCCGTGAAATTACGAAGAAGTCATTGCAAGGATCTACAATTTTAGACATTGATAAGCTGGCAATCGATGCTTTCAACGAACAGTTCGGAAAACTTTTGGCAAAAAGAATTGCCGCTAGAGTAGCTAAAGATCAGATTCGTCAGAAAATTAAAAAGGATGATCAAGGCGCAGCCTTTTTAGCAATGGTAATTATGGATGTAACCGATCAGGCAGATTTGCGACAATGGAGTATGCTACCTAAACTCATCGAGCTGCGCAGAAAAAACCTAAAAGATAAGGCTTTGGAGCAGGACGAAAAAAATCAAGATGAGTCCTTAAGCTTGGATTTTGCCATTTCTAAAAAACTTGAAAACAAAAAGTTGCAGGTGGTTCTTAGTAAGGACTCTCATTTGATTTACCCAAAACCGGCGAAAGAAATTGAAGCAAAAATAAACCAAGAGTCTGAAGTTAAGAATTCTGATCAAGACTAAGATTTTATTGCATCCCGCATAGACTAAGTTTTTCTTTTCCAAGTGCATGACATGGCCTAAGATTATTGATGCTCATAGTGCATATTTTCAGGGGAGGGAAGTATGAAGTTTTTAGTTTTACTAATCCTTAGTTCATTTAGTTTTGATGCATCAGCAAATTCTTGTGCAGAAATGGAGAGCCACGGACGTCTGGCTGTGGAAAAAATGGAATATGTTATTAATTTAGCTCAATACAGTAAGAAGTTTGATGGTGATCGACTTTGTAAGGAAGTAGAAGGCCTGCAGCAGGAAGTGGGTTTAAGTGTTGAGGCTGGTTTAAAATGTTACGAAAACTCTAAAAAGAATCTAGCTCGTGTACTGGAATTTAAAGAGATCTATTTAGATGGGGAGCTTATTAAGGCGCTTTGTGTGGAAAAACCAGATCGTTACAACACAGCGAAACAGCTTCATTTTATTAAAACAGACTTTGAAATCTTATTTTAATGCTCGTTTGGACTAAGGTTTTTCATTAATTGTCTTTAAAAAACAAAAAGCCCTGGTAACTACCAAGGCTTTTTTGATTTAGATTTCCATACCCCTATATAGAATTATAATCCAAAAGTTTTATTCGAATTAGGTAACTCAGGTGTAAAGTCATCGCTGTCTGTGTAAGAATCAACACCAGTGCTTGCACTTGCGTTGCTAATTCTTTGGTCAAGACCAGCTTTTAGATCATCATATGAAGCTTTGCTTTGATCAGCAGATACTTGCTCAATGGCAGGTGTTTCTGCTGGTTTGATCTTCTCAGAAGCATCGAATGCACCCAATTTAGCCAAGTAAGCAGACATGCTACCATCTTGGTTTTGGATAATGTCTCTAAGAGTCGCCAACGGAGCATAAGCACCAGCTTTTTTCTCAGATTCAAAAATGATTTGAGTTAAAGTTGCTGCAGTAATGTCTCTTTTGGTTTTGTTATCAATAACCATTACTTCTTCGCTTGCGCGAATCATTTTTGCAATGTCATCTAATGTGACATAGCAGCTTTGTTGTGTGTCATATAGCTTTCTATTCTGGTATCTCTTGATGATTTTTACTTTGCTGCTGGCCTTTGAAGAAGAAGCTATGGGACTGTTTGCTGGGTTAAGCGTATTCAACTGATACCTCCCCTTGATTACGTTAAGAACCCCAAGTTCAGTTTAGCCCACGGACCCCCCAATGGAGTGCTGCAAGCCGACATGACGGACAGTATTACCGCCGCCACATCTTGTCAAGAAAGCAAATTAGCTTAGCTTAGTAGCATTGCGCGCCGGGCTATGTCTCAATCTCAATATAGACTTGATAAAAACATAAAAAGGTTAGTTTCTTAGTAAAGTTATCAGTAAAACGCGCCGAAAGTTTAGGCATGATAGAGTCCAGCGAAAGTCTAGGTAATTCCGTAAAAAACAAGTTAAAACAAGGCTTTAGCCTATTTGATTTGTTCACAACTATCTTAGCTGTGTTTATCGTTGGTGCTATATCCTTACCCATTCTTTTTAAGGCAGAGAAAACCAATGAGCTTTCAAAAGCGAACTCTGAGGTCATGGAATTGAGTGAAAAACTGACAAAACAACTTGTTGGTAATACAGGAATTTCTACAAAAGAAGGCAATCGAGAACCTGCATCTGTGCGTATTCATAGTGCAAATAAATGGGAAGGATTAGCCGGAACAGACCCCTGGGGACAAAGCTATAGCTACAAAGTATTGCGAGATGCTTATGGCTTACCAACCCATATTATTGTTTGGTCAAAAGGACCAAATGGTGTTCAAGACACTCCCGACTCAGACCTAATCATGAATGGCGACCAGGTGAGTTTTAGTCTTGATGATCTTGGTCATTTAAAAGCAATTTATTAATTTCAGGATTCCGTTTTAGGCTTTAGTTAATGGCGGTTTTTCCAAAGCAGGGGCTAGGCCTTTAGGTGGCATAACTTTCGTCCAAAATATCTACAATAAATATTATTTTGCAAAAATAAAGATTTGAGCGAAATGTTAATAATAGCGAAATGAGCCTCCACCTAGGTCCGAAATCAACTTTCTTAGGCTGCATTAAATCAAGATTATTACAGCAATCTCCGATGAGTAAGCAAAGAACTCCAAGGGGGATTTGTTGGTAATTTCAAGATTATTGCTTTTGATTGGGATGGTTTCGATGGTGGCTTGTAGCTCCATAGGACCAAAGCAAGACGAAGCCCCGCTAAACATGAAAGTATTCGATCAACGAGCACCAGCATCTATGTCACCACCTCTGCAAGCCGATAGTGCATTAATCGATAACGTAAGCTTGAGAAGCAAAGCAGATTATCATTTCACAATGGGAGAGGCCCATTCTTTAAATGGAAAAGTAAACGAAGCCATTGAAGAGTTTCGTCTAGTGTTGGTTTATGATCCAGAATCGCCTCAGGTGAGATATCGTTTGGCTAGTGAATACCTTAAAAAGGGTTTCGTTAGTGAAGCGATTGAGCAAGCTGAACTTGCGATTCAATATCAGCCACAGTTAACCGAAGCACACATTCTTTTAGGTGGTTTGTACTCAAGCCTTCGTATGTTTGATCGCGCTGAGGAAGAATACCAAAAAGTATTGGCCTATGAAATAAACAACGAAGAAGCCGCTCTATACGTTGGAGCTATTTACGTAGAACAGGGTGAAAACTCCAAAGCCATTCGACACTTCAAGCACATTGCTTCACGCAAAGGCAGTGAAGTAGGGCATTTGGCTTATTATTACATTGGTCGAATTCATTTAGACGATAAGAAGGTTAGCTCTGCGAAGAAGGCTTTTGAGAAATCTTTGGAGATTAAGCCAAGTTTTGTAGATTCTATTACAGCTTTAGGGAAAATCTATGATCGCCAAGGCGAGACAGAAAAAGCCATCAGCTTGTATCAGTCCTTTCAGGACAGATTTGGTGCGGATGAGAAAGTGGCCGAAGTATTAGGTCGCATATTTATGGAGCAAGAACGTTACGATGAAGCATTAAGGCAGTTTCAAATTTTAGAAAGAGCTTCTGCTGATTCTATCGGTGTGAAAGTTAAAATTGCTCTATTACTAATTGAGCAAAAGAAATTTAGAGAAGCATCTGTTAAATTACAGGAAGTTCTTAGAGAGGTTCCTGAGTCGGATAAGATTCGTTTTTACTTAGCAGCTGTTTATGAAGAAATGAAAGACTATAACAACGCCATTCACCAGTTTAAACAGATTCCTGCTGCGAGTGGGTTTTATGTAGAAGCGGTGGTACATGGAGTTTATCTCTACAAAGTACAAGGTAAATACACCGAGGCTGTGAGCTGGCTTGAGGCGTCTTTGAAGATTCGTGAAGATGTAGCGCAGTTTTATACCTTATATGTGTCCTTATTAGATGATAAGCGTCAGTGGAAGAAGGCTTTGGCTGTTTTAGAAAAAGCGGCACCGAGGTTTCCTGAAAACCCTCAAATCCACTTTTTTCTAGGTTCATTGCACGATAAAACTGGCAATAAAGAAAAAACGATAGTTAGCATGCAAAAGGTATTGAAGATTGATTCCGAGCACGTTCAAGCTTTGAATTATCTTGCTTACACATTTGCTGAGATGAATGAAAACTTAGAAAAAGCCTTAGAACTTGCTGAAAGAGCAAGAGATATTAGGCCAGATGACGCATATATTGCTGACACGCTTGGATGGGTTTTGTATAAAAAGGGTAGATATGGCGACGCAGTTAAACAGCTGGAGCATGCTCACTCTTTAAAACCTGAAGAGGCGATCATTGCTGAGCACTTAGGAGATGCCTATCTTCGCAACCAGCTGCAAACCAAAGCCATGTGGATGTACCAAAAAGCCATGGAGTTGACAGCAAATGATCAAGAAAAGCGTAAAATCGGTGAAAAAATACTTAACTTGGAAAAAGCAACAATGGAAGCGCAAGCAATTACCGAACCCCAACCTCAGCGTAGCGTTTCTTCTGAAAAGTAGCCTGCTGCTTTCAGCGGTAGTACTCCAAACATCTTGTGCAAGCGGCCCGAAAAGATTTGATTCTTACCAAGAGGGCCGATGGCAAGCTAAAACACTAATTCAAGATTTAAAGCAGAACAAAAGTTACGTCGTGTACATAGATGTAAATGCCATAAGACCTGACCGTGTTCGATTGGACGTGGAAACTAGCTTAGGGATTCATGTTGCATCTTTAAATTATAATCGTGATAAAGTTCAGGTCGTTGTTCCCGACCAGAGAAAGTATTACCATGGTAAAGCATCTAGAAAGGCTTTTTCAAAGTTAGTTCCACTAGAGATTGATCCAAAATGGTTGAGCGCCATTTTGTTTGATGAAGACCTAAAAAAATACAATTGGAAATGTGAGTATTCTAATGAAGGCCTTGCTAGTAAATGCGAAACCAAAGGTTTAACCGCTGAATGGCTTAAGCGTGAAGGTGGAGTGCGAGTGGTTTCTCTTGAAAGTAAATCTGCAAAAGTACAAATGCAGTTGAAAAACTTTAGAGAGTCTGCCAAACAAGCAGAGTTCTATGACATTCCAAAACCAGCAGGCTTTAAAAGTATCAAGCTTTAGTAGGCTTTCCAAAGGCGAACTGCCCTGGTTCTAAGCTAAATACTACCGGCGATATTATGAGTGGGATTAAAAAGCTTTTTGCTCTTCGGACTTTAGAATTTTAGATAAAAAAAGCTACACTTAAAGTGTAGCTTTTTATTTTTTCAGAAAATTAAGATTAGAATTAATCAGCTGGTGTAGCATCAACTAGATCAACACATTCCCATAGTTCTTCAGAGAAGCTTGAAACCACATTGATGGCAGCACGAGTTGGTGTTTTGTCTTGAGCGTTTAAGCTTAGGAAGTAATGTAGCTCTAAACCATCTTTTTCTGCTTCGCCATTAAAAAACGGGTTGTAAAGGTAAGTGGTGTCGGCGCCATAAATATCGGCTTCTACTTTAATGCCTTCTTCATTTAAAATTGGTTCCGCACAAGTCTTGATTCCATTTTTGTATTCTTTGGTGTGATAATTAGTAATACGACTTTGAACAGTTCCATTTTGTTGGTAGCCATTCAGTTCTTGGTTGTGAAAGTAGTACATAAGAGAAACTTTACTACAATTGTTACCTTTCGCTGAATATTCCGAGATGTGCGCAATGCTAATGACGCAAGAGTTACCCGTTCGTTTTTGTTTTACATACTCTTTACCTATGTAGGTTGAACCAAAGCTGGCGTTAATAGTAGCGGCGTTTAGTTGTGCTCCTAGAAGCAAAGCAGATAAAAACATGATCATTTTCATAAATTCCCCCTTATTGAAACGCGATAAAGCTAGCAGTTTAATAGGGAGAAATATACTAAAATCAGATTTCTTGTTTGTGATGAATGGTAGATAATAAGTATTTATGCTTAGTGCCAAGGTGAAAGCTTAGCTTTTATACAGTTGTCGACAATCTGTCTCATAGTAGCACCGATCAAGGTCTTGTATCTTAATTTGGTGAATGGAATGCCGATAAGACACTAGGTAGTTTATGTTATTAAAACAACTTGGTTTTTTACTTATTATTATCAACATTTCATGTAGTGACCTAGCGTCGACTACCAGCATTGATCTGTGTGTTCAGGCCTCAGCGGTTTATGTAGATAATTCTTCATCTACTTATATTGTGGTGAAGTCTAAATTTAGCGAAAGCTGTAGCGATAGTTCAAGTTCGTCCGTGGCACTTACTGCGTCAGATTATGTTGAAGTTTATCAAAATGGAAGCTTGTTAGGTAATTTGGTGGAGAGTACTACGGGTTCAGGCGATAGCACGGTTTATTCTTATGGATACAATGTAAATGGCTCTCCAGGAGATACAATTGCTCTTAAATATTACTTCTCTGGGGAACTAGTAGAAACAGCTGAAATTACAATTCCCAGTTCTTTGAGTTTTAGTTCTTTGAGTAACTCATTTAGTATTAATGCCAATAATGTTTTTAGCATCACGGCAATAGCATCAGATATTGTTCAGGCCCAGATTTCATCCACGGTGTATGACTCTGGAGCTAGTTTTGTTTTTAGTGAGACAGGTACTTTTAGCAGTAGCTCACTCAATTTTTCGTATTCAGCGAGTAATCAAGCACTCATTTCTAGTTCAGGAAACTGTACAGTAGTTTTAACAGCAAGAGCAAGTTCCTATGAGTTCTTACGTTTTCAGTCGAGCTCCTACTTTACATCTTCTAATCAACTCTCTTTAACAGGGACAGTGAGTCCCTGATAAGAGTGTTACTTAATTAATAAATCCAAGTTTTTAATAAAGGTCGACACAAGTTATTTCTGAAACTAAATAATCCTTTCGAGGGTCAAATTTTTCGTCGCTAAAATTTCGCGAAACTTTGTGATTCAACTGATCGTCTTCAAATGTATAAAGATATATTGTCTTGCTATTAAACTTTGAGGTGAATCTCTTATAGGATGTTTCGCTAACCGAAAGTTTGGTATGGCTTGATGCCTTGTCAAAGAGCTTGTCTTGACAAAAAAGATCTACTTGGCCTTTAAAATATTTTTCTCTTTCAGAGTATGCATAATACTCTCTTCCATGTCGATTTGTAACCCCCGTGTTTTTGGGCATATGTAGAGTGAAAGGTACAGGTGGCTTCTTTTTTAATATTTTATTATGGGTTACAATTTGTGCCGCATTAAAGGTGACTGTACGTTTAATTCTGAAAGCTTTGTTTTTTACTATGTCTGCAATGTATCGGAGAAAACGATAGCTGTCGTGATTGGGAATTGGTTCAAGGTGGTGATGTAAAAACTCATGAAATATAGAAGCAAAAAGCATTGAGAACATCATCGGGTATCGGCTATTGGCGATATTATCTTTATCAATTCTAATTTCATCAAAGGCTAGACTAACTTTCTTGCCGTCAATTTCACGACCTGTGCATGTGGTATTGCGAACACATTTTCCGACATTAATGTGCGTAAGATCTATATCCAACAAAAGATCTTCTTTGATTTTAGAAAAAAGTTTTTGCACATTTTGAATGTCTTCATGTTCTTCACTTAGATCTTGATCTAGAAAAAAGAGTAGCATTGGCTTTAGGGCATTTTCTTTAAAAATTAAACCCTTGTTGATAACCAATTCATCAATTTGTTCGTCGGTAATTGCCTTTCGGTCTTTGATCTCCGCCTTAATGATATCATCGATGAAGGCGCCATTTCCTTTCTCACCAACGGCCATACTTGGAAGTGTTATTAAAAGCATTAAAAACATCACTAAAAATTTGTACATACTTTCCTCTTAGTTAAAATAATTAAAAATATCTATTCTTCATTTTCATGTTTGTAATTCAGATCCCCCAAGGGATAGAGCTGTAGAGCTAATTGATAAACCTGTGTTTTATTTCCTTTGTTTAACAGGTTTGCAAAGCGTAAACGAAACTCCCGAATCAATGTCTTAGCTTCATCTATATTGTCTAGATCGAGTCCAAAGCTAATGCTTGAAAAATCACGCATCTCTAAGGCGATGGATTCTAGTTTCTTTTTGGCAAGTTCAAGGTTTTCATTGTGAGCTTTCTTAAGCGCAGAGGAGCTAATGTCTTCAGAGGTTTTAAAGTTGCCAACGCTTCGTTGGTAATTTCCTGATGGCAGTTCTTTTAATAAACCTGCAGTCATTAAGTTTTTTAAAACAACTTCTGTACGAAATTTTGTTAGATTTAAACGCTGACAAATTTCATTGAAGTTGGGAGTAAATGCATCAAGCTCAAACAAATCTAAAACGGCGTAATGTTCCCATTCGGCAATGATCTTAAAATGCACTTCTTCTAATAATACTGTTGCTTTCTCTTTTACTGGAGAATTATTAGTCTCACTTTTTTGGGTAAGACTTTCTTTAAAAGCTGATGCTTGTATTGGGGATAACTCAAGAGCCTTGATTACTTGGTTTAATTTACTTTGCGGGAGCCCTCGGTTTCCTTTTAAAATTTGACTTAAACTGGATGGATGAATACCAATATCATTAGCGAAGGCACGTAGGGAATAACTCGGGTTACGACTCTGCCGGCTACTTAGCTTTTCCATTAGTATGTGAATGTAATGTGCTTTGGTATTTTCCATTGCCATAGCATTACCAGAACCTGCCCGGTTGACCTAGAGATTTGCTACAAAGCGTAGCATAAGCCTTGCTACAGGCAAAAAATACAAAAATGTTTAGATAAAATTAGCGCAAGCAGGACTAAGGTATTTAAGTTTAATATAATGATTTCTTATAGTTAAGGCCTTTCGTCTAGTTTTTAAAATTCCTTATTTTTGAAAAAAAACAAAAAGTTTTAACCGGACCTCGACCTTGGTGTGTCTTAAGTGCGTGAGGGCCATTCTAAGGGGGATAGGGTCCTATGTATTAATATGAAACAGCCTTTAATCAAGGAAGAAAGAGAGGAACAATGAGTACAAGCAATCAGTCGCCGCTTGAGAACGAAGATATAAGAATGCATAATAATAGATACGAGGCCCCAGTGGAGAATTCGGGACCCAAGGAGAGCGTCATGTCGGAGTCTTTTAATTTAAAAAATGTATTACAAAAGCTGCAGAACGAAAAAAATTATGCAGATCTAAACTGGTCTGGAAGTTTTGATGAATATCTAGATATTGTTCGCAAGACACCAGAAGTAACCCGAAACTCATTTCAACGAATGTATGATATGATTATGGCTGCTGGTACGAGAGAGTACATCGATTTCAAAAAGCCAATCATTCACTATAACTTTTTTGATGATCCATTAGAAGATGGCGCTGATGCTGTTTTTGGAATGGATATTCCAATGATGAAACTTGTTAATGTTCTACGATCAGCTGCTGCGGGTTATGGAACGGAGAAGCGTGTGATTCTTTTGCACGGGCCTGTGGGTAGTGCAAAGTCTACTGTTTGTAGAATGCTAAAGAAAGGGCTAGAAGACTATTCTCGTAAGGAAGAGGGAGCGCTTTATACCTTTGAGTGGATTGATGAAGAAGCTTCCGGGATCCTTGGCCCAGAAATGACTAGCTTTAGATCCCCGATGAATGAAGAACCTCTTTTATTGATTCCAGATGAAATGAGAGAGTCATTCTTAAGTGAGATAAACAAAGGTTTAGATGGAGACTTTAGAGTTAATATTAAAGGGGAGCTAAGCCCACCTTGTCGTTTTATCTTTAATCAATTTTTAGAAAAATATAATGGCGATG
Source organism: Bdellovibrionaceae bacterium UBA6502 (assembly GCA_002436415.1). Lineage (GTDB taxonomy): Bacteria > Bdellovibrionota > Bdellovibrionia > Bdellovibrionales > UBA840 > UBA6502. The sequence continues at coordinate 128,047 of DJMA01000029.1, read as the reverse complement.
TTACAAAAGTTCTTCAACACGTAAAAGTGCGTCGTATGGTTATTAGTGAGCAAGATCGTGTTGGTCTTGGTACCTTCCAACCAAAAGATGAAAAGAACCAAGACTCTACCGAGTTAACAGGTGATATTAATTATCGTAAAATTGCACAATATGGTTCAGACTCTGATCCACGTGCATTTAACTTTGATGGTGAGTTCTGTGTGGCGAACCGTGGGATGATTGAGTTTGTAGAGGTTTTGAAGCTTGATGTTGCTTTCTTGTATGATCTACTTGGAGCGTCTCAAGAGCATAGAATTAAACCAAAGAAATTCGCACAAACTCATATCGATGAAGTGATCATTGGTCATACCAATGAGCCGGAGTATAAGCGTTTACAAAATAATGAGTTTATGGAAGCCCTTCGTGACAGAACGGTTAAAATCGACATTCCATATATCACTCGCTTAAACTACGAAACCCAAATTTACAAAAAAGACTTTAATGTGAAAAAGGTTCGTGGAGTTTCCATTGCACCACATACCATTGAAATGGCGGCAATGTGGGCGATTCTAACTCGCTTAGAAGTTCCTAAAAAAGCAAACCTAACACGCTTGCAGAAACTGAAACTCTATAACGGAAAAACTCTTCCTGGTTATACAGAGGATAATGTTCGTGAGCTAAGAAAAGAATCAAAACGAGAAGGTATGGAAGGAATATCGGCTCGTTACATTCAGGATAAAATTTCAAATGCTCTTGTGAATGCACAGAATTCAAATCGCGGTAGTGTAAACCCATTTATGGTTCTTAACGAATTAGAGGGAGGACTTAAAAATCACTCCCTAATCTCTAATGATGATCGTAAGAAGGAATATCGTGAATTACTTGGTGTGGTTAAACAAGAATACGAAGAAGTGATTAAAGGCGAAGTACAACGAGCAATTTCTGCCGATGAAAGTGCATTACAAAGGCTTTGTGGTAACTACATTGATAATGTAAAAGCTTATACTCAAAAAGAAAGGGTAAGAAATGCTTTTACTGGTAAAGATGAAGAGCCAGATGAGAGATTAATGCGTTCGATTGAAGAAAAGATCGAAATTCCAGAAAGCAGAAAAGATGATTTCCGTAGAGAGATTATGAACTACATCGGTGCATTATCTATTGATGGTAAAAAGTTTGACTACAAATCCAACGAAAGACTTCATAAGGCTTTAGAACTAAAACTTTTTGAAGACCAAAAAGACACAATTAAACTTTCTACACTTGTAAGTTCTGCTACAGACAGAGACACGCAAGAAAAGATTGAGATCGTGAAATCTCGTCTAATCAAAGATTTTGGTTATGACGAAATTTCGGCGACAGATGTGTTGAATTATGTATCTAGTATCTTCGCAAGAGGGGATACTAAAAACCCATAAGATTGGCAGTTGGTATGAGTGTTAAGCAGGATCACGGGCGTTTTAAAGATATCGTTAAGGGTAAGATTAAAGAGAACTTTAAGAAATACATTACCCAAGGGGAGATGATAGGTAAAAGGGAAAAGGAATATGTAAAAATTCCTGTTCCTCAAATCGAAATCCCAAGATTTAAATACGGTCCAAAAGATAGCGGTGGGGTTGGCCAAGGTGACGGCCAACCTGGAGAAGCGGTTGATGGCAAAGGTCAAGGAGATCAAAAAGCTGGCGATAAGCCAGGTGAACATGAACTAGAAGTTGATGTAACTTTTGATGAACTGGCAGATATCTTGGGTGAGCAACTAGGCTTACCTAATATTCAACCAAGGGGCTTCAAAGAAACTCCTACAGAAAAATACAAAGTAAAGGGCATGGCACCAGTTGGGCCTGATAGTTTAAGACACTTTAAAGCCTCTTATAAAGAAGCTTTAAAAAGAAGTATCATGTCAAATACCTATGATCCCGATGATCCAGTGATTGTTCCCATTCGTAAGGATTATCGCTATCGTTCGGTTCGAAAAATGCCAAGCCCAGAATCAAACGCTGTTGTTATCTATATGATGGACGTTTCAGGTTCAATGGGAGGCGAGCAAAAAGAGATCGTTCGCCTAGAAAGTTTTTGGATCAACACTTGGCTAAAGAAACATTATAAAGGATTACAAACACGTTTTATAATTCATGATGCTGCTGCCAGAGAAGTGGATGAACAAACCTTTTTTTCTACCAGTGAATCCGGTGGTACTTTAATTAGTTCTGCCTACAATCTATGTAAACAAATCATTGATGAAGAGTATCCAGTGAGTGAGTGGAACATCTATCCATTTCATTTTTCAGATGGTGACAACTGGAGTACTGATGACACGAGATATTGTATGGAGATTCTAAAAAAACATATTTTGCCAAAGTCGAATATGTTTGGTTACGGCCAAGTAGAATCTAAGTATGGTAGCGGGCAGTTTTACAAAGACCTTGAAAAGGAATTTCCCGAAGATGAAATTATGACTTTAAGTCAAATTGCCAATCGTGATGCCATCATCCAATCGATCAAGGACTTTTTAGGCAAAGGAAAGTAGTTATGGATAGCTTGCCATTAGAATTACAAATCGAAAGAGACCGCATTGAAAAAATCGCTGCCGATTATGGCCTAGATTTTTTTAAGACTATTTTTGAAATGGTGGACTATGATCAGATGTCGCAACTAGCGGCTTATGGTGGTTTTCCAACAAGGTATCCACACTGGAACTTTGGAATGCAGTATGAGCAATTGTCTAAAGGTTACGAGTATGGTCTTTCGAAAATTTATGAAATGGTGATTAATACAGATCCTTGCTATGCCTATTTAATGAAAGGCAATGAGTTGGTGGATCAAAAGCTGGTTATGGCCCATGTTTTTGGTCACTGTGATTTCTTTAAAAACAATAAATGGTTTGAGCCTACAGATCGTAAAATGATGGATACAATGGCTAATCATGCGACACGAATCCGTAGGTATATGGATCGTTATGGTTATGATGTTGTTGAAAATTTCATTGATCGCTGTTTGAGTATAGAGAACCTAATAGATCGTTATAGTCCATATGTAAAGAGAGCGACAAAAGAAGAGCGTCGCCAAGAAAAAGAAAGAGTAGAAAACATAAGAAACGACCGCTTTTATATGCAAGAGTATATGGAAGGTGGTGCGGACGTACGTGGTGTTGATCCAGCAGCTCAGGAAGAACGAGCTTCTCAAGCTCCTAACTTTCCGATCAGGCCAGAAAGAGATGTATTGTTATTTTTAATCAATTACGCTCAGCTAGAAAACTGGCAGCAGGATATTTTGTCTATCATTCGCGATGAGTCTTACTACTTCTCGCCACAAGGTATGACGAAAATCATGAACGAGGGCTGGGCATCTTACTGGCACTCAAAATTAATGACTGAAAAAATCATGCATGATTGTGATATTATCACTTTTGCAGATAAACACGCTGGAACCATGGCGATGAGCCCGAATGGCTTTAACCCATATAAAGTTGGGATTGAACTTTTTCGTGATATCGAAGAAAGATGGAACAAAGGTCGTTTCGGCAGGGAATGGGAAGAGTTAGATAACTTTGAAGAAAAGAATCGTTGGGATAAACATGTTGGCCTTGGTCGTAAAAAAATCTTCGAGGTAAGAAGAGATTATAATGATGTAACTTTCATTGATGAGTTTTTGACGGAAGATTTTTGCGTAAGAAACAAAATGTTCGTTTATAACTTTAACAAGCGAACTGGTCAGTTTGAGTTAGATACTCGAAATTTCAAGGCTATTAAGCAACAACTATTATTTCAGTTAACTAATCATGGTCAGCCAATCATTGATGTTGTAAACGGTAATCACAACAATCGTGGTGAATTGTTATTAAAGCACTTACACGAGGGTGTAGATATGCAACCAAACTATATGGAAGAGACATTAAAAAATGTAGCTTACATTTGGGGGCGACCTGTAAACATCCATACAAAGATGGAGGACAAAGAAAGTATCTTCCGTTGGGATGGAAAGGAATTCTCTGAGGAGAAATTAGAAGAGGATAAGCCTGGCGATAAATAATGGAAGTCATTCACTATCAACACAGCAAATCACAAAAAAGTTTAGGAATAATGTTTTTGGTATGGGCCGCGATATGGCCCGTAATGCCAGCTGCACTTTTATTCTATACAGGAAATTTGGAAGAATTTTTAATCCCACCAGTAATAATAGGAATGATTACAGTTGATGTTATATTAATAGCATTAGCTATTTGGAATATTAAAAAAGGCGGGGTTTTTTACTACAAAGTAGGAAGTGAATCTGTGGAATGTGACTATCCGGGGAGACCCGATGTAAGTTATAAAATTCCTATGGAAGACATAGATCATTTATATAAAAAGTATAATTATTCAAGTAGCGGTACTAGAGTGGATTATTATATTATTGAGAATAATGGTTCGCGAAATTTAATCCCTTCTGCCTATATGCTTCACGTAACAAAGGTAGCAAAAGCAATCCAAAAAGTTCGACCAGAGCTTAAATTACTAGATTCAAAAACAAGAAAAGCTTAAATGAACAAAATTGGGGAGAGATTTTTATTGTAATTAGCTCTCGCCCCTCAAAAAAACAAAATGCTTTAGGAAGTTGTTCCAAGATCTCAAAGGTAAGCTTCACAACTCTGAGGTGTTTTGTATTTTTCTGAGCTCCTAGCATTTAAGTATTTACTTAAGCTCTTTCCTAATTCATTTTTCGCCCTAGTTTCATCCATTGGCTTGAGATCTACTTCGTAGTGAACACGATTTCCGCTAAATGCACGAGCCATATATTTAAACCCAGAAAAATAGTCGTCGCCATTTTTTTGTTCAGTGATATTAAAATCAAAAGCAAGCTTGCTTTCTTGACTATAGAAGCGTCTAAAATAGTATCTATACTGACTATTATTACTATCCTCATATCCCCAGTTTTTATTTAGATTAAATGAGTACGGACTTTTACCTTCGATAAAAATGAAAAAGTCGTCACTACCATAGTTGTTAAGCACTATATAGGCTTGGTCTAAATTCATATAAGAAATGGCCATTCCCATTTCTCCATGCCAAAAAGAGTGTTCTTCATTTTTTAGATCTTTGATGCATTGAAATTCTTTTTTTAAATAATCAAATTGGATCTTAGAAGAGTTAGTGTTTGCAGAGAACTGAGCTTGCTTTAGTTTTCTTTCTCTTTTAGCTTTAAAAAATTTGGGAGGAATAGCGAAGAGTTCGGTGGCCATTTCATACAGTTTTTGTCGGAGCTGATTAATCTTACTCTGAAAGTTTTCTGAAATTCTGGTATCACTACAGCTATTTATAAGACTAAGGTAGTTCGCCAGATTAGGCGCAAAATTTGAACTCGGATTTGCATGGTAGTTTTTATTGTCTATCTCAAAGGAGACTAAAAATTTATCTATAACTAAGCTAAGATAAAAATCTAAAGCTTGCGAAGACATACTTTTTAATTCTATTTTCTCTATCGCTAGTTCAGGTGCGTTTCTCACTAAGAATACAGGCTCTAAGTATATATCTGTGATAAAGCTTTCTTGATGAATCTGCTGAACCTTATTAATCTTGTCTAGTAAAATGGATTTTCGATCTTCAAGTTCTGTCTTCGTTTCAATCTGTAGAGATATTTGGTAGCTAGTGGTGTACTTTTCATTCACAAGATCAATAATAAAAGGCGAGCTTAGGCCTGTACTTTTACTTAGGCTTTCTAAGAAAAACTGCTTTGCAGCCGTGCTTTTATAAACTTGTCTTTCCTTTGTAATAAAATAGATGTCTTCACTTTCGGGTAATAAAATCATCTTTGTATTACTCGTGGGCCTTTCTTCAAAGTGCTTAAAAGCTGGTAGAGACTGTTGAATGTCTGACAAACACTGCAAGTAGCCTAAGTCTTCTTGAGCGAATAGACTCTGAGTAAATAGTAAAAGAATAACAAAAATTTTTTTCATCTTATGCTCCATGTTTCCGAGGCTAGCTTATTAAGCGTCATTTAAGTTGGTAGAGATCAATCTATTCAAAGTTTTTACATGTTTCAGGTATGCTTTTTCTTTTTCTTGCTATGGTAATGTAGCTTAGAATATTATATTTAAATTCTTTTAAAGCATCTTGCTTGGACAATTCAGTGTAGTCGACATCATAGTACACTCTATTGGTTTCAAAATAATCTCTATAGGGAGAGAACTCATAGTAAAAAACCTCGCGATAATCAGTAACACGGTTGTTTTTTATTACGGGAACAAGGTCTCTCGATTCGGTGAGTGTGAAGTCGAAAATTATACCTTTTGAGGCCTCTGTAAACCTTCTCAAAAATATTGGGTTAGCACTATTCGAGTAGCCCCACTGAGTGTTTAATTTAAACTGGTAGCCTCCCACTCCTTTTATGTAAATGTTCATTTTAGAACTAATCGAAGATCTTAAAACAACAAAAGGGCTATTTTCAAAATCCTGGTTTACTGAATTTAAGTAGGTGGCAGTAAATGGGTCATTCAAAATTCCGAGCTTAGATAGGTCCTCTAAGCATTGAAACTCAGGAACAAAAAGGTCGCTTTGTCTCACTGATTTCCAGTCTTTTGTGTTATCAGGGGCAATCGTACTAAATGCTGGGACCCTTTCAAATTTGTGTCTTTTAATCTTAAATCTTTCTTCTGGAATGGAAAATTCTTTACTATCCACCTCGTAAAGTTTTTGTTTTACATTGTTGATGGATTGAGAAATGCGAGGGGATTCTAGCAAACGATTGCATTGGTTTAATGCGTGCAGATATCTAGATAATTGAGGAGAGTTAAATTTACTAGGATTTTTTCTGTAAGCGCGATGTTCGTATCTTAGATTATGCCATAGACCATCAAAACCAAATAAAAGTGACAAAACTAATCCGTCTTCACTAATATTATTTGTTTCCACTTTCTCAAGTTCAATTTCAAAGTCGGTATGATAGTAGGTATAGGCATTGGAAACTAGTTCGAAACGATATAATTGGCTTTCGTTTCCATTGATTGGTAGTAAGTCAGTGAGTCCTTCAAAAGCGGAATCCGGTCTAGCAAAACTCTTGTGAGATGAATATAGATTTACGAGTTTATAACTCATTTGAGCTTTAGTTTTGGGAAAAATAAAAACAATGTCCTCTATAATTTCATACTTTGAACTGTTCGAAAGATCGAAACTAATTTTATGAGAATCCTTCGGCGTAAAAAATTCTCCCTCGCTGCTTAAGAGGTAGAGTTTGAAGCTCTTAGGATCAAGTATAGCCCGATATCTCTTGGGGGAATTACTAGAATAGTCAGCAACAAACTGAGAGTCTACCTTGTCTAGCTCGCTGAAACATTGCAGGTAAGATTTTATTTCGACAGCATTCACGGCTTGAGAAAAGAGTAGCAGGATGAGGAAAAAAGTTTTCATTTTTGCTCCTAAAGTTGGGGGTTCGGTTCATTAGGAGTATCCACATTCTTGAGTCCAATATCCATTCAATCTTTGCTAAAAATAAAGGTAAAAATATAGTTTTTGCTAATCTATAAATATCTGAAAATACTCAGAAAAAAAGAAAAAAAGAAAAAGAATAGATTGGAGAAGCGAGCTCGGGGCAAGCAAAAATAAAATAGTGAAGGCTTGAGGGATAACATGAGAAAAGCCCAAGGCCTGTGGGAGGCAATGGGCTTATAGATGGTGTATTAAAGAGTTAGTTTTACTTAGCTAATACTTTGGCTAAAGAGGCATTTGAATCCTTATTCTCTTCCAAATACTTTTGTGCTTTTTCAAGAGATAGCCATTTTTTTCCTTCCTCATCCATATCAGAGAAATATTCAGGGTCGGCTTTTAGTTTAAAAGCTAAATATAGCATTTGTCGGTATTCTAGTGTTTCAAGTAAGCTATCGATATTTCTCATTGAGATTGCAAATAGTCGATCAAACTCTTCTATATCGAAAGTCTTTTTAGCGTTTACTACGTAGTCTCCTACTTTACATTTCATGTAGATCTTTTTAAGACTATCTTCTTGGCAAGAATTAATTAAGTCATTCAAATTGGAGTCTTCAGTTGTGAATGCATAGTTATATAAGTTAATGATTTCTGAAAAAGTAAAGAGCCAGTAAGTTGCTTGCATGTACTCAGACATTCTCAAAACCAGAGATCTAACTCCATCATCAAAGTTAATAAAATCTGTAGAGAATGATGAAAACTCTGAAAGCCTTTGATACAATGCTTGGCTGTGATTGATCGGCAGAAATATTTCTTCTTTTTTCAGTTCAACTAAAGCTTCAGTACTCTGTTTTACAAGCTCTATGACTTTCTTATCCATTGGACGATACACGACAGGCTTTACTTCCTTTTCTTCTTCCGTAGCAGCAAATGCATCATTAATTGGACTATAGTCTACATATGGCTTTTCCGCTGATATCTCTCGTAAAGAGGGGCTCATAGCCTTAACTAGAGAATAAAAATCTTGTTGATTAAGTTCATCATTGGGATTTATTTCATTCGTAGTAAGGTAGTTGGATATGGCTTCCTTAGCGATATCAAAACTGTCAGCTGTATCAATCAGAGCAAAAAGTTCAACTAGCTCCTGATTTTCTAAAAGTCTTCTCTTTAAAGCAGTTTTCTTGTTAATGTATTCGTCATGCATTTCATGTAAAGCATCTCTTTTTCTTTTAAAGTAATATTTCCCGTCCCTAATTCTATTGATAGTACTTTGTAATTGATTAGGGTCGTAACCTTGTTGAAAGAGTTTTGTAAATAGCATTGCAATGGCTTCACCAGTTTTTGCTACCTTTTCGTCTCTGATGCCAGTTTTGTGAGTCAATTCATGAATCAATAAGGCATCAATGGTCTCTGTTAGGTCTGAATAACGAGTGGTTTTAGCTAGTCTTTCTAAGCTAAAACAAATTTGCCCAGGGTAGTCAGCACTTGCTTCTCGCTCAACGATTTCATCACCTTCTTTGGCGAGACAGGGGCCATCTTTTAGAATTAGAGGGCGGTTTAATTTCGGTACCTCTTGTATGATTTTTTGTACCGTATCTGTTTCTTTTAGAAATTTTTCGATTGCCTCATCTGAAAAATACTCTAAAAGTTCGGGACTTTGCATAGAGCCAAAATATTTTTTCGCGTCTTCATGGGAGAAACCAAGGTCAGGGTTGGCTTTAATGATCTCGTAAAAATACTCTACAAAATTGCCTAAAAGCATATGCCTTTCATAGATGGTTTTTTCCAAGTCTGCTTCCATCCCAACCATATTCAATCGCATGGCATCGCCACCACCAGTTTCTGCGGGACCTTGTAAATCTTTAATGCTTGTGTTGTTTGATTTGTTACAAGCCACAGCAGCAATCACTAAACTACAAGTGATTGCGGTCTTAATTCCTTTTTTAATCCTTAAAAAGTTCATAGTATTCTCCCATTCATAAATTGTGCCTTAAAAAAACACTGGTTTTTTGTTTCTAATCTAATGTGGAGCATTTGAGGCCTTGGCGTACTAGCTGAATGACATTTGACGCCCTTTTATGGCCTCATTTTGTTCCGTGGCTCAGTTTTAAGGGATTTTTAGCTCAAAAAACATACAATCTTAGTTAAAATTGAAGCTAATAATATAGTTTTTGCTAATTTTTCTAAATATCTGAAATGATTGGCCGAAAAGAAGATATGAGCTGTTTTGATTACGATGACTATCGAGAATACTTAAAAGACTATATCGAGGCTTTACCTAAAAAAGGTAGGGGCTTTGCCGGAAATTTGGCAAAGGAGATCGGAGTATCCCCTGTAATTGTGAGTCAGGTTTTAAATGGTTTAAGAAGTTTTAGTCTTGAGCAAGCTTATGCGACGGCTGAGGTTTTAGGTTTAAACGAATTAGATAAAGAATACTTTTTAACATTAGTAAATTTGGATAGAGCAGGGACGCAAGCATTAAGTAAACACTTTGAAAGCAGAAAGCGAGAGCTTTTGTCAAAGCATCAAGAAATCAAAAACAGAGTGAAAACCAAAAAGGAGTTAAGTGATCTTGCAAAGGCTACTTACTATTCCAATTGGTATTTTGTGGCCATTCGTTTACTTGTTTACAGAGAAGACATAAACAGCATCGAAGATATTCTTCGGCAAGTTCCTCTTCCAAGAGTAAAGGTTGAGCAAGCCTTAGAATTTTTAGAAGAGTATCAGCTTATTGACAATAAAGACGGTAAATACTCTTGGCTGGGAACTGCCACACATATTTCAAAAGACTCTTATCTAGTGAATCGTCATCACCAAAACTGGCGCATGAAATCACAAGAAAGATTAGAGTTCGCTCAAAATGAAGATACTGATTTGTTCTTTACCTCACCAATGATGATAGACACAGAAACAGCGAAAGATCTTAAAAAAGCAATTCTCGATTTTATCAGCGCAAAGCAAGATCAAATCAACGATGCCCCAGCAGAAACTATCTTTAGTTTAAACATAGATTTGTTCAAGGTGATTTGACTTTATTTGATAAGGAATTAAAGGCTAATAGAAATAGGCTTAGAGATTAGGTTCTATTACTTAATGGCAAAAAATTATAAGGCTTCTACCTTTAACAACCAACTCTCACCACTCGGATCATCATGAATCATATCAGGGGTTCCTAATAGATCATCATTTCGCGAAACTATTTTTAAATTCATGGGTGCAGGAATTTCGATATAGCCGTCAGCACCACGAATGGTTCCACAACCTTCGTCTTCGTTAAGCTCTTCATCTTCTTCCGCTAAAACGATTTGATGAACATCACCAGTCTCTTCCAATCCATCATCTGTGATGCCGATTGTGATGCTGCCTTCGTCGTTTTCCATATACCAAAAATAATCGCCAAATTCTGTCATAGGCTTCAATATAAATGAGGCTTTGCTAGAAAGTCACTTTAAAGAAGCTAGAAATCCAATAAAAGGGCTAGAATACTTGCTGTTGCAGGCAAAAGGCTTCCAATCAACCGAAGGATGTCTGTTTGTAAGGCAAAAGTACGTCTGATAATTTGTAGGAAAAGTTTTAAGCCTTTCTTTTTGACTGCAGTTAAGCGGCTTGATGATTGGGGGAACAACTAAATGAAGACAAAAAAAATCCCAGCAGCGGCCGGGATTTTTTTGATTTGTTGTAATCTAAAAAATTAGATATCGAAATATAGACTAAACTCTTGTGGAGTTGGTCTTTGAATAACAGGTAGTACTTCGTTTTCGTATTTGTAATCACACCAGTTTTGGATGAAGTCTTCTGTGAATACTCCACCTTTAAGTAAAAACTCGTGGTTGTTACGAAGGTTAGTTAAAGCTTCTCCTAAAGTACCAGGTACTTCAGCAACGTCTTTTAACTCTTCTGCACTCAAACCATAGATGTCTTTTTCTAAAGGGTCACCCGGGTGAATTTTGTTTTCGATACCATCAATACCAGCCAACAACAAAGCAGAGAAAGCGATGTATGGGTTAGCGGTTGGATCTGGAGTACGGAACTCGATACGTTTTTTCTTCGGATCTGCACCAGTCATTGGGATACGAATGGAAGCAGAACGGTTTTTGTAAGAGTAAGCCAAACGAGTTGGAGCCTCAAAACCTGGAACCAAACGTTTGTAAGAGTTAGTACTTGGGTTTGTGAAAGCACATAGGCTTGGAGCGTGCTTTAAAATACCACCAATAAAGTGGATCGCCATTTCACTCAAACCAGCGTATTCGTTACCTGCAAAAAGTGGTTTTCCATCTTTCCACAAAGACATATGAGTGTGCATACCAGAACCATTATCGCTAAATACTGGTTTCGGCATGAAGGTAGCTGTTTTTTCGTGACGACGAGCTACGTTTTTAATGATGTATTTAAACCACATCATGTTGTCAGCCATTTCAACCAATTCGTCGAAACGAATGTCGATCTCACCTTGACCAGCAGTTGCTACTTCGTGGTGTTGTCTTTCAACAGGGATACCCACGCGATCTAACTCAAGACACATTTCAGTTCTGATGTCGTGAGTTTTATCTGTTGGCATAACTGGAAAATATCCACCCTTGTGACGAGCTTGGTAACCAAGGTTCGCACCATAGTGGTCAGAACCAGAGTTCCAAACAGCTTCTTCGGAGTCAATTGTGTAGAAAGATGCATTTGGAGTGTCTTCATAACGAACGTCATCAAAGATAAAAAACTCAGCCTCTGGACCGAAATAAGCAGTGTCAGCGATACCAGTACTTTGTAGATATTTAATAGCTGCTTGAGCCACTTGACGAGGACATCTTTCGTATGGCTGAAGAGTGTCAGGAGTGAAGATACTACCGATAAAAGATAAAGTTGGAACTTCGTTAAAACGATCCATTTTTGCAGAAGCAGGATTTGGAATGTAAGTCATGTCAGAATCGTTGATTGACTTCCAACCACGAATTGAACTACCGTCAAAGTTTAGGCCTTCTTCGAAAACCTCTTCGTCTAACTGGCTCATAGGAATTGTGAAGTGTTGCCAGGCTCCTACTAAATCAGTGAATTTAAAATCCACCATTAGGGCGCCATTTTTTTTACCAAACTCGATCGCCTCTTTTGCGTTCATTGCTCGCTCCTTTTTATAGCGTATAAAATAATATAGATATTAAAAGCCCCTCATTAAAGAGCTTGTTCGTCTTGTTCGCCGGTACGTATTCTTATTGCTGTCTCTACAGGGATTACAAAGATTTTTCCGTCTCCGATTTTTCCTGTATGAGCTGCTCTTTGAATTGCATCAACTGCCAAAGTTGCAATGGTATTGTTAACTACCACTTCGATTTTAATTTTAGGAAGAAAATCTACGACGTATTCAGCACCTTTGTAGAACTCAGTGCGCCCCTTCTGTCGACCGAATCCCTTGGCTTCCACAACCGTCACCCCTTCAACACCGATCTCGCTCAAGGCATCGATCACGTCATCCAGTTTAAAAGGTTTAATTATGGCTTCGATCTTTTTCATTTAATGCCCAAGATTATATATAAAATAAATTAAAACGCCATAGGACAACCCGCTGCGAAACGATTTTATTTGAATTTTATTTTAGCTCTGCGAGAAGCTTTATATGAATGCCTAATTTCCTAAAGAATTTTATTTATTTAGGAGCTTTTCTAAAAGATTAATTTAAACTTTTTTAGCTCCAAAAAACGAGAAAGATTAGAGTCTTGTTTGTGACTGCTTAAATTGCCGAATTTCAGAGACTGAAATTATTTTAAAGAAACTTGTGGTCAAACAAAAAGCTAACAATAAAAAAAATTCGCGCTTTTACTTATTTTTGTATTTAAAAAGCCAGCATCTTCTATAAAGCTTTCCAGCTCGCCGAGTCAGATTTGTCCGGGGGGCAGCTATTTGGTATAAGTGGCCGACGGTGTCATAAGGGGAATGATTCCGAAAGGGGAGGATATGATCGACAAATTGTTCATCTACGGTTCGTTGTGTGAGGGAATGATCCACCATAAAGTGATCAAAGATTCCATTGTTCGTTGTATACCAGCAGAAATCAGAGGAAGCGCTTACCGCTTAAACGTTGGTTATCCAGTTTATTTAAATGAAGGTGATGGTGTAGTTAAGGGTTATCTCGTTGAGCTAAAGCCATCTGAAATATTAGCGGCTATGTTAGACGAATTCTACGGAGTGAATCATCGTCAACCAAATCGCTCTGTGCATGAGAGAATGTTTACTCAAGTATTGGTCGATAACTCTATGGTTGAGGCGCAAGTCTACGCTCTTCGTCCAAAAAAATTACCTAAAGATGCTGTGTTGATTACGGATGGAAATTGGGAAGCTGATTTTGACTCGCAAAAGCCTCTCGAAGACCGTTTCTCCGAGGAAGAAATTCAATACATTGAGAAAATTGGTAAGACAACGGGTAGAGAAGTGATTCCATATACACCGATGACCCGACAGTTGGAGAAACAGGGAATCGTAGTTGATAAAGGTCGAAGACCGGCATTAACTCCTTATGGTAAGGAAATTTTTAAATACTTAGGCTTATAAGTTTGCTCTTCTGAGAAAAAAGCTTTAGGCATAGTCCATGGATTTGTCTAAAGCACTTGAAGCACGTGAAGTTTTAAATATCACTCTGGTTGAACCAGAAATCCCAAACAATACAGGAAACATTGGTCGAACTTGTGTCGGCCTCAGAAGTTCGCTGCATCTTGTGGGACCTCTTTCCTTTGATTTGTCAGAAAAAAAAGTTCGCCGAGCTGGGCTTGATTATTGGCCACATTTAAATCTTCATCAATACGAGTCCACCGAGGAATGGTTGTCTTCTCTGAAAGATCGATCCCGTGTATTTTTGTTTACAACAAAGGCCGAAAAATCTTTTTATGATGTGGACTATCAGGTAGGGGATACACTTGTTTTTGGTAAGGAAACGGCAGGTCTTTCTGCTGAGTTAAGAGGCATGTTTGCTGAAAACTGTGTGAAGCTTCCGATGCCTGGCGAAGTTAGAAGCTTTAATCTAGCAAACACAGTAGCCGTTGCCGCCTTCGAAGCATATCGCCAGATTGAAAAAGCCAATTCTTAAGCAAAACAGTAAACAAGACTTACGGTGCCAAAATACCAGAATCCGAATGCTTACTATCCTTATGTAATTTTTTGTTATATGATTTTCTCTCGATCATAGAGCGCAAAAAGGTAGGAAATTCGAATGATTGATAGTTTACTAGCAAAAGTTTTTGGTACCCATCACGATCGTCAAATGAAACGCTTACAACCAACGGTAGATAAAATTAATGCCTTGGAAGAATCCATCAAAAAATTAAGCGATGACGAATTAAAAAACAAAACGGAAGAGTTTAAAACCAGACTACAAAATGGTGAGACTACGGATGATATACTTCCTGAAGCCTTTGCTGTTTGTCGAGAAGCTGCATGGCGTGTTTTAGGAATGAGACATTACGACGTTCAGTTGATTGGTGGAATGGTACTTCACTCTGGTTCCATCGCTGAGATGAGAACGGGTGAGGGTAAAACATTGGTGGCAACTTTACCTGTTTATTTAAATGCATTAACAGGAAAGGGTGTTCACGTTGTAACCGTGAATGATTATCTTGCAAAACGTGACTGCGGTTGGATGGGAAGACTATACAACTGGTTAGGCCTTACTACTGGTATTATCACTCATGAGCTAAATGATTTTGAAAGAAAGCAAGCTTATGGTGCTGACATCACCTATGCCACTAATAATGAATTGGGTTTTGATTACTTAAGAGATAATATGAAATACTCTTTGAGCAATTATGTTCAAAGACCTCATCACTATGCCATCGTCGATGAGTGTGACTCGATTTTAATTGATGAAGCGAGAACGCCTTTAATCATCTCGGGTCCAAGTGAAGAAAGCACAGAAAAGTACACGAAAGTAAATGCCATCATTCCACACCTTGAAGTAGAAAAACATTTTACGATCGAGGAAAAATCTAAGTCTGCTATGTTGACTGATGACGGTAACACTAAAGTGGAAGAGCTTTTGGGGATCAATAACATTTATGATCCGCAAAACATCGATTTGCTTCATGGAGTGTATCAAGGTTTAAAAGCCTATCATCTATTTAAAAAAGATGTGGATTATATGATTAAAAACGGTGAAATCGTCATTGTTGATGAATTCACTGGTCGACTAATGGAAGGACGTCGTTGGAGTGATGGTCTTCACCAAGCGATTGAGGCCAAAGAAGGTTTAAGCGTAAAGTCTGAAAACCAAACCTTAGCTTCCGTAACTTTCCAGAACTATTTCCGTATGTACGATAAATTAAGCGGAATGACAGGTACTGCCGATACAGAAGCTGTCGAGTTCAGAAAGATTTATAATCTAGAAGTAACTGTGATTCCTACGAACAAACCAATCGCTCGTAAAGATCTAAACGATGTAATATATAAAACAGAAGTTGCGAAGTTTAACGCCATTGTAGAGGACATTAAAGAAAGAGCTAAGAATGGTCAGCCTGTTTTGGTTGGTACAGTTTCTATTGAAAGATCCGAAAGAATTTCTCACCACTTAAATAAATTTGGCGTGAAACACCATGTACTAAATGCGAAGCACCACGAAAAAGAGGCCGATATTGTGGCTCAGGCTGGTCGATTAGGTGCCATCACAATTGCAACCAATATGGCAGGTCGTGGTACTGATATTGTTTTGGGTGGTAACGCCGAGGCTCTAGCTAAGGAAATTAACCCAGATGAAAGCTCAGAAGAGTTTCAACAAGCCTTAAAAAAGTTTGAAGCCCAGTGCAAAGAAGAAAAACAAAAGGTTTTATCGGCTGGTGGCTTGTATATCATTGGTACGGAAAGACATGAATCTCGCCGTATTGACAATCAGTTACGTGGTCGTGCTGGTCGTCAGGGTGACCCAGGTGGATCAAGGTTTTATTTATCACTAGAAGATGATCTATTGCGAATTTTTAACGGAGAAAAGATTCAACAAATCATGACTCGTTTAAATGTTCCAGACGATGAACCGATTGAAGCAGGAATGGTTTCAAGGTCCATTGAAAACGCTCAAAAGAAAGTAGAGGGTCAAAACTTTGATATTCGTAAACACCTTCTTGAGTACGATGATGTTATGAACCAGCAGAGAAATGCCGTTTACGATTTACGTAAAGAGGTTCTAGCTGGCGATAATATTGATGGCGTTGTTAAAGAAATGATGGGTGAGGTTGTATCGAATATTTTAGATATGTACGCGCCTGCCGATGGTAAAGCACATTTAGCTGATCTTGATGGTTTGAACTCTCATTTAAATAAAGTGTTCGGAGCTCAAATTGCAGATATTAATAAATTAAGTGCGGATGAGATTATTCCGGCTGTTCAAGCTGCTGTTCAAGCAAGGTATGACTACCAATCTAAAATGCTAGGTCACCTGTTTGATGACGTAAAACAAAAAATTCTTTTACAAGCCATTGATAACAAATGGAAAGATCATTTGTTAAGTATGGATCACTTGAAAGATGGAATTAACTTACGCTCTTTTGCACAAAAAGATCCATTGATCGAGTATAAAAAAGAAGCTTTTACAATGTTCACTAACTTCCACTACACGGTTAGAGAAGAAGCTCTTGAGTTGATTTTTAAAATTCAACTTGGACTTCAAGACGAACATGGCAATATGATACCTGTTTCTGAGATCGACCCAGCCGTTTTAAATGAAGAGTTCGGTATGGATGAAGAGTTAGATGAAGATAACTTTGAAATGTCCCGACCAGAAATGATGAGTACGGCTGGTCCAGAACCAAGCGCGGGTAATGAAACCTTTAGTTTTAATAATCGTCGAGAGCCGGTGGCAGAAGAAAAGCCAGAAACTTTCGTTCGTGATGAGGCTAAGGTGGGAAGAAACGATCCTTGTCCTTGTGGAAGCGGAAAAAAATATAAGCAATGTCACGGCAAGAACTAAGCGACCGTAAAATATAAAAAAGGCAGAGTATAATCTCTGCCTTTTTTTGTCTTGGAAACTCTAAAGGTCTTAGGTTTTTGTTAAAAACAACTAGCCAATGCCATAGCGCTTTGGCGCAACCATATTGGATGGATCAACGGCTTTTTTGATTTCGTTTAAAATTTGAGTTTTGATTGGATCATAGATGTCTTCCGCAGTATCTTTCACTCCCAAGCGATAAGGTTTAAAGTTAAGCTTTTTGTATTCATTGTAGAGTTCCTTGTAAGCACGATCTATATGAGTTAATTCTGCCGGATTATTTTTATTAAAGTTCATATTTAAAATACAAATAAACTGAGTGTGGTTAATCATTGTTAATGTCATTGGTAACTCTAAAGAGTATTTTCTAAAAACCTCTTTGGTCACTTGTCTAAAGATCTTAATTTGGTCTTCGGAGGCAGGAATTACGGGGCACAGCCAGCGAATGCCTAACTCGTCCATAGATTTTTCTCTCCAAAGTATATTGTCAGAGGCTTTGCTCGATGGAATCCCATGTAATAAACCGGAAAACTCAATCACAGATTTTAAGCTTAAATCCATATTCTTAAAAAGTTTTAAGTCTTTTAGGATAGGAAGATGGCAAACTTTTCTTAAAAAATTGAGTTGCTTTAACTCGAAAAAGGCAATTTGAGCGTGTTTTCCTAGTTGTTTCTTTAGTTTTTTCTTTTTTAATTTAATTTCGTCCTTATCACCATACAAACCACCAAGACCACTCCAGAATCCAACTTTTAATGGGCTATCATTGAGTAGTTCCAAGCAATCCTTTTCAGACAGAATTTGCGCTGGACTTAAATGCTCAGGGAATCTTTGTTTACTCATTAAGACTCTCGTTGGATTAGCAAAGTGTATTAAGCTATCGATGACTCGAGATTCTCTGAGCGCTCTTAATTTTGGTAAGGCTTTATACATATCTTGTTCATTTTTAAATTTTATGACGTAAGACAAAACTTTTTCAGGACGACGAAACAAAGGGATTTTAATTTTCGTTACGATACCAAAGTTTGCTTGAACAAAAATACCGGAAAGGTCTGGCCCATAAGATGGGAAACTTCCAGTGTTAAAAATTTCGCCATTTGGCAACATTACTTCCATGTTCAAAATATTTTTACGGTGATCTCCCAAAGGTGTATGGCCAAATCCAGATTCCATAGTGTTTCCTAGAATACTAGCATCAGGACTGGCGCCAGTCACATCCGCCATGTGAATGTTTCCTTGTTCTTTTAAATAAAGATACAAATCTTTCTGACTAACTCCAGGCTCAATTTCAATACTTGAGAAGCTAGAATCATACGAACTAATTCTATTCATTGCGCTTAGGTCTAATAGTAACTGTCCATTAGTGTTTGGTGTTGCCTTCCCATATCCAATGTTCATTCCTTTACTGATGGGGTATACAGATAAAGAGTTTTGTTGAGCAAAGTTCAAACAAGCTTTTAGCATAGCGCGGTCATGCACCTTAACGCTTGCCATTAATGTTTTTTGTAAGCCAATATGATTTTGGGTCTCAGAACCTGTTTGAACATTGTTCGCACCAAACATTCGCACCAAGCTTTCTTGTACCTGCTCAGTAGAAATTCGGTTTTCTTGGATTGTCTCATTTTGAGTTTGTTTGTTTTTCATATAAATCCCCTTTGACATATATATTCTCTCAAATTTGAGCAATAACCCCAGGGACATATAATAACTGAATTTTAGGATAAAACTAACATTTAAGCTTACTTAGGAAAATACCGATTAGAGACTATGCATTATTCAGATCTAGATTGGCAAGAAAGGCTAAGGAAAATAGAAAATGATTGGCGAAGTGGTGACAGCAAGGCTTTTCAACAAGAGATCGATCAAATAAAAATTAGCCAGCTACCACGCAAGTATTTGGTGGAGTTTGCTGATTTACTTAGGCGAGCCAATCGCTTAGACAAAGCCCTTCGTTTTCTACATCCTATTTTTTCTCCTGATTCAAAATTTTCAGAAGAGCCCAAGGCTAAAGAAATTGCAACATTGGCTTCATGTCAGATACGCTTAGGGGCGCCAGATCTAGCTATACATTATTTTAAAAACTTCTCTCACTTGGCAAAAGAATACCCTCAATACAAACTACACTTTGCTTTCGCCTGCTTCGCAACTTGGGATTATAAGAGGGCCTTAGAACTTCTATATGAATATCGTGAGCTCGAAGAAGATTCGTCCTATGAAGCGGCCATCGCTGACATAAATATTGGTGCAGCTCTTTTAGTTTTAGGTAAAAATAGACAGGCAGAAAAATTTCTTCTACAGAAAGTATCAATTTTTCAAAAAAATGCTTGGAAGCTTCTTTCGGCCAATGCGATGGAGTTACTTGGTCAGGTTCAGATAAATCTTAAGCAATATAGTAAAGCATTGGATTATTTAAATAAGTCAAAAGAGCTGATCGGTGAGCCTGAGAGCTTATACTATAAATTTGCGGAGAAATGGACTTTTATCGCTAAATTATACATTTGCCAAAACCTCAATGATACCAAAGGTTTTCGTCAATTACTCGCGGACTTTAAAAAGACTTTTGGCAAGGAGAGACATCCTGAATTAAGAAGAGACTTTGAATTTTATTATGCAAAATTCACTAAGGATTCTATCAGAGCTAGTCAACTTTACTCAACTACAGAATCGAAACACTATTGCGATCGAATTAAGAAATACTTTCCAATTAAAACGAAGAAACCTACTTACTCTTTTTTTGTCGGAGAAGCAAAAGTCTTTAAAAAGCTCAACTATCAAATTTTATTAAAGACTCTAGCGAAAAAACCATTACTTCTAGGACTTTTAAATATATTTTTGAAGGATGCTTATATTAGCTCTCGAAGCTATTTGTATATTCACAATGTTCTTTATCCAGGAGAGTATTTTAATCCTATAACGGGTCCCCAAAAAATTAGTAGACTTAAAAAACGTTTAAACATGGAATTAAAAAGTAACGCAATAGACCTTTGCCTGCGTTCTAAGTCTGGAAACTACTTTCTCTGTTCAGAGGCTGGCATTGAAGTGGAAATCTCGGTAGATTTAAGATCTAAAAACACTTCGGACTTAATCTTTTCTCAATGCCTTAAGGATCTAAAAAATAACTATCATGGACGGTCATTTTCAATGATGGATGTGGTAAGTTTCTTTGGCGAGAGTCGGTCAAAAAGCTACCAATTTATAAAGCGCTGTTTGTCTGAGAAGAAGTTATTAAAGCTGAGTGAAAATAAATTAAGTCGATATGCCTTTTGCGAGTAAATATAGGTATTTAGCGGCTATTTTGAATTTGTTCATAGTTAATTTTTGTAGAAAAACTACCGATAAGCTAGTGTGCTAAATTTCCTTAGAAAAACTCTATTTTGCCTACTTGGACTAGTGGTTTTGATGGCTTATCAAAACTGCGATTTCGTCGACGGTCTTAGTGTTGGAGAAAATGGAAAAATTTTGGAATCTTCAGGAGGTAATGGAGACGGCTATGGTGGGAAATTAGTTTCTTATCATCGTCATGCTTTCGGTAGATCCTGCGGGGGAAACTCTTTTTATAAAAATTTATTTCTATCGAACAATCAGGAATACATAATTGAAGAGCCAAGCTCTAAGGGTTGTTTACAACGAAAGATTACTGATAAGCTCACTTTTAGCAAACACAAAAGCTCCGTTGTAATTTTTGAATCTTCACTTTACCAAATTAGTGTAGAGAGCCAAGTGCAACGTTTAGAAGTTTATTGCAGAAACGATGCGGACCTTGATGAAGAAATTTTTATTTATTATGAAGGCTCAGAGGCTAGGTATAGTATTGATAGTTATCTTCGAGATGAAAACAAAAAGATTCAGTCTTCAAGCTTCAATGTAGCTCGTTCTAAAAATGCAGGAATCTTACGTTTCCAGAATCTTTCAAAGCAAAGTAATTTTCAAATGTTCTTAGCCAATACCGGAGATAATCCGAAGTGGCAGACTGCTGATTATGAATACATGCTAGATCAGAAAAAACTGGAAAAGAAGTTTCAATGTCTATTAACAAACTCCTTGGACCCAGATTCAATTCGACCTAAGTTGACTAAAAAAATACATCTACTTCCGTTAGGAGAAAAAGTAGAAGTAACATTGCTAAATAACTTGGAGGATCTACCATCCAATATTGAGCTGGAGCTAAATCCTCTTTTACCTAATGGATTAGAGCTGAGTGAAGCATCCGTATCAATAAGTGGTCTGGCACGGGAGGCCCAAAAAATATCTCCTTACGAGATATCATTTAAGGCTAATGGGATGTTTTTAAAGGAAAACTTTTATCTAGGTGTTGGTAAAGCTATATCTCTAAGTCAAAACTTAGATCTTTGTCGAATAAAGTCTGATGAAGAAAATTATGTTTGTAACTTATCAAGCTTTATCGACTCAAACAGAGTTGAGCCTGGCAGCCTTTGGTTAGACATTGATTTAGACGAAGTTTATTGGGAAGGACTTTTACAGACAGAAAAAGACCTTGATTTGTATTTGTTCTCTTCTCTTTTGGAACCCGCAACTATAAAAGTTGTAAATAGGGAAAGAACTTTCATTGATCTACAATTTTCAAAACTTGTTTTGCAAAACCTTAGCTTTGAAGACTACCTTCCTAATACGGAAAATGGGGGATTGGTAAACTTAAATATGAGTAAGTTGTTTGTGGAAGACTCTATATTTAGTCCAGCAAACTACAAAGATAACTTTGATAACTATCAAGGTGGAAGTATAAAGCTAAAATTGACAGATACGTGGATTGAAAAAAGTGTATTCAAAGATGATTACAATATTAATGAAGCAAATGTTGGTAAAAGCGGTGGTGCAATCTATGCAGAGTCAGGTAGCTTAGACATAAAAAGTAGTAGTTTTATCGGTAACCGAGCTTTAGAAGGTGGAGCAATCTATGTTTGGGCGGTTAAGCTCTTGATTCAAGATTCCGAATTTATTGGAAACCATAGTAATTCAAGAGGTGGAGCTATTGCCGCACGCTCTTCCAGTTTAAGAATTCATCGAAGTAGTTTTAGTGCGAATCGATCCATCTTTGATGGTGGAGCAATAAATTCCACTTTTTCTAATGAGCTATACATTTTAAACAGTAGTTTTCACAATAATACAGGAATGTATGGAGCAAACATAAAAGTGGGGAGTTCGGGATTTTTTCCTTATGTTCTAATTCAAAATTCACAGTTCATTTACGATGGAAATCTAAAGAGCCGATCTATATTTCATACTAGAAAACAGTATTTTCTTGATCAAAGTTTTACGAATTATCATTTACTAGCGAATACTTTTTATACTGCTGAAAATGCCAAACTCAAGCAAAGTATTTGTAGGCTAAGTAATGCCAATGACAATCAGTACATCACTAGCCTTGGTGGAAACTTTTATAACTCTAAGGATTGTAAGTTTTCAGAAGATTTGGATAAATATAATCCCGAGATGGAAGTAAATGAAACTCCAGATGAGCCTTACGAATTTGTTTCTGATCCAAACTATTTTTCAAACTCCTTTTGCCCTAAGTATGATATTTTAGGTAGATTGCGCTCCCTAGATGTAGGTATTTGTCGATCTGGTCCTCTTAGGTAACTTCTTTGGTGAGACAGGTAGGGATTTAACCAGAAAAAGTATTAGGATCTCTATAGTGCGTAGGAATTAATTTCTGAAGCAAATCACAGAAGCTATAAGTCTTGATTTTTCCAATGAAATTGCCGATGTATAGAGGCAACATTGATGGATGCGAGGCTTTTCATGGAAAACAAGTTTTTTAATCGAGACTATAGCTGGTTGAAATTTAACGATCGAGTTTTGTTTCAAGCTACCTTAGAGGAAGTTCCAATCCTTGAAAAACTAAAGTTTCTAGCAATTGCCTCTAATAACCTAGATGAATTTGTAATGAAAAGAATTGGCTATCTAAAAGGGGTTATAGGCGATGATGTTTTGTCTATCGGTAATGATGATGCAGATCCCAATTCGGTTTATGAGAATCTTCGTCTGGAGCTTGAAAAATTTTATATCCAAAGAAGAGAGTTGAGCCAAAAAATCATTCCTCAGCTAAAAGACTTAGGGATTCATTTTTTGGATTGGAAAGATCTCGACGACACTCAAAAGAAATATGCAGAAGCGTATTTTCATGACAAAGTTTTTCCCGTGTTGACACCATTGGCGGTTGATAAAGCTCATCCATTCCCATTCCTATCAAATCTTTCTGTTTCACTGGGAGTTTATTTAAGTCATCCTAAAAACAATGATAAGTTTTTTGCCCGTTTGAAGCTACCTACTAATTTAGCTCAGTGGATTGAGTTACCTTCAGAGTCTGAGGATAATATAAAGCAATTTATTAGTTTGCAAGATCTGGTAGAAAAGCACCTTCATGAACTATTTCCTGAAATGATCATCCAAGATGTCTTGGCTTTTCGTGTAACTAGAAGTGCAGATGTTGATCAAGATAATGATGATGTTGAAGATTTACTAGAGCTAGTAGAGCAAGGCTTAAGAAGAAGAAGATTGGCGCATGTGGTTCGTTTAGAGGTTAACACCAAACCAAATCCGGAAATGTTAGATCTCTTAAAAGAAGAACTAGAAATAGGTGATGAAGATATTTTTGAAATAAATGGACACATTGATTTTGAAAGTTTCTTTGAAATAGCTAGTTTAAATATCCGGGCTGGAAGATACCCTTCTTGGATTCCTCAGCAGCCAAAGGCTTTTCTTGATGAATCTAAATCGATTTTTCAAATCATTAATGAGCATGATGTTCTAGTGCATCATCCTTATGAGAGTTTTTCTGGAAGTGTTGAGGAGTTTATAAAAGAAGCCACCAATGATCCTCATGTCTTAGCCATTAAAATGACATTGTATCGAACGGGTAAAGATAGTCCTATCATTCCTCTATTAGTGAAGGCAGCAGAAAAGGGCAAGCAAGTGGTTTGCGTGGTAGAGCTTCAAGCACGCTTTGATGAAGAGAGAAATATCTACTGGAGTGAATTTTTAGAAAAAGCCGGAGTCCATGTGGTTTATGGTTTTGTAGGTAAGAAGATTCACAGTAAAACCTGCCTAGTCATTCGCGAGGAACAAGATAAATATCGGTTCTACGCTCACATTGGTACTGGAAACTATAATCCAGGAACGGCTAAGCTTTATACTGATTTGGGTATATTCACTAGTGATCCTAAAATTACTACGGACTTGATAGAGGTGTTTAACTATTTAACCGGTTTGTCTCTAAGAACTAAGTATAAAAAAATGCTACTGGCTCCAATAAATATGCGTAAAAGCTTTAATCAATTGATTGATACGGAAATTCAAAACCAAAAAAAAGGTCTTCCTGCTCGGATCATGGCCAAAATGAATAGTTTAGAAGATTCTCAAATCATAGAAAAACTTTATGAGGCTTCCCAAGCAGGAGTGGAAGTACGTTTACTTGTGAGAGGCTTTTGTTCATTGATTCCTCAGAAGAAAGATTTAAGTGAGAACATTAAGGTCCGCTCATGCATTGGTCAGTTTTTAGAGCATTCCAGAATGTTTTGTTTTGCCAATGGACAAGAGAAGCAAGAAGATGCTAAATTTTTTGTGGGTTCCGCGGATTGGATGAGAAGAAACCTCAGTAATCGAATCGAAACCATTGTACCAATTAAAAGTCCCGAGATTAAATCCCAGTTATGGCAAATATTTAAAATGCACTGGGAAGACACCTACCAAACTTGGGAACTAGGCTCTGATGGAGAATATAAATTCTTGAGAAGAGAAAATAGTAAAATGGGGATTCATAAGCAATTCATGGAAATGTACACGCACAGTAAGAAAAGGAAGAAGAAGTAGGTTTGAGAATTGCTATTATTGATCTAGGAACAAATTCATTACGCTTTGATGTTTATGACGTTTATGATGACGAAGAATTTTCTCTCATACATCGAGAAAAGTTTATGATTCGTCTAGGGGACGATGTTTTTACTACAGGGCAAATTTCAGACAAAGTAATGGATCGTGCCATGGAAACTTTCGACCTAATTAAAATTTATATTAAAGAAATGAAAATCAAAGAGACTTTTGCTTATGCCACCAGTGCGATGCGCACGGCGGATAATGCCAAAAAGTTTATAAAAAAAGTTCGTAAAAAAATAGATGTAGATATTCATATAATTTCGGGCAAGGAAGAGGCCGAAAAGATTGCGCTAGGTATTTTAGGAAACGAAAAGCTTCCTGCAAATAGGTGCCTTCTGGTTGATATCGGTGGGGGCAGTACCGAAATTAGTTTTATTAAAGAAAATGACATAGATTGGGCTTTTAGTATGCCGGTCGGGTCACTTCGATTGAAACAATTGTTCTTTGAAGATTTCTATGAGCTAGGAGTTAAAAAACGAGAGAAAGTCATTGCCGCAGCAAAAAATCATGTTCAGCAGGTGTTAGAAAAATCGAATCAGCATTTTGATAAACAGGAAATTGAAACTGTGCTGGGGAGTAGTGGGACGATCAAAAGCATAAGTCGTCTAATTCGAAAACACTACGACCAGCTTCCTCCTTTGAGTTACCAAAACATAGAGCGCTTATTGTCAAAGATGACGGGGATGACCTACGATGAAGTGATTGAAATGAAAGGCTTAGAGCCAAAACGTAGGGATTTAATAATTCCAGGCCTGGTCTTGTTTCTTTGTGTCTTGGATTATTATGGCGGGACTTCGGTTCACACAACAAGATTTGCCCTGCGAGACGGCTTACTTGTGGATGTATTGCAAAATCAACTTTACTAAGGTCTACCGACTTACAAGGTTTTAATTTCTTAGTTTTTTGAAGTCCCTTATAATATTGTTATGGCAGTACAATGTCCTCAATGTAGCGCAGAATCTAATATCGACTTTGGTATGGCACAATGTGATAGTTGCCAGGCAGTCTTTTATGTAAATTTAGATGGTTCTGTTAGCGTGAGCGATGGTTCTAGTGATGTGCCACTGGAAGAGCCTAGCTTGCAAACCTTTCATTCTGTCGAGGATCTTCAACATTCTATTGATGCCGAACAAAGAAAACCAGATTTTGCCAACACAAATTCACCTGATCAAGATTGGGCAAATCAGCAGTCATGGAACAACAATGCCGGCCAAGAAAATTGGTCAGCCGATTCTTCCGCGCATCCACTAGATGAATTTATAGAATTTCCTCAGGCAGAACAAGAGTCTGCTGAAAATCAAGATCAAGCCGTTATCCAAGATGATACAGCTTCCGCTCCATTTAGCTCTGAGTTTACTCAAGTACCATTTGAACAAGAAAGTGCTATGGGCGCAGAAGACTTATATGCAGAGCCACAACAAGATCTAGTTGAAGACACTACTGTTGATTATTCTGTAGAAGAAGAGGAGGCTTTTGTAGAGGCTTCTAGCGAGCAAGCTTATGAAGAACCTCATGAAGACCTTGAAGCAGTAGATAATGTAGAGGAGCTGAGAAAAAGCCCTCAAGAGCATTTACAAGAAGTGGTCGATTTTGGGAATTCTGATAAATCGCAAGCGAGACATGGAATTTTATATTACAATTTAATGATAGAAGGAATAGATACTTCTGAAGAGCGTCGAGCTTTGATGGACATTTTATCCAATCGTCAGCTTATGCTAAGCGTGGAGGATTTAATCAAAGAGATCGATGATGGAAAATTAGTGATCGAATCTTTGAACCCCGTAAAAGCTTCTGTTTTAGTTTCAGAGTTAGAGATGAGCGGAATGGAAGTGAGTTGGACCCAAGGAGCTATTAATGAGTAGTAGATTTTTAATAAGCCTTCTCCTTTTTAGCCTTAGCTACATTTGCCAAGCTTTTTCTGGTGATTGGATGGTTCACGCTTCAAAGTTGAAAGAGAAGCTTGCAACAATTAACCAGATTGAATCAGAGATTGAAAAAAACATTGAAATCAAAAATACAAAAAAAGGTTCTGAGAGCGCAGCGGCTCTGGATTTGATTGTTGAAAAACACAAAGAGTTGAAAAAGGCTTTTGAAGAGTACAATAAAATCAGAAATCACATTCGTTTTGAACATCCCGAGCAAGGGGATTCTACGGAACGAAATTATAGAAATGTTCGTCTAAAGTCTTTGGAAGAGTTTGAAGATGCGGTAGGTATTTATGGAAAATTGGACCGCATTCAAAGAAAACTTAAAAAAGTATACAATATAGAAAAACCAAAGCCAAAAGCCATGGCGCCTAAGAAGAAAGAAAAAACGGATTTAGACACCGAAGTTCCTAGTGTCACTTTGTCGGTTGAGTAATTTGAAGACATCAGAGTTTCTGACTTTTGGTTTAAGAAATTGCTATAGATCCCTTAATCGGCAAAAGCCAGTTTCACTATAATGACAGAGTCTTTATCTTGTTTAAATTTTAGTTTATGTTTTTAAAGCTAGGTACAGTCTTTTCTTTTTCTGACTGCGCTTTTTCAGCTTCTAGTCTTTTTATTTCTTGATACCAATCTTCAGAGCCAACACCAGGTTGATCTTTGATTGCACCTTTCACTCTTCGCGCAGGCTTTGCCTCTTCTAAATCCAAGGGTTCAGTAATTGTGTTTTCTAAAACCACTTTTCTTTTGGGCGCTTCATCGAGCTTTTCGACAATATCATTGGTGAAGTAAACCGCTTTTCGAACCCAGCGTTGTTCTTCTTTGTCATAGTATCTATAAACCCAGATGTGCTTATCTGGGTCGGATCGATCGACATAGAGTGGCGAACCTAGATCATCGATCACATCAGCTCTAGTCATTCCAGCTTGAATGTCTTTAATGTTTTTTTGTACGGAATGGGCGCAAGAGGCCAAAAATAGTAAACTACTAAGAATCAAAATTTTCACAAGATTCCCCCATATAATTCAATGCCTTATTCTATCTCAATGTGGGACGAAGATCTATAGGACATCTTTAAAATCAAAGGATTTGCATCTGAGAGACTTTTTTTATCCATTTGTATCATTTTGATACAGCCCTAAGCTTTGGTGGGCGATTTTTCATAAGGGAAAGCCATTGTCAAAGTACGGCTTAAAAGGACCTGCAATTTTTTTTGGTTGCGAGAGATGTCTGCAATGGCTGGGCAATTTAATTTTAAATTGTCCGTGGCAATCTCAAATTCAGAGCGAAAGGATAAACTATATGTAGTACCTAAAGCCTTGGTTTTTGATGGTCTTAAAAAACTAAAAAAGACTAGTTTGCTGAGCCAACACAGCTAGCTTTGAAGTATTTGTTAGAAACAGTTATTTTTTCCTGAAACAATTCTTTGAAAACTTCTGCAATGACCTTGTGTGCGATTGATACCGAAAACTCTCTGTACTCAATGATATTCATACTTTCAGAGTCTAAGACTTTTGCAGGAGCAAAGGCTCTTTTAAAATGTTCTCTTTTTTGATCTTTTATAAAATCAAATTCTAAAAAAAGGTGTTTCTCAAATACTTGAAACTTAACAATAGAAAGGGCTTCGGCATTGGCAGGTCTAAGTGGGGCGATTTCAAAAAGCATCGTATTGCTTGAGGATCTTGAAAATCTTCTTATTCCAAGACCTTCTCCTGTGGACTTGATATTTTCTTTAAAAAAGCTTCTCATTTCTAATTCTAGCAACAAGGAGTCGAAAGCATCTAAGCTTTGTGCTTGAAGGCCAAGAGAGGCTAGGAATAAGAGTAAAGCGATTAAATAGCGCATAGCTGCTATTCTAAGGCATTCTAGGAGAGAATGCTTTGAAATTTGCTTCTGTGAGAATTACTTACAATTATGTATTAAGACCCAACAGAAGCAAATAAACTAAATTTTAGAAAGCGTGAACTGTTTCGATGATGCCGGCAAGTGTTTCGGTTTTAGTAAATGGAGTTACTCCATGTCCTACGTTAAAAACAAACTTTTCACGGAAGCCAGCCTTCTCAACCGATTGCAAAATAGCGTCTACGGCTGGTTTGGCAATGCTGAAATCTTGAGTGGTTAAAACAGGATCCAGGTTTCCTTGAATGGCAATTTCACGATCCATTTTGTAGTCGATCACTTTTCCTAGTTTTTCGATTGGGCTTCTCCAATCTACACTAAAGGCATCCGCACCGGTTTCCATCAACTGTGGAAGAATGTGAAGGGTAGGTTGTGAGTAAAGCACCAATGGAACATTTGCTTTGGATTTAAAATTAGAAACCAATCTTTGCATAGATGGTAAAATGAATTTTGTGTATTGGTCTTCGCTTAAAATCCCAACCCATGAATCGAAAACTTGAACCGACTGTGCTCCATTTTCAACCTGGTAAACCAAATAATTTGAAATGCTGTCGGCTAATAGATCCATTGCTTTTAAGAAAGCCTTTGGGTTTGAATGCATAAAACGGCGAGTTTCTAAAAACTCTCTAGAAGTTCCACCCTCAACCACATAGCTCGCCATGGTAAAGGGAGCGCCACAAAAGCCAATCAAAGGCTTATCTGGTTTTGCATCGACGATAAGTTTAATTCCATCAATCACAAAGCTTAGGTCTTGAGGATTTAGTTCTGTTAAATTTTGCAATACTTCAGCACCGGAGTTTTCTAACTTTGGTCCGCCAGTACTAAACTTAAACTCAGCACCCATAAATTCTAAACAAGTTAGAATGTCAGAAAATAAAATGATCGCATCAAGATCATAACGTTCTAAGGGCTGCAAGCTGATGGTTTTTACCAATTCAGGAGTGTGCGTACGAGTTTTGAAGTCATACTTATCTTTTAGTTCCATGTATTCTGGAAGGTAACGACCAGCTTGTCGCATAAACCAAACAGGGATTCTTTCTTTGTTTTGAGCTTTTAGTGCGTTAATGTAGTTCGACATTTTTACTTCCTATAAGTTAATTCCGTAGCCGACGCCATGTTGAGAAATCAAGTGCTTCGGGTTTTGTGGATCTTCTTCAATATGTTTTCGTAATTTTAAAATAAAATTATCCACTGTTCGTGGAGTAGGGTGATTGTTAGCACCCCAAACGCGATCTAAGATTTCATCGCGACTTAAAATTTTTCCGGCATTAGAAATTAATAGCCTAAGTAGGTCGGCTTCTTTTTCAGTTAGCTGTATACTTTCATTTCCATCGGACTCTATTGATCTTTGGTTAAAATTTATTAAGGAAGCACCAATTTTAATGTTTTGGATTTCATGAGTTTGAGATTTACTTCTTCTCAAAATGGTTGCGATCCTCAAAAGTAACTCTTCCAAATGAAAGGGTTTGGCCAAATAATCATCTGCGCGCAACTTTAAGCCTTTAATTTTATCCTCTGCCGTAGATTTGGCAGACAATATCAATACCGGAACGGAGGAGCTTTCACGAAGCTCTGTTAATACTTGGAAACCATTTTTTGCCGGTAGCATAACGTCTAATATAACGAGATCGTGAATTCCCTTTTGCGCGGCCTCAAGACCTTTTTGGCCATTGGTGATCCAATCGATATGATAGTTTTCAAGGTGTAGCAAATCGGAGATGCTTGCTCCTAAAATATCATCATCCTCTATGAGTAAAATCTTCGCGCTCAAAGTTTCATCCTTATCTTACAAGTACAGCCCTTATTTAAACCCTGACTAGAAATCTCTATTTCGTAGCCAAGTTTATCGGCCATCTGTTTTGCCACTGATAATCCCACTCCAGTACCGGGAATCGCAAGTTCTTTCGCAATATTTCCACGGAAAAAATCAATAAATAAATTATCAGCGTTTTCCTCAAAGCCAATTCCGTTGTCTCGAATAGCTAATTGGCCGTCTGAGTAGTCGATATTGATAAACAATTGAGAAGGGGAGTTATCTGCGATGCTTCCATATTTTAAGGCATTATCAATTATGGACTTAATGATCACCTTTAATGATTCTCTCTGGCTAGTGACACTAAGGTTTTCATCGATGGCCATTTGCCATTGGACATGCTGATGAAAATCATGCGTACACTCTTCAATGCACTCTTCGACCAATTGTTTAAGGTTGAAAGTTGCTCTATGTTTCGGGATTTGGGAATCTTGTTGGCTCAGACTTAAAATGTGCTCGATTTGAAATTTTAATTTTTCGGTAGCATCCAATCCACGTTTAATGAAGGTTTCTTTTTTCTCAGGGCTAAGATCTCTTCTTAAGGCCTCAAAGCCCAATTGAACTCCAGCAATGGGAGTTTTTAGTTCATGGGTTACCGCCGATAGAAAATCTCTGTGCGCTTGATACAGTCTGCGTTCTTGCATAAAGGTTTTATAGATTGAGAACAAACCAATGGTCCACATGACAATCCAAAAGCCACCCTCGGTAAAAATCATAAACAAAAACCGACTTTCTCGGTCGTAAGCCTCTTTGGTTTGCAAGATTTGGCTAATTTGTGCTTGTTGATCAATGAGAAGATAAGACCACCACCCAAGTTGGGCGATGGCTAATAATGCAAGAATGATAAAAAGCGCTCTGAGGCGTGTGCGAACTTTAGAGGTCATAAGTCTCGATGGCTTTTGCCAGTTTATCGATATGCTCTTTGCTATGACTAAGAGTTAAGAAACCAACTTCGTAAGCTGAAGGAGCAATGTAAATGCCTTGTTCTAAAAAGTGGTTGAATAGACCGGCATAGACTTTGGCATTTTCTTCGGTAATTTCACTGGGAGCATTTGGTGCAGTATCAGTTCCTGGGGTTAACCAAAAAATGGCATCTACTCGGCGAAAATCCATAGGAAGTTTTGCGTTTTGGCAGGCCTGAGTAATTTTCTCATCGAAATAATGGCCGAGCTCTTTAATGTGTTTACCGTAAAAGTTTCCTTCTTTTAATGCTTTCATCGTGGCAATCCCCGCAGCCATTCCCACCGGGTTTCCACTAAGAGTACCGGCTTGATAAACTGGGCCCGTAGGAGCAAGTTGTTCAAGGTATTCTTTTTTAGCAGCCACAGCTCCAATCGGCATTCCGCCACCAATTACTTTTCCGTAAGTGGCAATATCAGCTTCTATGCCATATTTTTCTTGGGCTCCACCAAGGGCAACACGAAAGCCAGTAATTACTTCGTCAAAAATCAACATGGCACAATTTTCAGTGCATAGTTGTCTAAGTTTATTTAAGTAAGACATCTTATGTTCAAACAAACCATTATTAGCAAGGATTGGTTCAATGATCACCCCGGCAATCTCGTCTTTGTGAGCTTTAAAAACTTCTTCTAAAGCTTCTTCGCTATCGTAGGGAATTAAAAGTGTGTCCTGCACACAGCCTTCGGTAACTCCGGCAGAAGAGCTTTGACCTTGAGTCACTAATCCAGAACCTGCGGCAACGAGTAAAGAATCTAGGTGACCGTGATAAGCACCATGGATTTTTACGATTTTATTTTTTTTAGTAATCCCACGTGCAAGTCGAATGGCCGTCATTACAGCCTCTGTACCTGAATTTACAAAGCGAACTCGATTCATTGGTTTGATGGCATCGCAAATTAATTCTGCCAACTCAATGTCTAATAGAGTAGGGGTTCCGTAGTGAGTTCCTTTTGCCACTTGCTCGCTTACTTTTTCTACCACCTGCGGATGGGCATGACCCGCTGCTAAGGCGCCCCAGCTCATGCAAAAATCTAAGTAGGTGTTGCCATCGATGTCGGTAATTTCAGCGCCTTTACCTTTTTCAAAAAATATGGGAGCTCCACCAACTGCACCAAATGCTCTAACTGGGCTATGTACACCGGCAGGGGCTAAGTTTTTTGCTTTTTCATAACTATTAATGGAAGCCTGTCTGTTCATACTCGATCCTTCCTAGTTTTTTTCAACTAGTTGCAATAAGTCTTCCCAGGAGCCAGAGTTTTTTGCTTGTTGAACATCAAAGCCGAGGGCTTCTAAACTGGCAGCGGTGCTGGGACCAATGACAAAAATATTCTTGTTATTTAGCACTTCTTTCCCATAGACGGAAACGAAATTTTCTACCGCCTTGGGGTTTGCAAAACTAATTGCTGCCTTCTCTGAGAAGGGGTGCTTTTTTTGTGTCTTTTCGGTTCGGTAAACCACGAAATGCAGGAGCTTTGCGTTGACTTGATTGCGATATTTTAAAAGATGCGACTGCTCTCCGCCAATAAGGGCTAAAGAGTCCCCTGCTTTGTAATCTTTGTTGAGTAACTCAATGAGCCCTTTAGAACTGCTTTCTGAATCGGGCTGGATGCTGTCAAATCCAAAGTCTTTGATTTTTTTCGCTGTCGCAGCTCCAATGCTAATCAATGATTTATCTTTTAAAAAATCAAAATCAAAGTTTTGATTTACTAGTTCTAGGAAAAATATTTTCACTGCATTTTGGCTGGTAAAAATAAAAGCTTTCAGCTTTTTTAACTCTTCTAGTTTTTCGTGAAACTCTCTTGGATGAACGGCACTTTTTACTTCAATCATCGGCAAGCTTCGGCATAATATATTTTTACCAGCGGCCAATGAGTAAACCTTTTTATGGTTCACTAAATTATGAGTAAGAATCAATTCCTTCGAACCAGATGCTTCGGCAATATCGCTAAAAATTTCAGCCTCTAGGCTTTCAAGAGAATTGTATTTTTTTACAAAATCTTGAATCTGCTGTTTTTCATTTTCGAAGAAAAAGGAAAACTGGTAACCATCGTCCTGTTTTTCAATTTGTGCCCCAACAGCCATGTGGCAGCCACCACCAAGGTAGGCTAGAACAGACTTTTCAATTTGCGCGATTCGGTCTAATTCTGGGTCGAAAAGCTCATCGATGCGATTTAAAATTTCTTGTTTGGCTTGAATGGCCAAAATCCCTTGGCAAGGAGCTGTTGTCCAATCCAGGTCGATGGCTAGTAAGTCACTTGGTAGTTTATCCAAAAGGCCAAGGCGCATTAAACCAGCTTTTGCCAATATAATAGCGTCGTAATCTTCGCTTAAGACTTTGTTTATTCTAGTTGGAACATTTCCACGAAGCTCGAGTGCTTGCGCTTTTGGAAAGTATTTTTTCAATTGAGCAACTCTTCTAGGGGAAGAGGTTCCAATTTTAAGATCAGCTAGTTCTTTATTGTCTATGTGATCACGGTGTAAAATTAAAACATCTTTGGTTACTGCTCTAGGGCCAAAACCTCGCCAAGGCAATTGGGCAAGTTTCATTGAAGCTAAGTCTTTACAGCTGTGAATCGCAAGATCCACGTTCTCAGCAAAAAGTTCGTTTTCGAGAGCCTTAGTAAAAAAACCATCACCAGCAATGTCTTTAAGAGGACGATAGTCTTTGTCTCCTTTGGTGGTAATGATCACTAGTTCTGATTCAATGTTAATTTTTGCTAGGGAAGCTTTCAAATGCTCGGCCTGCCAGAGAGCTAACTCACTGCCACGAGTACCAATTTTTAAAATTTTGTTCACCCCGATGCTCCTGATTTTTTTAGTTTCTTTAGTTGCTGAATGTGCTCATGCTTAGCTTTTTTTACGAGACGTCTTGTCCACAACCTCAGGGCTTCTGTTTGCTGTTGGTCTAAGTTTTGTAATTCTTTAGGAAGCTGATCCATAGCGGATTTTAGGATTTGATCAATGTTTTCTAAGCTCTCAGTGATGACTGGGCTTAGTCTTTTTTCATCAAGAAATTGGGAAATTTCTTTTAAAGATTTTTTAATTTTTTTTGCAAGAGAATCTTTTAGTTGCAAATACTTGGCCTCTTCTTTGGCTAGTATTTCACCTAAATGCTCTACCCCAATGTAGCGACAAGAATGCTTTTCTGAATCTTCTTTAGAGGCATTATTGGGAATGGATAAGTCAAAGACTTGATTTGGCTTTGCCGCTAGGAATTGTTTTTCTGAGAAAATAACTTTACCGGCATTGGTCGCTAAAAAAACGGCATCTACTTTAGGAGTCTTGGCCTCAAGCATATCTTTAAAGCTCAAAGTATCTCCACCTAGGTTCTTAGCCATTTGCTTTGCTTTTTCAGCGCTTCTGTTACACCACACAAAATTTCTAAAACCATATTTATGTAAATATCTAGCGGCGAGTTGATTGGTTTCACCTGCGCCGATAAACAAGATTTTATCTGTTTTACTTCCTCGCTCAGTAAACTCTCTGGCAGCAACGGTAGCCACCGAAGTATGGATGTTTCTCAATTTGGTTTCTGAACGAATTTTTTTGGCGTGTTTCAAAATTTCTTGGATCAAGCCACTAGTTTGCGGTCCAAGAGATTTAAACTTTAGAGATTCTTGGTAAGCTGTTTTTAGTTGCCCTAAAATTTGGTTTTCCCCAAAAATCATAGAGTCCATGGAGAGAGCTACTTCTAACAAATGTTGCACCACTGATTCTTTACTACTAAAAAATCGGGCCGTGTCTAAGGGCAGTTGTTTGCTAGTATTTATATTTTCTAAAAGTTCTTCGAGATTGTCGGTGTGAAAAAGATATTCCACTCGATTACAGGTAGCTAGATGAAACAGCTCTTTTGCACCAAGATTTTCTTTTAGATCAAGCAATTGTCGATCGCGGCTTTCTTCGCTATAAGAAAGCTTAGATAGGCCCTCGGAGCCCATTTCTTGAATATGGTACGAAATCAGTAAATAACTCATCTTATCAATTGATTTTCAATTTACAGTGAATCTCTCATTTATATGTCACCCAAATGTCAAAAGACAATTCCATTTGCCTATATGCTTATTCACAATGCAAATACTGTTTGTGGAATGTAAATTTAGAATAAATAAAGTCATTTTATTGAAAACAGAGTCTTTTGCTCCGTACTCTCAAGTGTTTGTTTTTACTAGGTTAATCATAGACTCAATGGTAAAAATACTTTGTGGATAAGTTTGTGGGTTCTGGGGATATCTTTTCAGAAAATTTCACTTTTCCATATAGTCAATAGTCCTTATACAATGCGCTGTAAATGAAAAGTCTACTTGTCATAGCTCTAAAGCCCTGTAATCCTTAAAGTAGACCCTACCTTCGTCTAGGCAAGGGCATCGATCGAGAGTAACAGCAATTGGGGGGCAGATCTTTCATGGAGATCATCAATCAAAATCGAAATCTAGATTCGTCTAAACTTCCTATAGTTTCGCACTACTTAGATTTTCGTGACTACTTACGTGATTACTATTTACACCAAAAACAAACGCAAAGAAATTATACCTATGCGGTTTTTAGTGCTCGTGCTGATATTAAAAGTCCCAATTATTTAAAGCTTGTGATCGATGGTAAAAGAAATTTATCCGATAGCATGATTCCAAAGTTTGCCAAAGCATTAGCTTTAACAAAAGAGGAAACGGAAGACTTCCGTTATCTTGTTCGTTATAGCCAAGCTAAAGACGGTGATACTAGAAACTTTCATTTGAGAGAGTTGCATGACTTGAGAGTAAAGCACCAACTAGACCGTGGTGAAATCAACAAAGACATTTGGGAGAAAATCCCAGGATGGATTAGTTGGGTTATCTATGAAATGGTTGCGCAACGAGGTATGAATTTCACGGCCAAAGAAATTCAAAGAAAACTTCGACCAAAAGTTAGTATCGATGAAATCGAAGCTGCGATTCAAAGGTTAGTGGATCTTGGTGAAATTTCTATTGATGAAGAAACTGGTGAAGCCAAGAAACTTAGAGACGTGATTAAAACTCCAGAAGAAATTCCAGTTGCTTTGGTTAAGAAGATTCAAGCAGAGTTTATTAATCTTGCAATGGAGAGTTTGTTTAACGATTCTCCGAAGGACCGTGAGTTCGGTGCACTTACGCTTTGTATGAACCGAGATGAGTTTGAAAGATTGAAGTTTGATCTTAGAAAACTCAGAAAAAAGTATCATCGTGATACAGCGGTAGCGAGAAGTACTGAAGGTGGCGAAAGAGTTTATCAATTTAACGTGCAATTGTTCTCTATCACCGACCCAGTATTAGATAATTAGTCTCGATTCAATTCGTCCCATCTCTAAAATATCAATGAAAAAGTGATTTTCGTTTCAAACTAAAACGGAAATTACAAGAAACCTATGTATATTTAAACAAGCGTTCAAAAAATCAAAGCATCCGAGTATAGTGGTATGTAACACGATTACGTCCCTCTCATCCACATGCTCGGTAAGTCTTAGGACTTTTAAAATCCGCCGAGCATGTATTTTTAAAAGGGAAACGAAAAGAGTGTTTGTAATATACAGAGAGTAAATATGACGCTTTTAACACAAAAGATTGAAGGCAACTTAAAGATCCAAGCGAAGGCTCTCGTTATGATTAAGAAGAACCAAGATTTGCTCACAATTAGTTCTATTTACCAATGTTGAGGTCGGAGTGAGTTAATATATAAATACAAAGATTAGCAACACGATAACAATCTTTCCTAAACCTGATTTGCCCCGAAGTTGCGTCTGTAGTTCGTAGAGGGATTCCTTACTGAGTCTGCGCTTGAAGTTCCCATTCACCCTCTTTTTTCTGAAATTCTGATTAGTAAAAATAAAAAAGCTCCGAGAAACGGAGCTTTTTTTTATTTTAGGGGGGGAGTAAAAAAAGGCCTCGCATAGAACCCCAGGGGGGGGAAAGGGTCTATGCGAGGTAGCCACATTTTAACTAACGTACTGCGAGTGACTTGTCTTTTATAGAAGCAAAGCCTGGGCCAGTGTGAGAAGAAATCTGAGGCCTTTTCGGATAAACTAAAGCGCAAATTTGTCACTCTTCAAATGACCATTTACAAAATTTGGCAAGGACTCTTAAAAAACAGATAAAGCGATTGGCAATAGTAGGGGCGAGGGCAAAAAAAAGCCTCTTTCGAGGGAAAGAGGCTTTTTAGTTTAAAACTTAAAAGTTTATTCAACCGTAAATGGAATCACTAAGTTTCCACCTGGGCGACCATCGTAATCACCATCCATATGGTTTCCGAATGGATCTAAGAAAGAATCCTGTGGAACTACAATTGCGTACTGTCCAGCAGGAAGAGCATCGTACTTGTAAGAAATTTGATTCGTACCAAGATTGATGTTTTGTTGAATACGCATTCTTCTTCTAACTTTAGAACCTTTCTGGTGATCAACAGAAATGATTCCAATTGGGCGAGGTGCTGCACCTGGAGAACCTCTGAAGCGAATTGTAAAAGAGTTGTTTGATGATTTTACAACAGGGTTTCTTGTCTTTTGTAACTCTGGAATAAAAAGTTGAAGAGGGTCAGCAACTTGGTCAACCATCTTGTGAGCATTGATACGACCAAAACCTAAGCCATGAACGTATCTAGCATTCTTTTTATAAATGTCATCTACAGAAGTGGTCAATATGTGAGTCACTTGTCTTGCATCCATGTTTGGAAACTGAGACCAAATTAATCCAGCCATAGCAGCGGCCATTGGAGATGCCATGGAAGTACCACTCATGTCTACATATTGGTCGTTTGGCGCTGTAGCCATAATGTTTCCACCAGGAGCAGCGATATCAATTTGCCATCCGTAGTTACTGAAACCAGATTTTTTATCACGAGAAATTTCGTTCGCAGAAGCTGCCACAGAAGCCACTAAGAAGTATGTATCTAGTCTTGATCTTTCAGGATCTTTCTCACCACTGTTACCAGCAGAGTTAAAAACCAATACACCATTGTCATGCGCTAATTTCACAGCGTTTACATAAATTGGATCTCTAGACATTGCATTTACATTGTAGCTTGTATTAATGATACGAGCTCCATTTGCTACTGCATAAGCATAAGTTTCATAAACAATTGCAGAAGTCCATTGTCCACCGCCGTAAAACTTAAGTGGCATAACCTTAATTCCAGGAGCAACACCGATAATTCCTTTACCGTTGTTAGGCATACCAGCAATAATACCTGCGATGTGAGTTCCGTGACCACCGTGTCCGTTTCCGTAGTCAGGGTTGTTGTTCTTACCTGCAAAGTTCCATCCAACTACATCATCAACATAACCGTTGTTGTCATCGTCGATACCGTTGTTAGGAATTTCTTTTTTGTTCACATGCCAAATGTTTTTAAGATCTTCGTGATCAAGATCAAAACCATCATCAGTTACAGCAAGAATCACTTCTTTACGGCCAGCTTGAATCGCTAAAGCACTAAAAGCATCGATTTGTGGAAGATGAGTTTGTTCCTTAATCTTTGGATCATTGAAATCAGAAGCTCTTAAACCCTCGCGGTATTCACCATGATAAATGCGGTTCGGGTGAGCCCATTCAATCAATGGGTTTTGGGCTTGCATGCTTGTACTTAGGCTTTCTACTTCGCCAGCGCTTTGATCAAACTTAAGCAATGCAACTACTGAGTTTCCAGTTTTTGATAATACTTTCGCATCATTTACTGGTTGGCCAGTTGCCAATGATAGGAAACCACTGATGTTTTCATCCATGCTTAAAGCAGACATGCTAAACTGATTCATTAGTTGTGGTTTAAATTTTACGATAATTTCGTCTTTACTAATTTCGACGTGGTTCTTTGCTAAAGCAGTCGTTGCCATAAAAAGAACTAGAATTGAAATCCATTTCATTAATCCCCCCTGTTTGGAATGTAAATTTTACATTTAAATTCAGTGATTTAGCACACCTTGCTGCGTCAGGGAGCATTTGTTTTGGGATGCATTAGATATTTTTTTGAAAGGCTCAAAAAAGTCAGATTGTGTGTTTATAAAATAAGCAAACTAGACTTATAATGCTTAAAAATGGTTAAGATAATTTGAATTGGTCCGGGTTTTTATTAGGTCCCGGAAGCTATTCGTAACTAAAAAATGAGGCTAAGTTTGAGCTTAAACGGAAAAATTAAAAGCCTAGCAAAGGCTGCACTCATTTTGTGTGTTTTTAAGGGGCAATTATACGCTGCTGTTTCTCAAGCTCAGCTTTCTTGCAACTTGAGCGCAAAGCCCGAACTACAAGTCTTTGAAGACAAAGTAACTGGTGAGAGACTTTATTCAAAACTGGACCTAAAAGATTATGACAAGGACATTAGTACCAAGCAGTGTTTTGGCATTTGTTATGTAGAAGCCTTCGCTGCCAGTGTTGAAAAAAACATTCGTATCAAATCTAATGGTCAATACTCAATCGATCGCTTGTCTTTTATTCTAGAAGCTTTAAGCAACCGCTATGATAATTTCGAAGGAAATCTGCACGAGCCAAATCCAGAGAAAGCGCAACTAAGACATATTGGCATTTCTAGCTATCTGAATGTTTACCTCGCAAAAAAATTCCAAAAGCCTGGTGATAAAAAATTGCAAGATTTTAGTTCCATCTATGGTGGAACAAGTTACTCGCTATTTCCTTATCAAAAGGGCGATCGCTTAAAGGTGGATGTGAAAGCTCGGTACAATAGCTATTTGGTTCGAGCTAAGGACAAAGCGGATGTTGAATTTGAAGATAATGTTTTGCATGAGTTTTCCTCTAAAGTTGTTGAAAGTGAAAGGCAGTTTCTAGAAGAAGAGCTTTTAGTCTTTCATCGTGAATATAGCAAATTGGCTTACCAACTACCTTTGCAGATAAACACTAGAGCTCTGGTGAAGATAGAAGCCTTACAAAAACTCTTAATGGAAAAAGAAAGGCTGTTCTCACCAATTGAAAGATCTGTTTTAGAGGATTGGTTTCGACTGATCAATAGACTTGAGAACTACAGTGAGGCAGAACAAGCTAAAATTGTGTTCTCATTTTTAGAGATATTTCCAAGTATCAGCCAAAAATTAATTAATAATTACGTTTTTGAATTTGATAGTCCAACTATCTTAGAAATGAATCACTACCACACACAGTTGCAAAGCTTTTTTAATGACTTTCAAAAGGCAAGCGCCAAGCGTTTAATCCCTCGATTTCGTAGGAACTTAAAAGAATTAGCAGAGAGCTACCAAGAAAAAATGCTTGAACATTGGAAGACTAAGAGGCAAGGGGAGTCGGTGCATCTACTTCCATTGCAAGTAAGTATAGAGGTAGAGCTAGAGGCGAGCGTTGCGGCGTCAAGGCTTTTAAAAGACCAAAATATTTTACAGATAGAAGACGCCTTGTTGAATAATAAAACTGTGATGCTTTCTTTTAATTACTTAGAGCAAAACCTACATCCTCCAGCGGTTCATGCTGGATTTAAAAATTTAAAAGTTACGAAAAATCCGAATGTCCCTCAATCCCATTACGATCAATTTGTTTTAGGGGGAAATCATATGGAGGAGGTTCTTCATGTATTACGAGACACCAATAGCCATGAAATTAAATACCTGGTTCTTAGAGGCAATCATGGATTTAATGCATCTTGGTCGGGAAAGTATTTAGTAGATATTGATTACTTCAATCAAAATTATGGTTCCCATGATTTGGTTACTGTGTCGAAAGTAGACTTAAAGAAAAAGGATAAAACTCTTAATGAGCTAGCCAAAAAAGCATGGCAAAAGCTTCGTAGTATTAACTGGTAATGAAACTAGCTCAAAAACTGCTAGCAATTTCATAAAAGCATATTTCTCTAGTGCTTTCGGCACCTTACTTGCTTTATTAATGATTAGAAAAATGAAAACAAAATGAAGCTGGTTTCAGATGAAAGCGGCGTATATTTTATTGGCATTGAGAGGCAAAATGCGGCATCAGACGCAGGGACAAATCAATCTTAATCTACAAAGAGTGGCATTAGTCAGTTTGACCCTCTTGTTTTTGTTGGTTTCCCTCGAATCTTTTTCTGCCTCAACGAAATTTGGGCAAGCTTGTAAGTTTTCATTAATGAAGCCACAAAAAACTAGCGATGAGTTTAGCTTTGATTTTTTAGATAGCAATTATGTGATCGAAAAAGATACGGGGCGAAAGTACGAGCTTAGTGTTGCTAAGAGTGAGTTAGAAAAGCGAATCTCGACCAGGCAAGAGTGTGGTACTTGTTATGCAGAATCAGCTTACAATGGAGTTGAGAAATTAGTAGAACAAGTTCAAGCAGGGCAAATATCAATTGATCGTATAGATTTTTTAAGTAAGATCTTTTCCCAAAAATTAGAGACCCGGTTTAAAAATTTGCAGCAAGGCAATACCGGTGCGAGACTTAGTAACAGCATTGAGTATTTGCTTCGCTGGAATCAAAAGCTGTTGAATTCGTCGAGTCATTCTTTTTGGCAAGAGTTTAAAGATTCCTATGATTATATTTCTTCGGGCAATAGTGGAGATATTTTTAAAAAGTCATCGCATGAGCATTTGTCAGAAG
This sequence comes from Bdellovibrionaceae bacterium UBA6502, assembly GCA_002436415.1. Lineage (GTDB taxonomy): Bacteria > Bdellovibrionota > Bdellovibrionia > Bdellovibrionales > UBA840 > UBA6502. The sequence goes on along the minus strand of DJMA01000029.1, from coordinate 85,714 downwards.
AAGTTTATGAAGTAAATGTATTAACAGTACCAAGAAAAACGCAAGAAGATGTAAAATTTGAAGACTCTCAAGTATTGCAAATGAATTCAGAATTAATTGCTTCGACAAAATCGGTATTCGATGCAAATGTAAATTCCTTCGTTTCAAGTATCAATTTGGCAAGGCAGAGGCTTTGGGAAGAATCGAACTTCTTTTTAGAAAACTCAAGATTGTTTGCTGAGTATCAAAGCTCAATCGGAACATCTAAAAAACCCAAACTAACCCAGCTTAAAGGGGTAAATAAAAATGTTAAAAGTTTGTTACAAAAAATATTTCAGCAACAGGATTTAGCGCAAAAGCTTTCAATTCCTGAAGATCTTGTAGTATGGATTAGGATCGCCGAAGAATTCGAAAAAATGAATCTTAAAAAGAAAAAAGAACTATTAGAAGATCCTTGGCTTGCTCAAGTTTACAATTACTCTTTTAATTCTCTACAAGACTTAAAGTCTTTAGACGAAAATAATGCAAGTCGTATTCGGGCAAATTACCAGCGTATTTTTATGAAGTTTAAAACGCAATCGCAACACTATTGGAACAACAGATTACAGCAACAGTCAGAGTTGATCGATTTAGTTGGTGAAAAAGTTCTACGAGTTAGTAAGACAAGTACTTATAGATCCAAAGCAATCCGACTAATTGAAAAATCAAAATCGATACAAGGCTACTTGCTAGAAATTGAAAAATCCTTGGCGGAAGGTAGCATGCTTGGAATTTCATTTACCTACAATTTCGCCAATGTTTTTAAACCCAATGAACAGGGGGCGGAGTTTAGAGTGCTGGATAGAGAAAACCCAAAGCACCCTAAAGGAAAAGATCCAATCACTGGGGAGCCTTATTTTCCAGGTGGTGGTCATGGCGATATGGTTTTGGCGGTACTTCGTGATCCGCAGCAAGGAAACAAAATTACCCACCTGGTTTTACAAGGATCTCATGGTTCAAGCGAGCAATGGAACGGTAAATACTTGATGACCTCAGAGTATTTTCTAAAACACGCTTATAAAATTGAAAGCTTTGAGCTGATTGAGATTCAAGACTCATTTGTCAGTCAAATTGATGAATGAATAAAAGTGTAAAATTTCCATACCTTAAAACTATAACATTTGTTAATTTATTGAATTTTTTAATCCTGTTGTTTTGGGTTATAAATCCTATGTCTTTACAGCACAGATCTGGGGGGATCAGTAAAGGCAAATGAGGGGGATATATTTTCGGCTCTATTAAAATCTGGGGGGATTTGAGCCGAGAAGAATTTTAATCTGTAGGAAGTTTTGATATCTGGGGGGATGAGAAACTTCTGTGGGAGGGGCTAGAGTGATCTGGCCCCTTTTTTTCTCTGTATTGAGCCCTAGAAAAGATTTAAAAAAATCCGGATTTGATGGCTTCCCATGTTATAAGACAGCTATTGAAGTTTTTTAAAGTGAATTTCAAGGGTGTGTATGAAAATTTGGGTGTGTGTTTTAATGGCTTGGTCGTTGCCTAGCTTGGCTTCAGTACAAGCGCCGTTGTTTCCTGAAGATGGAAGTCAAAGAATCAATTCTTGGTTCTATTCTAAATATGAAGTTGAAAAAAGTTATTCTGAGCCTGACTCATTTGAAGCTGTGAAACGGGCTTTTGCAAAACATGCTGTCAAAGTAGTTGGTGTCGATAAGAAATTTGATTGGCTACAAGATATATTATTCTTTGATCAAAGAGGGAACCATCTTGTTTTAAAAGACCCAGGCCATGGCGAGAGCTTCTACGGTGGACTTACTGGTGGGGTTTTTAGTTATGAGGGACCTGGCTATTTTGATCTCAAAATGTTTAGGGCTAAGGATATGCCGTTTAAATTTGTAAATTCCATTCCCTTAAAATATAGCCTTTTTGAAGGTGGGGGATTGATATCTGGCAAATTTAAAAACTCGGAAGACTACGTGATAGTTACTCATGATCGTTTTCAATCGGTGAAATATTTTATTGAGTCGCAACTGCAAAGAGAAATAAGCTTTCAGGAAGCAAAAGAAATCGTCGCAAAAGATTTAAAACTATTTGCCAAGAATCTATTCGTCTTGCCCTCAAAAGTATCTGGACGACATTTAGATCTATATATAAAAGCTCTGCCAGGTGGAGTTTTGTTGATCGATAGAGATGAGGATGAAAAACAAGATTTTCTTGAATCCTTATATACGGAAACTAAAGACCAAAGCTTATTATCATTTTTAGAATACTACAGGACAAAGCGAGATCATTTTTACAATTTTTCTTTGCCGATCGCTGTAGAGTTTTTGTCAGAGCATTTTGAAATCCATAGGTTGTACGGAGAGTTTCGAAACATTGAAAGAATAAGTGGCTACGCAAGAGTGGCAAAGAACATCAACTTTTTCAATGGTGTTTCTGGTGTAGATCCCTATGGTAAGTCCTTTTATATTACCAACAGGGCCGAGGCTTCTAAGATTTTAGAGTCGCAGTTTTCAAATGCTTTAAGTGCATTCGGTTTTGAAGAATCGAATATACATTACGTAGGACGCTACTATCTGGGGGGAGCAGGCATCGATTGCTTAGGAGTTCCCTCGCCTCTGAAATTTAACTAATGTGTTTAAATTTTAAATGAACCTGTGTGCCTTGTGAAAAGTGTGACTTTGGTGGGCTAAAGACCTCAATGTTTCCAGAAAACTTAGTTACCAATTGCTCAACGATTGGCATTCCAAATCCTGTTCCTTTTTCCCCATTGGTTCCAGGCCGAGAGGTAGGTACATCAGTGGCAAAAAGGTTTTTAAGAATGTCTTCAGGAATACCAATTCCATTGTCAGTCACTATAAGATTCCATAAGTGGTCTTCTTGGTAAAGATCGATCTTGATTTCCCCACCATCTTGGGAAAATTTAATGGCATTGGTCAGAATGTTTGTGATGATTTGATTTTCGTAAATGCTAGGGTCGATTTCAGCAAAACACTCTTCGCTAGGAGCGGTGAACTGGATGTTTATGTTTTTAGACTGTATTTTATCATTTAAATATTCTAAAGCCGAGTTGGTAGATTCTTTGATGCAGGCTTTGCCGATGTTTATATTTAGCTTTCCTTGCGAGAGAGCAAAAAGTTCTCTCACATCATTTATGATTTGGTTAATTTTATAGGTGTGCTTGATTGCTTTGTCCATTCGAGCGTCTTCGTAAGTTTGTTTGGTCTTCATTAGGTCTTGTTGAAATTGCGCAAGCTGTAAGGAGTTTGAAATGTCATGCAATAAGATTCTTAAAAGTGTTTCTACTTGCACGTTTTTTTGTTCGACTTCTACTTGAGCCTTTTTCAAAATTCTCGTGTAGCCGAACATGAATAGAAAAACAAAGGTACTGAAGACAATTAAATTTTCAAGTCTGGCAGTAAAAAGTTGCTCGGATCCTTCTGGCATATATTTAGGTAACACAATGGAGTCACCCATTATATAAAAGGACACATAAATAATTAAAATCGACGAGTAGCCAACGATCATCCCCCTGACCCCAAGGAGAGCAGCCCATAAAATTGGTAAGCTCGCAAACCAAAATACACCAGGAGCTTTAAGGCCACCGCTAATCATGATTAGATAGGTCATAAAAGCTTGTGTGCCAAACAAGAAAGACCAGGTAGAGAGGTTTTTCTTTTCTTTTAAATAACAGTAAGCTGAAAAATACAAAATCAAGCAGATCGGTGCGAGGGTCCAAATGTTTTCAAAGCCTTTTCGAGAGACAAAATCATTAATGCTATAGTAGGTGCACATTCCAACAGCGATCCATACCAACCAGCCTCTGATTTTGTCTATGGTCGATTTGCTTTCGTTAATCATTCTTCCATTCCTGCGCAATGTACTCTGCCACTGCTGCTATGCTTAAACTTGGATTTGGTCCCACCGATGTTGGCAGTATACTACCATCAACAACATAAAGACCATCATATCCAAAAACCTCGCCTTTGGTATTTACCACTGAATCTTCAGGACTCGTACCCATTGTGCAACCACCAAGTGGGTGTACCGCGATAATTTTATCCAAATGAGTTAATGGATTATTTATAAAGGTACCGCCTAGAGCTTTCGCGACATGTCCCATTTGCTTTCTAGTTCTATCAAAATGAATTCTACTAGGTTCAATGTCCCATTCGATTAAAATTTCGTCATCAGATTCTCTGAGTTTTATTTTTCCAGAATTTCTATCTTTACCCATTCCTAATAAAATTAAGATCTTTTGAAAGTCCGTGTCTTTATCGAGCATTTTTGCGAAGTCATCACCAAGATTGATTTCTTCGTTTTCATCTTTAATTCCTAGGGCTTTGATCACATAGTTTTTTAGAAAACTTGCTGTGACTTTTATCGTTTCTAAAGCGCTATCAGGAGATGGCATTTTTCCAGCTAAATACCAAGCCACTCCAATGGGAACACCTGCGTCCTCTAAGTAAAGAGCACTTGGGTATTTATCAGGATAGCTTTCAAATTGATATTTTAAAGCGCTTGTAATCACCGGGCCATTGGTTGGTTCCATATCTCGATCGCAATCTATGGCAAACCCAAGAAGATCTCCATTGCCACACCATTTTTCTCCAATTCGATCACTGATGTTTGGTAGTTTGCCGTATTTTTTCCACTTTAGTAACATTGCCGGAGAATGTACTGCCCCCATACTTAAAACCACTTTTTTAGCAGAGATGATATGAGTCTCGTTTTTGTCCTCGGGGTTTCTGTAGTGAATTCTGTACCCCTCGTCTAAAACATCAATATCAAAGACTTCTGCTCTGGTTCTTATTTCTAAGGGGTTTTCTTTCCAGTTTTTGGCTCTAAAAATATAATTTAAATCCAAAGTGTTTTTAGCATGGATATTACACCCAACATCACACTCACCACATTTATTACAGCTACTTTGAATGGCGCCATGTTTGTTTTTCATCTGCTGCCCAGGAAAATCCCCTTCAAAGCGAATGGCTAGATCTGGCTCTAAAAGCTCGGGCCCTTTTAGAGTGAACGAGTCTTTTGGTAGCTGATTAACGAGATTTCGATAGTTTTTTGTTTTAGTTGTATCGGAGTAGTAAGGTCGATTCATCGGGTAGGGAGAAGCTTCCATAGTATCAATTACTTTTGCATAAAAAGGATCAAGGAGTTCTCTAGTATATGGCTTTGGCCACCACTCAAAATACTCTGCTGGCATCGGCAATAAAACATTCGCATAAATCAAGCTGCCTCCACCAAGTCCTGAGGCAGTGACTGACATTAAATCACTATCTGGTGTATTTCTGATTTCCATATAGCCAAATTTATTGTCTTTTGGGTCCCAAAACATTTTGTTTTTCACATCGTGAAGTCTTCTAGGAAAACTGTGCATGGGGTATTCTTGGCCTCTTTCAAGAAGGCAAACCTTATGGCCTTGCTCTGTTAACCTACAAGACATCACAGAACCGCCAAATCCTGAACCAACTACAATTACGTCATAATCAAAATTCAAGGTCTCCTCCTAGGCCGCGGTAATTCTAAATTTAGGTAAAACATTATGAAGAACGGAAAAACGGTGTTGGATAAGTGCATCATGAAGATGCTTCCAATCACTATCTAAAAAATTTGGATCAAACTCTAGATGATCATATTTAAAATGATGTGGCTTTTCGAAACCTAGAGCTTTAAATAGCCATGACTTCTTTCCTTGAACGATATACTCCACCAACTCTGGACCAAAACTAAAATGCCCCTCTTTAATCTTTTCTATCCAGACCATCAGTCGATCCTCTCCATTAGGAACTTTTGTGTTCGTAAGTAGAGTGCAGATTTTTTTGAAGTCCTCTTCAGGAATCTCGGTATCTTCTTCTTGTCGAAAGTTTTTTAAAGCGACATACATATGTTTTACTGCTAATGCAAAATCGTTTGGATTATTGCGATGAATGATATCGCCGTTGAAATTTTCATACATCCAATACAGATAAGGAAGATCTGGATAACTCAAAACAGACCCATGACCTAAAGGGTTGATGTCGCTTACAAAGAGCGACTTGATGCTATCGATAAGGGGGCTAAGGTCTCCGTTTTTTACGATAAATTTAAACTTTTCCCAAAGGCTGTTTTTATTAAAGTATTGTTTGATGTACTTCATTTGTTCGTGATCAATTTTTCCATCCGAATCAAAGATATCTTTTGCCTGATTGATTTGATGAGAGATGCCGCAAAAGCCTTGGTGAGCCCAAGTGTCCGCATAAACATGCATACTGATTCCGAGTAAGTGCAGGGCGTAGGCTTCGTCTCTTTTTTCAAAATTACTTCTTAACATCTCTTGAGCAACTTCGCTATTTGGTCGACAGACTAGGCGTTGTTCAAAGTCATTAATTTTATCTTTGTACTTGGGGTCGACTTGATTGCCGGGTAAAAAGTGAAAAGGGATCCAAACGTGGTGATTGGCTAGCTCTTCAAAGTTTCTGTAGTCTAACATTTTATGAGCGGATGCGATAAAGTTATAACTCGCCCGATTGGAAAAGTGGATGGTTCCCTGGTGAACGGCATCATCAACATACTGAGCCGAATAAGCTATTTTATAGGCTTCTTCTTTTTTGAAACCTGCGATTCGACTAACCACATAAGTCACGCCAAAATGAAAGTCTATTTGCATCTATCGACCTTCCTTCAAGAATTTCACAAATTTCGGAAATATTTCGTTACTACATTTCATTCCCATCAATGTATCTTGATGGCCGTAAGCTTTGTATTCCTGATAGCTAATGTCCATGGACGGGTGTTTCTTCTTAAGTTCTTCGAAGCTAAGTTTGTTGGATTGAGGAAAAATCTTATTATCACTACCAGAGACGAAAAGAGTTCGTGGTAGTAGCTCAGGAGTAACTGCCTCGAAATAATTTTTAGGAAGTTCGATATAAACCCCTTTGTCAGAAAAGCTCACTGCCTGGTTCTTCTTAAGCATTTTGTAAATGTGTCGGTAGTAGTTAAAACTAACTCCGCCAAAAAGATCTTTCAATCTCCGATGAGTAATTGGGTTTAGATTATGATGTTCATAGGCTGCTGGAAATCCCCAGCCCCACATAAAGCTAATCATGTGACAGGCAGGTTCCTTACATTCACTTCTTAAAAGCCTTTCCATCCACCAGATCCATTTGCCGAAAGAAGGCCCTGGGAAATAAGGCATTTCCGGAGAAACATATGGGTACCCAAATACCTTTTCTAATATAGTAGGTCCAAATTGCAATTTTAGCTTGGATTGCCATCGGACTTGAGGAGTTAAAGAAACTGAATTGGAGATAATGGATTTAACATTTGAAACTTTGCCAGCAGCGAGCGAACAGAAGAAAGATAATGAACCAACGCAGTGACAAATCACATTAATTTTTACATTCTCTCCCTTGGTTTTTTTGATTTGATCGATGGCAGCGGGAATATCGTACATGGCAATATCATCGATGCTGAAGGGGAGTGGTTTTAGGTTGTAGGTGTGGCGCATACTTCCTCGCCAATCTAATGACCAAACCTCTGGATAATCATGATCCATTAAATAACTAACCAAGTTGTAGTGCTCAGGCATAATAAACATATCCGTTGAAGTTGTTAAGCCATGGAGTAGGAGAACCACTTCGTCTGACTCTTTCCTTACAAAACGGTCCATACTTAGATGTAATCCATCTTTAGTATTTATTGGAATTTTTTTTACTTCGCAATTTCTAAGTCCTTCATAAGACTGTAGTGGGATTTCATAATCGTCCCATCGCTCTTGATCAGTTCCAAATATAAAAGGCGCATAAGCTTCCCAAAGGTTTCCTGCAAAGATGGATAGAAATTTAGAAAGAGCACCCGCCCTTTGAATGATATTCCCACCAGTTGTTTCGAAGCTCTTTAGCTGTTCAATAAAGTCATCAATTAGAATTTTTAAAATACCAAGTCGAACAATTTTTGCCGTTGGAAAATCCTGCTCTTCTATATGTCCTTCAAAGACATAGGTATATAAGGTCGTTGTTTCATCCCATACGTCAGTAAAGTCTTCTCGTTCTACTGTTTTAAATCCAAAAAATGTATAAGCATCCCCAGAGTCAGAATTAAAATGCAATCGATATTGCATTTCTCTGGCTGTGTTTAAGTCGGTGCTAGAATCAGGTCTAACGAATAAATTAAATTTACCATCTATGACCTCACATTTGCCGCCAAATTGTTCTGACTGAATGCTACCAATGGCCTCGGCTCGCAATTGAGGATCGTTACAGAATTCATCAATGTCATCGATTTTAATAGTAAGAGTGAAGTCTAAATCTTCTTCTAGGTCCCTAGCTTGCAAGTAGTGATTTTTAAATTGTTTCTGGTCTAAAGGGTATTTTTTTGTAATTGAATAGCTGTTGGCAAAGCCGCGCATTGTTTCTGTGAACTCAAGAGATGACATTCTAAACCTTTCCAAAAATTAAATGATTTCTTAATATTTTCTGGAAAAGCCATACCTTTTTCAATGCTTTGTTGTTTAATTGGCGCAAGGTCTATCTGCTTTTGGCTAGGCTAGTACATAAGTTTCTTTTCTACTTTTTTGAACAAGCCAAATAGGACAAATTAATCCTAGAGAGATTTCTTGTTTAATGGCTTTTGTTAAAATTTCGTTGAAATTTGATTAAGTCAGCTATGCTTTAGTACTATCTACCCAAACGGATTTAAAAGCTTGGGACTAGCCTTAGGACTTCTAAGCTAGATAATTTAATAAAATTTTCGCATCGATACTTTTTGGCTGGTTAAATTTTTTAGCAACAAACATCTTTTATTCTTTCCAAATACCTTGGATAAAATTCACGTTTTGTTAGAAAGTTTTTTGCAAACAAACTTCCTCTGCATAGTCGCCTTATTTTAAGCTGTAAAGATTATTAGAAAAGCTTGTGAGTCGTCAAATATCGCATTTTGTTTGGCTTTTGTGGTATGAAAATCTAAGCGTGTGGGAGTAGAAAATGTTTTTTAAAAAGGGGCTTAATCAGCTTTTTTATCAGTTTTTAATATTCTTTTTGCTGTCCATCAGCTTAGCTGCCCAAGTTAATCTGATCAATGATGTAAACCATCAAGCCAAGGAAACTCTTGAATGGGCTTACGATAATGGAGTTGATCCTAACACTAAAATGGGTAAGGAACTTTTAGATCTATTGGCAGAATACCCAGATGCCGCAAAATTTGCTGTAGAGTTTTTAGGTAAGCAGAAACTAAGAGTACCCTGGGGGATAAATACTTTTCGCGGTTTATTGGCTCCGAATTCAATCAAGATTTTATTTATGGGACAAGAAGGGGTTCATCAATCTGAAGCAAGTACGAGACCGGGAGGCTCTGGATTTGGTTTGAGAGTTCAAGCCATTGCCTGGCAACTTGGAGTATGGTTTGGCGCTGCCACGACGAATAGTTATATGAATACGATTTTTGGTCAGTACGCAACTTACAATACTCCCTACCTAGAAATAGATAATGGTAAGATCAAGGTTCGAACGGCTAATATGGTGAACAATAATTTTTGGCTATTTTCTCACGCTGAAAACTCTCCCATAGCTGAGTTTAGAAATAAGTTTTTAGATTGGATCATTCGAAATAATAAAGACAGTTTAAAGTTGATTGTCACTATGGGTGGCGGTGCCGCGGATGGGATGGCAGGATTTTTAAAAGCCAAAGGTGCTGAGTTAAATCCACAAGTGCCAGAGGAGCAATCTAAAAAGATAGTAGCCATTCGCACCAAGCTTGTATCGGCAGGAGGAAATAACGAATTTGCTGTTCCCTTAGATCATGAGGGAAATGATTTGTATAAAAAAGTACTAGGTGAGGAAAACCCTAATTACAAAGATCAAGCGGTAAGAGATAGGGCAGTAAAATTATTTTCTGAAAATATCCACAAGTATTTGCCAAATGTTTCTTTAATAGGAGGCGGCTTAAACTCTTCGGGTTTGGTATCAACAGCACAGATTCGCGGCTATGATTACGGAAGCATGAAAATTAATGGCAAACGGACTCGTAACTTAAAGGGGCTGCCTCTGTCAGATGGCACTAGTATGGGGGATTTGGCGGTTTTAGACATCCCTCATCCCTCTGCACTTGCCAGGAAAAATCGAATTCGAACAGCGGGAAAGGTTTTAACCAAGAGGTTTAAATTACTAAAGCCCTACAGACATTTTTTAGATTCTATCGTTGAAGAGGGAATGCGTAGTTCATTTTTTGAAGATGGGAAAATGATTTTTAACAAACAAGCAATTCCCCATTCCCATTATGACTTTATGACTCCAGGAATCTTTACCCTGGGCTCTGGGCAAGCTAGCCGACCTAATAAATATTCAATTGGTATCGGTAGTAAAACGCGAATTAATGTATCCAAAGATGTGGCTAAGGACAGGCTCTTTGCTAAGCCCAATGAATATCCTGAGAAGGGGCAGATTTATACCAACCGAGCTAGTAAAGGCGAAGAGCGCTATCATTTTGATCGAGGCCCTGGTGTAGATTTAGCAAAAAAAATGATTCAGTCTTTAGATGAGAAACAAATTTTTGCAAAGAAGAGGGGAAAGTCTTGGTCGAAAGATGGAGTTTCCGCCTTCTATAGCTCCACTCACCCTGATGTGAAGTTTTTTGGTTCTTATCGAGGTGATCTTCAAAACCCGAAGGCCGTGGTTTTTGCAGACCCGGCTGGTTATGATGATCTGTTAACTAAAAAAGCTTTAACGGGAGCAAGGGGACAGTACTTGCATGGAATGTTAGAGGACCTTGGCTATAAACACGACTATGCGGTTTTTAAAACCGTTCCATTTGGTATGGATCTAGCGACAAAATCTGATTGGGAATACATTTTAGAGAAAACTAAATCCTATCGAGATATCATGTACCAACATTTAATTGATACAAAACCAGAAGTGATTTTCACCGATGGTAAATACGCTCAAAGGGAGTTAGCCCGTATTGCCGGGGATTTATATATGCCGGTTTATAATATTGAACGTATTGAGTCTAAGCCTAGTGAAGGCATAGCGAAAGTAATGAAACAAATCTCTCCAAAGTTTTCTAAGTACAAAGCTCATGCAGAAAATATCCCTGTGATGCATATGCCTCTATTTATGAGATTGTGGTGGGGAACCACTGGTGACCGGGTTTGGCCTGTAGAAAATAAAGAGAGAGGAAAGCTTTTTATTACCCAAGTACCATATTGGGCAGCAAATCAGAATAAGTTTACTGGCCAAGACGAGCTTACACGATCTTATCTGGATTCTTTGTTTCGATTGCAAGAATCTTTAGGGCTTCCGATTGGTCAAGAGGATCACGATAAGCACTTAGAGAGAATCGGTGAAACTAGGAGCTCTTGTTTACGATCTGCTATAAAAAGACAGTTATAAACTCATTTCTCTCCTAGATAATATTATTCCAAAAAAACCATCTTCAAAAAAGATGGTTTTTGTGTTTTTAGCTTTGTTTCTAAATATCAATTTCCATTGAGCAACACTGGTATCTAAACTTACGATCATCAGGACCATGCTGGTGCAAGCTTTCCTCACCACGCAAAACTTTTCCGGCAGGACACTCGTATTTAAAGTAAGACTTCATACTAGTGTAGGTCGGTGCATCGTATTCGTACCTTCTACCACCGTATTGATAAGATTGTTTTGTTGTAGGCTCTTCGCAATTGACTAGCTTGGTTTTATAGTTGCCAAAACTAGGTTTTGCGCAATACAGTGCGTATCCTCTATCATTCGGTTTTTGGCCATAAACTCCATATTTCCCAGTCATGGCTTCATCAAGCGCACATTCGCCATCTTCAAGAATGTTTTCTTTGTCCATATAGTAATTCGACTTTGTGTTATAAAAGGATTGCTTTACAGCTGTTCCAACACTTAGCTTGCTAGATCCAATCTTTAAATCACAATATTTAAAGTTCCACTTTCGATCCTCTTTAGAGCTACTAAAGTATGATGAGATACCTACTAAAACTTTATCCTTCGGTGCGGTGTAATTTAAAACCGCGTGATAGCTACTTGGAGTGTAGCCAGGAGCATTGTTATAAGTGGATGATGCCATCCATGCGCAGTTTGCTAAGCTGATGCTGTTACTACTTACAAATTTGATTTGCTTTGTAGTTGAGGAAGAATAGTTGTTATTACTAACCGTCACTTGAATACTACTAGATCCACCAGGTCCTGTATCACAGCCTGCTTTTACACTTTTGCCAGAGCCATAGATTTTACAATGATCATCATTATTGATTTCCCATTCATATTCAAGATCACTCGGTTCCGGACTGGCCTTAACACTGACAGTAGGTCTTTCTCCTTTTAAATGTTCTTTCGTAGGAATGCTTAGACTTAAACTTAGAGAGCCTTTGTTAATACTTAGCTCAAAACTGTCTTGAAGTTTTAAACTTCCTGATTCAAGCGTAAGAGTGAATTTAACTACTTTACTGCTTCCTGGTGGTCGGCTGCTACAATATACTGAGTGTGAGTTTTTACTAGTCGCCTTGCCATCATTGACCTTACAACCGGTGAAACTTGTTCCCCAAGTGTATTTAGGATTTGGTAAATTACTATGGGAGACACTAACAGACTTGGTCTCTCCAACTTTTATGCTGTTAAAATTTTTGCTTATTTCAAGGCTTCCAATGATTTGTACATTAGCACTAGCACTACCTCGGTAGTCATCAGAGCTATAGCTAAAGCCAAATTGGTGTGTACCAACGGTAGAGCATTTTACTTTGATTGAATTGGCCGAACTTATACTTCCGCTGACTAAACTACAACCAGAGGCAATATTCCAAGAGTAGCTTGCACCGTCTAAAAGATCAGAGGCTTTGTTTGAAGGCCAATTGACGGAAAGATTAAACTCTTGATTGATCAATTGAGCACTACTAGGTGATGAAATACTAGGATTAACCACAGCTTTACTAGCTTCTGTGATTGTAGTGGATTTTGTTAGGGTTTTAACAGTGAATCCCATAAATTTAATGTCAGCTTGTACCATTGCTTGATTGGAGATATCTCCTTCTTCATCACATACGATTTTGATACAAGAAACTCCGCTTTGACAAGTTGAGGAGCTACCAATCGTTTTTAAAGAATTTTGGTCTCCTGGACAACGATATGACCATTCAATAGCAACACTTCTTTCGTCACCGTTGTTTTGAACATAATAAACTAGCTCCGAATCTTCTACGGCAGAAGAAGGGCCAAAAATACTATGAGTGAACGGGGCGGAGCCTTTATCTCCATCATCGTTTCCAGAAGCATCTGAGTTATCATTTCCAGAATCACTACCATCATCACTATCACCCAGACCACCAATGTCATCGACACTTGAACAGCCAACAGCATCTGGTTCACGGTAGCAAAGACTACTAAGTTTTAACTCTTCAATATTAATTTCTTCTGCGCAGTTTTGATAACCTAATGCCAAAAGCATGAATAAAAAGAAGATAGAAATTTTTATTTTCATATTTAAGCCCTTCCAATTTCCCAACTACTTATCGGCCAATTTGAGACATCTCTTTATGATACGAGATGGATTTTTTTACTTCTTAACATTTGCCAACTTTTAAAAGAAAAGACTTTGTATCTTACTGAAATAACTAGCTTAAACTAGTGTGCCCACAAAGCTTTAGTGGTGTTTTCTTTCGGCCTAATCAAAAGCGGTTTAGATAATGGACTACCAAGAAGGAATTTCCTGTTTTAGTTCAAGACTTTGGGGGAAAGTTTGTCTGAGCATCTTGGAGATACAAAACAAATAAATTATTATGGAAATAACGTGAGAATTTTTTTTGACATGTGGATTGGAGTCTCGCTTAACAATAGCGTTTCATAATGGACAATGGAGGCCGTGGAAACTGCAGTTTTTCTACAAAGGGAGACAAGAATTTAAAGAATTCCAGTGGTTTTTTAATTTTCGTCTAAGACAGATCACAAACTACCGAAAAGGATTAAGAGAGGGCCCTACCAGTATCTGGTTTGACGACGGTAGTATTCAGGCCTATCGTAATTACGTAGCGGATAAAGCACATGGTGAATATTACGGCTGGCACCGAAATGGTGTCTTGTCTGATTTTCATTATTTTGAAAATGGCAAACAAATCGTTTACCGCGGTTTTATTAGCGATGGTAAGCCTTACTATAACTATGTGTATAGAGGCGAAGAGATGCTTGGAGTTAAGGGGGGAGAGTTTTGCAAAGTAAAAATAAATTAAGCTTTTGGGTGGTGGCATTATTTTGTTTTTCTGTCTATCTTGGCTTTCAAGTTGAAAACCCTCAGGTTAAAATTATTTTGGCAAAAAAAATGGGTTTAGCCGATGTTCCACAACTTTCTGATGGCTTGCCATATTACACAATGGGAGCTTTAAATCCAGTTTGGGATAAGAAGGCATACGAGTTAGTAGTTCTTCCTGATTATGAATTTAAAAGTGAAGAAAATGAAAATACAAATTTAAAAGTACTCTCTGGAAAAAACACGGTGCTTGGATTTATATTCACCTCCTGTGCTGGCATTTGCCCAATACTGGTAGAAAAATTAAAAGTGCTTGAAGAAACCGTAAGTGAATTTCAAGAAGCCAATTATGTATTGATAAGTGTTGATCCAGAATTTGATACTCCTGATGTTCTTCAAGAATTTGCCGAGCGGCATGAACTTGATGGAAAAAGTAATTGGTACTTTTTAACTGCAGGAAAAGAGCAGACCTATCATTTGATTAGAAAGTATTTTGCTAGTGAAGTAAAAGAACTTGGTAAAGATGATTTGCGAAAGTTTGCACATACGGAGCATTTTTATTTGTTTGATAAAACAAGACATATGCGCAGTATTTTTAATGGCACTCGAATGGATATGCAAAAGTTAGCAAGGGCCTCAATGACGGAGCTTGGGGATTCATCAGAAAAAATTAGTCAAAAGTAAGCCCTTAATGCAGGCCTATTAATAAATATAAAATTGGTATTCTTCTACGCCGTGCTCCGTGTGAAAGCCTAGGGGTTTTTCCGGCTAAGTTTCTAAGTTATTGAAAATAAAGAAAAAGTATTCATTTTTAAGTGTTAGCTTTCTTTACACTTAACATAAGTTGAATCTCTTATGCAGATTGTATTTGATTTAAGCTGGTATAGGCATTGCAATAAAATTCAGTAACAGAAAAAAAGAGAGTATAAAATGAAAAACATTTTTCTATCAATTTTGGGATTACTATTTAGTATCAGTCTATTTGCGAACAGCCAAAAGGTTCGTTATGTAAGTGCCAATGAAAAAATAAACTCCATAGGCATTGAAAAGGGATTGTTGACGGTAGACATTGAAAACCAAAACCTGATGCTAAACCAAAAGAAGCTGAAAATTAATTCTTTTCAAAAAGCCATCATTCAGATTATTTCAGAGTCAGTGAAAAAAGCAGAGATTTGCGAGAAGGCAAAGGATAATAAAAACCTAATTCTACATAAGAGTGCTTCGCCTAAGACGGCTAAGTCTAAAACAGGTTTCTGTAATGAAAATGTATCAAACTTAATCTCTGACAATTTCAAAGTCTTAAAAAATAGCATTGGTTCTAGTCAACTGCGTTAAAAACAAACTTTTTATTGAAGAAACAAAGCTCTGATAAACCAATCAGAGCTTTTTGCTTTTTAAACCTTGGTGTTTTTGGGAAAGCATCCTACAATTTGGTCCTCATAAAGGGGACATCCATGAAAATCATCATTTTAATATCTAGTTTATTCTTAAGTGCTTGTGTAAGTAAACCAAGCTATAAAGTTAGCCAAAAAGAGATCAAACCCGGCACAGAGGTTAGTGTAAAAGGAAAGAAGTTAAAACTTTTTGATAAGACGAAGCCAATCAAGACCGGAGAAAGTATTTCTAAATTTACTAAAGGAATTGCTAATCCAGAAGAATTTGAAGGGCAAGTAACATTGATAAATGTTGTGCCTTCCGTTGATACTACAGTTTGTGAAGAGCAAACTCATATTTTGGGAGAGAGCAAAAAAATTCACCCATCAGTTAAGAGGGTTAGCATTAGTCGCGATTTACCAATGGCTCAAGCCCGTTTTGCTAAAGAGGCAAAGCTTGAAAATATAACTTACTACTCAGACTTTAAGGAAGCTGCTTTTGGTAAAGAGTCTGGCTTGTTAATTATCGACAATGGTTTGTTAGCAAGAGGTGTTATGGTAGTAGATAAAGAAGGTGTAATTCGCTATATGCAGTTTGTACCTGAGTTAACTGAGTTGCCCAATATGGACAAAGCCATTGCTGTGGCAAATGACCTAGCAAAAAAGAAATAGATTTTTTTAAAAGAACAAATCGAATCGAGTAGAGCAGGCTAAATTTACTGCTCAAACCAAAAGGAGTCTTAAGGACTCCTTTTTCTTTTCATGACGATATACTCTACAGCTCCTGCAAAGAACGTATCACTTTGAAACGTCTTATTCCAAATCACATTAGAAATTTAATTTGGGCTTAAACAAACATATCTTGTTTCCGATATATCATTATAGGACTTCAAATAATTTTCAAAAATGAGGAAGGGGCTTTTAATGCGTTCTAAAATGCAGATGTTTTTAGAAAAAGTAAGTCTTCTCATAACTATGACGATCATCATTATTGGCTATCAAAACTGCGGAGAAATCTCTGCGCAAAAAGTGGAAGCCTTTGGCGTTGGTGAAGTAGATAATTCTAGCGGTCAGGTTCCTGGAGACGGTGGAGGAGATGAGGAAGAAGAACCTTCTTTGCCAGAAAACCCTGAAGTAATGAAACCTCTCGGTGTTTATTCTTCTAATTTAAGTGGCTCTAATACTAACAACCCGGTTGTTAAACATGAACAATCTAATGGGGTTTTGATTCGGGTGACATGGAATGAAGTTGAACCTAGAGATGATCAATTTGATTTTTCTAGCATCGATGAAAAAATCGCAATCATAAATCAGAATAAAGGAAACAAAGATTTTTACTACACACTTGCTATTTCTGCGGGTTGTGGAGAGCGAGGAGATTCTGGCTATCCTGCATGGATGGATGGACGTTCAGACATTGCCAAGTGGACCATTAAATTTCGTTCTAACCTTTGTCAAAGTATGCCAAAGGGATGGGATGATAATTATCTGGCAGAGCTTGAAGAACTTGCTAGTGAGTTGGCTAAGAAATACAAGGCAGATAAAAATCTAAAGATGATTTATGTTCCTCAAGCGACAGGTAATGGTATCGAAGGGCATTTTAATGGGAACTTTAATCCTAATGATCGAATGGATTGGAGCCCATTAACTTCTCAGGGACTTTCTAAAGAAACATGGAAGTACGCAATGAAGGAGGCCGCAGTAATCTTTGCCCAAGCATTTGAGGATCGAGCCGTGGCATTAGAGCTTCATACTATCATTGATAGAGCGGACATTCCTTTGGAGGCCATTAATGAATTATACGATGACCCTAGAACTGGTAAAAGAGTTGGCGCGGCGATGTGGTGGCTTTTTGGTAAAGACGAAGAGCAGGAACTTGCACAAGGCATGACGGACTTTCGCGGTGATGTTTATGGACAGGTTGGCGCAAACTCAACTCAGCCCTTGCGAGTTGGTGAATGTGATTACTCATCTCTCTTAGATATGGCTGTGCAAATGGGTATGCGCTATATCGAGCCATGGGATAAAGAGTTTAAGGAAGGTGGCAGCAGTGGCTTAGACACCCAAGCCTATAACGTACAAAGGGAGAACTTCAGAAAGTTTAATGAATATGTTTTGGCAAGGTTTGTTAGAGGTGAAAACCCGGCAAAACCAACTTTTGAAAAGGCGGAGCCTCTAGAGCTTGATCCTGATTGGGACCCTAATGTAAACACCAAAAAATCTTGTCCTGGAAGATATTATGTCGAAGAGCCTTAATTGGGCTCTTAGTTTAAGACGGATTTCTCTATAAATATAAAATGTTTTACAAAATGAAATGCTATTTAGAATTTAGTTAGCACACAAAGAGTAAATCCTATTTGGTAATATTCTTGAATCAATCTAATACAATTTCAGAAAAAAAGCTGATTTTACTAATGTGCTTTACCTGTTTAAGCCGATAAGCTTAGTATGGCGCGTATTTTTTTTCGATTAGCAAGTTTGTTAAGTCTCTTAGTGATGACTTCCTGTTTTTCAGGGGTGAATGACTTT
The DNA here is from genome assembly GCA_002436415.1 of Bdellovibrionaceae bacterium UBA6502. Lineage (GTDB taxonomy): Bacteria > Bdellovibrionota > Bdellovibrionia > Bdellovibrionales > UBA840 > UBA6502. The sequence continues at coordinate 67,619 of DJMA01000029.1, read as the reverse complement.
GCTAGTCTTACTGATAGACCTAATTCAGACCAGCAAAAGGTCAGCTTTTCTATCTTGAAGGCAGATGGCCAAGAAAGTATAGTTAACAGCTTACCAATATCATGGGAAGTTAATTTTAGTGAAGCTGTCGAATTTGAAAGTAATCTTAAAAACTTAGTAAGTTTCGAAAATGCATCCGTCGAATACCAAGTAGAGGAAATAGAAAAAGGCTTAAAATATAAAGTGCATGTGTACAAAGCCCCATTTTCGGAGATTGGTTTTGAGATACAATCTGACGGAATCAAAGTAGCGGAGGGAAAATCCATAACTTCCATGGCTAGTAGTCTTGAGAGTGTAGATTATCGACAAATTTTTAAAGCCCAAGGCGCTGAGTACATTAGCTCCTTTGATGCCGATGAAGAGCCCTCCTATTTGCAGTTTCATGCTTATATTGATGATTATCTAGTATTGAAAACCCGTGATGGTCGGTATATTAAAACCAAAGGCACTAGTGAGAGCTCAAACTTTGTCTCTTCAACAGAAGTAATTTCTAAGTATCAAAGTTTTGGAGGACGTCATCTTAGTCTTTACAACAACTATGGTAATTCTTCAAAATTGTATTCAACAACTGATCCCTATAGCGATGAAGAAGTATTAATTCATGATTTTGGCGTGGTTGGTGCTCACAGGAGAGGAACTAATAGTAGTCCTTATTTTTTAAGTGATAGTAACTTTTTTTACTCCTTTAAGAATACCGTATATTTTTTGGCAGTACATACGGATGGCTATTTGTGGTTATGGAAAACGGATGCCAGTGCAGAGGGTACGGAAGCCATTAGCAGGTTAGTCGAAGTAGCTATTTCTAACACCAACATTAAGTATGAGTTTGTAGAGAGTGGACCTGATTTTTTCTTGATGAATATCAGTACCTCTGAACAGGGCACAAACTATTACATATCAGATGGAACATCTGCAGGTACCAGTTTTTTAGGTGATATAAACCCTGGAAGTGGTCACCATCTTCCTATTTTTTCATCTGGCTTTGGTCACTATATTAATGGAAAATTTTTATATTTTGGATTAAATGCCTCTTCAGTTTATAAATGCTTCGTCATTGAAAACGCAAGCATCTCTGAGCTTGCAAGTGATCAATGCGATATTACCAGTTCGATGAGCGCACCAGTAGATTTGAATAATATTTCTTATTGGATCGATGCCAGTTTAAATGTAGTAAGCTTTGATGGTAGCACTGTTGCTGATAGCGGTATTGATGCTCGCTGGATGGGGAAGTTAAAAAACGGAAATATCATTATTGTTGATACAGATAAGATTTATAAAATTGATAATGCAAACCCAAGTCCATTAGAAATCGCCGACATTTCTACATTGGTCGACACTACCAGTCAGTACTACAGCTTTGCAAATTTTGTAGTTTTTATCGGTAGCAATGCTACGCTTGGTAGAGAAGCCTATTTGGTAGATGAAGCTGGCAATGTGAATATAATTGAAGATTTTAATGTTGGACCTAGTAATAGTTGGTCAACTTTTTCTCCAACTACGATCAATGATACCTTTTACTCCTATTTAGATATAGGGGGAGAGTTCTATATTATAAAGATAGACTCTACTGGTTTAATGACGAAAATAAAAATGCAGTCTAACTTTAGCACTGACTATACCTTCCTACTCACTGACAATTTTTTTGAGATCAATGGAAAAATTTTAACTACAGCATCGGATGTTGGTAGGCCAAATCAGTTGTTTGAGCTTACAACTGACAATCAACTCATTCCGGTTATGAATACTAGTTTAAGTAAAAAAGACACTCTAGCTCCTGCACAAGGCATGCTAGGCCAAGGATATTTTGTAACGGTTAAAAGCGTTGATCTTAATTCTGATCAAGTTGTAAGTATTAAAACTGACGATTATTCACAAGTAATATTAAGTAAAGCCCTTGCGGGTTTAAAGGTAAGAAACCCAAAAGTTCTTCATTATTCAAAAGACAGAAATGAGTGGCTTTTTTCTTTTGATATGGATGGGATCATTCAAGTTTATATTACCGACGGAACACTTGCTGGTACAAACAAAGTCACGGGTATCGATGAGCCAACAAGCATAGATTTTTACGGAGAAACAAAAGACTATTATTTTTTCCGCTCCCTTGATTCTAATCCTGTTACTTACAACGTTTATTCGATAGCAAAAGCATCAACGCTTGCTTCTAAACTAGCTATTGCAAGACATGGCTCGATAAATATAAGTGCCTTGCAAAATTATGATTTTGAATACGATACCAATGTTTTTGTTTTCCCCAATCCATCTGGAAAGCCATACTATACAGATGGAACATTAGCCAACACCAAAAACATTGGCCCAGCAGATGGGAGTATTTCTATCGATAATAGCAGTCGCTCAGTGGTAGTGAATGCAACAAATATTTTAGTTGTTGATACTTTTGGTGAAATATACAAACTGGATCCCAATGATGTAGAAAACCCAATAAAATTATCGACCTTACTTTCAAGTTACACGATTCCGGCCATAAACCCTGACCATGTTGTTGCTCTAAAAGACAAATTTGTGTTTCTTGTTTATGAATTTTCAACTGATTTGGGCGAGATTTATAGTTGGGATGGAGATACCTTTCAAAAGCTAGCCGACCCAACAGTTGGCCTTGGAAATGATTATGACCGCAATAGTTATCTCTTTGGTCTGCCTTCTAGTTCTGGCTTTCATCGATCATTTGGATACCTATCTAATTGGATGATTTATCCAGAAACTATGAAGATGCTTTCAAACTCAGGAAATGTTGATTTGACTATGAACTTTATTAACGGCGAACCAATTTGTGATCCATACAAGAGAGAATGTGTTTATAGTGTGGCAAACCAACTGGCTAGGGGGACTTTGGATTTTGCGCAAATCGAAGCTTGGGCTTCTGTTCCAGAAGGTGTAGCAGAGATTCGTGCAACAGATTATTCGGCCGCCGTTGTAAAGACAGACTTAGGGACCTTTAGTTGTGTGAATGCTTCTACAAAAAGAGACATAGGCAAAGATTTAGGTTCGGAAGAACTTTTATCGGCAGGGGCAGGGGTGTTTATTTATTCAAAGTTAGAAGCTGATGACATTTATCGAGTTTATAAAATTGATTGCAACCAGGCGAGTCCTTTAAGTTTAGTCGGAGCCTTTGATGAAAAAGGAAAAAAAGCCTTTTCCCTAAGAGTAATAGAAGATAAGCTGCTGATTAGTTTTAATGGCAAGCTTATGAGCCTTTCAATTTTTTAATTTCCTTGTGAAGAGGTTTAAAAAGCTGGTTCAAGATAGCTTAAACTTTGTATCAAAAATAAATCTAAAATCCCTTAATTATATCTTTGTAAAATCTAGATCGCAGCATCAGTCAAGTGCGTGTTAGAGCTTTCAAAATGTTAAGATTATTAGAGAAATTTTCTTCTGAATATTTGGTGTATTTAGATGATACAGAAGTGTTCATTTTTATAATTTGATGAAAAGCTTTTACCTATAATTCCGATATATATATGTGGGAAAGGAAGTTTTTTCGTTATGAAGATTTTAATTGTTGATGACAGCATGACCGTTAGGGCGCAGACAAAAAAGCTTTTATCAGCAGAGTTGGAAGACTCTGAATTTGTATTGGCAGCATCTGGAGAAGAGGCAATGGGCTTATTGGATGCTAATGTTTTTGATCTATGTATCATTGATTACAATATGGATGGAATTACAGGTATCGAGCTTGCCCAAGAGATTTTAAAACAAGACCAATCAGGAGATATATATCTATGCACGGCTAACGCTCAGGCTGCAATTAAGCAGCAGTGCCTTGATCTTGGAATTGGTTTTATGGAAAAGCCCATTGATGTTGAGAGAGTGATAGCCCCTTTCAAAAAGGGAGCCTAATTGCTTAGCCCCTATTTTGAAGATTTTTTGAAAGAATCCTTTAACAGAGGCTTAGGTAAGGCGTCTGTATCGATCGGAGATCTTACTGGTTCTGAAGCGGAGATTAAATTCGCAGTGCCAATATTAAAGCTAGAAAGTCTTGGGGAGTTCAAAAACAAAATTGCAATTCATGACAAAATTTGTGGGATAAAGCAAAGATTTAGCGGCGACTTTGAGGGGATCGCAATGTTGTTTTTTTCGCCTGCAATTGGAAAAAAATTAATCCAAATTTTATTAGATGCAGATATCCCGGTTGATTATATTACTGATATTGAATCAGATGCCCTTGCGGAGATTGGCAGTGTTTTAATTAATCATAACTTAAAAGCTATCGTCGATGATTTGGGAAAGACTTTTACTAGCTATACACCACAGTTTTCTTACAAAAATGCTTTTCAATATTTTTCGCCAGAAGAGTTCCAACATGAGAAACAAATTTTTAGACTTGAGATTAGCTTGTCTCGCGGAGAAGAAACTGAGTTAGGAAAAATTAGCTTAATTCTCTATTTTAAAAACGCAGTGGAACTTGTGAGCTCGGTGGATTCGTATATGAACGAGTTGTTAGGTGAGGCGACTTAATGGGAGCATTGGAATTTGAGGCAGAAATATTAGAACAGTTTGATCACGGAGTGATTGTTTTAAATTCTGATCACGAGGTTTGTTACTGGAATCATAGAATGAATTCATTTATCTCTACACCTGCTTCAGAGGCTGTTGGTAAGCCTCTTAACGAATGCATAGAAAGACTGAGTAACAGCATTTTAAATGAAAAAATCGATCTGTGTTTTTCTGATGGCATGTCACAAATTTTAAGTAGCAAATTGCATCCAGAGTTAGTGGATATATTTCCTTTTTATAAGTGTGAAAAAAGATACTTCGCAATGAAGGTGATTTTAAGCCCGATCTTTGGAGATTCACAAAAGTATTGCATGCTCCAGTTTGTAGATCAGAGTCCATTGTTAGCCCATGAGGATTATGTTCGAATCCAAGCAGAGACCATCACTGAACAAGAGCGACGCCATGAAGAAGATTTAAAACTAGCCAACATCGGTCAAATGGCCGCCACAGTGGTGCATGAGATTAACAACCCATTATCGATAATTACAGCCGATGCCGAGACCTTACAATTTGAAAAGAAGGCCAAGGATTTTTCTTATATTAAAGCTAAATCGGAAAGAATGTTAAGAATGGTGGATCGAATCTCGCAAATTATAAAAGGTCTAAAGGTAATCGCCCATCAAGGGGATTGGGATATTTCAGATTCATATTCTTTAGTTGATACCCTAAGAGAGTCTTTTGAACTTTCATCAGAGAAGGTTCACAAAAACAAAGTTCTATTCATGCATAATTTAAATGATGTAGAGGACTTTGAAATCGTTTGTAATCAGGTACAGATATCACAAATCGTGGTTAATCTTATTTCAAATGCTTGTGATGCCATTGTAAACCATGAGAGCAAATGGATTAGGGTGGAATTATCTAAAACAGAGTCTGAGGCAGAGATTCGAGTGATTGATTGTGGCCCTGGATTATCCAAAGAGGTAAAAGAAAAAATCTTCGATCCATTCTTTACTTCTAAACCCATAGGTAAGGGAACCGGTCTTGGTTTAAGTGTGTCCCTCTCTATCGCAGAAGCCCACAAAGGAAAACTGTGGTTAGACGAAAGTTATAAAAACACCTGCTTCTGTCTAAGTCTGCCTCTTGAGTGGGAATTCGAAGAAGAAGTGGAAAGCGAAGATTCTTAAATCTAAAAAAATATTCTAGAGACCAAGCCTTTAATGGATTTGAAACTTAGGAATTTGAGTCACACAAATCCTAAAAAAAGGGCACACCAATTAATGTATACCCGCAAATAAAATCTAATCAAAAAGTTAAAAATTTATTTTCTTTTGAAGTGTTTCAGGCTGTCTAAGTTTATATGCTTGATTCCTTCATCCAGCATTTCAGCTGTGTAATTTTCTTTTTTAAGATAGTTGGTAATGAATGGAGGGTAATAAGCAGTAGGCTCATCTGACTTGGGCATGACAAATTCAATGCTATATTCAATGTCAAACCTACAGATAAACTTTGTAGTTGAAGCTCTTTCGCACCTTAGTCCATCATCTTTGGTTTTAGGGTCTTCTATCATTTTAAAAGCTGGCCAATTGGGAGCCATTTCTATTTGCCAGTCGATGTCTTTATGATAACGCCTAAATCTTTTAGGAAAAACACCTGTTAAGTCTAATACCTTATAGGCATAGTTTGTATCAATGTTTTTAACTAATGAACGATACATATAATCTGCAAAGAGATGGGAATATCCAAAATAAAAAGCATTAACCTTTGTAGCATTCAATTGTTCTGAGCTCATGCCTCTAATGTAAAAACTAAGGTTTTTAGCATTAATGTTTAGGTCTTGAGATCTTTCCGCTTTGTTGAATGAGTTATTAACAGAAATCTTTTCATCAAAGACTTTGGAAAAAACATTTTCGTCTTTAAAGGGTTTTGATAAAACGTACTCAGAGGTCATGTAGACGGTTCTTTTGAAAAGAAGATCAACAAGATCCTTGTTGAGAGATGTCTTATTATTTAGAACCTCATCTAGGATGCTAATTGGCTTACTATAGGGAACATACTTTTCAGAAAAATCTAAGCTGGTATTTTTAAACCAAAAAGAGCTATCATAATTTGTTAAACCCTCTAAGTTCAAATTTAAGGATATAGTGTCGTCAACTGTCCATGGAATTGTGTCAGAAATATCAAACCTAGAATATGGATTAGACTCCTTGGTACTTTTAGAAGGTTGTAGGTAAAAAATATGTTTTTTAGATACCTTTGAGGATTTTAAAATCAGTTTGTCTTTCGTGTTTTCAACAACGTCCATTTCAAAGGAATAATAGTTTTGCATCTTAAAATAGAGATCTGCTCCTTTGTAGCTTTTTGGATTATCAGCCTTTGCAATAGTGCTAAGAGCTAATGCGGGAATCAAAAATAGTGAACGAACGAATTTCATTGCTAAGATCTCGATAAATTATTTGTAAAGGCTGTATTATATAGAAGATTTAGGGCTCTAGAGTTTTAGTGTAATTATTATGCAAACATTTTAGAATATTAAAATGAAGAAGAAGTAGAAAAACCAAAAGCCTGTCTACTCAGTTTACATATAAGTAAAAAGTAGTCTTTGAGAAGCATGGAGTTAATAGATTTTATTTTTCATAGCATTTGAAGCCTATATAAAAGTGTACTTCTCTTTAGCGAAACGGGAAATATACCGTCTATTCCTATTTGGGGCTCCTCTCTAAAGAAATTCCTTCCCAGTCTACAGTCTAGTAGAGCCTTGATGTAGAATAGAAGTTTAAAGCCCAACTAAATATCATTCATAATAGTAGTAAGGTGATTTATCTTATTAGGCACTTTTCATATACTTTAGTCTTGGTAGCAAGCTTGCTTATCTCGATAGTTTCTTTTTCTGAAGAAGCTAAGCCTCAATTTGTAAAAGACTATGAATCTGGCTACGGAAAGTATTTTCAAGTTAGATCCGAAGCTAGGGAAAAAGTAAAATTAAGAACTATAGCATCTGGCGACCCTAATGCTCCCATCAAAAAAGATGAAGCAATGGAAGGCTTTAAAAAGTATTTAGCATTGCAAAAAGAAAAACAAAAACGTCGGGAAAACTTTGATTTAGACAAAGACGGTAAAACGGATTGTAAAAGAAAGTTTTATCCAAATTCAAGTCAGATTAAAACGGAAGTTTGTGATTTTAATCATGATGGAGTAGTGGATTTTAAAACAAAGTACAATAAAGATGGTCTTGCTGTGTTAGAGCTTACGAATTTTGATCAGGATAAGTTTTTTGAGAAGAAGGTGAGTTGTAAAACTATTACGCCGGATAAAGAAGTTGCGAAGTGTGTGACAGAGATTGCATTAGGTAGTTCAAGTACGCGTACATTGAAGTCTACTGATTATATGTCTGATTTTAATCAGGCTCTTAAGAATCGTAGGAAGAAAAGAGCTGAGCGTTCGATTGCTTCTGTTAGTGGGAAAAAGGATCGGTTTGATGATTCGAAGTTACCATCTCTTGACGGTAGCCTAGATCGTCTACATTTTTTAGTATCTCAATTCGAGAAGGAAGGAGATAGCATTCAGGCCCAAAAGGTGAAGGAGAAAATTTCCTACATAAAAAAAATGGATAAAGATAAATGGGTGGTTAAGGGGCGTAGTAAATCCTTGAGTGATCAATCCTATATGAAGTACTTCTCGTCATTTGATGCCTATTACCCGGGTGATTTTGACTCCTGTCTTCATGCCTCCAGAGATTGTTGTCAGACTTCTATCAACTATTCTAAAATTGGGGCTAAGGGCAATCAAAATGATTATCAACACTGTTTAAACTATTCATTTTATTGGTGCAGTGACAATGGGAGAAATCTTCCCAAGTCAGTAAATTGGTGTAGCAGTTCAAAACCTAAGACTGAAGGAGAGATGTCCCCATGTTTTGAGTGCATGGTGGAAAACCTTTATGAGAAAATGACCAATGATCTAGTTCCTTTTTATGATGAAATATTTGAATCTGCAAAATCAGAAGAGGCCCCCGAAGGTTTTTTCTCTCCCAAATACGAACAAGTTTGGTTTCACGATTCATGTAAAAAGTATTTCAAGGAAAGAGAACCTTTTCTGGAAGTAGGAGAGTCTTGCTATATTGACTCAAAAGGTAATTCTAGTGTTCAGGCGAATATCAATAGAATGCGGGTAGCTAGATATATGGAACCTAGAAGCTATTCGTTTTTTGCAAAGCTTCAAAATAGCCTTAGTAATGTTAAACATTTGAATGAGGATGACTATCTTGACTATTGGAAGGCGAAAAAAGAAACCTTAGATAAGGTATGTGGTGGGGATTTCGGTTGTAATCAATATGTATCAGAAGACTCACCTAGGTTAAAAGTGTTTTGTGGAGATGTTCCTGGGTCAGATGAAACGGGCTCTTATGTAATGGAGGAGCCCTATGCTCCTTTTAAAAACGTTAACCATCTTTTTTCTCCGCCTTATGTTGTTTTAAATACAAAAGAGGCTGATTTACTTGGCACTAATGCCAACGTGTTCAAAGACATTGAAGAAAGAGGTATGATTACGCACGGATTGTTTCATGCAATGGGAAATAGCCATACATCTACCAAAAGACTGTCGAATGGAAAAATCCGATGTGGTTGGAATGTGGAACCGGACTACACGGCTCTTTGTACCCCGGAAGTATGCCAGCGGCCTCGAAAACATGGGGAAATCTGGTGCGGGATGCGCCCAGGTGATCATTTAAACGAAGAAGGCGATCTATCTGAAGAGTACATGGATACTGTATACGAGGTCTATTACAAGCATTCTGGAGTATCTAAAGAGGAGGCCTTTGGACTAGTGGATGAATTTGAACAATGCCAGGCTAATTGATGCCATCACCATTTGCTTTTGAATTGCCAAGGCCATCAATTCCTTTACAGCTCTGAATTTTAGACAGAACTTTTTTAAGTCTATTGTTATGAATCAACCACGCTTTAATATTATTGATGTTCCATTTAGTGGTGGGGGCACTGTTTTTAGGTAAATTATCAGTTATTATTTTTTGTGACATAATCGAATTTGAAAATTTACTTTTTACAAATACTGTAGCGGATTTTAACTTTTTACAAGCTTCAAAGTGTGAGCTATTTAATTCTTTTTTAGCTGATGATATATTGTATTTGTCGGCATCGGGCAGGGCTGAACTATGTTTTTCAAGTTTTTCAAAAAGTAACTTAACTGAACTTGTAGTTCTAGGGGATGGATTACAGCGATAGTTTTCGATTTCGGCAATAGCTTTAGCAAAAGACTGATTGAAGCGACCGCTATTATTTGGGACATTAACCCCCTTGATTGTAGTACTTTTCTGAAGACAGGAATTTATAAAATTAAAATATTGTATATCAAGGTTAAGAACATTATTGTCTCTTACAAAAGACAGTTTGCGCCCTAATACCTTACCGCAAAGGTCTGCCAAATTTTCCGCTAACCTATCTTTACAGGATGTAAAGAGAATTTTTTCATTACACCTAGATCCTTTCACTCCATTCTCTAAAGCTTCTGAAAAGGACTTGGTACTTCCCCTGCATTGGTTCAAATATTTTAGAAAAGGGATCATTTTAATGTATTGCTCTTTACTTGTTTTACGCCCAGCCGAACAGAAAGACCTTTGTAAGTATCCGCTTTCATCATTAGTCCTTAAAAGTTCTATAGTAGAAAAAAGATCATCAACCTGCTCGATTGAACATTTAAAAAAATCACTTTTTGAGTGAGCAGTAGGGTCTTTAATGACTAGATCTACTCCTATATCAATCTGTTCTGGATATGGTTTAGGGGGTTGTTCTCTTGATTGATTATCTGTTATTAAGTCAGGGGTGTTTTTCGATGCGCTCACATTTTCTGTATATTTTTCTATAGTCTTTATAATCGAGTAATTACCTTTTTGTTTACCTGTCGATTGATTATTTTTTGTGTTGAGGTTTTCAAATGCCTCCTTCAAAAAAGGAATCTCAATATTACCTCTAGTCTTTCTTTTACGCTCAGCCCTCATCCTATCATACCTACGAATATACTCCCGTGCCTCTGTTGCTGGATTACCCTTTTCATCCAAAACCAAAGGCGTTGCCACCAAAGCTTTGTAAACTATTTTTTTCTGACCTTTTTTATAGTTGCCTGACTGTACGGTCAGCTTTGCTAGTTTCTTTTTATTGTTATAGCTTGTGGCGGCGATAAAGTTTTCGATTTTGTCTAGTCTACTGATTATCACCGGGTTTGGTGTTGGTGGTTCTCCTCCTAGCTTTGGTGTTTTAGGGCTTAGGTTAGCAACCTTTTCAATATTTACTACCGACCTTAATGCTTTTCTGGTAGCTGCTTTTATCATCGAATTTGTTGGCTTGTAGCCAGCACTAGAAAGGCTTAATTCAATACTTGCTTCTACTTGGCTATTTAGCTTTCTCATTTGTTCAAGGTACTTTACATCATCACGCTCTAAAGCAACTACCGAATCTATAGACCTTGCGATTAAGGCTTTTTCTTTTAAGACTTTATTTTCTGGTTTATTTAAGATTTTAGCAGGTAAGTTACGAATTATACTCTTCACATTAGGGCCATCGTTTTTCGCTAAAAACTCCATCAAGGGCTCTGTCATAGGAAGTGGAAATATTTTTGTTAAACCAACTTCTACCTGCATATCGGGAGTAGCTCTCGATAAATACACCGGACCAATTTTATTTAAATACTGAGGGGGACTATTTACCAAATTCTTAATGTACCCAGCGTAAGCAGCATCACCTTCTTCTTTAGCAAAAGGGTAGTATTTATAAAATGATTTTTTATCTAAGACAGGAACAATGATATTAGCCTCATAATTTTTTTCTAAAAAGCCTCTGCCAATACTGTCGTAGAAATCTTTAAAACTAAAACCATGTTCAAGCATTGTCTCGAAAATTTTATCATTCTTTGTGATAGATTTAATGGTCATGCTCAAGGCGGACTCAATCACTCTTCCTTTACTAGCAATGTCCATGGAGGCTTTTTTAAGGTTCTTGATATTTTGTTTTCCTAAAACTTCTTGAATGGATTTTTTGCTACCATCCACGGTTAAAAGTTTTTCATAAATAAGTGGCCCACATAAAATTTTATTCGTCGGAGCTAGAATACAAGGAACATTTCTTTTGATCTGTCCATTGGCCTTGGTGAAATCTTGGGGTTTTAACTCTAATAACTCATCTTTTGAATAATGAAATTTAGTCTTTTTAAAAAGGTAAGAAATATTCAACCGAGTAGCAGAGCTAGATTTATCTAAGTAATACTCGTTAAAGATTGAGTTTTGCAGTAATAGTCTTTTAATCTGCAAATTAGAATGCTCAGGATACTTAGCTTTTAACAAAGCCAAACCAGCTGTAACCTGCGGTGCTGCCATTGACGTTCCAGTTTTAATTTCATATTTATTACCAGGAACACTGGATAAAATATCCTGCCCCGGGGCAAAAATATCAACGGCAGAGCCAAAGTTAGAACTTATTCCGATTTCACCATTTCGGTCAATGTTTCCTACCGAGATAATATTATCCAACTCTGCGTTGTAAGCCGCAGGATAAAAGCTTTTTAAAACTTTCGGAGCACAGAATTTTTCGGTCTTCATGGCAACGCACTTATTCTTTGAAAAATGCGGATTTTTTCTAGACGGATCTACGTTCACAATCTTTAAGGAATCATTTCCGGCCGCAGCAGCTACGATAATATCGTTATCAGATAAAAGCCTTAGAGCTTCTACCTCGGTTAGGTCATAATTATAACCACCAAAACTTGCGTTTAGGGCTAAGATGTTTGCTCCTTCTTTTTTTAACTTTGCCAAATAGATGGCGGCTTCTTTAATGTAATACCCAACATTACTTTGGTTACGCCGAGTTACATTTTTATAAGTCTTAGGCTTTGCCATAGCTTGTCGACTTGGTTTTGGGTCGGCCAAAATTTTTAATGAAATAAACTGCACATTTGCATTAGGGTTTACTTTTAAAATGGTAGATAAAATGATCCCAGCCACATGGGTACCATGCCCGTAATGGTCAAAAAGATCTGTTTCAGAGTTTGTTCCGGTAAAGAAATTAAAGTGAGCAACTCCATTTTTAGTTTTAAACTCATGGTTTTTTAAATAGGGGTGAGAAAAGTCGATACCTGTATCTAAGATAGCTATGACGATAGGTTTTTTATTATCAAATTTTACATTTAGATCTTTGCTACTATTAAAAATCGAAGAAGCCTCTTTCGAGCTTAGCCACCACGAATTTGCGATCTGCCCAGGGATAGATGTAACCCGAGCGGATACAAAAGATGTCGTTAAAAACGCAAAACACAATGAGGCGATCGATAATAGACGTAGCACATTTGTTTATCGGGTTCTCAATGGCTAGACTTTAGTAGATAGTGTTTATTGGGGAAAATAAAAAATTCAATAATTTCAGTTGCTTGTGGAGTTTTCTTGCTTGTTCTTGTGATTACTCTAAGTGATTGCCTTGGGATCAATATAGGCTTTTAAAAGACTCAAAGTTTAATAAAACTTCCTTAAAATTAAAGGTTTATAGAACCAGGGGAGCTAAATTGAATAATTGCCAAGCAGATGTTGATGTAGTAGATTGTAGCTCTTGGTGTGAACTAGTATCACCATTTCTAAAGTTGTATGTAAGTTCAAAAAAAGAAATGGGGGCGACATGGATTCGACAGGGCTAGTGAAGCATTAGGAGCATGCCGGGGTGGGAGAGGTCCTCGTTACAAACTCCTATACGTCTAAATGGCGAAAATCAAATGCAAATGGCTGCCTAATATAGTGTAGCTAGGGTACTCAGGCGATCGCCGGTGTTTCTTGAACTACCCTCATCTTAGCCGGATCGACCAACGCACGCCTCTCAGGTGTTAGGTCTAAACTTTACTGAGGGAGGGTCGAAAGCATTTTGTCTGTGGAAGACTTCCGATCAACTTAAAAACATAGACTAAGCATGTAGCGCCTCATGATGGATCAGTTTTGGACGAGGGTTCGATTCCCTCCGCCTCCACCAAATACAATTCCGATAAATTCTGGTAAACTCTAAAAATGGCCTTAAATGGCCTTTTTTATTGTGTTTCGCACTCTGACATAACCCGGGGAGGTCCACTGGAATCTGGGATTGTTTTGGGGTATGTAAGGGGGTAACCATAATTTTACCGGAGGAGTTACCCCCAAATGAGTTTAACTGATACTTCTGTTAAAAATCTAAAAGCTAAAGAGAAGACTTATAAGAGCTTTGATTCTAAGGGCTTATATCTCGAAATCACTCCCAAAGGTGCCAAGAGATGGCGATTCAAGTACAGGTTTATGAAAAAGGAGAAGCTTTTGTCTTTAGGTTTATACCCAGAGGTATCCCTCAAGAAGGCTCGCTCTAGAAGGGATGAATTTAGAGTCCTTTTAGCTGATGGTGTTGATCCTAGCGAACATAGGAAGGCTGAAAAGAATGGTCTGTTTGACGAAGCTTTAAATACGTTTGAATCTGTTGGTAGGGAATGGCATTCAAAGTTCAGCTCAACTTGGGTTGATAGCCATTCTAATAGAATCCTCAGAAGACTTGAAAAAGATATTTTCCCGTGGCTCGGCGCAAAGCCAATAGCAAGTTTAAGCCCGCAAGACGTACTTCATTGTGTTCAGAGAATTGAAAATAGGGGTGCAATAGAATCTGCTCATAGAGCCCTTCAAAATTGTAGTCAGATTTTCCGTTATGGCGTTGCAACAGGAAAGCTTCAAAGAGATCCTACGCCTGATTTAAGAGGTGCATTGGCTCCGTCAAAGGGTAGTCACTTCGCTGCCATTACTGAGCCTCATGCAGTTGGGGAGTTATTGAGAGCGATCGATGCGTTTCAGGGAACTTTTATTATTAAATCAGCACTACAGTTTGCGCCATTGGTTTTCGTAAGGCCAGGGGAGCTTCGAACAGCAAAGTGGGAAGATATAGATTTTTCCACTAGAGAATGGCGCTACTTAGTTTCAAAGACTGAAACAGAACATATTGTACCATTGTCAGAGCAGGCGCTAGGTATACTTAAAGAAATACGCCCTATTACGGGGAACGGCCTTTATGTGTTCCCAAGTTTGCGAAGCAAGCAGCGCCCTATGTCAGAAAATACAATTTTAGCAGCTCTTAGGCGTATGGGATATGCGAAAGAAGAAATGAGCGGTCATGGTTTTAGGGCTATGGCTCGAACTATTCTAGATGAAGTATTAGAGTTTCCTCCACATTTAATTGAACACCAATTAGCTCATGCAGTACGTGATCCAAATGGGAGGGCTTACAACAGAACGGCTCACTTGGAGCAGAGGCGGGATATGATGCAAAAGTGGTCTGACTATCTTGATGAAATTAAAAAAAATAATGTATTAGTTCAGTTTAAAAGGGAGAAAGTAGGTGAGTAAGAAAAAGAGAGGGCTGAAACTTACTCTCAATCACAGGCAGAGCCCTGCTAGATTGGCAGGTAATATGTTTAATAATGTTGATGAGATAGAATGCAAGGCAAACAAGATTATCGAGGAGGAAGCCAAGAGGCTCGGCTTCAAAAAGAAAGATATTACACCACTTGTTGAAGAGGTATTTTTGGAGTTTCATCCTGATTTACAATTGTATGTCCATAACGAAAAAATGGCAGGGAGAAAAACAGGGTGGACGGATTTAATGATAGCTCGTCTTTGGATGGACTCTTTTGACTATTTTATGAAAAATCCAGATCATAGCTTCCAGTCAATGTATGACAATTTAGCAAAAAAGCCTATATGGAAAAAAGCTAAAGCAACTAAATATTCGATAAAGAACACCTATCAAAAAAGAGTGAAGCCTTTGATTTCATCAAATAAAACCTATTCGAGCATTTTAGCCGAGCAAGTCATAAGGGCAGGAATCTGGGATATGACAGATGAAGAAGTATTGAGAGGTTACACACCGCCCCTAAAGAAAGGACTATAAACCTGACTATTAATTAAATGAACCAAATTAAAAGTCTGCCTTAGCTTCTATGGTGTGGTCTGAAACCTAATCAAGGAGTCTAGAGATGAATAGAATTTTACGTTTACCAGTAGTAGCTGAAATAACAGGGCTACCTCAATCAAGCATTTACGAAAAAATTAAAGAAGGAAACTTTCCAAAGCCGATCAAGCTTGGGGCAAGATCTGTTGGTTGGAGTGAAAAGGCTATTGCGGATTGGATCAATGAAAGAATTGAGCAATCCGAATTGGAACAAGGGGGTGACGATGTTTAATTCCTCTTATGACAAAATCTTTGACTACAAAGCTAAACAACAAGAAGCAATTTCTTTGAGGATAACTACTAAGAAATTATTAGAGGAAATCGCTAAATTTGAGAGTGAAACATCAGATGGTATGGATAGTTATTCTACTGATGTTAGAAACTCGGGGGCTAAATTACTAGCCCTATTTGCTGATCGGTGGAAGTTGTTAGAAAGAAAAATAAAGGAGGCAAGCTAATGAGAAGCAGTACCTCCAAAGTCATTCCTAGTTTTAATGATACTAAATCTGATTGGCCAAATGCAATGTCTAAAGAGGCTTTTTATGGGCCTCTCGGTGAATTGGTTAATGCAATAGAACCACATACAGAAGCAGACCCTATCGCTCTTTTATCTCAAATGATGGTGGTTGTCGGTAATGTCGTAGGTCGTAACCCACATTTTAAAGCAGAGGCAGACAGGCATGGTTTGAACTTATTTGCGACTATGGTTGGCCAATCTTCGAAAGGGAGAAAGGGCACTTCCTGGGGCTATGCTCTTAAGCTTGCAAAGGCCATAGATAGGGATTGGGTTCAGAATAGTTTAAAGTCAGGCCTATGCAGCGGGGAGGGGCTTATATGGGCCCTAAAAGACCCAGAGTCTGAAGATGGCGGGGAGCAAATTCTCGATAAGCGTTTACTTAGTGAAGAATCCGAGTTTGCATCCATTTTAAAAGTTCTTAGCCGCGAAGGAAATACACTATCTGCGATTTTGCGAAATGCCTGGGATGGGAAAGATCTAAATATAATGACAAAGAATAATCCCGTAAAGGCGACTGAGCCCCATATATCCATTATTGGTCATGTTACCAAAAGAGAGCTGAATAAATATCTAAAGGATAATGAAGCGGGGAATGGCTTTGGAAATAGATTTCTGTGGGTTTGTGTAAAGCGCAGCAAACTACTTCCGGAAGGCGGCAATTTAGATCAGGCTCAATTTGATTTCTATTCAGACTTTATAAAAAGAAAAGTATTAGAAGGAAAAGACATTGGTCTAATTAAAAGGGGTAAAGATGCAACAGATCTTTGGCGCTCAATCTACTCTAATTTATCAATAGGGCATTTAGGCACCTTTGGGGCAGTAACAGGTAGAGCAGAGGCTCAGGTAATGAGGATAGCTTGTTTGTACGCAGTATTAGACGGAAAAAATATAATATCACGTACACATCTCGAAGCAGCATTTGAGTTTTGGAAGTATTGTGAAAATTCAGCACGATTCATATTTGGGGAATCTACGGGGGATGAGGTTGCCGACAAAATTCTTAGCTTTGCAAGGGAAAGTGAAGAGGGGGTTTCTAGGACCGAAATAAGGGATCTCTTTAATAGGAATAAATCAAAAATAATAATAGAAGGGGCATTATCGTTATTAGAAGAACATAAGTTATTAGAGAAGAACAAAGTTAATCAGAATGGGACTACGAAAGAAATTTGGTACGACATACGACATAAAGAAAATAAATCAGGGGGAAATAGTAATGAGTTGGCAGGATAGGGAGTTTCTCAAGGTTATACTTACTAATTTTTCTAATCTTGGTTTTTCATCATTAATTACTTCGGCTGGCGAAATCCCAAGGGGGCGACGAAATCAACTTTTAAAAGAGTTAATAAAATTAAAGCGAGATAAGGAAGTGCCGAAAGATCGGCTGAATAAGTTGATAGAAATATTTTCGGAGAAGGGGAGTTAATAATGGCAAATCTTATTGTAATAGACATTGAAGAACTATCGGCGCTTTGTAGATTAAAACCGACTCTGAAGGATTGCGCTGCATTTTTCAAATGCTCTGAGGACACCATTGAGAGAAGAATAAAAGAAGCTACCGGGCAGACTTTTGCGGAGTTTCGCGAACAAAATATGGTTTTTACCCGCTATGACTTAGTCAGGCGGGCAATTCAGAAAGCTTCAAGTGGTGATAATACTATGTTGATATTTTGTCTTAAAAATTTGTGTGGGTGGGCGGACAAACCTGTTAACGAAGATAAGGAAAGAGATAATGATGAGTTCGAAAATATGTCAGATTTTGATTTAAATGAAAGACTGAAGCAGCTTTCAGGAAAGTTATAGGTAATTCATTATTAATTAAATGAGTCAAGAAGGACGTTCTTACAAATTTAATTTATATTTGATCAGAGTCCTCTTGGCACAATGCTCTTGCAGATTCCCATATCTTTGCTTTTAAGGTCGAGTCTAGTATCTCATTGTAATGGTTTAGACTATGCATACCTGTTTGAATGTCTTGATATGTTAATTTTCTTTGTTCAATTAGGTCCAAAGCTAGGTGTTCGAATCTAACAACTCTACCTTTAGGTAAGGATTTACTTCCGATGCTTTTCATGGTTTTTTCTTGAGTGGCCAAATAGGCTTGGTTGACATATGCAAGAACTAGTAAGTTTTGATCAACTTTATCAGTAGCCATGCTCATCTCACTATTATCAAGATTCCCCTCAATAATTTGGAGTATTTTAATACTCCGCTCGCGTTGCGCATAGGTTGGCTCTTTTATGTCTGAAGTGTACAAGGATACTTTTGCTATTATATCGTTTATAAGCTCTCCCCCGAATTTTTGGAATTTTTTGGCTTTTCTATCTACCCAATTTTGTAATTGGTCTATAACGCAGGGATGCACCTTAACTTTTCCAAATTTATAAGAAGTATCAAACATAACTGATTTTTTAAACAAGTACATCAATACAACTACATTAGTATCACAAATTATTAACTTACATTCTTTGTTATTATGATTGTTGTTCTTGTTCAACTTCAGGGCCCTCGGTACTGATATCTTCTTCCCAAGAACGTATAAGCTCTTCAGCGTCACCTGAGTCGATATTTAATAATGTTGCAAGTCTTCGGTTAGACAATCGACCTTCAAGGGCAGCTTCTTTCAATTCTAAAAAAGGTTTAAATATATCTCTATCATAATAAATAGTTTTAGAAAAAAACTTCACCAGGGTATCAAAATCTAAATTTACAAGATTCGAAAAATATATTTGATCAATAGTTTTTTGCTTACTTCTCCATAATGAATCTAGTTTCATTAGTTTTTTAAACTGATGACTTCCTCGTTTAATCAGGCCTTGATTTGCTAATGCAAGAGCTAATCCTTTTGGGCTCCAGTCATATTCCGCGATAAAATGATTGAACCTGTTGACCATTTTACTCCATGGTGTTTTTGCATTTAAAAAGGGAGTAAATTCATCATTATTATTTATCAAGTCTTTGGGCATCACGAGTTCTTGTGCTACTAAATTGCAAAGTTTCTCTTCGTCATCCGTTGTTTCGCGATGGTCAAGAAGGATGTGTGCAAGTTCATGACAAATATCGAAGGTGATGCCATCTCTAGTTCTTTCTGTATCTAGAAAAATGAGTTTTTTGTCACCTTTAAAAGCAGAGAAAGCTACTTCTCGATGGCTAGAGGAATTGTCGGGTAGAGAAATATCTAATTTTTTAAACGGAATGAAATAAACAGCAATATTGTTTCTTTTTAGTTCTACTAGAACCTCATTTAAAATAACTGGCTCATTATTTTTTAGGCCTAGAAAATTTCTGATATGGTTCGCTATTCTAATAGGGTCTGCTACTCCGCGCACCGTAATTGGGTATATATTATTTCTAACGGGGTGCTTAGAATTGTTAATCTTGAAAAATGTATCAGCGATTTCCTCGCTGGAAGATCTGACGGATTTTTCGGAAGGGGTTCTCCCTATTTTTCTAAAAACAACTGAAATTGGTGGTTCACCCATCAAAATATCTACTTCAGTTGGAGTTAACTCTAATGCATCTACTATATCAAAGAGTCGATTACTCTCTGGTTCATGTTTTTTTCTAAGCCAATTGGAAACCGTAACCCGATTAACAGAAATTGAATCGGCGAATTTTTCCATTGATTCAAACTTTTCAGATATTTTGGTTCTTAAAAACTCTAGGTCCATAGCATATCCTCTATACCTATTATATCGGTTGGTAAAGCAAAAAGTTAAATAATACTTTACAAATGTAATAAAAATACTAAAATTCTAGCTTTTTGTAGCGTAATTTGTTTTTTTATACTTTACAATAATTGGCATTTTGCCTCAATTTTACACTTTTTGGTGTTATTATTATAAGAAATCTACAGCCGGTAATATTTAAAAGACCAGATAAAGAAAGGGGTATAAATGGGGGTATTAATACGGTTTTTCTAAAAATACATAAGTAAAAACATATGTTTAGCTATAGTATTCGATTCCCTCCGCCCCACCATTCCCCCCCCCAACTCACAATACCTCCTCAACCTTTTCCAATACCTACCGATAGGTAAACAAAACTAATCGGAGTATTTATTGGCGAAACATCGTGATATTGATGCAAATAACTTGGCTAGTTTCTTAGCCCGGGTGGCTAATGCAGAAAAGGCTAGTCATGGCAGGTTTTTAGAGAAGAGCCCTGAGGAGCTGCTTCTTGAGGGAGATGTTTTAGGGCCTTTACGTGCTGTCTCAAATGAAGACGCTGGGGTTTTGTTTCAGGTTAGAGATACCTATTTTTGTCGGTACCGAGCCGGCGAAACGGTTAATGTTGCAGTTATTGATCCAAAAACAAAAAAGCTAAAAATAGCTACTTCAAGCCACATCAAGTTTGTGGGTTTTCCTGCGCCTGGGCTTGTTGAAGTATTTTTGCCAAATACTTTAAAGATGTTTGGGGCTGAGGCAGAGCTCTTTTTATTACCAGCAAACAGTGCCGGAATTCATTGGAACCTTCGAAAAAAACTACTAGCAATCGATGACTCAGGTTTAAAAGCTAGCCATAAAAAAATAAGTCTTAAATCAATCAAACAAGGTATGAGTAAACATACAAGGGGTTTAAACACGGTTCAAAAAGAAGCTGTATCTTTCTTAGTTGAAAATGATCTAAATGGCTTAGTTCAGGGGCCTCCCGGCACAGGTAAAACCCATCTGATTGTTAGCCTAATAAAAATACTTATTGATAGTGGTTTAAAAGTTGGAGTGGCTTCCCTTACTCATTCAGCCGTTGATAACGTGCTATCAAAGTTGATCAGGTCAGGAGTTAGTGTTGATGAGGTTGCTAGGGTTGCTGGTGATGTAAATCGAATTAAGTTTGAATTGTATGACGAGAGTGATTCCGATCGTTTGTTAGGTGGGAGTTTTAAAGCTCTTTCGGCAAAAGGGGAGTTTGCGGGTGATACAACTTTTAAGGTTTTAGGGGCTACTCTACACTCGTATGCATTATCTGATACAAAACCTGATATAGATGTGTTGATTATCGATGAGGCAAGCCAGGTTCCCATTTATTTTCAAAGTTTTTTAGACGGTATTTGTTCAAGGGTGATTCAATTTGGTGATCATAAACAGCTTCCTCCAGTGGTAAATATTGAAAAACATAACCTACCTTCAGTAGATATTTTTTCATATGAAATTGAAAAACAAAATTATCCCATGCTAGAAACGCAATATCGCATGAATAAAGTAGTTCAGTCTTGGTCATCAAATAGGTTCTATCAAGGTAAACTCCACCCACACACTAGCAATAATGAGAGGGATATTCTAGCTGGCTTCAACCAGGAGGGTAAGTTTTCAAGTGCAAGTATTGTACATTTCCATGCGCATAATGGGGCAACTATAAATAACGCAAGTCCTTATGAGGCGAGCATGGTCGCTGATCTCGTTGAGGCTATTCATAATAGAGGTGGCTTACCGCTAACTGAAATAGGAATTGTAACCCCCCATCGAACTCATGCAGGTGCCGTATGTGCAAAGCTCCAAGACAAGTTTGGAGTAATGGTGGCTCAGAGTATTTTGGTTGATACGGTTGAACGATTCCAAGGCCAAGAAAAAGAGACCATTCTATTATCCTTAGGGGCCGACAGAGATTCTACCCTCAAAGGCGATAAGGGCTTTATAGGAGATGGCAGAAGATTAAATGTGTCAGTAACTCGGGCCAAAAGCCGCTTTTACTGTCTGGCTTCAAATAAACTGATTAACCAAACTAGAAAACAAAAAAATGCCACTCATTTAAAAAGCTTCTTTGATTGGTGTGAAACTAAAAGAGAGGATGATAAGGAATCGGCTTAGACGATCAAGGCGACACGCTACTTTAATAGGTCATGCACGATAGGGGCTTTGAAAATTTAGTTGGATTGATGAAGAAATTAAAATAGATCAAGACCAAGGAATTCAAAAGTGCTTAACTCGCACAACTTTTGAACTAGCTCAAATCTGAAAGAATAGTACCAAGATGAAATGACGCAGGCGATTTTAAAAAAAGTCGCATGTCGCCCTAGCCCAAGGGGCGAGGGGCGAGGGGCTAGGCCACTATAAAGTTTGCAACTTAGGCCTACTTAAAAGGTAAACTGTTCATCGGTATCTTGGTTTTATGATAAGTAAACCTCATGAATATACTAAGTTTGGTTACAATACTACTTTTTGCCTTCCAGGTAGAAGCGGGGTCGAAAGCTCAAAACTCACAGAAACTCTGTACGAAAACCCTTTCCTCTTTAAGTAAAAGTTCTCTTGAATTATATGAAAAAGCCGTCCGGGTAGTCACAGAGACTGATATGGTCGCCACCAAACTTGAAGAGATATCAAAAACTCACAAAGTGGTAGCTGTCGTAGGGAGTTCTTCGTTAGGAGCAAACACAAAGGCTTACCAAGAGGTATTTAAGTTAGTAAGTATTCTGGCTGAAGAGAAGGTTGCCATAATCACGGGTGGGGGGCCAGGTATTATGGATGCTGCAAACAAAGCGGCTTTTTTAATGTATCGCCCCTCTATTGGTTTAGATTTAGTAAGTGAATGGAAACCGCACCCTAGTACTTACATGACCCATTATTTAAAGGTTTCCGACTTATCAACCCGTAAGCATATGTTTCAGCACTATTCAAAGGCAATTATTGTTGCTGAGGGTGGTTTAGGAACATTAGATGAATTATTCCACTTCGCATCAGAGATATATTCAAAAGGGAAAAAAACTCCAGATAAACCCATTATTTTATTGGGTAAACGATGGCGAAAACTAGAAGTACATCTACGTGAATTATTCATAGAAGAGATGGGGGCAATGAAAGAATCCCATTTACGATACTGGCAAATCGCCGACACAGCAGAACAAGCTCTTAAAATATTGAGATAAATGGCGCGATAGTTAAGTGCCTGGCACCTTTTGGTTTTGCAAAACAAGGACAGTGCTTTTGTGTTACCTCGCCTTAAGAAATGGGAGAAGGGTGAACAAGCACGTGAGCTTAGAATGTTCTTAATAGGCATAGGCCTTGAGCCCGTAAGATTTCACGATCTACGAGCAAGCTGGGCAACAATACTCTTAAGCAAGGGAGTAGAGCCTATCAAGGTCATGAAAATGGGAGGCTGGAAAGACATGAAGACCATGATGATCTACGTTAGAAAAGCTGGTGTAGACATTAAAGGTGCTACGGATTGTTTAGACTTCCATGATACTTGTTATACCCTAGGCAAGGTGGTATCAATGGATACAGTTAGAAGTTAGTTTCTACAATGGGGGAGTTCTTGAATAGGTTTTTCAAATTATTTTTATCTGCGTGTGTTATTGCTCTAATGGTATTTCCAGGTTACCCAATATTCATGGAAGTTGTATTTTCTGAATGTGGGCTAACGAAAGAGTTTTCACTAGAACAGGTAGATAATTTTTTGAAGAATAAGGGCTTAGATAAGCAATGGTTAAGAAGTGATAGTAACAATGGTTCTTGCTCTTATTCTTATGAGTACGAATCAAATACGGATAAGTATAGCATCGTTGTTATGTCTACCTTGTTACACGGGGTAAAACTCAACTACCTTAACTTAAACGATAGACCCCAAAACTAGAATTTTTATAAAAGGCGACTATAAATATAAAAGGCGACAGGCGACTTTTTCCTAGCGCATGCGTAATTGGCTGGTGTATCTCCTCGACATTTTAGGCCTGTGCCTAGGGAGTAATGTGAGGGGAGATTATTTGTTATACGAAGTATGTATGTACCTAATTTGATATAACTATTAATACAGTGAAATAGTATTTCATAGGTGACAACTTTTAAAAACTATCACCCTTTCTTCATGACGCAGGCGATACGAAAAAGTCGCCTGTCGCCCTTTTTAGCCCTTTTAAAGATCAATATACCAAAGTTTATTGCGACTGTGAGTTACAACCATTAATTTGCTTCCTGAGCGGATAACGTCCACTGGAGATGAACTTTCTTCTCCTGGTTCCAAGTCAGCAAAGAGCTTTGTTCCACCTGCGCTTCCGTCAGTAATCCATAATTCGCTACCATGTTCTGACGTGCTTACTCTCCCGTAGAGTTTTTTGTCGTGAGGGTCAAAGTAGAGGGGGAAAAAGTCTAAATCATCTACTACCAATGTCAACACGGCGTTTTCTAGTTTGTAAAGAGAGTAACTGTTATCACTTGGATCTAAGAAACGAATATAAGCTACCGATGAATCTTCGGCCTTTATCAGACTTACTGCATAACTAGTGGGAGAAGCATACTCGGTCTTACTCCCTGGTGTCCCATCAGTACTAAAAGCTCTTGCGTAAAGAGGGAAAACAAAAAGCTCATTATTCTGTACCAGGCTGAACTCATCGAGGGGGTCATAATTGGTTACATTTAAAAGCTTCCAAGTACCTGCCGTTGTACCATCTGTAAGCCAATAGTCTCTACTGTCACTACGTAATAATATTTTTCCAAGTATTTTATCAACAGGGTCATAGCGCATAAAACTATACAAGTCTCGATCAGTTCCAGTTTCAATATCGTTGGTTAATATTCCACCAGATTTATCGCTTAAATTTGCATAGTAAGGTAAAAAGTTAGAGCCATAGCCCGTAAAGAAAAGATTAGGGCTTCCGTCAGCAATACTAAAATTAGCAACGTCATCGAAAGTCATATTGAAAGGTGCATTGGCAGCATCCAGCCAAAGTGACTCACTGTTAGTACTAATAGAAGCTTTATAGATTCTCGAACTCCGATCAGAGAAGTAAATATCAGATCCTTCTAAGAAAGAGACTATAATATTGTAGGTCGTACTTGTTACTTGCGTTATCACACTTGTGTCACAATTTGCATGGTATAGGTGGTAATTTGAAGAGTTTGGTCCTGCTGTAATGAGCAGTTGGTTGTTCTTAAAATACGTAACTTCTCCTATGTATAAATTAGAGAAGTCTATGAGATTGCTAATCGTTTCGGTCTTGGTGTTGAAGCATTTTATATGTCGAGTGGTGCTATCAGAATATGTTTGGAAAACCAAATAGTCTTCATCGAATGGATTGATGTAGACTGTGGGGTTATTGATCCCCATATTGGTACTTATAACAGAATCGTATTCAACCACATAGTTGGATTTAATGAGCTCCCAAAAGCCTGTCGATTCGTTTAGTTTTTCGATAAACATTTTACCTTTGTAGCGAGTGCCAATTGAACCGGTATAAGGTTTGGTGTCATCATTACTTCCTTTTGAAACCCAGTTTAAATTTGAACCGCTTTGATCCGTAACATCGAATAAAAATACGCCATTTTTAGCATCTTCAATTTTTATATTTAGTCCTGTTCTAGTCGTATTCAAGTCAGCAACTTTTTTGATGTTACCTGAATCGACAAAAAATAAATCTTTATTGTGATCTTCATCTGAATGGGCAGCAAAAATGGAGTTATCTGGCATAACGTAATTACTCCAGCTATTTCCGTAGTAAGGCATCTCTGCTAAAAGTTGTGCCGTTGTATAGTCTCCCTTTGTCGAGTAAAGTTTAGTCTCGTTAAGTATAAAAACTTCCTCTTCAGTTTGAGCAACCAAGGAAATGCTGCCGGTGGTATCTCCTGGGCCAGGGGTTAAATCTACCATTACTCGAAGCCCCTCTACAGGGTCATAAGAATAAACTTCAACACCGTGAGCAGGCGTTGAGGTAGTTAAAATGATCTTATTCTTCCATACACCCCTTATTGAGCTTGTCGCATCGGATAGTTGTATATGGCTACCGGTACCGTCTTCAATTTTATAAAATTTGCGTGGGTAGGATCCAGAAGTGAAATACAGCTCACCTTCGAGCTCACCATATCTAGATGAACTGGAGATGATAGGGGAGATGGAAATTACGTTCCCATTTCTATCTACCTTGTGAGAACGGAACCATACATAACTATCCCCTTTGTAACGCCATCTTCCGATGTTAGCAACGGAGGTAGGGGACTGAGCACCGACAACTTTATAATAATCTCCAGAATTATTCCGGAAGAATAAGTGGTCTCCAAAAACAAAGGTTTCATTTAGCTTTACTTGAGAACAATTCAATTGATGTCCTCCGGTAATCTTACCAGTGCCTAAATTGGTTCCGTCAGTGTAATAAAATTCACAGTTAGTGGTACCATCAAATTGAGCAAAGTAGGCGTAGGTATCTCCTGCGCCAAGCCATTTGATGTCCAAATTAGAAGTACTGGTTATAGTAGATATTTTACTTGGTTCTCCAGAGGTAATCTCACTAAAATAAATTGAGCTATCTATACCGTCATCCATGCCAAAAATAATTTTGTTTTTAAATAATAAAAAGGGTTTGAAATCATCAACTTTATTTGAGTAATCAAGACTGAAATTACATGTAGTGAGTGTGCAATCTGATTTATAATAGATTTGTTTGTTACTTGGATTACTTCCCATTAAATTTATAAATTTTTTCGAAGTAAAATCATAGGCGGTTAATCTAGCAATACTACCATCAGCGTAGAGACCTACCAATTTGCTCCCTATCTTTTGTGTCCAATACGGAGTAAAAGTATTCGCCGAATGAGTCATTCTACTGCCGTAGTTGGAATCTACGGAGTAGATGCTGTCTTCTGAAATGTAGTAAAAACGGCCATCATAGTCGCCCAAGGGGGTCATACTTCCCGCGGCATCAATGGGATTAAAAACATTTACAAGCTTATAGTTTGAACTAGAACTAATATATTCAACTTCACTGTCTAAGGATTGAACCTGTAACTCTCCATTGAATACCTCAGTATTTTGGAAGTCCAATGCAATACGTACACTGCCAAAGCTACGGACATCATAGACTTCAACAAGGTATTTTTTATTTCTTTTTAAAGTGCTTATGCTAATCCCATTTACATTAGCCGAACCCTTTGCGGTCACACTCTTAGTGTTAAATTTTTTCCATTTAACTGCTTTGTCAAACGTGAGATAAAACCGAATGGGGAGTTTTGATGTTGTTTTTTCCTGTTCTTCGTGAAGTTCGATGCTATATGAAATTGAGCTGGAATCCTCATTTTTGGGGCCGACAACTCCAAAGCACCCTGTCGCTAAAACAACAATTACTGAGCCTAACAAGTGTTTCAAAATGAGCTTACTATAAACGTTCTGCATACGATCTGATCGGTTGGAAAGGTAGCTTACTTGAGTATTACCATCAGGTTGTTGATGCTGATATAAAGTATTCTAGTAGTTAATAATCGCAATAAACAAACTAACCGAAATCCTTAGCTACCATTACGTGAACTTGCAAACAAAAGGCGCCTGTCGCCTTGAATATGAATAAAGGTATTTATGGTCAATGTAGCATTTTTACCCATGCCAAAGTCTGAAATATAGTACCCGACCTTAGTTTTTGTTCTTTTTAGTAAGTCGATCTTGATAATCTGGATCTATGTTGAAGCTACTTAAGAAGACAAATTTACGAGAAAGCGAAATTGTTAACAATGAAAACTTGCAGCGCATTAATGAGTTAGAGAATAAGATCCACACTCTAGGTATTGAGAAATCGCTATTAGAAAAAGAAAACTACTCCTTAAAACAACATTTAAGCATAATTCAGGCGGACTTAGCCGGTTCACTTAACAATTCCAATGCGAGTATTGAAAGTGTTAGTAATATTTCAACGGACCTAGAGCAAATCAATGAAAGTTCAAGTCATATTGCAAGCGAATCTCGAAATATAAAAGTGCAAATGCAAGAGGCTGGCACTAGGGTTTTAAATATGCAGGACAAAGCCCAAGCAATCTTAGAGGCAGTTTCTGGTATAGAGGAAATTGCTCTTAAGACGGATCTTCTTTCTTTTAATGCGTCTATCGAGGCGGCAAGAGCTGGGGCACATGGAAGTGGGTTTGCTGTTGTGGCTGAAGAGGTTCAACAGCTTTCATCGAGAACTAAGGGCTTGTTGGAAACAATAAAAAAAGACTCCAACGAATTCTCCCATTCGGCCACTCACATTCAGGAAACGGTAATTACCGTAAATCAAAATATGCAAAAATTCGATGAAGCCGTGACTCAGATAAGTAGCCAGATCGATAACGTAACCATTCAAAATATTGGAATTTTGAAAAATAGTAATCGTATTAATGACCAGATATTTATGAGTCTAGCAAAGCTTGATCATATTATATGGAAAATAAATACTTATATTTCTGTTCTTGAGAAAAAGCCAAGTTTTCCATTTGTAGATCATAAGAATTGTAGGCTTGGAAAATGGTATGAAGAAGGTGCAGGATACCAACACTTTTCGAGCCTAAAAAGCTATCCAAAATTGATTAACCCACACGAGTCGGTTCACTCGGCTACACGCGAAATATTTGGCGAGCTTGAATCCCCGACCACCTCTTCCAGTGAAGTAATTGCCAAGGCAATATTTGAGATGGAACAGGCCAGCTCTCAGGTGTTCGATATTCTGGATGAGATTGCGTCAGAGAAAAAATAGTTCGACGATAGGTAGTTTTCGCTAACCATATTTCGTTAGAAAGATTCAAAAAATGATGATTAACCAAAAGGTGCCAGGCACCCAACTGTCGCCCTTAGCGTGATCTCGACAATATTTTCCGGTCCCCAGTTTGCATATCGACTTCAAAAAGCGCAGCGGCTTCTTTATCTAAGACATATGCTTTTGTCGAATCAGAATTAAGGACAATTGCATTTGGGTAGATGAATCCTGGGCCAGCGCCGATAGTGGAGCTTGATACAAAACTGCGATTTCCAGAAGATAGGTTCACCTTAAAAACTCCTAATTGACTTAGCCCGCTGTCAGCAACATAAATGTCTTCGTCACTTGGATTATAGGCTAAGGCAAGTGGTAGGCTAAAGTTTGTACCCGTTCCAGTAGAACTGTCAGATAAAATGATTCGATTGCCCGTGGTTAAATCCACCTCAAAAAGCCTGTCTGCACTAAAGCTATTATCGATGACATAGGCTTTAGTTTCGGCCGTATTTAAAGCAATACCTTTTGGTCCTGCTAAGTCGGTTCCAGTTCCTCTGGAGGAGCTTGCAACTAAGGTTCTATTGCCAGTAGCCATATCTATTTCAAATACAGCAGATGTAGAAAATTGACCATCCAGTACGTAGGCCTTAGAGCCTGCATTGTTAAGAATTATTTTGGTAGGTAACGTAAGATTAGGTCCCGAACCATTGGATGAATTGGAAAAGGGAGTACGATTCCCCGTCGCGAGGTCGACTTCAATTATTGCATCCTGGTTATAGTCAGCAACATAAGCAGTAGTTTCGCTCGGGTTTAATGCAAGGCCGGTTGCTCTCGAAAAACTCGTTCCAGTCCCTCGGGCAGAGCTTGAAACAAGGCTGCGGTCTCCCGTCGTCAGATCAATTTCCACAAGGTAGGATTCCGCAAAGTTATTGTCATCTAACATATATGCCTTCGTACCTGCTGCATTTAAAACAAGATTCACTGGATCAGAGAAGCTTGTTCCTGTCCCAACACTCGATTCTGAAGCTATCGACCTGTCTCCGTTACTTAAGTCCACAGTGAAAAGCACATCAAGATCATCATCTACTAAATAGACTTGGCTGCCTGTTGAGTTAATGGCTATGTCCTTTAGGTTCGAGAAGTTCTCTCCACTCCCAAACGAGGAATTAGACAAGATAGTACGGTTACCGTTACTTAAATCCACTTCAAAAATGGCGTCTGCTCCCACGTCCAAAACATATGCTATGGTATCTTCTGAATTCAAAACCGCTCCACGAGGGTCTGAAAAGTTAGAGCCAGTACCTGTTGAAGAGTTAGAAATAATAATACGGTTTCCTGTTGCCATATCGATTTCAAAAAGCGCATCTGAAAATCGGTCGGCCACATAGGCTTTGGTTTCCGTGGAATTAAAAGCTAAACTCCTTCCATCATTAAAAACCGAACCTGTACCGTTTGATGAGTTCGATACGATGCTACGGTTTCCTGTAGCTAGATCCACTTCAATAAGAGCGTTAGCAGAACTATCGATTACGTAGGCTTTCGTTTCACTAGAGTTTAGACGAACTGCTTTTGGGCCAGAAAATCCGCTTCCGGTTCCTGTGGAGTCATCCGAAACAACCCTACGGTTTCCTGTAGCTAGATCTATTTCATAAAGTGCCGATGCATCGTCGTCTAAGACAAATGCTTTTGTTTCATCATTGTTTAAGCTTAGTCCTATTGGTTCAGCTAGGCTCGGCCCGGTACCAACAGAGGCACTTGATAAAACTGTACGTTTACCGGTTGATACGTCAATTTCATAAAGCGAGCCAGTATCTTCGTCTACTACATAGGCATTCGTACTCGATGAATTTAACGCAACTGAAACGGGACCGAATAAAGGTAGCTGGCTCTTAGGAAAAAACTCATAGCTAATCCCAAGGTCCACACAGTTTGAACTGATATTGTCTATGCTAATAATTTTTCCGTAAAACTTTTTTACTCCAGCGTTTTCAAAAGAATCGGGGATTTCGATATCTGTAACGGAAAAACTTTCATTAGAAATTTTTGCGCTCCCTTTTATGACAGTACATTCAGAATCCAAATAGACTTCTATTTTAGATCCATCCAAGCCAGTAAGACCTGAGGCTGCAATAACAGGTTTATTAATTTCTGACTTAGCGTTAAGCTTCGAAGGGCTACTCAATACCCACCCACTGGGATCACTCGGTGTGATAGGCGTTTTGCTAATCGAAAGGCCGTCTTCAGGCACCGCAAAACAACCCACCATTAAAATTGAACTTGCTAAAAGGAAAATATTTTTTACGTACAATTTTGATTCCATACATACTATTTTCTCACAATGGGGAGATCGAATTAAATAAAAAGCGATACTGTGATCAAGATGATACTAGTCTAAAACTAATTCCTATGTATTAAATTTACTCTAAGTTTTCCATGTAACACCTAATAGCTAAGTCTATTAGGTGTCTATTGTGAATAGTTAAGTTTTCTAAATATTTTGATTGATTTGATTAAGGCGACACGCGACTTTTCCTTAGCAACTGTGTAATTGCAACTTAGTTAGGTCATGCATCATAGGGGGGCAAATTTAGTTGGATTGATAAAAAAATTAAAATAGATGACGACCAAGGAATTCAAAAGTGCTCAACTCGCACCGGTTTTGAACTAACTTTAATTAAATCTAAAAGAATAGTGCCAAGGTTACTTGACGCAGACGATTTAAAGAAGTCGCATGTCACCCTACGCGTTCAACCCCAATCAAGGCCTAGCCCAATAACCAAAAGGTGCCAGGCACCCAACTACTATCTACAAGTTTGAATGGCCTCTACTAACTTACTTTTAAAGTTTTGTAGTTCTGTGTTATCGGTGCTGTAAAACAGTGTAATTCCCCAATCTACAAATTTATGTTTTGCTTCGTTAAAGTTCGCCTTTGTAGCTTCGCAGTTTGGAGCATAGCTAGATCTTTTGAAATAGTTAAAAGAAGGATTAAAAGTAGCTTCGTTAAAATTAACTTTGACGAAGTTGGTACCACCCGAAGCGTGAAATCGATTAACATCGGAAATATCTCTTCCAAAATCTACACGAAAGCTAAATTGTTCGAATTTATCCTTCTCACAAGAGGTATCTATATATTTTGTCTCTATACTTACATCAAACACACAGCCATTTTTTCGAGAGTTAGCCACTTCTTGAAATTTTGTGATTTCTGTAGTGCTCCATTTCTCGCTTGGAACCCCTCCATTTCCTGAACGGTGATACATTTTTGTTTTAATGGGGAAAAGATTCTTTATACGAGCACCACTACTTTGTTGTTCTTCTAAAAAATAGGAGTCGTCTTTATATTCACCAGTGTCTAGGCTTCCGCTTCCTCTAATTATAGCATTGCTTCTGACCCTAACTTTGCCAGCAAGCACGATATTTCCACTTACCTCAATATTTCTTCCACTTACGCTTGCGTAGTCTCTTAGAACTGTTTTTCCTGAAATTTTAACTTCCCCTTCAACACTGGCAAAATCACAGACAGCAGCATTTTTTCCGATGTAAACATTTTCACCCGACTCATCCACAGTGGCATCATAGGAAACAAAGCCTCCCTTTGTGGGATTTCGTATTTTGTAGTTAGTAAAATAGTAGCCCTCTTGACCAGGGCACAAATCAGAAGTGTCAGCGTAAGAAAAAGAGTGAACACCCAAAACAACAAGTAAAGACAGAAAAACGTAATTCATAATTCCTCAACAAATTAAATTGATAAATATATATCGATATTTATAACACTTATATGTCTTCAACTTGGGCTTAAGTTAGCGGGTTTGTAAATACTCTAGTCTCAAAGCCAAAAACGTAAAACCTTTGTACAGTTTTTTAAAGGCGACACGCGACTTTTTCGTAGCAGCCGCGTAATCCCAACGGTAATAGGTCATGCATCATAGGGGCCTGTGCAAGCTTAGTTGGATAGCTGAAGAAAAGTACCAAGCCAACATGACGCATGTGATTTGAAAAAGTCGAGTGTCGCCCTAGCCATAGCCACAGCGGGACGAACTTTGGAACTTACAAATATTGGGGAATAAGCGCTAAAGAGGTGTTCGTCTAGTAACTCACAGTTAAGGAATTTTACAGGTTATTGTCTTCACACCAGTTTTTTAATTGATCTAAAATATTTAAAGCGGTTTTCCCAAAACTGGTTAACTCGTAAGAGACGGCAATTGGTCTATCACTAATGACGACTCTTTTAAGAAGGCCATTTTCTTCCATCTCTTTGAGCCGTTCATTTAATATTTTCTTGCTAGCACCACCTAAAAGTCTTGATAGTTCATTGAATCGAATAGGTTCGTCTTTGAGGTGCCATAAGATTGAACCTTTCCATTTTCCACCTATGAGGCGCATTCCCCTTTCTATGGGACATGGCTCAGCACAGGATTTTTGTACCGTCTTTTTTCTTTTTCTGTTTGTTTCTGGGCGTTTATCCGATTTTTTCATTTAAACTCTCGTGGTTACTAAAAGTATACTGGTTGATGTTTTATACCAGTGGTTTATATTAGCATGTATACGAATTGTTATCAAATATGGAGATCAAAATGAAAAAAGCCTTAGTTATTAATGCACACCAAGAGTACCCGTTTGCTAAGGGGGAATTGAATAAAGCTCTTGTGGATAAAATCACAAATTTTCTCAGCTCTAAAGGTTATGAAATTAAAACGACAACAATGAAAGATGATTGGGATGTTGAAGAAGAGCTTGATAAGCATGTCTGGGCAGATCTTGTAATTCTTCAGTCCCCAGTTAATTGGATGGGCTTTCCTTGGAGTTTTAAAAAGTATATGGATGAAGTTTATACCGCAGGAATGTTTGGTAAGCTTTCTCAAAATGATGGTCGATCTGAAGAAGCTCCCAAGAAAAACTATGGTGCAGGCGGTTTACTACAAAACACGAACTATATGATGTCTTTAACTTTTAATGCACCAGAAGAGTCATTTAATGACGAAAAAGAATATCTGTTTCAAGGAAAGAGTGTTGATGATCTATTTTTCCCACAGCATATGAATTTTAGATTCTTTGGGATGAAACCATTACCAACCTTTGTTTGTTATGACGTTATGAAAAATGCAGATATTGAAAATGATTTCAAAAGATTAGAAAAACATTTAAGTGAGGTATTATAATGAGCAAAAATAAGTTAGCAGCGGGAGATAAGTTTCCTAAGATAAATGTTAAAACACTTAATGGAGAAGAGATAACTTTAGGAGTTCCAAAGAATGGAGCAACTTGGCAGATGGTTGTCGTTTATAGAGGAAAACATTGTCCACTATGCACAAAGTATTTAGCTGCAATCGCTGAAATGAAAGAGGCTTTCCTAGATACTGGCGTAGACATTGTTGCCGTTTCGGCTGATACTGAAGAAAAGGCTAAGGCCCAAGCTCAGGATAAGTTAGGACTAACATTTGATGTTGGTTATGATCTCTCTATAGAGCAAATGCAAGAGTTGGGAGTTTATATTTCTAACCCTAGATCTCCACAAGAAACAGATCGCCCCTTTGCTGAACCCGGACTATTCGTTGTAAATGAAGATTTTAATCTTCATGTTGTTGATATATCAAACAACCCTTTTGTTAGACCTGAATTAAGCGCACTACTTTCAGGATTGAATTGGATTAGAGATCCAAATAATAACTATCCAATAAGAGGAACTTACAAGTAGGGGAGATAAAGTCAAATCTAGACAGGCCACATGACTGAAAAAAGGCGACACGCGACTTTTTCCTAGCAGCCGCGTAATCGCAACGGTAATAGGTCATGCATCATAGGCGCCTGCACAAGCTTAGTTGGATAGATTAAGAAATTAAAAATAATAAGCACGAAGGAATTCGAAAGCTCTTAACTCGCACAGTTTTTTTGAACTAGCTCAATTCTGAAAGAAGAGTACCAAGCCAAGAAAAAGTCGCGTGTCGCCCTAGATCTTAAACTCAATCAGATGTCTTAACTTACTTCGCATTCTGCCACCCAACAAACAGACTGTAAATGAGTCCAATCGCCGCTAAAGTAGATATGACCAAGTAGTTATACTCTAGTGATAGAGCTCCGTTAAAGTTAAAAGCAATAATTGAAGAGGCTAATGCAACGGCAATAAATGATGGAATGTTTTGAAGGCTCAAGTTTGCCGCAAAATGTTCTTTTTTGGAAACATCAAGAGATATGTTTCTGGCAGAGTTCATTAAGCCAGAAAAGCTAAGCTGAAAAATCGCACCGTATCCGATCAAGTATACCGATAGTAACTCAATTTCTTTTGGTATTTTTAAGAAGTAGTACGCTAGGTTGGTACAGAGAAGTAATCCAAAAAACACCTGATTTTGCACGGGCTTCAAAAGCTTTGTTGCTAATTTTGGAAGGAGAGACGCTGATAAAACCCAGCCAAGTCCCATTATACCAATCATATAAACAGCAAAAGAAAAATATTGCTCAATTGAATCTAGGCTAATATGTCGCCCTAGTGAAAGTATGTAATAACCTAAATTCAACATAGCGATTAACATCGTTATTAAGTTAACGACACTCGAGTATAAAAATAGTTTCTTGTCAGTAATACGAGGCTCAAAATCAGTGATTAGTGACTCACTAGCATCTACAAAACCCTTAATTTTTGAAGCCTTCCTATAGTCAATCCAAAGCTTAATTGACATACTAATAAAAAAAGTAAATGAAACAAGAAAACATAAACTCAGTACACCTAAGTTTTCAAAACAAATTAAAGAGGTAAAAGCCAGTAAGACAAAAACAATTGGGACAAACCTTCCATAGTGTGAACTCGCTGATAGACTATTCGATATTATTTTTTCGTCTTCAGTAGAGCTTTTATAGCAATTCAAAACAGATTGATAAAAGGACTCAACAGAGCCTGAATACAAAGGTTTACCAACTCCAATAAACAACGCATTTAAAGTTAAAAAATAATAAGCTAGTTGAGTATTTTCATGATTTAAGAACGCAAAATATAAACACAAACTTCCGAGTGCTACCAAAAAAACACCCAAAATAGCCAACCTCGCACGGCCATATTTGTCAGACAGCTTGCCAAATGGTAGCTCAAGTAGGGAGTTTAAGAAAAACTCTAAAGCCGTTACAAATGCCACACTCTTTAGAAGGTTGGGATACATCAAACCGCCAATAACTCGAAAACAAATCGAGTTATATTGTATGACACTCGAAAAAAAGACTCGATAGACACCAAAGGAACGGAGTGTTTCTGTTAAAGTATTCATGTACCAAAATCCTATTTCTTGATTGGTGGCTTTAAAAAATCAAAATTAAATCGGCTAGCATTAATTAAGCGAGCATCGTTACCTTAAGTAGAACTCAGGCTAGTAAAAAAGTCACCAACCAGCCTAAATATATAAAGTCCACAAATATAGAAAACTACAGTTCAAATCCAATATTTTGGATATGTTATCAACTAATCCCAATAGCTAAATACCTAAAATTATTATAAAAATAAAAACTCCTACCTGGCACCTACATTGCTCTAAGAATTCCTTGAATAGAATCGGAGGAAATCAATGAGTAAAACCACCATTAATGATCTAAAAAAAATTACTGTAATCGGTCTAAGTTTTTTGTGCTTCATTGCGTGTAGTAAGAATAAAAACGAGTGGCCACTACCAGTTACGGCAGACAATACCCCATGCAAAGTTGATTGTTCTGAGTCTGAGCCATTGGCAAAGAGCTTGGTAGCAAAAAACTGGTTAGAACATCACAAAATGCCCTTGGTTTTTCCATTAGATAGCGGTCACACAATTATTAAATCGGTAACTTTAGGAGACAGTATTTATCAAATCGGAAAACGTGGCCCTTATTCTAATCAAAAGCCAGGTTTTTATGTGGCTAAAGTGGATCTTCCCTCCCTGCTTTTACAGCCAAAACTTTTAAAGTTGATTGGCATAAGGGATGTTGAGGGCCTTTCTAGAAACATTCAGATTGTAGATCTATGGGGGGCAGAAGATCACGAGCTCGATAGGCTTTACGCATTAGTGCAATATGAAGCTAATTATGATGATGATTATCAGTTGATTCATCCTAGTGCCTATATGATTTATCGACTAAATATTCAAAAAAACTATGTAAGTGCAAGATCGGTTTCTCCTGTGTTTGATACAAATCTAGGTGCTATTTATGGCCAATCAAGATTAGTACCTTACCATCACCCTCAGCTAAACCTTATAGGAAACACTGCTTTTGACGGAAGTTACCAAACAGTTTTATCAGGCCTTGGCGAAAGAGGGAAGATAGACATAAAATTTAAAGACTGCTCGGGAAAACAAGTTTCGGTCAGCCAGGCTAGGGTTTTTAACGATAGAGAAAAGTTCTTATCAATCGGTAGCTTTAGAACCAGTGCAGAGTGCGCAGGCGAAAAACAATACCAAGACCAGATCGTAGCCTATGAGTTTTTCGAAGGCTTAAAGGAGTACAGCGCCATTGAAATCGAAAATGCTGATGAGTTTATTAGTCATCAATTAAGCAGTGTAAGGCGAGGTGCTGGCGATAATATCCTTTTAAGTTTTAATGATTACCCTAATCATAAAATTGTATCTTTGGTGTGGGATGAGAACACTCAAAAATTAGCTCGAGATAAAAACTTTAACAATGGGAAAACGCTTAGTTTCAAAGTTCCAGAAGCCTACTCTAATATAGAGATTAACGACTCACACTTCGATACTCATACTGATACCTATTACTTTACCGGTGCAGCATTTTTGAAAGATTCTGCCTACGAGCCTCACATGATATTGATTTCTACAAATAAAAAAGGGGAGCTTACTGCTTCAGACCTAACAGGTAGTTCTGCAATGCTAAGCTATCGTCATCCTACCAAAAAACAAGGCGATGAAACTCAGGCAGTAGGGGAGAATTTTGAGAAAACCCAAAATGGAGGCCTACTACTTAAAGGCTACGTTTTCGAAGAAGGTGAAGACAAACCCACGATCTGGGTAATCAGATAAGTTATAAAAAAGGGCGCTGGGTGAAGGGTGTTTTGCTTAAAAGCTGGCTGGTACACTCATTCGCCTTTTCCTAAATCCTAGTCCTAAGCCCAAAGGAATGACAAAAATGCAGCATGAGATCGACTTACTTTTTTCGAAGAATTATAGATTTGATCTTCTTAGTGATTCTTTTGGGGCAACAAAAAACTTAACCCAACTAATGTCATACTTTATTAGCTTCTATCATATTATATAAGGCAAAAACTATCTGGCCTTCGGCCTTGTATCCTGACATCAATTTGTAATAAAAAGCTATCTCGAACTGAATAAGATATAATTTAATAGATTATGTTTAAAAAAATTGGATCCATTTTTTTTATAACTTTGTTCTTCATTTCGGGGAACAGTGTCTTTGCTGGTGCGATAGACAAGAGACCACAGTTTGTGAAGGATTTTGAAGAAGGGAGATTCGACTACTTTAAGAACCAATCAATTGCACCATTAAAAATAAGAGGTCTTGCATCAGAGGATCCTAATAATCAACAAGTTACAAGCCCTGCCATGGAGGGGTTTAAAAAATTTCTTAAGAAAAAAAAATCAGAACGGAAAATCGTAAATCAAATTAAAGATCGACAGAACTGTAAAATGACTTATTATGGCGAAGCCCGAAGAATAAAAACTCAAATATGTGACTTTAATGAAGATGGTGTTGTTGATATGAAGGCAAGGTTTAATCGAGATGGCTTAAAGTTAGTAGAGTTTGCCAATACAGACGGAGACAAATTTTTTGAACAGAAAATTATTTGTAAGGCTTTGAAAGAAAATGATGAAGTTGCAAAATGCACTTTATACACAGATTTAAAAGATAAAAATAAATACACCGACAAAGAATCTTATTTCGTTGCAAGCTATGGTAAAGCAATCCGAAATCGTAATGAGGCACTGATGGCGGCTATTGGTCAGAGGCAGAGTAGAGGGATTGCTTCAAAGGAATCTCAGGAAAAATCTAAAGATCGATTTGACGATTCAAAACTGTTTAGTGCTGATCGAATTGAAAATTATTGGTATGCTAATTCGGAAAAAAGCTTTAAATTTCGAAAACATCTGATTGGTCTTATCAGAGATTCTAGTGGTGAAAAAGCAAAGCATCGAGAGTATTTAGTTAAGAACAATTGGAAAGTCCCTAAAAACCCAGAAACATCTCCTTACAAAAATGCTTTCAAGGGTTTTACGCCAGGAGAAGACATTACATATATGAAGTACTTTACTTCCTTTGGTGATTTTGATCCCAATCAAAACATGTCTTGTCTTAGAGCTTCGCGAGATTGCTGTCAAGGTGGTAGCAAAGGGGTGGATTACCAAAAAGTAGGAGGTTCCAAAAATGAGGATGGAACCTATGGTAGTCAGCTCGACTATACTGATTGTATGCATTATTCGATGTTTTGGTGTAAAGACTTCGGGGAAGATCTACCTTCAGGGGTGAATTGGTGTAATGCAGACAAAGCGATTTCTGAAGGTGATGCTCAGCCTTGTTTTGATTGTATGATTAGTCAAGAATATGCCAATAAAGTTGGGAGCGGCTTTGGTGAAATTATTGCCTATGAAGATGAAGAGATAACTCCGCCAAAAGGATTTATATATAATGAAGTATACGACATATTAATACATGAATCTTGTAATGATATGTTTGATGGCGAGTTCGCTGCTTTAGGCCGTGGGAATCTGTGGTGTAATGTCCAAGGAGAAAAATATGAAAGTACTCTTCAAGGCAATATTCATATGGCTCGATTTGAGAGAGCCTTGCACATTCATAAGTCCGCAGAGTATGCAAAGCTCTTCAACTCAGAAAGAGGAAAAAAGATTCTGAAAGCAAAAGATGCTTTGGACACTTGGGGAGCTAAGAAAGAAGATTTAAAAGAATTGTGTAAAAAAATGCGAGTTTGTGAAAACTACTTATACGAAGAATCCCCAATGGTGAAAGTTTTTTGTAAACCAATCGATGATAAAACTCATGACCAGACGATTCGTAATTCAGCCAAAGGTTACCTGTTTAGAGATAAAGACAATGACCCAGCTATTTTGTATGCACCACCAATAGTGATTCTAAATGAAACCGTTAAGGGTAATTCTCGAATTAATAAGGAAACTTTTGCGGATCATGTTGAAGAAGGAATTTTTGATCACGCAATGTACCATGTTCTAGGGCACCAACATCATCAAGCGAAATGGATTGAGGCAAAGAAAAAATATCGTTGTGGATGGACCATTGAGCCGGATTATGCAAATTTGTGTGATCCAGAGCATTGTGTAAAAGGGTCATTTGAAGATTCATCAAAAACATTCGGAAGGTGTGATATGCGCCCTAATGAGCATATTGACCCTAAAACAGGTGATTTAACTGAAGATTACATGACGTATATGGCCAGGAATATTTGGGGATATTTTGAAGAATATGAATCACCTAAAAGTAACCCTTTCAAATTAGTGGACGATCCATCTGAATGTATGTGACTCACCTTGATTGTCCATTCACTGGGGAGTTTCCTCCTGGTTGTACTGTTTCACATCTATTAATCAAGTCTTCAATTTTATTGATATTTTTGTTGTAAAGGAGCCATGATTTAATAAAGGAATTTGACCATTTTTCTGGTCTTATTTGTTTTTTAAACTCAATAGCTAGAGCAGTTTTATCAATATTTACTTTTGTACGAACAGTCAACTTAACTTGCTCTTCTAAGAAGTCTATATATGAAGTTGCTTCTTCACACATTTTTTCTTTATTTCTAATTCTGGAGATTTCTTTAATTCTGTATTTTGAAGCTTCATTGAATAGGGTTTCATTTAGTGAGAGGTTTCTGAAGTCTGTTCTAAATTTTCGGTATCTAACATTGTCTGAGCAACCTATACTCTTAACTCTATTTAAAATTCCAGAGATTTTTTCCGATTTCTCGAAGTTCATCGAAAAGTAATTCTTTGGAATGTTTGGCTGGTTTAGTGCTGCGGATCGACACTTTGATAGGTACTTAAAAAAACTTGGATAAACCGCTGTGATCCCTTCACTTTGCCAAACTTGAAACTCTTCTCCTGTTATTTTATTACAAACCTCAACAGTTCGCTCTAGAAGCCGATCTCTACAAGATTTCGTAACATCTGGTTTCCTACAGCTTGATTGCTGAAATCCATCATCTAATAGGTCTTCAAAGTTTTTATCCGTTTCTATTGTACTACAATAAGAGTAGTATTTTAGAGTTGGTAAATGTTTTTGCAATGCATTTAAAGATAAGTTTTTTCCGCCATTACAGAAAGATTCTGAAAAATAGGATGCATGTTGAGCTTCTTCTTGATGAGTTTTTACATTGTTTAGCAAATTTTCGAAAGTATTTAAGTCACAAGAAAAATGTTGGTTTGAAATATCCAACTTTTTATCCACTTCGCTAGTCTGCCCAATGCTATTTGGTAGAGTCTTTTTTTCTTGTTGCGTTTCTACCTGTGCGAGAGGTAGGTCATCTATTACACTATTTTCTCTGGGGACAACTTTCATTTTCACAGTATTTAATAGTTGAGAACGATTCCCTACTAGAAAACGATCAAGCAGCATCTTAAAATACTTCTGCTCTCTTTCCCCAATCCTTTCTCGAGCCTTAGCCCTTGGCCTGAAAATATTTGCACTTACTTTTAAAGGATCTAGCTGAATATTTTGTTCATTATTTAGCACCAAAGCATCTTTCTTTAAAGCATGGTATAATAGTTTTTTACCCTTTTTCGTAATTGAAGCTGTCTTCGCCACACGCTTCGCTAAGTTTTTCTGATTAGTCAGGCTCACAGCTAGTAGTGCCGTTTCCATACTCTCTAATCGATTCAAAATTTTATTTGGAAGTTGGATTTCCTTGCTACTATCTAAGTTCCGTACCTCAATACCCGCAACTTTTTCAATTGGGATTGCAGCTTTAAAAGCCTTCTTAATTCCCTCAAAAGACTCTTTACTAGCCGGTCTGTATCCAGCGCCACTTAAACCTGCGCTAACTAGAGCATCTGCCTTAGTGTCTACTTGATTGAAGCCATCTAGATATTTCAAATCTTTTTTAGTAAGAGCAATAACCGGTGTGTTTTCTTTTAGATTTTTAACTCTTAAAATAAGTTCTTTATCCTTTGTCTTCTTCACAAATGAGTCAGGAAGACGTTTTAATACAGCATCTGCATCCGGAGAATTGTTTTTTGCAATAAAGCTTATTAGATTTTCCGTTAATGGCAGAGGAAATATTTTTGTTAATCCTATTTCTACTTTTAAATCTGGGGCTAAGCGAGGAAGGTATACCGACTTAAATCGGTTTAAAAACTGAGGTGGTGTATTAATAATGTCTTTTATGTATTTTGCGTAAAGCTCTCTATCTACCCGAGTGCCAGGAGGGTAGTTCTCCTTAAATTCAGTAAAGCTTAATACAGGTACGATCACCTGAGCAGAATAATTTTTATCTAAAAATTCTTTTCCTAAAGAGTGGTAGAGTTCGCTAAAGGCGAAACCATGCTTAAGCATTAGTTGAAAAATTTTTTCATTCTTACTGATAGATTTAATCGTCATATTTAATGAAGACTCTATGATCTGTCCTTTATTTAAAAAACCAAGATTCATAGCTTTTTGTCTTTCAATGTTTTTGGCCCCAAGAACTTCGGCGATAGTTTGTTCTTTTCCATTTACCAATATTTTTGTTCTATAGATTTCAGGTCCACAAAGAATTTTATTACTTGATGACATCATACAAGGAACATCTCTGGTGATTTTTGCTGAATCATTAGTAAAAGACGAAGGCTTAAGTTTCATTAATGATTTTACAGAGTACTTAGTAGCCCTTTTCTTAAAAAGGTAAGGAATGTTTAGGCGACTGGCAGAGCTAGATTTATCAACGTAGTAATCATTAAAAATCGAGTTATCTAAGAGAATTCTTTTAATTTCAAGATTCGTTTTTGTGGGGTGAGCTGACTTTAATAAAGCCAAGCTTGCTGTGACCTGAGGAGTGGCCATGGATGTACCAGTTTTTAGCTCATATTCCCCACCGGGTATCGAAGAGGCAATGTCTTCACCGGGAGCAAAAATATCAACACTTGAGCCAAAATTAGAGGACTTTCCTAAAAGTCCATTTCTGTTTACATTACCAACAGCGATTATATTATCCAGTTCAGCATTGTAAGCCGCTGGATAAAAGTTTTTAAATATTTTTGCAGGACAAGGTTTCTCTTTGGAATAGGCGATACATTTTAAATTTTGTCCTTGTTCATTTTTAAATGTAAATTCCATTTTAGTAAGCTTCTTGGCATCGTTACCAGCTGCAGCAGCCACTAAAATATCATTTCTCGATAAGAAGGCTAAGGCTTCCTTTTCATTTTGATCGTAAGTGTATCCGCCATAGCTGGCATTCAAAGCTAAAACGTTAACACCTTCTTTTTTTAGTTTCACAAGGTATCTCGAAGCTTCTTTCAAATAGAGACCAATATTTCCACTAACATTTCTAATCACATTTGGACTCACTTTAGGAATAGCCATTGAAGATCTTTCTGGTTTGGGGTCAGGCAAAATTTTTAATGAAATAAACTTTACGTTTGCTTTGGGGTTTGCCTTTTGAATTGTAGCAAGAACGATTCCTGCCACATGAGTTCCGTGCCCGGCTACATCCATCAGATCTCTAGCTTCATTG
Source organism: Bdellovibrionaceae bacterium UBA6502 (assembly GCA_002436415.1). GTDB lineage: Bacteria > Bdellovibrionota > Bdellovibrionia > Bdellovibrionales > UBA840 > UBA6502. Next base: position 24,531 of record DJMA01000029.1, on the reverse strand, counting down.
GTACCTGTGTAAAAATTAAAATGTGCAGTTCCATTTTCAGGTTTAAACTCATGGTTTTTCAAGTAAGGGTGTGAGAAGTCTATACCTGTGTCTAATATCGCAATGACAATTGGTTTTGAATTATCAAATTGAACATTGAATTTTTTTGATCCGTTAAAAATAGAAGCAGCTTCTTTTGAGCTAAGCCACCAAGAGTTTTTAATTTGATAGGGAATTGAACTAGATACTACTCTTGCAAACGCAAAGCTGAAACACGAAAAGCAAACTAGTATAGTAAATAGAGTTTGTAGCACCTACTTTTATCGGGTCTTTACCGTTCTAACTTGAGCCATAATTGAATTAAGTTTATCAACAAAGGTAAGTAATTTTAATACTTTAGGTGGTGTGTGTGGTTTATATGCCTGAAAGCTTTAAGTGTCTGGGGTTTGTGATTTTGTTAGATACAAATATCAATGGCAATTTAAGAGAGACGATCTTTTATAGTCTTCATCGCTTTGAATAGATTAGCAACGTCCTTAACTAGCAGGCATCTCATAATCTAAGTTTTCACAGACTTTCGAATAAGCTTGTTTGGTTATAGAAATTATCAGCTAAGGTCTTATTAGTTCTAACTTTAGCCACAATCAAACCAGGCCTGTCGACAACTTTAACAGTATACTTGTATATAATGCAAATCTGAGACAAAGCATGCAAACATTGGAAATTTAAAAGTATAATCTCCCATGCCTACAGGAGAATGGAAATTGTTTGTGTTTCGTTTTTTGTTCCGAAATTTTATCTTAACTTTTTGCCTATGGGCTGCGGTCAGTTTTGTTGTGTTCCTTCCGACTGTTAGTAAGGCCATTCCTTGTAGTCAATCAACAGGTGAAGCTTCTCCATTAAAGTCCATTGTAGAGCTAGCGCAAAATTATAGTTATCAAAAAACACTAGAACATTTCTACAAACAGCCTCGTCTTCTTGTGAAAAAAGAATTACCCGACTCCAACGAGAGCTACGAATTTATAGCATCCAACGAATTTGACTACTACCGATCCCCAATCTTAAGAAAGGAGACAGATGTGCTCCTCGGTTTTGGAACCAATTCAGCATGGGATCTTGCTATTCGAACTAATGCTAAAAAACTTATTATCGCTGATTGGGCGGTTGAGCCCTTACTCGTTACTGAGTACCTTATGCGACCTTTGATTGCAATCAGCCGTGGTCCAGAGGATTTTATTTCCTACCTATCGGGAACTCCCAAGGTTTCACTACCAAAGCATTTAAGCCTAGAAGAAAGATTTGAATTTCACTACGAACTACTTGATGATCCATCCCTAAAGGCGGAACGGAAAGCATTCATTAACGAGGTTCTACAAAGAATTGCTAATGTTGGGGGTTTTAGTACTTATCATCTTCAATTTGTTGCAAACTATTACATTCAGAATAATGCCTATGTTGCCAAGGCCAAGCACATTCAAGCTATTGATAGTCTACTCCCGTCGGATGACATTAGAACTAAGGTACAAACTAGGGAGTTGTTTTCTTTTTTTGAACGACGTTATTCAGGTGCAGATGGCTCGCTTGCGGTAAAGGAAGTAGAGAGTCGTTATGCTGACCCTCTTTTTTCTTTTCTATCCTCACAGGAGGCTTTTGATCGTTTGAAAAAGCTTTTTCAGGATAAGCTTTATTATGCACAAGCCTCTTTTGAAGATCCTTTAATCTTTCAGGAAATAGCTAATCTAGCCAACGAGGGAAATTATAAAAAAATAAGTATTTCTGTTTCGAATATTCCAGATTTAATAGAGGCTGTAAAGCGTTCAAATAGTAGTGAGAAAATAAGATTAGAATCTGTACCATCTGATTTAGAAACTTACATTCAACAGACTCAGCTAGGCCTTCAGCTTTCTATTAAAAACTTAGAGCCGGTCACTTTTTATCAGACCAGAAACACCATGCCTCCACACAGCTATGAAGCTGTTGAATACGACATCCAAAATAATGAATCTAAAAAATTGTATTAACTAGTTGAGTACCATGCATTTAACTTTGGGGAAAATTCAAAGGGAGCTAGCTACTCAATTACTGCAAAGATACCAGTTCTACAGGTCATTTTCCTGCTTATGAAAGATAGGTACAGGGAGCCGGTTTGATAAATTTCCCCCTAAGCAACATTTAGATAGTATAAGCTATTCATCTTTACAATACTGTTGAGCAAATAAAGCCATAGACTTAAGCTAAATTTCTATATAGCTCTCTCAATAATTATGATTTCACAGACTTTCGAATCACCTTATACATCTCTTCGAGATGAATTATATCCTTAACAAGCTGGTCATCATTATAGATTCCATCTTCTTGTTGGTTTAAGGCAGAAAAAGAGACGCGGATCTTTTTATCAGGAAAATTTTGAGAACGTACATCTTCTAAGAGTTGAAGAATCTCTATATAAACTGGGTCTTCTTTAAGTTGGCTAGCACCAACTTCATTTTGCAATTTATCAATTACAGATTTGGCAAATTCTGCAAAGTCAGTACTCACGTTAATCCCTTTGTTAGTAGAGAAAGTATATAGAAAAATCTCTTTCGAGGGAAGAAGTTATGTATTTCACAGCTTATGCTGCTTTCAAGGGAGGCGATTTTAGAAAATCCCTAAACGATGCAATATAGCTTACTGAGAAACTTTTTTGTGCAAGTGAGCTGGATGGCAAGGCTTACAGTGGTTTTATAAAATGAGTAGTCTTATGGTGTTTGGGTGTTAAGTTTTTCAAAAACTTGTGTTTGAATCTGTGCATTACGGAGGCATAAAAAAGCCTTTATACCAAAAGAATTTTTTAAAACTGTAAAAAACATCGCAGATGAGAGCCTTCATCCCAATTCTCAAGCCTTAGAATTTTAATCCAAAATCTAAGAATAAACTCCAAATAAGCGCTCATACTCAACTACATTCGATCTCAGTCTTGGCACTGGCTTTGCTCAAATGGCATGGGAGAGTGAGTGGAAACAAAAAAATTAAATTAAAGGAATGAGAATGAAAAGTTTAAAAAATACAAATTGGAAAGTATTAAAAGCGGCAATTGGATTCAGCATTGCGGCTAGTTCTATCGCAGGAAATGTTCATGCGGATGTAGGTTTACCTTATATTGGCATCAAGGCATCTAGTTGCAAAGTAAAAGGAATTGATACGGTTTTAGATGGGGGATACTTAACAGATGAAAAATGTAATACTCTTTTTGTAAGACCGCCTAAGTTTGGTGAGGCTCGTTTAAGTGCTTACAGCTCAACAACAAATCTTTCAAAATGTGATCGTATTAATGCCTCAAACGCCGCTCAACTCGGAAACATTTTGATGGTCAAAGATTATTCAAACCAACAACTTAAGTTAAACGACGAGCTTCGAAAAGCACTTGCTGATGGTAGCTCTGAAGCAGTAGAGAGAATCAAAGAAAAACTAAGAAACGTGAATGAGCTTTTAACTCTGTTTAATTCATCGGTAGTAAGTCAGGATGAAGCCATCGAAGACGCGAATAGTCGCTATGGTGGATCGGTAATGATTACGCTAATGTATCACTGGGCAAAGGTTGTTGATTTGTATCGTGAAGCGAATCCACAGTTTAAAGCAGTAAAGCCACTACCAATTACAAAAGGATACTTAACTCACAAAATGAGTAATTCCTCTGCAGGTGCGATGAGTTTAGGGGAGAACCCAGTAATTGACATTCATAGCACCGGGCTTCCGATCGCTCAGTCGAGTAGCTCTGATTCAGATTCGGAAGATTTACTAAGTGCTTCGCAAGACACTTCGAATTCAACAGCAGCACTTATGGAAGGTACCGCCAACCTAGGATTAGAGTTAAGTTTATTGGGACTTTGTCCATATAAGAACATGAAATCAAGTGAACTTTTTAATGGAACAGTAACCGAGTCACCAGTGGCTTATCTTACTCCAAACTTTACTTACTTTTATCCTGTAGCTAGTAAATCTATCTATAAAGTTTCCATTAATCCAGTCAGCCTAGGTGAAGCAGTGATTGCATTACGAAAAAAAGGCCAGGGCTTGGTGCAAAGCATGGATCTAGCAAACGTACTTTCAGAAAATGAGGGACAAATATTTGAAGAGGTTTCAACGAGTGATATTGGTGGTTCTGATGGAGTATCAGAAGAAACTAAAAAACAAGTAAAACAACATTTACTAGATTACATCGCCAATAGCGTACTGAGAAACATAGGAACGCTTGTTGACACGCTTTCAAATTCTTCTTCACACAGAATCTATTGGCAGGAAACTGTACATGCCACTAGAAGTTGTGGGTTTTTAGGATGGGATAGATGTAGGTACTCTTACAAGGTAACTAAATCAAAACCAAACTGGGCTAAAATTGCAAAAGAAATTGAAAAGCAGTTAAACACTACCAGAACAGCATCATCAGAGTCACAAAACACTTATCAAATTGCAGGAACTATGGCTTTTGTTCCTCCAGAAGAAATTCCGAAGTTAGAAAAAGAATATCAAAACTTGTTTAAAGAAGAAGAGAAGAAATAAAAAAAATCTTTTAGGAGTAAAAATGAATATTAAATCGAAACAAATTATCAAACTAATAGTTGGCCTAGGGATTTTTTCAGTGAACGCAAAAGCAATTGCATCCACTACAGCAAACTTGTCTCTAGCTTACCCTTCCTCTTATGAATTGTCTTCAGAAGATTGTGCTGTGATTGAGGATCAACTAGATAAGCTAGGAAGCGATTCAGCTGCATTAGTAATTTATAAGACAGCAGAAGAGCATATTTTTAATGCTGATATGTTAGACGAGTCAATTTTAAGACCTGAGTTTAAATCTCTGAAAGCAGATTTTGATTGGAGTCGAAGTGCTTTAGTAAACAAGGCAATTAGAGCAAGCATTGAAAGTAATTTAAAGGATGACATTAGAGATTCAGTATTAAACCATCCAGGGCACCTACGATTAAGAGTAAATTCAAGACTATTACTTTGCGACATCATGAACTCAAATCTTGAAATCAGTGTTCGTATGTCTGGCGAATTTAGTAAGAAAGACTTAGGGCCTATTAAAATTTCCAAAAAGAATCTTCTAGGTCTCAGCAAAGCTGTTGCGAACTACAAAGAAAAAATTAAAACGATGGGACTAGAATACTCAGCTAGCAACTATGAAGATAGAGACTTGGTAGCAGGTGCTATTCTAGGTTTAGAGCTTTTTAAAGTTTCTCAACAAAGCATTCATAATTTAGAGATTAGCGACCTACATTATCTAAAAACAAACTTCTTCAATGATTTAAATTTTCAACCTAAAGCGATCAGTGATTCAAAGGCCATGCTAATGGAGCAAGAATTAAGAGGAGAAGAGATTTCGGTTCAAAACTTTAAAGAAGAATTTAGTTTTATAGGGGGACAGTAAAATGAAAAATGTAGTATTGGCGTTAGGTTTAATTTGGGGAGTTAGTGCGGTAGCCAGCCCCTATAAATACACAAAATGTGATCATAAGCTTGTTAGTCCAAAAAATTCTGCAGGCTACGTGTTTTCAAAAGACTGTAGGACTGCATATGTACTACCACCTCAATTTGGAAAACTTTCTGTTACAGGTTATTCACCAGCATTGACTGATCAACAATGTGATATCAAACAAACAGAACTAATGATTTTAGGTGATTTGGTAAGTTATTCGCGTGATATGGCAAAAGAGCTTATTCGGTTTCAAGGTGAAAGGCAGTCTTTAAATGTAAAACTGATGAAGTACCAGATGCAATGTGAATCCATCAATTCTCCATTGGTTGCTTTAAAATCTCAAAGAGACTCATTTCAAACTCAAATTGACAATTTGAATGCAGATTCTACTGAACTTGAGAGTAAGATTGCCGCCTGTGAAAGTAATGGCCAGTCTTGTAGGATTGAGCGAAGGACCTTAAGGCAAAATACTAAATTAATTAAAAAGTATTCAAAATTTGTAGCGAACGCGAATCCGAAAATTTCACAGATCGAGGCTAAGTATCAATCCTGTCAAAGCACTGTTGAGAATAGATCCATTGGGTTAAGACAACAAATTGAAAACTTAGGAAGCTCAATTACACAGATAACAGATTTGATCGACGCCTACGTAACAGATTATGATGAAATCATTAGCGCACAGCAAGAGATTCCTGGAGCAAGTGTGCAGTTAAGTTTTCAAGTAAATCAAAACGAAATTGTAGAGGCATTCAAAAAAGCTAATACAGCTCTTCAAGATAAAGTAAATTTTGTAGCAATGCCGACTAAAAAGATGAACATTAACTTTAGTGCTGTTTTAGATGGTATAGAAGCAAAAGTTCCAGTTGTATTAAGCTCAGACATTCCTGGTATAAGTTCTGTAAAAGAGACTGGTGACCAATCTGATTTAGGAGTGGATAGTAGCCAACTCAAAAGTGTGATGATGGGACAGGCTTTAAATGGTGGTGTTGTTATAAATCAATTGGCAGCTTGTAACTTTCAGAATTCTAACAACAGATCTAAATTTTCTGCCACTCTGATTGCAAACGTTCAATATGAGTACGACGTGACAGTGCAAAGAAAGTACAAGGTGGATTATCTAGAAAGTCATTTGTACAAGTTAATTAAAAAAAGCTCCACAAGTGGCGGTCTTTTTAGAACAAAATCGTCCACAAGTATTACTGAAAAATCTGTTTCGAAACAATGGATTGATATTCACATCATGAATAATGATTCTGATTTCGACTTTGCTGACAGAGAAAAGCTGGCTGAAGATTTGAAAAAAGAATACTTAGATCGAGCATTGATGAATGTAACATTAGGTTTCTTAAAAGAAGGACACCCATCACTACCAGCACCGAGCAGTCAAAATGGAGCTTCAACAGCTTCTGCGGGTCTTAAGAAATGTCCAAACCTATACTGTCAATCCGCAGCCTTAGTCTTGGATATTGGTAATTCTATTTTTGGAGGAACAAGTTCATCGGCTAGCCAGCATAAATTTGCCAGCGCTGAACGTGGAATTGTGTTGGATGAACACAAAGCCATTCCACAAATCGGGACTTTGTCCTTTATTATGGAGTAGAGCATGTTAGCTAGATTGATTGTTACATTATTAAGCCTCACTCACTTGCAGATTAGCAATGCAAGTGAAAGCTTCTATAACGAAGAAATGCTTAATCTGAATGAGTATCATGCTCAAAACGCGATTGAAACTAATGACTACCAAGCTAGTTTTGTAAAACCAAAACTTCGCTATAGCTGTGATCATGTGCGATATATGCTTAAGAGGTATGATACAACGCTTGATGAGATGATTTTGTCATTTCAGTCTTTGAATGCGACAAATTTAGAGTCAGTTCGTAGGTCATTGGATTCTAACAAAACTTTTAAACGCAATTTCCTAGGTTTAAGCGAGTTTCATTTGTTTGAAAATCTCGTAGAAGTCTGGCTCAAAATTCCTAAGAATTCCGAAAAATATATTTCTGTTATGAATAATTTTAGATTTGGAATCCTTGGCATAGGAAATGCAGAAAAAGACTTTGAAGTTCATGAAAAAGAGAATGAACTGCAATTGAAAGTTAAACTGAACTATCTCGATATTTGCCAGGAAAAAGTACTGAAAGTTATTGGTTTTAAATGCTCTGATTTTTTAGACAAAGATTGTCAAACAAGTAAGGCTTATAGCTTAGACATTCATGAACTGGAAGAAGAGTGGAAAAAGGTTTTTTGGGGGGAGAAGAAATGAGGAAAATATTTTTAAGTGCATTGTTACTTCTCTCTTTGCCTGCGATTTCTGAGACAAAGTATTGTGATTCTAAGTTGGTTTCAAACATTGTAGAGACTTACCTTAAGTCTCCTCAAAAACTTTTTAACTGTGAGATTGAGTACCAAAAAAACATTAGTCTAGATGATAAAGAGCCAGGTATTTTTTTTCAAATCTATGTTAAGGACCTGCGCCAAGCTCAGGAGGCTGGGATAGATCTGTGGAAGGATCAAAAATGTGATTTTGAATACTTGCACAGTAGAAATGTTTATACCTATACGGATTCAAAATTTATTGGGGAAAAAGAAATACGTAGGCAGCTAATCATTCAATTAAATAGAAATGATCAAATTAAAAGCTTATCAATTCGTAACTTTCAGGTGAATCCATATCTTTTAAAAGAAAAAGTGCTTTGTTCTAAAACCCAATCAAGGAGGCCATATGAATAAAATCATAATTATCTCGCTATTTTTAAGTTTAGCTGCTTGTGATGCTTCCAAAGTGAGTGGCCCAAATTCAGAGCCAGAGACTCCAGTGACTGTGGATGGTGTTGACTGTAGAAAAATGGGTTCAATCAAAGAGGGACAGCTAGTTACTACAATAAATAAATTTTTAATAACAAATAACGAAGAGTTTTTAGAGTTGTCAGAGGAAGCTGAACTTGCAAGTAGTATGTTTTTTGTTTCTGAAATTGCTAAGCAAAACAAAGAAGTGGCCGAAGCAATTGTGAGCTCTAATCTTTATCCTAAATTATATAAAACTGTTTTTAAGAGTGCAGAGGCAGGCTTATCTGTAAGCGCAGATGATCTAGCTAAATGTACATTGTGAGGGACGTATGAAATTTTTAATAAAATGTTTAATAGTAAAATCAATCTTAGTAGGTTCTGCCATGGCAGCAGACTTTCACATTTTACCATCCATCGATCGGTCTTCAAATCAGTTCGGTGTTAAGGTAGTAAATAAGACAAATGATGAGCTATTCTGTAAGGAAGTAGAGTTAGATGTTTTTTTAAAAGATAAACAATTTGGAGATCCACAAGGTGGTTTTCGTGATCGTTTTTCTAATATCTATATTTTAGATAATGCAACATCGTTAAAATCCATTAGCTTATCTGACTTGGGATATGATGATAACAATACCACAATTGATAACATCGTTATTCGCGGTGGAGATTGTCAGCCAGCAACTTTCGCAGATTTTTGTGAATTTCATCCAAATATGACAGAGGCAGATTATGAAACAGTTATGGCAATAATGAACAGTGCTAGAACCAACGATTGCTCTCAAGTTCAAGATAGACTGGGAACAAGCTTAGGTTTAAGAAAAAGTGGTATCAGTTCTTTTAAACCAATCAGTTTCTTGCGTAAGCTTAAATATGTTTACGTGCAAGAAAATGACATCAATGAGTTACAGGGTATAGGTAGACTCCAAGAGCTGAAGGTTCTTAAGATTAACGGTAATCCTGTTCGTGATATTAACAAAGCAATTCGTTTGCCTGAAATTCGTTGGGTAGATGCATCTCGAACTGATGTTTATGAAATAGATTTAAGAGGAGTAGAAAGGCATATGAAACACGCCACTAAAAGTAGAGGCACTCACGTTTTCAACACGCCTTACTCAAGACAAGAGCTCCCACCAGTTCAGTAAGCAAGCCTATATAGACTTAGTCTAATTTAGACTAAGTCTTATCCTACATATCTTGTTTTGCAAAATGAGCTCGTCCTTTAACTCTTATTAGACGTCTACTTCGTCTAGGAATCAATATTTGGAATATTGATTTTGAGCCCCTAGCTAGTAGTAATTTCTTATAAACCCATTAGTCAGCTAAGATCCTCTCGCCTGGCATGGCAACTGCAAATACCCATGGTATGAGGAAATCATTTAAACTTTTCTTTATATTTCTGTTTCTTAGTTCCACTGAGGCACCTTCATCTCTAATGCCTCGGAAACAAGTGACAATTCCTGTCAATGCTGCATTTTCCTTAAACAGTCTTTGGACACGAAAGGAAATAGTTGACCGGTTTGAATATACTTCTCATATTTATGAAAATGCCTGTAAGGATCTACAAATTAAAATTCAGTTAAACGAGTTAATTCAAATTGATGAGCCGAAATTGCAAGAGATACTTGGTTATCAGACTAAAAATAGTTTAAAGCAGGTAAGTGAAATACTATCTGGTTTTAAGAAAAAACTTCGCCCCACGATTATTTATACACGAAAGGCGACTGACGAGAATAATACTTCAGCAACTGAGATTTTTGCCCAGGCATATACAATAGGAGGACCTAGGTCCTTAGCTAAATTTAGGTCATATGCTTGGAATGGATTTCTTTTTAATGCGAACGAAGAATTACCATTTTCCACGGGTAATTTGGATTGGGATAGATTTAATCAAGTTTTACCGTTACACGGAATTAGTATTATTGGGCAATACTACTCTATTAAAAGTAAAAATGATTTTAGTACAGAAAGTTCTCCTAAAATTGCTGTTGATTCACACGAATTAGGACACATTCTTTTGAATGATGAAAGTCACCGTTATTCATTTCAAAACATCATGTCTGGGGGTAGCAGAGCTCTTTTCGATGATGATCAATGTGAGTTAATTGAAGCCTACCATCAAAGGGAGGCCTTGCGAAAAGAATCGGTTTCAAAAGGAATGAAAGATATTTGCAATTACGCATATAAAAATAACATTTCGGATCTGCCAAAATTTTGTAACGCTAATCTTTTAAAGCATGCAGAATGACAGTTTTTAAATACTTATTTTGTAAAATTAAAATCCTATGATGCTATACTCGAGAAACCGTTAAATTTTAATTTACATATTATGGGCGAGGAAGACTACGATGATTACTTAGCAGTTCAACTTGGCAAAGAGTTAGGATTAAGGAAGGTTTATAGATAAGGTCTGATTAAAATATTATTTGGCATTTATACTTAAGCCAGTACATTAATTAACCTAAGTAGTTCTTATGAAAAAGTTAATTCTTAAAAAAGTTAGAGAAACTAAAAAAACTAAACCTGCTGAACCAAAGGTGTAAATTTTTATAGGGGCCTAGCCCCTATTTTTTCTGCGAGGATAAAGTGTTTAAATTTCTGTTCATTATGTCTATAAGTAAACTAGGGGATATGATTGCCATTATATCGATCCCTTTATTTCTTTATGAGATGTCCAATGATCTTACGCAGTCCGTAAGTTTTAGCATCATTGTTACTGTTGCTAGTATGTTAGTTAGTAAGCCAGCTGCGAAAGCTCTTAAGTATTTTAGTGTTTTACAAATAACATTTTGGGCAGATTTGATGGTCTGTTTTTTGTTAGCGGGACTTATTTTTTACGTTAGCTATTACGCATTTGATTTAATCGTATTCTTATCCTTATGTGGCTTAATTGGTTTAGTTATTAATTTTCCTCTTTATATCAAAAATAATTTGTTACACAAAGTCTTTGTAAGTGAAAAAGATACCCCAAGATTCTCATCTATGCAGGGGACAATCTATAGTTTAACTTTTGCAATAGCCATTTTAATTTCTGGGGTGATTTATGAATATTTAGGTTTCGCAGGGGTTTTGGTTGTGGATATTATCACCTATATTCCTCTTTTGATATTTTTGAAACTCCACGCCTGTGAAGAAGCAGAAGCTTCTGAAAAGAAAATAGAAAATTTGGAAAATTCATCCCAAGAACTTGTAAAAACGGAGCAGAATTTTGAATTATCTTATTATATAGCAAATGCGGGAACATTTTTCTTCTCTACTTTGAGGAGTCATATTTTATTTACTCTACTTGTTGCCATGTATGGTGGCTTAGCAGGTAAACCAGAAATTGCTTTTTGGGTACTACTTGGTGCAGCTTTAAATTTAGCCACAAACACAATTATGGAACAGTTAAGAGTTTATCTCTCAAACTATCTCCTTGTGTTATCTTTTTTATGGCTCTGTCTTTTAGGTTTAGTATTGCATTTAAAAGTCGATTTCTGGGCTGTTTGTATATTAATGTCTTTTTCATTTACAGAATTAGTTGGTTTATGTTTGAGACAAATGAGACTTTATCAAAGAGATTTGTCATGTGGAGGGTCCTCCGAAAAAGTGGCTTTCCGTGCATATTTAATTGCAACTATCGTCTCGAGTGTGTCATTGCCTAGTTTTCTTTTTTCGTATGAACATATTGGGCAATTATTAACGTTTGTTTTATTTGGTTTTTTGTTTTTTTTAGTTCCCTTTATAATAAACGGCAATTTTTTAAAAAAAGAAAAGTTTCGAAACAGTGTTATTATTTGTTGCCTATGTTTATTAGTTTTTGGGTTTGCGAGAGCCGTATCTGCCTGAGAATATAAAATAGCTATGTCTGATATAGTCCGTCCAAAAGTGGTGGAGTCTTCCTTTCTGTTAGAGAGATATACAGGAGGCAAAAGAGCTGTCAAAAAGCTTTACACAGCTACTATATTTTACCAAAAAACTCTATATGTCCTTCTAAAGCTCTACTACGTGCTAAAATCTAGATTATGAAATCACCCGTAATTTTATTATTCTTACTTTTCAGTTTATCAATCGCTTGTGTAAAAGAAAACTCCGTACTCGTTCCAACTCAGTCAAAACCAGAAGGCCCAGGAACTAGCGGTGGTGGTGATATTTTAGATGCCGCTTTTAAAAAGACTGGGCGTAGGTTGTTTTCTGATATGGAGAAGATGGATCAAAGTTTTCTCATAAATTTGCAATTAGATACCAATGAGTTGTCAAAACTTTTAGAGAATGCAACTGTAACCGGTTCCTCAAAAAAGCTATATGATTCCAAAGGCAATGAAAGAGATTTTATTAATGACTATGTTGACCAGTCCATTGTTGGTTACACAAAGGTCTGGAACGACGCTTGTCAGCCATTAAAAGACCTGATTGTTCTACATGAGGTAATTGGTTTAAAGCGGACAAAAGAGAAGCCTATCTCTTTGGATGAAAATTATGTGCTTTCTCAGCAAGTTGTGGAGATGCATTATGGTGAAAATTCTTGGGGTACTAATTGTTCTCCTAAGGCCTATGTTTCAATCATGGGATCGAAAAAGACAATAGATAGTAAAATGGATAACTCAGATCCTTCAAACTTCGTGGGCGAATGGGTAGGAAGCTTAGAACTTTCTGGTGTTGGTGATGATCGTGATAGAATTTATGATTGTCTCAAGGATTCCTCAAAAGATCATTACAAGGATTATGAGTTTAGTGCTTATATAAAAATCGAGATTAAGGAAGGAAAGCTAAATATCACTCAGTATTTTGTGTGTGACCTAGAAATTCCTTCAGAAGAGCTGGTAATCGGAACCATCCATCCTGTAAGTGGAAATAGCTCTCAGGGAATGCACTCTGATAATCCACCCTTAAAGATAGAAGATTCCAATTTGTTTATTGATGCTAATAAACCTCTTCTTGTTGGCTACATTAATTCACAACAAATAGAAATTTCATTCGGCGATGAATTTTATGAATCTTTCAAATTAAATGAAGATAAGACGGAGCTAGAATTCGTTTCTGAAATTAGCTATGATACTTTAGACGGTTCTTATAAAAAATTCTCTCGTCTGATACCTCTCTCTAGCCTAAACAAGGGATTACAAGAAAAAGCTGTAATGCAATTAACTCAGTAAACACAAGCCCTTACAGAGCTTTCGTAATCTTTGTTATCGAAACTGTGTGTTTTGTAACAAGTCTCATCTGTTGCTAGTTATTGACCTAGGCTAAGGTTTCTCCATGACAAGGAGATGCCGATGAAAAAGAAATCAATCTTAAATTTAGTTTCTACTTTATTAATAGCATTTAACTTTATGGCTTGTGCTTCAGACTCTGAGAATGCCCCTGGTACAAGTCAAAACCAAGATATTGTTGGTGATGAGATCGCTTACGAAGACGGAGTTTGTGAGAGCTTTGATGGAACCTACAAGGATGAAAATGGATGGAAGAAAAAAATCACTCATTCCAATGGCAAGATTCAAATAGGAGAAGGTCGCTATGAAATGGAATTAGACGGTGAAGCCCACCAGCTGTACTCATCCGCTTCTAGGACTTATCTTACTTACATTGCTAGTTGTAATAAATCTGAAATAAGCGTTTACACAGAAATTACTGATTCCGAGGGAAACCAAATTAAGTTGAATCAACTCTATTATCTGACGAATTCAGGTTATGAAGTAAAGAATCTAGATATTGATTTAGTAACTGAGGTCTGGAAAAGAACTTATTAGGCTAAGGTATAATAAGTGATAAATTATTCCAATTTCCGTAATATTTTATTACAATTAAGTGTGAAACAAGTATTCGATTTTAATAGTTATAAAAAGTATTTAAATTACCGAGTCAATGTGGTTGGTGAGCGTGGGATTGTAACCCAGCTTGCCGAAGCCGCTGGTTGCCAAAGGACTTATCTTTCGAAAGTTGTAAATGCCGAGGTACATTTGACCCCGGATCAAGCCTTTCGAGTTTGTAGTTTTTGGCAATTTAGTCCAGATGAAAAGAATTACTTTTTACTTCTAGTGGATAGAGAAAGGGCTGGTGATAAGGCCTACAGAGATTATCTAGGTGTAAAACTCAAAGCTTTAAAGATCAAGCATCAAGATCTATCTCAACGAGTAAAGAACCGAAAAACCATCCAAGAAGAAGATAGTTTCTTCTTAATGAAATACTATTCCAGTTGGGTATATTCAGCGATTCATTTCTTAACGAGTATACCAAGCTACCAAGATTCCAAAAATATCGCAGCTCGTTTAAACCTTTCTGAGGAAAATGTTTTAAGGGTCCTAGAGGATTTACGAGAAAACTCCTATGTTGCAAAAAATAGAAGAAACTGGATATATCATTCAGGCGAGAACCATCTGGCAAAGATATCTCCTCTTTTAAACTCACATTTAAATAATTGGAGATCGCGAGCTCTTTTAAATGCTCAAAACAAAGAGCATGATGATCTTCACTTTAGCCTCGTTCAGAGCCTTAGTCTTAGTGATAGAGAGAAATTAAAAAACCTCATCCTTAATTTTTTAGACGACTTCGCCAAACGAGCAAACCCATCAAGCCCCGAGGAACTCATATGCCTCAACCTAGATTTCTTCAAAGTCTGAATGCTATAGTGAGGGAATTTCGACCAGATGCTTAGTTAAAAGAAATGATAATAGTTGAGAAAAAAATCGAATTAATCTCCCTTATAAAATGATCTTATAAGAGGGTGAAATGGATACTGGCTGGACTGTCTAAAAAATCCGGCCACAATAGAAAATATACAATGAAGCTTAAAAATTACCGATTTTCGGATGGTTTGAAATAATATGGGCCTTTAAGATTAATTCTAAATTCGGAGTTTGTATTATGGAAAGTAAGAAATGGACCCAAATATCACTTTTAAGTTTAAGTCTATTGGCTTCAGTTGGTGCTCAAGCGAACAGCTCTGTTAGTAAACAAGATAGAGACCGAGTACAAAAAGTTATTGATTCTATTAAAGAGACTACAAAACATCCGGAACGGGGTGGAGCATCGCCGTGTTGTAGTAATTTGGGTAAAAAATCAACGAAGCATTCCTAAGTAGATTTTTGGAAGATGGAAAACTCTTTTGCTAAGTTTCAAGATAAGCTAAATCAAGCTTTAAGGCCAGACTCGACAACTCTATCGTATTTTGTCTTGGCTGAGGAAAATAGCTATGTTTTTCGAAAAATACACAAAAAATTTAGCGACTACAATGACGATTACCTGGTTTTACTTGTACGTGAAACCCTTCGCTATTTACAATTGAGTGTTTACAAAGAAAGTTCACTCTTTTTCCCTGGTAACATGGCGTTGGATGATATCTGGCATTGTTTTATCCTTGAATCAGATTTTTATTTACGCTTATGTGAGTTTATTGGATCAGAAGGGATCATAACTCATTCAGGGATTACCTACGAGGATTATCAATTAGAGTTGTCTCCAGAGGAACTACATGAAGAACATCTTTCATGGTTGGTTTCATATGTTCAAAATTTTGGTCCAATCGATAAAGAGGCAGCGGAAGTTTTGATTCTTGTGAAAGATATGGTGGAGTACTTGTCTTCTGATCTTAATTCTTTAAATGAATTAGCAATTACTTTATTGAAAGTGTCTGGCTTATCGAAAAAAGATCCAGTTGCATGGGAAGATTTAATTTCTCAAATGAAAAAAGATATCTTTCGTTTAGATCATTCTCCTAAGGCGATCGAACAAGCAATACGAGATGTGTTACATAATGAAAATAAAGGAAGTAACTTATATCTATCGAATGGCAAGTTAAGAGATCTTTTTAGAGTTTCTGGGTGTTTAGGGTTCACCATGTGGCAAAATCTTTCTGCATTTGAAAGACTTTTTCACAGTCCCAATTGGCAAAGCAAAAATAAAATGGTTTGGGATCAAGTGTCCAGTTCAAATGCTCTACTAGGCTTAGGCGTTACTCATTTGATGAAAGAAGATTGCCCATTAGTTGGTATTGAGAAAGAAGAAACCTTTGAGGTTTCAGGGGAAATTCCTTGGATATCAGGTATCGGACTTTTTCAATATTTTTTAATTGGATTTAGAATAGATAATCACAATTATATTGTTCATATAGAATCTGAAAAGTTATTGAACGAGAAAAATATTAAAAAGAACACTTTAGATTTAGTAGCTTTTCATGGGACAAACTCAGTGCGTTTAAAAATTGATCGACTAGAAATCCCTAAATCATCACTAGTTGTAAAATTTAAGTTGGGAGAAAAATCGCAAAACTATTTAACAAAGTATGTTTTTCCAGAGACAGGTATGGCGAGAAGAGCTCTCGAGGAAGTTAACTCAATCAATCCGAACAATGACGACATTATATTACTTGATAAAGCACTTAGTGAACTGGAATCTAAAGCTGAAAAGGCTATCGAAGAATCAAATTATGGTGATTTTTTTGACCTGTATGTAAAAAGAGATTCGTTGATCAATAACTGTATCAGAACCTTGGCTTTATATGAAGGAGGTAAGGCAATGACCACAGAAGGTTTATCAGGTTTGTTAAACAAGCAGTCTTTATTACTAGATATAGTCATTCAACCTGCCAAAGTTAAACAACTAAAAGTGGAAGGTTTTGTTAAATGAGATTTTTTCTATTTGTTATTTTGATAATGCCAGTAATATTAAAGGCTGAACTAAAATACTGTGTACCTGTTGATGAGTTCAAGTTTCAGGCTGGGAGAGAAATTACCGACGGAAAAGATCTGGCATATTTAATGACAGTGTTTCGATCATTTATTTCTAAAACGGCTGAACCAGGTATTATCCAAAAATATAACTTTTCTCCAAACGGCAAAGTTTTCAGAGCGCAGATAAACTCCACATTAAAATGGAGTAATGGTGACAAAATAAAAGTAGAAGAGGTGGCATATTATTTTTATGTCAATTTGATAAATAGATCCATTGGAGAACGAGTACGTTTAAAAGACAAAGCACCAATCAACGATGCGAGTAAAGTATTTTCCAACTCATCCTTTAAAAAAATCGATGAGCTAACTTTTGAAGTTCAGTTAGAGTCGGAGATTAAAAATTTAACAGGCGTTTTATTAGAAGCATTGTCCACAGGTTCTAGGCAAAACAGGTTTTGGATGGCCGATTTAAACTCCAAGGAAAACCGGTTTGTATCTCGCTACCCAATTTTGAACTACGATTCCAAATCAGTTCTCATGAAAGTAAAAGGTCATGACCTCCGCTTAGTTTCAAAATCGAAATGTCAAAAAGCAGACTTTGGAATATACCCTAATTTTTTCGTAGATAACTTCGAAGATTATGATGTTATAGAAACGCCAGTTCAGCAAGCAATTACGGCAGTTATTAACACTAAATTACCTGTGAAAAAACGTGAGCAGATTGTTCGTATGCTTAAATCTGCTTTTGATAAAAATAGTCCTAGAAACATTCTTCCAGTCTACACCTTCTTTCGTATTGGTGAACCTGGCTATCAAAAGAATCTAGTTTTCGACAGTTTACTTAAGATTAAAGAGAAAAAATCGAAGGAATCTAGATTTAAAGTATATTTTGAAATTCCAATTTTTAAAGAGATTATTCAAAAAGAATGCAGTCGCTGTGAGTTTATTTCGGCCGGAAGTAAGAAAATTAAAGATGCAGACGTTCAAGTTTTATCTTCAGCAATTTTTGGCGGAAGACATGTCATTTTACAAGATCTTCTTAAATGGGATCATATTGATGATTTTTTAAAGTTCGCACCGAAAAGTGTTTCAGGCTTAAAAGAGATTGCTCGGCTTTCAGCGGCTACAATTCCGCCTGACAATAAAACATTGAGAGATTTCGAAACTAGTATCCGCGACGAAGTGTCAATTTTTCCAATTGGGCGACGGCTAATAATTGCATATAGTAAAAAAGGTACGCCGTTTTTTCTTAGTTTTAATTCCTATGGTGAAATGTTCTTTCACGAAAAGCTAGAGTTAATTAAATGATAATAACCACCAAGAGACTCTTTCTTGCCAGTATTATTGTCTTGATTGCATGTATACTAACTTCCTTTTTTGCAATTCAAGCCTTAATTAAGGTTCATCAAAAAGAGTCATTAAAAGAATACCAACTAAATCTTTACTCTGCAGTAGAAGCTGGGCCGTTGGCTTTTACTAGGCTCCATTCAGCTTCTATTACAGAAGAGCTATTGGTTGGTCTTGTGAAAACTCTAAATAGCAATGGAGAAGTTGTTCATAGCGTTATAATACGCAGCCTCGGAGATTCCCCCTATACCTTTGCTAGTTTTCAAAATACTTCAGTTTTATCAAAAAAATGTAGAGTAGACACAGAAAGAATTTTTAGTTTTCCTGATTCAATTGCCAAGTTTTCCGTTGAAGCAGTCTTTGATCGCTGTGCTCATTCCCAAAAACTTGATTTAGTTATACTTTCTATACAGAAAGTAATTGTTGGCTTAAGTTTAATTTTATTTATTGCATTTATCTTTTTGAGCTTTCCAGTGTTTATTTCTTTGCGAAAAGCTACCAAATTTTTGGGTTCTTCAAAAGATGATGAGCTCCAAATTGAAGTTCCTTACAAACCAATACAAACACTATTGGAAATGGCAAGACAAGGTAAGTTACTAGAGGCAAAGAAAACCAAGCTAGATATAGCGAGGCAAGTCGCACACGACATTCGTTCTCCATTAACAGCGCTGGAAATTGTCTCTCAAAAAATGCCTCAGGCTGATGAAGTTACAGATTTAGTTGTAACGGCCGCTCAAAGGATAAAAAAAATCGCAGATGATCTTTTGAATCATGATTCTTATAATAATGATGATTCATATACACCACAAGCATACACAGTTGATCAGCTTCAAAATTTAGTTTCGGATATTGTTAAAGAAAAAGAACTAACTCTTAACGGACTTGATGTTGATATTGTTTTTGACAAAGAACTGAGAAATTTAGGTGTAATTTATAATGAAGTATGGTTGGGGCGAATCGTTTCAAATATTTTAAACAATGCCTATGAGGCACAAAAGCAAGAAAGACTGAAGGTGGGGATAGACTTTGAGCTTCAAGATCAGTTTTTTGTAATTCACATTTCAGATAACGGAGAGGGATTTCAAAAGCCTGCACTAGAGCAATTTGGGAAAGAAGGCTTTACCACGAAAGTGCGAGGTAAAGGAATTGGTCTCTCTTCCGCACTAAGAACTGTTAAAGAGTGGGGCGGGAGTATTGAAATAGATTCTGAGATAAATATCGGCTCAACGGTGCACCTAAAGCTAAAGCATGTTAGGTTGGAAGACGATTTTTAGTCACTCTTGCTAATTTCATTTCTATAGAACTTTTTAACAATTCTGAAAGAGGTCCAAGATGAACTCCCTAGACAAGAAGCTCGATGAAGTCCTAAAATTTTGGTTCGAGGAATTAGAGCCTAAAGATTGGTGGAAAAAAAGTGATGATTTAGATTCTGAAATTCAAAAACGCTTTAGTGAAATTCATAAGCTGGCAAGTGAAGGTAAACTAGAAGATTTTCGTGCATCACCGCAACGACGCTTAGCTGAAATAATTGTGTTAGATCAATTTTCAAGAAATATGTACCGTGGGACTCCGGCCTCTTTTGCTTTTGATGACATGGCCCTAAGGCTTGCCGAGAATATGGTTGCTGATGGAGAAGATTTGAAGTTAGAAAAGCAAGAAAGGCAATTTGCTTATTTACCTTATATGCACAGCGAATCTTTAGAAGTTCATGATAGAGCTGTAGAGCTTTTTGCGAAATCAGGCTTAGAAAATAATTTAAAATTCGAACATGCTCATCGTGATATTATAGTTCGTTTTGGTAGGTATCCTCATCGAAATAAAATTCTAGGTCGCCAATCAAGTGAAGAAGAGTTAGAGTTTTTAACTCAACCAGGTTCTTCTTTTTAAGCTCACGATTTTCCTTTTTGTTCTACTTTTCCAAAGGATTGAGACAGAATGAGGCCGACTTTAAGTTTTTACTTCCAAAGCTTACGGTCTTTTACAAAGATAGTTTTTCCGAAATTGGCCTTCAGATTATGCTTGGGTCCAATCCTTGAATTGACTTTTATTAAGGAAAATACCACTAAAAACCAATCAAATTTCTTTCCTCACACTTCGGTTTCTCCTCTAGTTTCTCTGGCTTTTTACGTAGATTGTAACCTGTCCTTGCATTAACTACAGTGTCTAGCTAAATAAGGCTCACAAAATTAGAGAGAGAGAGTTTTTGTGTTATTCTGCGAATATCTAAATTTTTTTCTATGTAAGCTGGGAGAGTAGCAATGAAGTTTCTTGGGTTTCTATTAATCATGTTATCCCTACAGCCTGCCAAAGCGTGGGTTATTAATGGTGACGATAGGATGCGAATCGTTTCTCCTGGTCATGACGAGGCTAGAAAGATTGGTTACTTAGAAGGGCAAATTGGACAGTATTCCTCTGGTTGTATCGGAACTAATATTTCAGATAAGTACATCATTACATCTGCTCATTGTGTTATTGATACTGATACCGGAAAGCTTATTAAACAGTTAGTTTATTATCCTAGGTATGTAGGTAAAAAGACAAGATCTCCCAGTCGAGTATTTATAAAAGAAGGCTATGTTTTAAAAGACTATGTCGAGGCATTAGGAAACGGGATTCCTGCAAATTTAAAAGGTGAAAGAAATTTACCGTACCGATTGAAGAAAAATAATCTAGCTTTGTTGCGTGTGTTCAGCGACAAAAGTCAAAAAGATGTAGGTCAACTTTATGGTTGGTATGGTTTAGGTAATGTTTTCGACGGCTTTGATCTAAATAGAGTTTACAATGTCTCACTGAGAAGCTATCCCGCTGATAAACCTCTGGGAAGCCTCTTGTTTGAAGACTTTTGCTACCTAATGAAAGATTATGGAGTCATAGGTAAAATTAGTTGTGATACAGGGCCAGGGGCGGGTGGAGCAGCAGTAATTATTAAAGACAGACAAAACCCTAGAGCAGGGAAAGTTATCGGAGTCTATAATACGGAAAGATACGACGAAGATCAAAAAGTAAATAATGTTGTAATGATAACCCCTGAGTTAGAAAAAGAGATAGCCAACATAGTTACTGGCAAACCAGAAAAAAATAGGTTGTTTCAAAGAGTAAGATTTGATACTGAGCAATTTCACTATTTCTATGTTCAAAACCGTTGTCATAAACCAATCAATGTTGCTATGAGGCTTCAATTGACAGACAATTCTTGGAGAACACAGGAGTTCTACGATATCGGATACAACGAAAGAACAGAGGGAACCATAGAGTCTAATAATTCAATTTATTATTATTTTGCTAAAACTCTTGATGGCAGCATGGGTTGGTTCGATGAAGTAAACGGAAAGCAAAAGAAAGCTTTTGGTAGAACAGAATGGTTTTTTAGAAAAGAGATTTTTAGGGAGAATGGTCAAGTCCTATGGGGTGATCACTACACAATTGCTGAATGTGAATAGTTTTTCTAAGCCTTTTTGTAAAGGAACTATATGCAAAAAGGCTTAAGACTTTATTAATTACCCGAGTGTACGATCCAAGTACTCATCATAGCTTTCTCTGCGATCATCAACTACGCATTTATCAATTACGATGATTCTATTTGCAATGGTTTGAATAAACTGATGGTCATGGCTAGTGAATAAGATACTTCCATTAAAACGAACGAGACCATCATTTAAAGCTGAGATGCTTTCTAAATCTAAGTGGTTAGTTGGCCCATCAAGAATCAAAACATTAGCACCAGAGAGCATCATGCGGGCTAACATACATCGAACCTTTTCTCCACCAGATAAAACGTTGGTAGCTTTTAGTGCCTCGTCTCCTGAAAACAACATTTTACCCAAGAAGCCTCGAACGAAAGAATCGTCTTTGTCTTCCGAGAAGTGTCTTAGCCAATCGACGATACTAGTTTTTTCTCCTGAAAAATACTTTGAGTTATCCATAGGTAAGTCAATATGACTTGTAGTTAATCCCCATTTTACCGTTCCGCTATCTGGCTCTATATCCCCATTGATGATTTGCAATAGGGTGGTTTTCTCAAGATCGTTGTCGCCAAGAAAAACTACTTTCTCACCTTCTTCGATGCGTAAGTTTACATTGTTTAAGACCTCAACTCCGTCAATGGTTTTACTAACATTTTCTAACTCTACAATATCTTTTCCGAGTTCGCGTTTAGGAGTAAAGCCAACAAAAGGATACTTTCTTGTGCTCACAGGAAGATCATCGATTTCTAGTTTTTCCAATTGTTTTTGTCTTGAGGTGGCCTGTTTAGATTTAGAAGCGTTCGCGCTAAACCTTGCAATAAAGGTTTTAAGGTCTTTGGCTTTGTCTTCAGCCTTTTTGTTTTGTTGTGCTTTTAGGCGCATCGCTAACTCGATAGACTCTTTCCAAAAATCATAGTTACCAACATAGGTAGAAATCTTGCCATAATCTATATCAGCAATGTGAGTGCACACTTTATTCAAAAAATGACGATCATGTGAAACCACAATCACAGTATTTTCAAAATCAAATAAAAAATTCTCCAACCAACGAATAGAGCGAATGTCCAAATGGTTGGTAGGCTCATCCAGTAGTAAAATATCAGGTTTTCCAGTGAGAGCTTGTGCTAGTAAAACTCTTACCTTTTCATCACCGTTTAGTTCTTTCATATGCTTGTAGTGTAAATTGGTTGGAATGTACAAGCCTTCAAGCAAAGCGCCTGCTTCACTTTCAGCTTCATATCCTCCTAATTCTCCAAACTCAGCTTCTAGTTCAGCTGCCTTAATTCCATCTTCTTCTGAAAAATCAGGGTTATTGTAGATTGCCGTCTTTTCTTGGAGAATTTTGAATAATTGTTGGTTACCCATTAACACGGTATTTAAGACCGTTTCTTCTTCATAGGCAAAATGGTCCTGCTTTAGTGTAGAGATTCTTAAGCCACTTCCGCTCGATATATTCCCCGTCGTGGGCTCAATCTCTCCAGCCAAAAGTTTCATAAAGGTAGATTTACCTGCTCCATTGGCGCCAATAAGGCCATAGCAATTTCCAGGAGTAAACTTTACATTTACTTCATCAAACAATTTACGTCCACCAAAGCTTAAAGATACATCCGTAGCAGAAATCAATATTACCTCCAAAAGTTATGCTTTTTCATAGCCTATTTTTTAAAGCATTTCCATGATCTTTTTTGAGGAAATAGATTCGCTACGCTTGCGAAAACCTCATTAATACCAACAGGGACGTAATCAATCTAGGACTCAGTAACTTTAGGAGGAGCTCTACAATTTTGAGAGCTAATCTATTCGTTATATTTATTAAAAATGTTTAGATTAGAAACTGTAGAGATTTTTTTTATTTGGGAATAAAAATGAAGAGAATACTGACTGGTGCTCTTGAGAAATTATCGAAGAAATTTAAAAAACTTATCAGGCACCAGTCTGTGACTTTATTTTTTTTCGAAGCTGAACTTCTCGCATCGAACCATTCTGCCGAGGGCATCTTTTCTAGGCTTCCTTGCTAATTCAATGTATTTACTTAGTTCAGATTTATCAAAAGAATAAGCGTATCCACAGCCACCACTACAATTTTGGAGATTTGTTAGGTAGATTTGGTAACCAGTAACTTCTCCTTTGAAATCTCTAAAACTATGTACTCGGCAATCTAAAGCCTTATTCATTGTCCAGTCGTAGCCATTAATTATTTGATACTGTAGATCCTCAGGGAACTTTTCGTCGAAAGTCTCTAATATTTGATGTGCTAACTCGTGGCCACCTAAAGCTAGGAGTCTTTTATTAAGATCATTGGGGGGAATTCTTTGTAATCGATTTAGACTAAAGCAAATAGGCCCACCTGGTTTTACTTCTCCCATGACAGAGGCGTCTTTTTCTTGTCCCTGTTTATCAACACAAGGGGAGTCTTGCTTGATGATAAAGTTTGAGTTTTCAACACTCCAAATTGAAATAGGGGTTTCCTCCTGATCTGATGCTTTGTAAAACTCATTGTACTTTTGAGACAATACAGATCCGTCAGAAAGCTTTTTATAATGGATTTGATAGACTTTAAGTAGTTCAATTAAATTGGGCTTTAAGTTTTTGATGGCAAGGCGAACTTCTGTTTCAGTACTGCGAATGTCATTTCCACCACCGCTACCATCAGCTCCGGCAAATGCATTAAAGTTGAAAAGAGTGACGAATAATGTCGACCAAGCTAGGCTTTTTTTGATTGAAGTCATTTTTATTTTCATTTGAGTGTCCTTTGTTAAAGTTAGTGCAATTGGTGTGCTTAAAATAATGCGTTGTGCTAGGGCGAATTTACTCATAAGAAATCGTACCAAAAGGGGCAGTTTATTCGCGAAGG
>DJMA01000055.1 GCA_002436415.1 Bdellovibrionaceae bacterium UBA6502 | reverse complement strand
GCATCTTCACCCTTAGCAGCCTTGGCTGCTCCCTGCCATCCTTGGGGCTTGTTGAATCCCACCAATGAGATTCAAAACTCTGAAAAAATCCATTTCTCATACAGCCTCTTTCTCACTTCTTCTTGTCCAAATCTCGTCGTCTTTGTTTTTTTTACTGGCGCGGGGGTAGGGGGCGGCTTTGCCGCCGACGGCAGTTTGAGGGGGTTGCCTCAAAAGTGGTTTTGTGGGGGCTAGGGTGGGGTGGCAAGTGGAAAAGTTATTGTTTGTTCATTTCAAGACCTTGCTGTAATCCTTGATTCCCTGATGAGGAAGATGAGGGTAAAATATATTTTATGAAAGCCAATTTATACCACCAGTTGAAACGCGAAAGTGAACGGCTTGTTGTTCGGCCTTATTTGTTTAATGATTTTGCTCTATGCAAATCTTCACGGGAGGCTCGACTGGAACAGCAAAACCAGTTTGATAGTCCTGTCAATATTTCTAACTCTTGGGATAAAACCCAGTTTAAAAACAAAGTGATGGCTCATCGTGAAAAGGCCAAATCTAAAACTCAATTTATATTTGGTGTTTTTGACAAAAGAGAAGAATTGTTTTTAGGGCAAGTAGATCTCTTTACGATTAGCTCAGTGCTAAAATGGGGGAATCTTGGTTACAATATTCATAACCAATTTTGGGGGAAGGGCTATGCTAAAGAAGCTTCTGAAATTTGTTTGAAAATTGCATTTGAAGATTTAGGTTTTCATAGGGTAGAGGCTGCAATGGATATAGAGAACTTGGCTTCTGAGAAAGTGGCTCAAAAACTTGGTTTAGATTTTGAAGGAGTTAGGAAAAAGTTTTTGCCTGACGAATTGCAGGATATGAAGGTCTACGCCACCAATCACAAAGACTTCTGAGTTTAAGTACTAAAAATAGAAAGACTTATTCTTTAATTATCTCGTAGGATTTTTTTGTAAGTGAAATTGATTGTTTCACGATTCTTTACTTTTATTTGGAAAGCTACATTTTTTTTGCTGAAGGCTTTTGAATGTTAGGTGTTTATAGATTATCTCAAAAACAAAAGACCCGGAGCGATCGGGGCCTTTTGTTTTTTTTTATTTCCTTTGCTTAAAAGTTGATGATTAAAGTTTTGATTAGTTTAAAATTTATCTCCTTTGTTATTGTGGATGGTTTAAAAAAAAATTATTTCCTCCCTTCTTAATAGCTTTGATTGTATTAGCGACAAACTTTATTTCTTCTCTTAACTTCTAATTTGTTAAAACATTAACCTCCGTTTATTGTTCTGTTTAAATTTACTCAGCCATAACACTGTCTACTTTTTTCTTTGAGGCTTTCGCTCTTCTGGCTCTGTGTGAACTGTGTTTTTTCGAGCCCATACTTTGTAGTTTTAATTTGGAGTTAACGCAGGCAAGTCCCAGAATTGCTTTGTCCTCTGCAAATAAACTTCCAGCCGCCACACCTGCAAAGCTTTTATTGGCGGCAATGATTTCGCCAGTAGCATGTCCCATTGATAAAGCTGCCTCTTCAATGAGAGAGCTGTTTGCATTTGGTGCAGCTACCGCTTCACGAAAAACTTTTCGTGCTGATTGGAGGCTTTCTTTTAATGGTTTAAGTTTTTCAGCATGCTCTTTCAAAGCAGAGGCTAGTTCGAGCTTCTGCTCTCCTTCTAGATCAGCCTTTTTACATAAAATTAAACTATGCATAGCGGCCTTTCGGTGTTTACTGAAATGGCGTTTACTTTTATGGCGTTTATGTTTTTTTCTTCTATCCTTGTCAGCTTTGATTGCTTTTTTCGGAGATGGCCGCATCAGTTCTTCTAAGTCCATTTCAGCCTGAATCTCTTCATTGGAGGCGGAATCGACACTGGATAGATCAGCAAATAGATCACCAGATTCGTCAATTGCAGCAAGCGAAGGTAAAGCAAGGCTAAGTCCTAAACATATAGTAAGCATTTGTTTTTTCATTTTTCCCCCTAGGAAATGAGAGTGAAGTTTTGGGCCTTCACATTTTGATACTTAGCTATAGAGCAAAGATGCTGCCAAATGTTTTGGACTCAAAAAGAACCAGGGACTTGTCTTAAATTGCTTAAAAAAGACTTATCTCTAATGGATCTAGAAATTTTTTAAATGTGAGTGATAAGTAAAACTTGATTTTGCTCTGTAAATATTCAAAAAAATTAAGCTTTTTTTTTTACTTTAACAGAAAGAACAGAGTCATTTTGCTCCACCAGTGGTGGTCTTTTAGAGCAACCTAAACTTGCAAAACAAGAACAAGAGGAACACTAAAAATTGCTATATAATGGGAAAGAAAGCAAAGGAGACTGCTATGGAAAAAATAGTTCATAAATCAGAGACTCGCGGTAGTGCAAATCATGGGTGGCTTCAAAGTAAGCATAGTTTTAGTTTTGCCAATTATTTTAATCCAAATCGAATGGGCTTTGGCGTTTTGAGAGTGATTAATGATGATATTGTTTCCCCG
The DNA here is from genome assembly GCA_002436415.1 of Bdellovibrionaceae bacterium UBA6502. Taxonomy (GTDB): domain Bacteria; phylum Bdellovibrionota; class Bdellovibrionia; order Bdellovibrionales; family UBA840; genus UBA6502. Next base: position 63,357 of record DJMA01000055.1, on the reverse strand, counting down.
TCGAAGGGATTTGAAACTCATCCTCATCGGGATATGGAAATAATTTCGGTACCTCTAAAGGGTTCTCTTTATCACAAGGATACCATCGGCAACGAGTTTATAATTCGTAAAGGGGAAATTCAATTGATGTCTGCTGGTAAAGGAATCGCTCATAGTGAATTTAATCATTCCAGCACAGAAGAGGTTAATTTCTTACAAATATGGGTCCATCCTAAAGAAAAGGGTATTGAACCTAGCTACTCTCAAAAAGAGTTTTCGGAAGAAGCTAGAAGAAATCAATTTCAGTTGATTGTATCACCGGATGGGGGAGAGTCAGTAAAGATTCATCAAGATGCTTATTTTAGTTTGGCAAACTTTGAAGAATCCTTTTCTAGTGTTTACGAAAAAAAATTAAAATCCAACGGAGTCTATATTTTTGTTATAGATGGACAGATAGAGGTGGATGGCCAACAAATTAGTTCCAGAGATGGACTTGGCTTAGTGGACCTGGATAACTTTAGTATAAAAGCTTTGAAAAGCACAGAGTTTTTAGTGATGGAAGTTCCTCTTGCTTAAGAAGCAAAGCTCTATTTTCTACCGACAAAGTCTTTCATACTTGAGTTGATTCCAAAAAAGCTCAACAAAGAGTCTGAAAGACCAACTGGTAAAAGCTTTACTAAAAAAACACTATAGATGAACCATGGCATGATTAATCTTTTATGGTCTTTGTGAATGGAATGCATGATTTTGTTGACCACTTTATTAGGTTCTAAAATTGGTAATAAAAAGGAAAATCTAGTTTTTACTCCGTCAAACATGCCGGTGTTGATGTAAAAGGGGCAAACCACTAAAGTACTGACCTTAGATTTAGACTCTTTTAATTCTAGCCGTAGGGATTCGTCAAAACTATAAAAAGCCGCCTTGGAGGCAGCATAGTCAGATAGTTTAGGTACTCCAGTAAAAGCCGAAGCTGAAGAAAGATTGATGATTTTTGCTTTTTCAGCTTTTTCTAGTAAGGCTAATAGGTCTCGAACAAGTATCATTGGGCTAATTGTATTTACGCGATAGCTTCTTTCGATCTCCTCATTGCTTAGGTCTTTTAAAGCTTTACCAATGACGATTCCAGCATTATTGAAAAAGAGATCTATGTGAGAAAGCTCTTTGTTTAATTTAGAGCAAACTTCCGTTACTTGCTCTAAGTTGCTTAAGTCACAGTTTATAACTTTAACCTGTGAAAACTCATCATTGAGCTGATTTAGTGCTTCACGATTTCGGTCAATGACCACGACTTGATAGTTGTTGCGAACTAATCGCTTTAGAATTAACAAACCAATGCCACTGGCCCCACCCGTAATGACCGCAATTTTTTTTGAATCCATGTCTTCCCCAAAAATAGATTTTCTTTAATTTAACAAGATTCCGAATCACGGTCAAAGTTTAGTAGTGTTAGGATTTTTAGATTTTTATTACTAGAATAAAAAGTTTTTGGCGACCTTATCCTTTAAAAGAATTAGGTCTTGTTTTCGGTCAAAAACTAAGTATGCATTCCTGTTTTCGGATCTCACAATGGATAAAAGCAAGTCTCTGTTGGAACCCGCCTTGCTTTCAATAAATCCCATGAAGATTCAAAGTTTTATTAAAGATCAATATTCGTTAATCCCCGTGGAAGTAGAAGTTAGCTGCATCAATGGTACCCATGATTTTGATATTATGGGACAGCCAGATGCAATGATTAAAGAGATAAAGAGTAAGGTTTTCTCCTCCTTTCGCTCTTCAGGTCTTGAGGTACCAACCCAGAAAAAGATTTTTATCAATCTGAGGCCGAATCATATCAAAAAAAGCTCTCTTGGATTAGACCTACCAATTGCATTGGGAATTTTATGGGAAACGGGGCAACTTCCGCTTCCAAAGCAAGAAATGCCCTTTGTATACGGAGAGCTGGGCTTGGATGCCAAAGTCTATCAACCATTAGACATTGATTTTATAGAGGCAAAACTCTTAGAGGATGATTATCTGTACACTGGCCCATCTTCAGCACCATTAGATTTTGCAAGATTCGAATTTGCTAGTTTAAAAGAATTTGCTGCAGGTTCTTGTGTGGAAGCAGAGGTTTTAAACTACAAGCAATCCTATCCTGATGCAGATGAAATATACATTAGTAGGGAGTTGGCTGATCTCACGGCAGTGATTGCTATAGGAGAGCATTCTGCAATTTTTGCTGGTCCCAAGGGTAGTGGTAAATCAACCATAGTTGAGAATTTGGCAAAGGCTCTAAAGCCCTTAGATACAGAACATTTTTCTGAATTAAAACAAATCGGCAAGTACTTTGGAGAAGACAGACAACATCGTCCTATCGTCTCGCCACACCATAGCTCCACAGAAATATCAATGATTGGTGGTGGAGCAAAGGCAATACCTGGAGAATTTACCCGAGCACATGGAGGGGTTCTGATCATGGATGAGTTTTTAGAATTTCCAACGAGGGTACAGGAAGCTCTTCGAGAACCTATGGAAGCGGGAAAAATTCATTTAGCTAGAGCCGGTGAGCGAAGAACTCATCCAGCAGATTTTTTACTCTTAGCTACTAGTAACCTTTGTCCTTGTGGTGATTTTTATCCCGCACAGAAAAACCGTTGTGTATGTCGCTTAACTGCCCGACAGCGGTACATAGAGAAACTATCAGGTCCTGTCCTAGATCGATTTCAAATATTTCACTATGCTGCAAATGTTAAGGATTGTGATGAGGTCTATTTGCCTTCTCACATTCAAGCCATTCATCAAAGACAAGCGGAGTTTGCAAATGAAAGTCTGAGTAGTAAAGTTAAATTGTCTGACATAGAAGAAAGGCTTCATGAAAAAACCGATTTGAACAAGAATCAATACTTCGGAAATCTTTCAAGGAGAAGGAAAAAGGCTTGCTTTCAGTTAGCTCTTTCGTTTTCGAGGTGGAGAGGTGAAAATAGAATTCGCCAAGAAGATTTTGATAAGGCTCTTGTGTATAGTGTAAAAAACTTTGAGCAGTTTAGGTACGCAATTAGTAAAAGTCTTTAAAGTGCTCCGGTTTTAATAAACTCCAGGTGATAACAATTTTCTGATCGAGCTAAATATTTTTTTTCAAAATGAGTTAGGGGACGGTAATCCTCGCTAAGATTGTTTTTGTGGATTGTTTTCTTTGATTTTAATTCAATCTCAAAGGTTTGGTAGTTTTCTAAAAACTCAGATTGATAAAAATCCATATTGGTGGCTAAGACCAAACTAGCTCCTGGTTTCATCTTGGCAACCAATGTTGCAAAGAAAGGCATATGAATCCAGCGAGCGGCTTTGTTTTTAGGATTAGGGTTTGGGTACAAAAGGAAGACCTTGTCCAAAGAAGAATCAGGACAGTTGTGAGCAACCCAGTTAATTGCATCATCTTGATGAACGATTAGATTACTTAATTTATGAGATTCACTTCGGCCTTTCATTTTTAAGGCTTTGTTAGTGGTTCTCTCAATGGCAATATGTGTGAAGTCTGGATTTTCTTGCGCAAATCGAATGGCGTGAAGGCCAACGCCAGCTCCTATCTCTAAACTGTATTTTTCAGAGCTTAAAAATTCATGGGTGTTTTTGGGCTTCGGTAGTTTGGCTATATTCAATTCTCGTAACTTCATAGACCAAAGTAATACCACAAGCTTCCCCTTTGGCTAGTCAATCTTGGCAGTATTACAAAAATTAGAAAATTTGCACGTAAAACTTTGTTGAATAAGGGCAGTTGGCTTGGGAAATTGCTAGTTTTTCCGATAAGTTAATCGTATTTAACGAAGGGAAGCGTCTTTGAGTTTAACAGAAAATATCACCGATTCAGTTCATCAAGAATTAATAGAAAAAGTTTGGTTAGAAGCCCAAAAGTGTATCATCGATAAACCGGAAGAAATTCGAATGTGTATGATTGCGCTATTAAGTGGTGGACATATGCTATTAGAGGGAAGCCCGGGAATGGGTAAGACTAGCTTGGTCAGAACCTTATCAAAACTTTTTGGCTTAGATTCCAGTCGAATTCAATTTACCAATGATATGCTGCCTGCTGATATTTTGGGGACCAGTATTTTTGATAAAAACACTAACTCTTTTGAGTTTCATAAAGGGCCGATTTTTTCCAACTTTGTTTTGGCTGATGAAATCAACCGTGCAACGCCAAAAACACAAAGTGCCTGTTTGCAAGCAATGGAAGAATCCAACATCGATATTGATGGAAAGCACTATAAGCTTCCGCAACCTTTTTATGTTTTTGCAACACAAAATCCTGTTGAAAACATTGGTACCTTTCCTTTGCCAGAGTCTCAGTTGGATCGTTTTTTGATGAGAATTTTTATGAAAGTCCCAAGTAGAGCGGGGGAAAAGCAAATTTTACTAGGAGATAATCCTGCAAATAAAATAGATTCTTTACCGTCCATATTGCGACCCGAAATGCTAACTGAAATTTACAAAGAGGTACAAAAAATTCATTTATCAGAAGTGGTGGTGGACTATATTCTTGATATCGTAGAAAAATCAAGAACTCTAAGTACTGGTCTATCGCCAAGAGCTTCTCAGGATTTGGTAATGGCCGCAAGGGCAAATGCATACATCGATAAAAGAGATTTTGTGATTCCCGAAGATGTTCAGAGGGTAGCCCCGCATGTAATGAATCATCGTTTAGGTGTCAATCATCTTTCAGGCAGTGATCCTATATCTGTATGTAGCGAAATTATTGAGAGCATCGAGATCGCATGAAGAAACTAAAAAGAGAGAGACTTTTTATTGTGCCGAATGGCTATGGACTGATGTACGGATTTGGCATCGTCATTAGCCTTCTTGCTGCGGCAACCTATACCAATAACTTAATTTACTCTTTGTCCTTCTTTTTAGTGGGGCTTTTTTTAGTGGGAATGATTCAAACCAATAGCAATCTTAAGAAAACTGAATTTGAAAAAGTAAGCTTCGAAATTGCAGAAGAGGGCGGTGTAGTTCAAGGCCGGCTCTGGTTAAAGAATGAATCTGGAGAGAATCACTACAATTTAAATTTTCGTTTTCCAGAAATCTCCAAAGAGCTGGGTTTTGAAGTCGAAAAACTTCCAGCCAAGGGCATCGCAATATGTAATTTTAGTTTTCCTGCCAATTTACCAGGAATTCACAAAATCACAAAACTGCAGCTTAGGACGGTATATCCTTTTGGAATGTTTTATTGCTGGAAGCCCTTTCAAGTAGACTTTAATTACGCAGTTCATCCTAAAGGAGAAGGGGATTTAGCCTTGCCGCAAAATGTGTTAATGGGAGAATCCTATCATCACCAATGGGGTTCTGGTGGCGAAGACTTTAGCGAACATCGATACTACCAAGAAGGGGAGCCGTATCATCATGTTGATTGGAAGGCTTTTGCTCGTAGAGATCGTTTGTTAACAAAAAAATTTGAAGATGGTGATCGTCAAAATATTTTGATCGATATGTTTAAATTGGGCCTAGCCGATAAAGAGGCTCTACGACAAATGGTTCAGTGGGTTGACTCTTGTACCAATGAAAAAATAAGTTACGCCTTAAAATTAAAAAGTGGTGAGTACCTTGAGATGGGTTATGGACCTTATCAAAAACAGCGAGCCTTGTATTTGATTGCCCAGGAGTGGAATCGTGAAGCAAGCTAAGCCTGGACGCCGATTTAATTTATATCTAATTGCCTTGGTAATGTTTAATTTCTTACCGCATTTATCAGAGCAAAGCCCTTTGGTTTTTATATTGGCTTTCTTTTGCCTGATTTGGCGAGTGCTTTATGAATTCCAAAAAGTAAAGCTACCAGGAAAAATTATTAAAACTCTATTGGTGGCTTTTAGTTTGGCGATGATTTACCAAGTCAATGGGTCTTTAGACGGAACGGTTTCAGTGAGTGGAATATTACTCTGTGGGGCTGCTTTAAAAATGCTAGATAATGTAAACTACCGCGATGCAATGGTATTGCTGTTTGTGAATTTCATGCTTTTGATGTCTAGCTTTTTGATTGACCAAAGTTTGCTTTTAACTCTTTTTGGAGCACTGGATTTGATCTTAATCTCCTCCTTGCTGTTTCAATTGCATAAAGCAAAGGATTTGGCCTTTAACTTCTGGTCCATGATTAAACTAGGTGCCAAATTGTGTGCCATGACGATGCCCTTGCTAGTTTTGATGTTTATTGTCTTTCCACGATTTACGGTTGGGGTTTTTAACAACAAATCACAAAACGATGTAGGCTCCGGTTTTAGCGATAGCATTGAGCCGGGGGGTGTGGACCGTTTGGTATTAGACAACACTACGGCATTTCGAGTTTATTTCAAGGGAAAAGCACCAAGAAGTTCAGAAATGTATTGGCGCGGAATTAGTTTTGATACCACCGATGGTTTAAAGTGGTCAGGAAAGCCTAAATATGAACGATACAATCGACAGTTTAATGTGTCGTCAAAGCAGCAAGACTATTCTTATGAAGTGGTTCTGGAACCAAACTATGGAAAATGGTTATTTTTATTAGATCCCAAACGTTCCTTTTCACTGCCTCATTGGCGCTATTATCGAAACATTGAAGAAGGGGATGATGGCAGCTTACGCTTAAAGAATGCCGTGGCGCAAAATGTTCTCTACCGAGGTAGCTCGCACGATATCCCACAAAAAGTACAAATAGACAAAAAGCGTTTTTTACAACTTCCTGAACAGATTTCTCCGAAGGTAGTGGCTTTAGCGAAGGAACTTTCCAAAGAGAAAGAAAACATAAATGTTTTTGTGAACAATGCTAAGGAGTACTTTACGGCCAATTTTGCTTATAGCTTAAATTTACCCAAGAAGTCTTCTAATGACATAGAGAAGTTTTTATTTGAAGAAAGAATTGGTTTTTGTGAGCATTTTGCTGCCAGTTTTGCTTATCTTGCAAGGCTTTCAGGGATACCAAGTCGTGTAGTGGCTGGTTTTCAAGGGGGAAGAAAACACCCTTATGCCGATTATGTGATCGTGAGTAATCGCGACGCTCATGCTTGGGTAGAGCTTTATGATGACGAGCTTGGAGCTTGGCAGAGAATTGATCCCACCTCTTTTGTGGCACCTCTTCGTATAGAATTAGGAGGTCAGCTTTTTCATTCCGTCAATGAATCTGTGGTTAAGGATGTGCGTGATGCAAAGAGTTTTATTGCTTTAGTAAATGGGACAGGATGGCAAAAAAGCCTTGAGAGCATTCGACTTGCAGTGGATGTAATTCAAGAACGTTGGAACTACTTTTTGATCAGTTATGATTATGATCAGCAAAAAGAGCTCCTAAAGAGCTTAGGCCTAAATATTAAAAAACGTTCTCAGTTGGCTTGGCTGGCCTTAGGTTTTTTTATGGCCTTTTTGTTATGGCTAAGGTTCCGCCAAATGAAGTCTTTAAATCAGGGACTTAGCAAAATTCAAAAGCTGGTTCAAAAACAAAATAAAAGTTTAAGTCAGTTAGGCTATCAAAAATCCAGCGCACAAGGTTATTTGGATTTTTACAAGAAGCTTGCCAAAGATCCCGAAATTCGTAAAGAGTCTACCCAGTATTCACGCCTGCTTGCTAATTATCTTTATGCTGGTCATGCTTTTGGGCGAAATGAAGAGAAAGAGCTAAAAAGAATTTTTTCGGCTTTGCTTTTAGCTATAAAAAGTAAGTCTAAGACATCTTCTTAGTTGCAAGTTTTCATGTCTGGACAATTCTTGGAAATAATCTAATATGATAAAAACGAGGTATATCATGAATGTATTATTTCTATGTACAGGAAACTCTTGTCGCTCTCAAATGGCCGAGGCCATTGCAAAAAATAAGCTAGGAGGGAAGTATAGCTTTCATTCTGCAGGCACAAAAACTCACGGCATGAATCCTAGGGCTGTGAAGGTTTTAGAAGAATTAGACATTGATATGTCATCACACTGGTCAAAAACTTTGGAAGAAATTGACGTAAAATTAGATTTCGTAGTTACGGTCTGTTCAGATGCGGACGAAAATTGTCCTTATATGCCAGGTGTTAAAGTTTATCATCAAGCTTTTGATGATCCTCCTAGGCTCTGTAAAGCTCTTAGTGAGGAAGAAGATATTTTGCAGGTTTATCGAAGGGTGCGAGATGAAATTTCTCTTTTCATTGATCGTTTGCCTATTATTATAGAAGAAAATTTAAAATAGAATATTAAGAATGCTTTTGTTTGTGCTTAAAATTGCGTTTTAAGCTTTGTGAGACTTCAAATTCTGCATAAGGAGTCTTTGCCATTTGTGATTTTTCTAAATAGAATATCTAAATTAAAAAAACAAAGAGGTCGAATGAAAATTTTAATTCTAAGTCTGTTGTTTTGCAGTCAAGTTTATGCCGTAGAAAAATTGGTTCTCACAGGATCTAGTACCATCGCTCCTGTATTGTCTGATATTGCTAAGAGTTTCGAAAAGAAAAATTCTAATTTTCGTATTGATGTTCAAACTGGTGGTTCATCTCGTGGAGTAAACGACGCGAGAAAGAAGCTAAATGACATTGGAATGGTTTCTAGAAAATTAAAGGATAGCGAAAAGGACCTAAGTGTTTATACAATTGCCAAAGATGGTATCGCTCTGATCACCCATTCTGAAAATTCCATTTCTAGCTTAACAGAAACACAAGTGAAACAAATTTATCGTGGGAGAATAAAGAATTGGAAAGAAGTAGGTGGTCAAGATGCTGCAATTGTAGTTGTTAATAAGGCAGAGGGTAGATCTACTTTAGAGTTGTTTTTAAAGTTTTTTAAATTAAAAAACTCAGAAATAAATGCTTCTGTTGTGATTGGAGATAATGAACAGGGCATAAAGGCCGTGGCTAGGAATCCAAATGCAATTGCTTATGTAAGCATTGGTACAGCCGAATTTAATCAATCTGTGGGTACACCAATTCGTTTGCTTGATTTCAAGGGTGTGAAGGCGAGTGTAAAAAATGTCGAAAATGGCAGTTATCCAATTTCACGGGAACTAAATTTGGTAACTAAAGATAAGCCAAATTCTACGGCAAAATTATTTATTGATTATGTATTGTCTAAAGATGCTAGTTCAATAATTCGAGAGCATTATTTTGTCCCTGTCCTCAAGAAATAGTAAGGACCAGATTTTTTCTGGACTTCATTTTTTAAATGCATGTTTTAGTTCGCTTTGTGTGGCTTTAATTTTTATTTTTTTATTAAAAGAAAGTTTGAGTTTCTTAAGAATAGTTGAACTAGAACAATTGTTTTCAAGAAGTTGGTTTCCACTAGAAAATCAGTTCAATATGCTTCCGATGTTTATTGGAAGTTTGTTTTTAGGGCTTTTCTCCTTACTCTTAGCAATTCCAATTGCTTTGTTTACAGCTGTTTATCATGTATTTTATTGTCCTTCTTATTTCAAGGCTATATTTCGAGCTCTGATTGAACTATACACAGGAATTCCTTCCGTAATTTTTGGTTTTTGGGGCTTGATGAACTTGGTGCCTCTGGTTGCAAAAATCAAAGCTCCTGGTTTTAGTTTGCTTTCTGGAGTATTGGTTTTGGCTTTAATGATTTTTCCCATCATCAGTTTGAGTCTCATTGAATCCATTGAAAGTAAAAAAGCCAATTGGCAAAAAGTAGCAAGCTCTCTTGCGATCAGTAAGGAGACTTATTTTTGGAAGGTATTGATTCCTAATTTAAAAGCGGATTTCGCTAGTTCCTCCTTGCTAGCATTAGGAAGGGCTATTGGAGAGACTATGGCTGTATTGATGGTTTGTGGAAATATAGTCCAAATTCCTTCCTCCTTATTTGAACCTCTAAGGGCTTTGACAGCGAATATAGCTTTGGAAATGGCATATGCAGAATCCTTACATAGGTCCTCTTTGTTTTTTTCTGGCTTCTTGCTTTTTCTTTTGGTTGGTCTTCTTTTTTTCCTAAGCCATAAGGTGGTAGACTATGCTGATAAAGATTAATTTTAGCAAGATTTTTGCTACAGTTTTTGCGGGATTAGTTTTCCTATCTATGATTAGTATTTTAGGTGATATTTTGGTATCAGCCTTTGAACATTTGAGCTTATCTTTTTTATTAGAAGATGTAGAGAGTGCTGGGCGAAAAGGTGGAGTATTTCCAGTAATTGTTTCCACTTTATTGATTTTAATGGTCTGTATGCTTGTGGTTCTGCCGCTTGGGATTTTAACTAGTATTCATTTGTGCAAGTATCACGAGAAAAAATCCTCGCTGCATTTTCTAATTCGAAAACTTATTGAAGTACTTTCTGGGGTGCCATCCATTGTATTTGGACTGTTTGGGAATAGTTTTTTTAGTGTTATTCTTGATATGGGATTCTCAATTTTATCTGGAGGATTGACCTTGGCTTTAATGGCTTTACCTCTTTTTATTTACACCTTTGAGAGAGGACTAAGCAGTGTTCCTCAAAAGGATTACCTGGTTGGAAAGTCATTGGGTTTAAGTAGTTGGCGAATTTATAAAGAGATCATTTTGCCGCAGGCGACTCCAAGTTTAATTGTTGCCTCTGTTTTAAGTATTGGTAGGGCCCTTGCTGAAACCGCTGCACTGATCTTTACATCCGGTTATGTAGATCGAATGCCTGAGAGTCTGTTTGATTCTGGACGGGCTTTATCGGTGCATATTTATGATCTCGCCATGAATGTTCCTGGCGGGGATCGAAACGCTTATAATTCTGCTTTTGTACTTATGTTTCTAATTTTATCCATTAATGCTTTTTTTCATCTTTTGCATAAATTCTATTTAAGAAAAAGTAAAGCAGTTGAGGAGATCTCGTGAGTTTGGTGTTTGAAGTTAAAAAGTTGGATCTTTTTTATCAAAAAAAATGTGTCTTTTGTAAGTTAGATTTTAAACTCTATTCTAATAAAATTACAGGCATCATCGGACCAAGTGGCTGTGGGAAAAGTAGTTTTTTATCGGTGCTGAACCGACTCTCTGATTTAAATCCAGACATTACTAGAAATGGGCATGTTTTATTTCAAGGCAAAGACATTTTTTCCTCCGATTGTGAATTAAAGGAGTTACGTAAGAAGGTAGCTTTGATATTTCAGGAGCCTAGCCCCTTGCCTTTGAGTATCTATGACAATATAGCTCTAGCTTTGAAGGAGCATGGGTTTTCAGATATTGATTCTAGGGTTAAAAAAGCTCTCTCTGATGTAGGTCTATGGGATGAGTTAGAAGGAGATATAGGGCGCTCCGCTTTGAAGCTTAGTGGGGGGCAAAAACAAAGGCTTTGTATAGCAAGAAGCATTGCACTTGAACCTGAAGTTTTACTCCTTGATGAGCCATGTTCTAGTTTGGATCCTATCTCTACGGAGATCATTGAGTCTTTGCTCTTAAAATTAAAAGAACGTTTCAGTATTTTGATAGTGACTCATAACCTTGCTCAAGCGAAGCGTCTTTGTGATCGCGTCGCTATGTTTTGGTACAATTCAGACTGGCAAGCGGGAGAAAAATTGATTGAAGGAAATGCTGATGAGGTCTTTGCCGAAACAAAAAATCAAATTGTGAATGATTTCTTGGCGGGAGTCCGTGGTTAGTTTTTAGTGCTGTAGATTTTTAAGAGGCAAATTTCAAAAAAAATCTCGTTTGCAAGAAGCGAGATTTTTTTTAGTTAAATTTTAACAACAACTGGATCCTGTGCTGGCGGCGCCACTTGGGGCTTCGCTGTGTAGGCTCTCAAAAGGATTTGATGTTCCACAACCTGGGAAAATTCCGAAATGATTGTCAAAGCTACCTATAAACTCAAAATGATCCTTAAAACGGGTTTGCTCTAGCATTAAATAGGAGTTTCCGCACACTGGGTGTACTTTTCCTTTTTCAAATACATGGCCATCGTCCATCTTAAAGTAGTTTGGAGAATCAGCCATGCTGCCTTTGTATATTACGGCTTGTCCATAGTCTTCACAGTCTTTTTCTAAGCGTGGAATTTTAAATAATCGGTAAGTTACAGAATAAAACTCATAGCCTTCTAGCTTTTCTTGAAGAGCTGGGTTTTCAATTGTAATAGCCTCTGCTTCAACCACTCTCGGGTCTGTAAAGCCAGCTTTGATGCTGAAATCTAAGAAGTCATTCCAGTACAGAGCTCCTCCCAGACACTCGCCATAAATAACAGGGTCAGAGGCAAGTTCATTTGGGATTCTACGGTTAACATATACATCAGAGAAATACATTTCTCCGCCTTCTTTTAGTTTGTTGTAGCAGTCTTTTAGTACCTTTGGTTTGTCGGTGGATAGGTTGATCACGCAATTTGAAATGATTAAATCTAATGAATTATCGGCGATGTCTAATTCATCTAGTGCCTCGATAGAACCTTTTTTAAATTCCACATTTGCTTTTTTAAAACCAAATTTTTCCGTGTGATAGTCAATATGTCGATTTGCTACCTCGAGTTGCTCATCTGTCATATCAACGCCAATGACGTATCCATTTTCACCAACCAAGCTACTCGCTAAATAACAGTCTCTACCGCTTCCTGATCCTAGATCTAAAACTTTAAGTCCTTCCAATTCATTGGGAATGGTTAAGCCACAGCCGTAATACTTACTCATCACTTCGTCATGTACTTGAGAGAGGATTTTTTTAATTTTATCTGGGTATTCTACATTAGTGCAGCAGGCATTGGTTTTTAGGTCTGCTGAGGACTTTAATTCTTTACCATAATACTCTTGTACAGATTCTTTGATGTTTTCCATATTGTTCTCCGTAGTGGCTGATGTGGCCAATAAAACTAGGTTTTAATTGTAGAGAAGCTTTACTTGCAAGGCTAGTAGGGACTTGGTTTTTCGCGTTGAAGTATTTAAAAATAATCAGAAAATGTATAAAATTAAAGCAATCCTTCTAATTCTTTTCTAAAAGAGATGAAAGCTCGTCTCTCAAGAGAGCGGTAATTGGGTACAGTGATGTCAAAGTTTAACCAATAGCTTATGATCTCGTGAACACTTTCTCTGGACATATTTTGAAAAAAACGTAGAGAAATGATTTTCTGATTCAATCGATTGGTCCTAGAAATTGCAGACCTAACTTGTTCTATTGAAAATTTACGGAGGTATTGTTCGAAGGTGTCGGCGTTTAAGTCTTTCGAATAAATTAACAGGTCTATAAAGGCGGAGTCTGCTAAAAACACATCCGAATCAACTTGCCAGACACTCATATAATTTTTGTAGCCGTCTTGGTTGTGTCGAACACTTTCAATGAAGTTAGCAAATGTTCCTAGATCCGTAGTGTATTTTGACTTTGGGTAAGCTTTTTTTGCTGCTTCAAAATATTCTTTAGTGCTTAGTTCTCTCATGTACTTTTGCTCTAGTTTTTTTCTTTCTAGGTCAAAGTTCACAAACTCACGTAATTTGTATTCGTTTAGTTTCATGATTTGACTTCCACCTGAGTAGTTATCAAATCTCAAACGATTGATCCATTTGGCCGCTTTTCTGTAAAAGGCGGAGTAAAAAACCAGAGGATTTTCTTTTGTCTTGTTTCTTAAGCTGACATCCCGAAGACTAAGAACCAAGGAGTTTAGGCTTTCTTGTAAAACCGCTTCCTTATCAAGGCTCTTATAAAAGTAGGCGCTTTGCGTGGCCTTTTTTTGCGCTAAATAATAGTTCACAGCTAAAAATATTTTTTCAATTTGTTTTGGCTCTATGACATCATTTTTTGAAAAATTAAATTTTGAATTTAGTGAGTTTAATTGTTGAGCTTCCTGTGAGCTTATATTGTAGGTTTTAGATTTTTTTAAAATTTTATCGTAAAGACCAATTAAAAAATTAGTATCAGCCAGGGTAGCTACTTTGTAGTTAGTGAATTCTAATTGGTATCTGGCAGCCAACTTTGTCTTAGATACTCCTAAGGAGTCGATAATATGTGCGTCATTCTCGAAATAGGTAAAACGGTTAGGGGAAAACCGACAAGAGTTTGCGTGAGTGATTACACTGAAAAAACAGCCAATGATTAAAAACACCAGTGTAGAGAAAGTAAATTTGTTCACTATTTAAGCCCTTTTGGTTAGGGCTATTATTATTAAAAATAATGACTCTAAATAGAATTAGAAATTCTTGTTTGAGTAAGCTTTTGAAAAAGATTCTCATAAATAAGGCTTTAGTAAATCTCATAAATTGGCTTCTAAAAGATACTTTCATAGTGTTTTAAAGCTTTTTAAGTTTATTGGAGAAGTCTGCACATTTGCCTTTACCAGTGCTTTTTTCTTTAGTTTGTAGGTTTCCTTTTTAAAGCTATGGACAAGCTTAGATTAACATGGTTTTGACAAGAATTTTGCACCGAGACAAATGGCTTTTCAAAGGGAGATCATTTAGCTCACGAGGCTTGTTAATCTTGCATTTGTAGAATTCTGCGAGTAGTCTTCGCTCATATGGAAAAAATCAGAAAATTCAACCTAGCTTTAATTTACTACAGTGTTTTTGTTATCATTTGGGGGGCTTGGGTTCGAATTTCTAAATCAGGAGACGGCTGTGGCGAGCACTGGCCACTTTGTCACGGTGAATGGGTGCCTACGCAAAAACCCATTGCTACTTGGATCGAGTTTTCCCACCGCTTATCTACTGGAATTTACGGAATATTGATTTTGATTTTTGTCGTGATGGCCTTTAAACGCCACAACAGAGCCTTAAAAATTGGCAGTTTATTTGTTTTATTTTTTACGATCACCGAGTCTTTAATTGGCGCGCAATTGGTTTTAAAAGGTCTTGTTGGTAGTGACGCAAGTTTGGCTAGAGCTTATTGGATGGGGATTCATCAGATTAACTCAATGTTGTTAACCGGAAGTTTAGCTCTTTGTTATGACTTTATTCGCTTTCCAGATTTAATTGGCTTTAGAAAATCCCTTCTCAAATTCTCCAAATATTCAGGTCTTTGTTTATTCTTACTTGTAGTGGCTTCCGCTGGATCATTAGCCGCCTTGAGTGGTACTTTGTTTCCTAGCACTGACTTGCTATTGGGTTTCATGAAAGACTTCTCGCAAGATAGTCATGTATTTGTGCGTTTGCGAGCGAGCCATCCTTTTTTAGCTTGTAGCTTTGCTTTAGTTATTTTTTATTCTTTAGGTTTTCAAAAAGAGCGAACCGAGTTGTTTAAAACTCGAAGCAGAAACTTTATGGCACTTACGGCTTTAGCGGTTGCAATTGGCTTTGTAACATTATTGAGCCTTTCGCCAAGTGCTTTAAAAATGCTTCATTTAGCAATGGCTCATTTGTTGTGGATGTATTTTCTGTTATGGGTTAACTCTAGCAAGACACGGGGACAGATCTTTTAGTTTTTCTTGCCCTGGTAAAAGTACTCAGTAAAATATGTCAGGGGAGGAACTATGATTAAGGTTCATTATTTAGAAAATTCACAGGCAATTCGAATTGTTTGGCTTTTAGAGGAGCTAGGCTTAGATTACGAAATTAAGCTTTACAAACGAGACAAAACTACCAAATTAGCTCCAGAAGATTTTAAAAAGTTACATCCCTTTGGAACATCACCCCTTGTAGAAATGGATGGCAAAGTCATTGCTGAAACAAACGCGATTATAGATTATATTTTAGACCGACAAAGCCAACAGCCCTTGCGTCCTGAAAAAAACTCGGAGAGTTACGAAAAATATAATTTTTGGTTTCATGCTTCTCAAGCGAGTTTGATGCCGATGTTATTTACTTCGTTTTTATTTCACAAAGTAACTACTAGTGTTCCTTTCTTTTTAAAACCAATTTTAGAAACGGTAAGTAAAAAAATACATACAATAATTCTCAGTCCAAGAACGGATCGTATTTTATTTTTGTTAAACCAAGATTTAGGGAAAGGGCCTTGGCTTTGTGGCGAGGAATTGTCTGCTGCCGATATTGTCTTGGGCTATAGTTTAAAGGTGGCAGAAGCCAGAGTTGGTTTAAGTAACTTTGCCAATTGCAGAAAATTTATTGAGAATATGGAAAAAAGAGAAGCCTATCAAAGAGCGCTTGAGCGAGTGGGTGGTTTTTCTACCAATTTATAGAGGGAGGGGTTGCTCAAAAATCTGAGCAACTAGTTTCTTCGATAATAATGTGTGAGATGTCTAAATTTTCTAAGATCTTTTTTTGCGGTATCCATGGCTGATCCGTAGAATTACCTTTTTGATTTTTTCTAATATGGGCCATGAACCCCAACTATACTGGGGTAGGGTATATGTCAATGTTGGATTTAAAGGCGCTGAAAACTGTGCTCGCTCAATTTTTGATTTTTAAGGTATTTGTTCTTTAAGTCTTGGAATAGCTCTTTATTTGACTTGTTTTGCATGACTTTATCAAGACGTTCTATGACCTCATCCACATGTTTGTATTTGGGATTTAGGGCAATAAAAACATCATTTTTAGGAAGACAACCTAGTTCTTTAATTCTTTCTAATTTGGTTTGGTAATGAACCACATTTTGATCGCCAACAAAAACATCAATTCTGCCGGAATCGAGTAGTTTAGTAAAACGATTCAAAGAATCTCGGTCAGTGATAATTTCAACGTTTTTTGGTTTCTGAGAAATGTATTTGTCTAAATCTTCACTGTAACCGTAGCTTTGAATCGCGCCTAGGCGAATTTCTTTTACAGATTCCAGGTCTTCATATTTCCAGGCGAAGGTTTTTTTTCCGTAAAAACAAGCGCGATAGCTAAAGCTAGGGCTGTTAGTTAGTTTCATACCTGGGGCTTCTGTATTGGAAACGGTCAACAGACCATCAAAATCTTTTCCTTGTTTTGCCAGAAAAATGGCTCGTGACCAGGGCATGATTTTGTATTCGATATCAAGTTGTGCTTGTTTGAAAATTTGTTGAAGGTATTCAACTGCAAAACCTGGCTTACTTTTGTCGTTGCAAATGTAAGGGCACCATTCTGTTGTAGAGAAATTAAGACTGATTTTGGATGTGCTCTGGTCTGCCATTAATGGCTGCTTCTCATTGAAGCTAATCAAAATTAATGAAAGTGCAATAAATAGAAATCGAAACGCTTTTGACATTCTAGTTTGACCTACCTTATTTGTTAGTGAGGGAAATAGTTTGTCGTTACTTACCAACAGCTTAACGGCATTTTTTAGCTAAGAATTGAATGAAAGAAGCAATTATTACGAAAATTACCAATCTTTAAGAAATCATAACAATTCAAGGGGAGAAGTTCTTCTAATCGTTAAAATTGTTAGCAAAATACTAAGGAAATGAGTTTAAAAGCCTTTTGAGCTTATATCAACCAATGATCTAACAGGGGAATAAGTTCTCAAAGCAATAAACAAACACAAAGACTTTTAAAACAAAAATACCACGAGCTAGTCAGTTAGTTTATAGATAGCTGTTTGTGTCTATTTAAGTTTCAAACAAAGGAAGGTGTTTAATTTAGGAATAAGCTTTTATCACTAATAGCAAAGGACTATGCTTGGTAAATAGAATTTAATCAAAAGGAGAACTCATTGAAAACTTCAATTAAGACATTTTTAGTATTGGGACTTAGCTTGTTTATGATCTCTTGTGCTCATTGCAAGTATGGATCGAGCGAGCAGATTACGAGCACATTGGCTGCCAAAAGTGGTAGTTCTGTAGCAGGAGATATAAAGCTTTATCAAACAAAAAAAGGCATAGTAATGGCAAAGCTTAATATCAGTGGTTTGAAACCAAACTCAAAGCATGGTTTTCACATTCACGAAAATGGTGATTGTTCTTCAGCGGATGGAAAATCAGCTGGTGGACATTTTGCTCCCGAAGGTCATAGTCATGCGGGGCCTGAGGCTGAGAAGCGCCATCTTGGAGATTTGGGTAATGTAAGTGCTGATGAAAACGGACAAGTCAAAGCCGAGATTGAAATTCCTCGTGCAAGTTTAAAAGAGGCTGATAAGTTTTCGATTTTAAACAGAGCCTTTGTTTTGCATGCTGGATCTGATGATTTAAAGTCTCAACCTAGTGGGGCAGCAGGGAAAAGAATCGCTTGTGCTGTAATTAAATAATTAAAAAAAACAATCTCTAGTTTTTTCTAGAGATTGTTTCTCTAATGCATTGATTCTTTTTTCCATTCTACCTCTTTTTATAGCGCTACTTTTTCTTGTAAAATTTCTGAGAAAGTTTTGAAGTCTTTTTCTAAGACTTTATTTTTTTTGCCGACCGGTAAATCGATTAGGTGATTGTCTGAATAAGACTCATTTAGGTATGCATCGATTGCTCTTCTTGATTGTATCTTTGATAAACTCATATATCCTCCTTGATTGTTTATGTATTTATAGTAGTTTTTTTGAAGAAAGAAATATTCGTGCCTTGTTGAAAGTTTTGCGTAAGGATTTACACATAAGCCAAGGCTTAGGTCTGGGTTTTTGACTTTTTCTAAGACCAAAGGGCGGAAAATACACGAATTCATCTTAGTATATTTGTATGGACTTAGGAGTGAAACTATGTGGAAAGTCGTATTCATTATAATGTTATCAAACTTAGCAATGGCCACAACCTCAGACGAAGAAATCATGGATATGTTTCAAGATAGAGATGTATGCACTGACTTTGGTGTTTCTTATGGATTTACAATTTTAGACTCTTCTCGCAAACCAAAAACAAAAAGTCTTTTAAAGCAGGCCAACGAAAAAAATAAAGACGGAGCAGAAAAAGAATGTGTTCGTCTTCCGGAAAAGTACAAAGCTAGTCTTTTAGAAAAAGATGAATGTGAGGCTTATATCTTAATCCATCCTGAAAAGGCGAATGCAGAGCAGTTGAAATATTTAAGTTCAAAACTACATCAAGCACCCTTTAAAATTTCTCCAAAGACGGATTTTCCTAACTTTGATAGTGGTAAGATTCCATTTAGCAATGAGCTAAGTGCCTGGGAAGATTTAGATGAAATGAGAACCGAATACGGCGAAGAACTCACCGACGCGGGAGATGATTCTAAGTTATTGGAAAAAATTGAAAAGGAATACAAAACAAAATATGAAAGCTTAATGCTAAAGAGCTTAAAGCAAATGAAGTTGAGTAAAACCGATTATGAGATTGTACAGTTTCCTTACCAAGGATGTGATTAATTTTATAAGGATCCCTAATTTGCCCAAAATCTATTGTTGGATCTAAAAAAAGAGGCCTGGTTTATCCAGGCTTTTTTTTGTGAAAAATTGAAGTCATAAGTTTCAAGTGTTTCTTGGAACCTACATATTTACAATTAGTACACTCAAAAGTACTGTCAAAAAACTTGTCAGCTATGGTCTTATTTACAGAAAATTACTTCTAATGTTTGAAATCTCATAGATTCTCCAGGAGGACTTTTGCTTTGTAGATTCTATAGTCCATAGCCCTCTATGCTTTATGCTATCTTTATCCTTTCTTTTAAGGAGTTACTATTTTGAAAAAGCTTTTATCTAAGCTCATTTTAATTCTTAGTCTTTTGCTTGTGTTCCAAGGACATAGCAAGGCAGATGAAGACATGGTTGATATTTCTGAAACGCTTGCCATGGAGGAAAAGCCAGAGAAATATTATCTGCCAGAAAGTCTGCGGATCATTTCAAAGTATATGCTACTGGCTTACGATCTTGAGGATAGCGAAAAAATAAAAGCATTTGATTCTGCTCTCAGTAGTTTATCAAAATATTATGCTGGCAAAGCGGAACTTGTAGAAGTGAATTCTCTGGAAGATTATGTACGTCATAGGTATTTAGACAGAGAGTTGTATATGGATCTGCAATCAGAAGTGAGGCATTTAAGCAATGCTAAGGCCTTCTACAAATTTTATTATAAAGCGAGTTCCCCGGCTGTCGCTGAACAAATAGAACAATACCATAAAAATCAATTTGCTTTTGCCAAAGAACAGTTCTCAGACTTTGTTGATAAAAAAACGGGGAATGCTTTTTCTGCCGCAAATCTAGCAGAGAATTATCAGCAACTGATCTTGGAAAGATTTTTGTCCTGGGAAATTTTATCGAAACAATCTGAAATGGAAGCCTTAGGTTATTTACACCAATTTAAACGATCCTTGAGCGCAAAGCAGAAACTTCAGATTGCAAACGGCTTCACAAGTGTTTTTGAGAGAATGGACAAAGAGCTTCGTTCCGTTGGTGAAAAAGTGGCTGCGGATAAAGAGAAGTTTCAAGTGGATATGGTTGAGGTAAAAGGCCTAGGGCGTTTTATTCAACTTTTTTTAGGTGGCGTATTTAAAAACCTTACTCCAATTGGTTCAAAAAATATGATTTCCGGTCTTCTTGATAATCCTGACCAGAGAAATAATTTTCAAAGATTTAGAACGGTTTTATCCTATGGAATCCCTCAGTTTTTAAAGTTTCTGCAAGTGGTTGCTAGAATGGAAGGAATTGATGCAAAAATTAAAGAGGCTTTTGCAAGCTTAGAAAGCGGTGGCAAAGCAGCTCCATTGGCTCTTGTATTAGAGGAGCTAGAAAAAGAAAAGGAAGCATTGGCTAGAAAGAATTTAGAAATTGTTAAAGTAGAAAAGGCTTTTCATGCGGGTTCTATTGCGCAAATGCATACAGTCATTGTTCGCGATCTGAAGACCCAGAAAACTCATGAATGGGCATTGCGAATGGTTAAGCCTGGGATGGAGAATATTATCCCTCGCGGAACGGTGAATATCACTAATACTGCGAAGGAAATCGATCAAGACCCTGAGCTTCGAAGATTAAATTGGCCTTTGATGGAACCAAGCATTGCACCAATGGATAAGGACATTTATCGAGACATGGATTCCAAAGGAGCTTCCGAGCGACAAGTCATGGCAAAGTCTGAATATACCCATGAGTTAAAAATTAAGCTTCCTTCTAATCACAGATTGAATTTGGGGATTGTTAAATTCTTTCCTAAAAATCAATTGGATTTAGAAATTAGATATTATGTGCCAGAAATGTATTACTACTCTGACCCTTCAGAGAATGGCGTAAGAATACAACTTATGGAAAAAGTAAAAGGAAAGAAAATTTCTAAGTTAGGGGAGAGTGCTAATGAAACAGATCAATTGCTTGCGAAAGAAATCACCCGTGGCTTAATTCATCGTTGGATGGAAACGGGTTTTATAAAATCTGGTTTTATCCATGCGGATTTGCATTTAGGAAATTTCATGGTGGATATTATCGAAAGGGTCTCTGGGCAAAGTTCTCATTGGTTCCAATTTCGTAAATCCTCCACTGAGAAAATTGTGGTTGATGTACCAATAATTGATTATGGAATGGGTGGAGTGATCGAAAAAGCTTTTCGAAGTCAGTTTATCTCTTTGGTAGTTGCATCGAAATTTCGAGATGCTACTGCTATGAAAGAGATACTTTGGAATTTAAGCATTGAAAATGAATCACCAATCAGTAAACAAGCCTTTGATAAGAGCTTTGATGAGAAGTATTTAGAAGAAACTAAAATTACAAAACCAGAAGAGCGAATGAAAGCAAAAGACTGGGTGATTTTTTCTATAAACCAAGGCTTGGTTTTACCTGATGAGTTTGTGAGTCTCTCTAGAGGAACTGGGATTTTACTAACACTGGCTGTGAAATACGAAATTTCAAAACGCCTCACAGGATTGATGCGTTCAACAATTAGGAACAACAAAAGTCTGGCTTTTACTGCCATAAAAAATGGTCTCGTTGACTGGAAAATGCTCCGTGCAATCCTATATCGATCCAAGTCTAGTAAGTCTTGTAGTAATAGTGCTGTGAACAAATAGTCTTGGAATATTCTTTAACTGGGGCTTTGCTTGCCCCGGGATTAGTTTGTCGCATAAAAACTTGTAAAACATCTCGTTTGCAGTTTTGGCTTATAAGATAAGCCAGCTTACAGCTTAAGAAGGACAGTTCTTCATTAAAAGAAAAAGCTCAAAATTATTTCGAAAAAATAGATGTAATTAAAAAAAAGAAAATTTGGAGGTGGCGGCCGGATTTGAACCGACGTCCACGGATTTGCAATCCGCTGTATAGCCTCTCTACCACGCCACCTTGTGCAAAGATTCTGATAATCTCTAGGATCTTGTGCCTAAAGTCAAACTTTGCTTTTCAGAAAACTAGCTTTCAAGAAGAATTATCTTAAACTGCTAATTTCCTATTCAGTCGGTGGAGTCATTTGAGTTTTTTGATTTGAAAAAGTGCCACAAGATTAGGCTAAAAAGTGCTTTTTAGGACAAAAGGATACTAAAAGTTTTGGCACTTTCATTGCTCTATACAGGGCCATGGAGCCAAGTTGGGCCTAGCCCAATTTCAATTAGGAGGGGAAATGAAAGCTTTATTATTAGCCACTTTGGGAGTTTTAGTACTTTCGGGGTGTGATAATGTGTTTAACGGAGTCTTAGGTTTAAATAAAACTTTGCAAATCGTAGAACCATTAAATCGTGGTGATCAAAGACAATTAGAGCGTTGCGAAAGAAACAACAGTAACTCAAGTCGGTGCCGACGACTTTACAAAATGCGTGATCGCAACACAAAACGTTTAGAGCCTGGCCAGTATTCGGCAAAACTTACTGCTTCAAACTCAAAAATGAAATTAAAAATTAATAATGATTTCAGTCTGGAAGTGAAAGTCCCTAGTGACATTGATCTACCTAAGCATAATGGCGAAATCAATTTACCAGCCAGTGAGACTGGTTTTAACTACGATATAAATGGTAGTTTAGAAACCCAAATTTCTAATTCAGAACAACAAAATGCAGTAGAAAACTGTTCTTGGACAGAGCCTAGAACTCGTTGTCAGTGGGTTTATGAAAATTACCCTTGTGCTGACGTAGACTTCGCAGTGAATGATAGTCTTGACCAGGCTGCGGAGCTTTCTAAAGATCCTAGAAAAGGAAAAGCAGATCGTCCAGGAAACAACAAAAGACGAGATCCAGGAAAAATTAGAGATCCACGTCCGAGACCGCGCCCACCAAGAACTTGTCGTAGACGAGTGCAGCGTTGTCACACAGAATATGTCACTTTCTATGGTTATAAAGATGTTTCTTACTACCATAAGTACACAGATCGATTTATCGAGTTTGCAATGACTAAAGCATCCAATGACGAAGAGATCGGTGCATTTGCTGGTGAAAATCATGAAACAGAAAAAATCTATACTTACCAATCTTCTTGTCGATAGTAGTATTTGGTAAAAATAAAAGACTCAGTAGTTCTGGGTCTTTTTTAATTTTCTGGGGAATATTATATTCTTTAATTTTGTAGAACCGATATAATCTTAGGTTTTAAAAAATATATTCTATAAAAGAGTTAATCGTTTGTTGGTCAAAACTTTTCCAGTGCCTGTTGAATATCAGCAAACAATAGCTCTGGAGATTCAAGACCAATACTAAGGCGAAAACTACCTTCGATGATTTCTGATTTTTTAAGTTCATCCTCTGACATGCCATGACCATAAAATAATTTAGCAGGAGCGATCAAAGATTCATTGCATCCTAGGCTGGGACTCATTCGAATCAGTTTTAAGGCGCCAATAAAACTATAAAGTTGCTCTTCATTGGCAAGGCCAGCGAAGATGGTGGTGGACTGTATTTGATAACGATCAGACAAATCCTTTTGAGAAAAGTCTTTAAGGCTCGGATGCTTTAGCCTAACAAAACATTTTTCTTCCTCTAACTTTTTTGCCAGTAGCTTTGTGTTTTCAAGGTATTGGAGATGTCGAATTAAATAGGTTTCAAGGCTTCTTGCAGTTTGCCTACTAACATAAGGGTCTAAATAAATGCCACGAGACTTGGCCGATTGGTCCATTTTATCAAATAGATTCGATCGAGAAGTGCAGATGCAACCACCCATAATATCACTATGCCCAGAGGCAAATTTACTTAAGCTATGGATGACAACATCAATGCCTTCCTCGGGGGCCTTTAAAAAAGCATCATAAGTGGCGTCCACAACAGAAATACAATTGTGAGTTTCGCAAAGGTCTACAATAAAATCTCTATCACAAATTTTTAATTGAGGGTTGGTTTGTTGCTCGAAAATACAGATTTTAGGTTTTTGTTTTTCAAAAACTTCCCTAATGGAATCTTTGTCGTCAAGGTGACAAAGGATCGCATTAACTCCTTTTTTGCTAAGTTCATTTTGGATGAATGCTTTGGTTGGTGAGTAAGACTCAAAAAAACACAATATAGAATCGCCTGGAGCACTTAAGCTATCCAAACAGTGGGTGATAGAGGCAAGGCCTGACGGCAGTAAGAGCGCCTTGTCTCTTTCACAAAAAGCTGCCAGTAATTTTTTAAGGTAGGCAGAGTTTGGGTTTTCAAACCGGGAATATAAAAAACCTTCCCTTTGAGATTGAAAAAGTTTTTCCACTTCATGAGGGTTTTTGAAACTATATTTGATACTGTCAAAGAGTGGTGCCACCACCGGTGGATTGTCTGTTTCTGGAAAAGGAAACTGGATAGTTTCTTTGATTCGATAAAAACCTTGCTCTAAATCTTTTCTTTGCATCACTTCCCTCTAAAAGCCCAGAGGCCTTGGTCTAGATTTACACTCTAAAAAACATCTCCGTGGCTCTCAAGTACAAAAAGCCTGGACCACTACATCTAGTGTTTTCTTTAAAAATGCTTATATAGATATAGTAGAAAATGCATCAGGCAAAATGCGTAAGTGTTTAAAAACAGGGCGAATTTTCATTCCACACTTAGATCCAGTTTTGTGTTTTCTGCTCTAAGGTACCGTAGGAAAATTCCGAAGAATTGATCAGACTAATAAGTGAAGTAGAGAGCTTTACAACTTTTAGGAGTTTAACCAATGAAAGATACAAAGAGAAGTCCTATGCTAAGTAATTTATATCCAGAAAGAACTGATAGTGCTCTAGAGTGGATTGCTGGAATTCTAGGGGAGAAAGACTCTGAGATTTTTCAAGAAATTCACTCTTATTTTCAAAACCACCTGGCATTTGCAAAAGGGGAGTTTGCTTTTATCGAAACTTATTACGCAAAATCTCTTCGTCTAATTGATAGCTTGAAAAATCATCCAGAAAAAGTGGATCTTCTCAATCAAGTTTTTGACGAAGATATGTTGGAAATTTCAGAGCTAGTAAAGGCTAAGAAGCACGATCAAATTAAAACGAGAATTTTTCAGATGTTTAAGGATCTAAAAGAAAATATTGAAGTAAAATCAGTGAGTTAAGTGTTTTCACTTTATCGCGTCACTGTCTCGGAATTTCCTAAACTTGAGTCCTCAATGTTCCGATATGATACTTGATGCAAAAACAGTCTCAGAAAACTACAATTTTAAGCCTGCTTGCCATGTTCGCGGCAATTGCATTTTCTTATACAAATTGTAGTGGCCAAAATGGCATACAAGCAAATTCTAGTTTCTCATCAGATGCCGATTCTATAGTGAATGCTTTTAAAAATAAGGAGCAGGTGAGTTTAATCATTACCTACGGAAGTAAGCAAATAACTAGCTCGAATCAGCAAAAATTAAATAGCAGCCGATTCAAGCTGTTAGAGATTATTCGAAATGGAAAACAAACTTACCAAAAACTTTCAGGAAAAACGATCTCTAGTAAAATTAGGGAGCTAAAAAAGTATCCCGTTTTGGAAACGAAATTAGATCAAAACACTTTTGAGGAATTAAAGAAATCAGGCTTAGCCATAGCAATGATGTTAAATAGAGAGTTGCGTCCAAACACTTACTCCATTGCAGAGAAGATTGGTGCCATTGAAAGTCATAACTATGGTTTTACAGGTAGTGATGTAACGGTGGCAGTGGTGGACTCTGGGGTTGATCCCGATCACTTTCTATTTAAAAACTCAGCGAATCAGACAAGGGTCTTACAAGGATCTTGTATTGTGAGTTTGGATCTAGGAGGATGCAATGGCAAAGAAGAAGAGCTAGAGAGTGGTAGCAGCTACCGTCCTGTCGAAGCCGATTTTTCAGGATTATCTGATTCGGAGATAGATGCTTTAAAGTCTAGTCTTTATCATGGGACCCACGTGGCGGGGATCATTGCTGCGAAAACTACAGAAAGCATTTCTGGAATTGCACCGGAGGCAAATATATTTCCAATTCGAATTACAGGAGACGAAGGTGGTTCCGACGTTTACAGTATGTTATCAGCCTTTGAGCATATCACCGATGTTTCGCAAAGACTAAATATCAAGGTCGTTAATGTTTCCATGGGAATTGCCACTTATGCAGCTTATAGCAGGAGAGAATGTGATTCTGACTGGCGTTATGAAGGCTTAAGTAGAATGGGCCCATTTACTATGCTGGTTAAAGATCTAAAAGATCTGGGAGTAAGTGTTGTTGCCGCTGCTGGAAATGATTATTTAGACCATCAAATTACATTTCCAGCCTGTGTCAGTGGCGTGGTAGCTGTTGGCGCCTATGGCTATAAGGATAGTTCTATTCAGGTGGCTGAATTTAGTAATCATGCTAACTGGATTGATATCATGGCTCCAGGTGTTGATGTTTTATCTGGATTTCCGAATAACCAAAGCGGTTATATGAGTGGTACTTCCCAAGCGACTCCCTATGTTGCTGGTGCCATTGCTGTTTTAAATTCAGCTTATCCCTCCTTTACTCCAGAAGAATACCTAGGAGCTTTAAAGCGGGGAGCGAGTTATGGCTTAGACAGTAGAATCAAATATCCACTTCCTTTTTTGAAACTTAATTCTGCGCTTGCAGCAATCTCTGAGAATAAAATTCTTTATACGATGGATGACTTTGATTATCAGGACACTAGCCTGCAGGGAGATAATAATGTTGTTCCTAGTGATGAGGCAGATAACTTCGAGGAATCAGATCCAGAGGGATATGATTTTACCCAATACGCTTCCTCTTATCTAAAGTTTTCAAGTTTTAGCAATAGTGGAGTAGATTTTCAGTACGCACCAGATAGCTTTAATCATGGAGCGATATATTCTCGTTCTGTGGTACGGCTGTCTTCCAATGCAGAATCTAAAATCATTTTTAAAGCTAGAAAGCCTGGTTACTACCAAGTGTTTTTCTATTTACCAAAACTAGGAGAGCTAACTGGAGACTTACCAATTGGTAGTTATAGCAATGGCTCGGGATCGGCAGAGCTTCCATTTTACAATGTCGACATCTATCATTCGCGATCGGAACAATTTTATCATGATGGTGTGGAAACTGAAATAAGCCTACGAAGTGCTGCCAATAAAGACTGGTACATTGATCATATCGATCTTGTCGGTCAAGGAAATGTATCGAATGATCCAGATAAAATTCAATTGTCTGAAAGCGATCAAAACCTTCGCGTGGAGTACGCCAGTAGTGGGCAGTACACTCTTTTAGATATTCCTAAATTGGATCGTAGCCAAGCGGGAACCTATACTTGGTACAAGGATGATTCTTTGTATAAAGTAACGGATCGACCATATTTAGAACTGGATTCGAGCAAGGATTTGGCGGGGAATTATTCGGTTGAGATTAAATTGGATGGCTGGAGTTCTAGTTTTATGACAGAAGAAATAAATGTCCTAAACTTTGATTCAGCAAAGCAATCTTCCATTAGTTTTGAGACGCAAGCCATTGCTGGAAAAACCTATCGATATCTAAAAGTCTATTACAAAAATAGCTTAGTTCGTCAGATAGAAATTAACAAAGAGGTGGAGTATCAAAGTCTTGTAATTAATATTCCAAACATTGATTCTGCCGATATTCAATTTGAGGTGAGTGAATGAAGAATGTCTTTTTAAAACTTCTTTTTTTAGTTTTACTTTCTTCTTGTGGAAAAGGACTTTCTGCCTTAGGCAGTGGTGGCTTGAACCAGTCCTCTGTCACTGACACGCCGTCAAAAGAGCTGTTTAAAATTAAAAATATTCGCGTAAATGGGGCGACCCAAAGAAGTGAATTTAGTATTTATCAACTCAATACACCCCAAAGTTTATAGCTCAACATAGACCAATGTTCGGTCTAGTTCCCGCAAGACAGAAGTCTTTTTAGACCATCAGCCTAACAAGCTTTCCTGAGTAAATCCCGATAAATAAGAGTGAAACCGAGACGGGGAAAGCATGATTGCTAGTATTACTGGTCAGATGGATCGATGGGGATCAAAACTGACAGGAACCATTCAAAACTTTTTAGAAACCATATTAATGGGTTATCTATGCATTCGTGCGGCTTATAATGACCGTTCCCAGGGAATTCGCACAATTTTTTCCGTTGTATCCGCTCAAGTTTACTTCACAGGATGGCAGGCTTTACCCATTATTTCTACTCTCGCGATTGGTTCAGGTGCTGCGGTAATCTTACAAAGTAGCTCACAGATTAATCTACTCGGAGGAGTGGAGAGCATCGGGGCTTTTATGATGGTAATTGTGGTTCGTGAATTAGCTCCACTTTTGACGGCTTTAATTGTTGTGGCTCGTAGTGGCACGGCAGTGGCTTCTGAAATTGGTTCCATGCGTGTTCAAAGAGAAGTGGACGCACTAGAAAATATGGGAATCAATCCACTGAGCTATATTGTTTTTCCTCGATTGATGGGGGGAGTAATCTCTGTTTTGTGCTTGGCATTTTACTACATCATGATTGCAATTTTTGGTGGCTATGTAATTACAATCTTTCAACATCAAATGGATTTTTATTACTATTTGACTCTAGTGATTGACGCCGTTTCCCCAGAAGATTTCTTTTTGTTTTTTACGAAAAATATTTTTAGCGGGGCGATTATATTTTTAGTGTGTTGTCGTCAAGGGATGAGTGTTGTTTGCAGTTCCCATGAAGTTCCGCAGGTAACGACCAAAGCGGTTTTTATGAGTATCAAATACATAGTTGGTTTTCACATTTGTGTGACGGCTCTATTTTATTTAAATCGTTTGATAAAATTGGGGGTTATATGAAACTTCCACTTTTAAAATACAAAGAGTCGCGTGTACCGATTGAAAGCATTGAGTTAAAAGACTTCAATCTTACTTCCTTAAACAATGAGCTGGTTTTAAAAGAAGTTTCACAAGAGTTTGAAGCAGGTAAAGCATATAGAATTCAAGGGGCTTTGGGGGATTGTTCTGAATTATTAAAGGCATTGGCTTTTATACACAATCAGGTTGAAGGTGAGATTTTGGTGAACTCCCAGAATGCTTTGGATTTTTCCTTTGAAGAGTTTCACCCGCTAAGAATGAACATCTCCTACACCTTTGATTACGGTGGATTGCTAAACAACCGTAGTCTTAAAGAAAACATCGCATTGCCTCTTCAATATCATGACGAACTTGAGATGTCTGAAATTGATGAGGTGGTAGAAAGTTATTTGAGCTTATTTAAAATTTTAGAGTTTAAAGACCTAAGACCGGCTATGACACCAGGTTTTGTCAGAAAATTAGGCTGCATCATTCGTAGTTTAATCATTCAGCCTGAAGTTTTAATTATGGATGGGCCAACGGCCTCCTTAGATAAAGAAAGGTCGGAAATTCTTGTGAACTATGTTTCTGAAAAGTTTCATGATGGAAGCATAAAGATGATATTTTTTAGCACCAGTTATGAAGGAAGCTTTCAAACTTGGGAGGCTGAAAGTTTTGAGATTTCCTCTGGAAAACTTCTTCGATTGTCGAGCCAGGAGTTAGCTGTATGAAGGTGAAGTTTAACAAATTTGAACGAGTGGCTGGTTTGTTTGTTGGGATTGCATTTCTCGGTGGAATATTGAGTCTTGGAGCAATTGCCATCAAGCAAAGTTGGTTTGAAAGAAAGATAAAATATTATACCGAAATTGAAAAAGCGGAAGGGATATTTCCAGGTACAAAAGTAAAAATGGCTGGTTTAAAAGCGGGGCGAGTGGAAGAGGTTATATTGCTCGAAGATAAAGTCTTAGTGAAACTAAGTGTCTTAAATAGCTTTAGCTCTCGAATTAAAACCGATTCCATGATTGTTATGAGTCGTCCATTTATTATTGGTGAAAAAATCATAGACATTAGTGCTGGTTCTAAAGATGCTGAGATCTTAAAACCTAACAGCAAAATACCCACTAATTTTAGTTTTGACCTAACGGATCTTTTGGACCCAAGAGTTTTACAACCTCACTTTGAGTCCTTCACGCGATTTGCGGAAAACTTAAAGTACTTAGCGGATGCTTTTTCAGAAAAAGAACGCTCCATGGGTTTAGTTCAAATGTTTGATGATTTAAGGCCTTTGTTAAAAAATGCTAATGTTGCTGCAATTGAGGTACAAAAAATTAGCGAGCAATTGCTAATCAACGACAACCTTGGAACGGTAATGAGTAATGTGGCTTTGACCACTACCGAGTTTAACAAAGAGATTGATAACTTAATGCAAATGTCTCGTGAGTTACCACAAATCACCGAAAACTCCGCGGAAGTAATGAAAAACTTGGCCACTTTGACCAAGCATATGAATAAACTTATTCCAACAATAACAGAGGTGGCTCCAGAGTTGCCTAAGGCCAGTCGTAGAGCCATTGAAGCAATGGATGAGGCTGTTATTGTTTTAAAAGCCTTTCAAAAATCTTTTGTTTTAAAGTCAGCTGTTGCTGATGTAAGGAAAGAGGAAGAAGAGAGAAGGAAGAAACAAAATAAAGAAAATGCATTAGACGAGTCGAGCGAACGATATCCTGCCAATTTTAAGAGTGGGGAAATAAACGAGTATGGTGACTAAATGGGTGAATCAAAATTAAAGCTAAAACAACAGTTGTTTGATCCAGTAATGGCCGCGCAAAGCTTCTTTCAGGTAAGTGATGAAGTTTTAAAAACGGACAAACAGGATGTGATGAGTCGCTGGTATGGTGGTTTTGAAGGCGTTGATTTTTTCACTTGGTCTGATCAAAAAGGAAACTTTATAAAACTACAATTAAACTTTTGTGGGCAAATTTTTGAATGGAATATTGTACATGGCATTCGTACTGGCTTCGTGGCAATGGATGAGGAGCCAGCGCATTTTCATAAAACCGAAAGCATTCAATATGACGAAACCGCTCAATCCCCATTTATTGACACAGCAGTGATATTTATTAAAAACATGAATTGTCTCAGTCCTGAAGAAAAGCAGGAAATGTTAAAAAACATTAAGGGCAACACCAATATCGACAATATGTCTGGAGAAGGCTTCTGGGAGAAGTTTGGCTATCCAGAGGTGAAGTATAGCGAGAGCAAATCCTTAATGGGTTTTAAGATTTTATGGCACAATGTGAAGAGCTTTTTCAAAAAGCATTTCTCAAAGTAGAATAAGCTCGATTGAAAGTGCAAGTTTTTGCGATGGATTAGAAATTCCCCAAGCTTTTTCGATTAGAATATTTTTGGTTTTGATCAATCAAATAGACTGAATTGCAATCAGTAGCTTGTTTGCTTTTTAAGCTTTGATTACAAATAAAGCATTCAGTCCTTTAAACTTTCCCAAATCAAAGAATTCTCCTGTACTTAAAAGCTTAGCTTTTTTATCATTAGCCGGTGGTATTTCATTTTTTAAAACACTATCTTTTTTCTAAACGTTCTGGTGCTATTGTTCGAAGCATTTCTCGTGTTTCTATTTTTGGAATTGGAATCAGCGTTGCGGCGATGATCATCGTTTTGAGCGTTATGAATGGATTAAATGAATCCATTCATAAGCGCCTTTTGTCCATCGACCCACATTTAAGTGTAAAATTAAAGTCTGTTGATGAGGCCGGAGTTTTACGAGAAAGATTAAAAAAAATAGATCCTGTGTTTTCCCAATCTGAAATGTTTCAAATTACCGAAGAGGATGTAATTTTTCGAACCATTGATGCCTTGTTTTCCGGAGCCATTGCTCGAGGAATTAGTTCAGATAATTTCGAGAATGTGAAAAAGAAAATTTTTGTTTCTGGGGATGATTCCTACGAGAGCATGCAACTTGGTGAAAATGAAATTGCAATAGGTGAAGACCTAGCCAGGTCGCTGGCTATATTTGAAGGGGATGAATTAACCATCATTCAGCCTGAGTCATTGTTGTTACCAGCCGATGAAATTCCGCAGTATTTGCGACTTAAGGTTAAGTTTATTTTTCGAAGTAATGTTGGCGATCTTGATGCAAAATATATGCTCTATATTCGCGGGAAAAGCTTTAGAGAGTTTCAAGAGAGCTATAGTAGAAAAGTAGCTCTACAAATTTATTTGCCAGATAAAGACCAAATGCCTTTGGCTGAAGAGCTTCTGAAAAAAGAAAATCTTAGTTACCGAACTTGGAAAGAGAAAAATTCAAGCTACCTCTATGCCTTAAAGTTAGAAAAAATTGCGATGGGAAGTTTTTTGGGACTAACCATATTGATCGCTAGCTTCACAATCATGATGGTGATGAGTTTATTAATTAGCCAAAAGAAACAAGACATCGCATTATTAAAAACCTTAGGGATGACCAATAAAGAAACCAAAGAGCTTTTTACCAAATTTGGTTTTCAGCTAGGTGCCTTCGGGGTTATCGGCGGTTTGCTAATTGGTTTAATTTTATGCTATTTGATTGGCAGGTTTGAATTGATTCAACTGCCATCAGAGGTCTACTACGATCACTTCTTGCCAGTTAAAATTGATTATGTTTTAAGTGCAGGTATAGCCCTTGTGGCATTGGTAATTTGTTACATAGGAGCTGTGATTCCTGCCCGGGCTGGAGCGAAGCAAAGTATGGCGCAGATTCTGCGACCAGGAGGAAATGAATGAAGAATTTTGTTTTTGGAAAGAGTGAGTGGGGGCAGGCGATTTTAGGCTGCCGTTTTGGAAAGTCCTCTGGAAAGAAAGTTTTGTTACTAGGAGGTGTTCATGGTGACGAAATCGAAGGAATTGCTGTTGCCAATGCTCTTATTAGCCAATACATAGAAAAGGATGATCTAGATTTAGAGCTAAGCATTGTGCCTAGCTTTAATCCTGATGGCACTTTGTGTGGAAATCGAAAAAATGCCAATGGCGTTGATTTAAACCGAAACCTTCCGAGTAAGGACTGGACCAGTGATGTCGCAAATGAAAGATACTATCCAGGAACAGCGGCGGGGAGCGAAAGTGAAAATCAAGCGCTTATGAATTACTTAGACGAGAATGATGTTGATTTTATTATTAGCTTACATTCTTTTAGTCGATTTTTATTAAACGTGAATGGGGATTGTGAGCCAATAGCCAGCGTATTGCATCAACATACTGGCTATCCAATCGATGAGAGTATGGGTTACCCAACTCCAGGTTGCCTCGGTACTTTTACAGGTCTTGAGCAAGGCATTCCAACCATTACTTATGAGCTGGAAAGAGGCAAAGATCCTAAGGAATTGATTCCAGTTCATTGTAAAGCCATTCATGAAGCATTAAAAGTTTATAGCGAAACAAATTAGAGAGGAAAAATATGAAAGATTTAATCAATCAGGCATTCGCCGGTGAATTAGAAGCAAAAGCTCCAGAGGTAGTTGAAGCTGTTGAAAATACCATTTCTCAATTGGACATGGGTGAGCTTCGAGTTTGCGAAAAAATTAACGGCTCATGGGTTGTTCATGATTGGGTGAAGAAAGCCATTTTGTTGTACTTCCGTCAAAAGGAAATGAAGATTTTTGAAAGTGGTGACATCAATTTTTGGGATAAAATTCCCTTAAAAAAATGGACAGGACAAGAGGGAGTGAGAGTTGTTCCTCATGCCTTAGCTAGACGCGGGTCTTTTTTAGAATCCGGTACAATCATGATGCCTAGTTATGTGAACATTGGGGCTTATGTTGGATCAGGCACTATGGTGGATACATGGGCCACTGTTGGTAGTTGTGCGCAAATTGGTAAAAACGTTCACCTATCTGGCGGAGTAGGGATTGGTGGTGTTTTAGAGCCTGTGCAAGCGAGTCCAGTGATCATCGAAGACAATGTTTTTGTTGGTAGTCGATGCATCGTTGTTGAAGGCGCAGTGATTGAGGAAGGTGCTGTTCTTGGAGCAGGGGTTACTATTACAGCCTCAACACACATTATTGATGCGACGAAAGAAGACACGGTTTAT
Source organism: Bdellovibrionaceae bacterium UBA6502 (assembly GCA_002436415.1). Classification (GTDB taxonomy): domain Bacteria; phylum Bdellovibrionota; class Bdellovibrionia; order Bdellovibrionales; family UBA840; genus UBA6502. The sequence continues at coordinate 29,595 of DJMA01000055.1, read as the reverse complement.
AAAGGCGTTGTACCGAAAAACTCAGTAGTGATTCCAGGAATGCGTGAAAAAAGTTTTGCGGCTGGAAAGTTTGGGGTGCCTTGTGCCCTGATCATTGGTAGCAGAAGTGATTCTACCGATAAGAAAACTTCTTTGACAGATGCCTTACGTGACTTTAACGTTCCGGTATAAGCTCAAAACTCGTTAATATAAATTTTGCTTATTTTGTAAGTTACGAAAGCCTTCACCTTAGTGTAGGCTTTTTTGTTTAATGGTTAGTATTAGTTTGTTTAATTGCCTTTTGCAGAAAGTTTAAGAAATTATAAAGCTTTTAGACAGCTATTCTTTCGTTAGTCAGTCTTATTCTGAAACATGTCTATTTTTGAGATCAGCTCAAATCTATTGAAAAAAGCAGGAACGCTTTTTGAATCTATAAAGGCTGCAAGTTATGAGAAAGTTTCAGATGTTTATTAAAATTTTTCTTATTTATTTTGTTTTGGCCTTTGCGATGATTTCTGCGCAAGAAAGCCCAAAGCAATATAGTGAGCTCCATCTAGTCAATGTTGGAGCGAAAAACTTTTATTTGCAGATCTTTGAAATTCCATTCAATGGCGCAGCGGTTCCAATTCCTTTGGATGAAAAGGAGCAAAAAGACATTAGGACTGCTTTCGAAGCTTTAGTGATTCGCTATAAAAAAAGTAACACCATCGTCGACCCAACCGGTAGCTCTGTAATGCAACGAATGCTATGGCCCAACACTCGAACCTTTGTGTTGTGGGATCACCCGAGTTCTCGAAAAATTGAGAATGTTTCTGGAATGCTTCGTTTTTATTTTAGTGGCGAGAAGAGTTATCTTCCTTTAGAAAAGTCTTTGGTTGAGAATCTTCCTGTGTCATTACCCAAAGAGCAATTGGACTTTATTCGTTCGGAGAAAAGCTTTGAAGTTGGTAATTTCTTTGTAAAAGACAACCGTGTTTCTAAGGCACTTTTGTCTGCGGTATACTTTAATATGAAAAAAGACCCTAAGTTTATTGGTTCCACTATGATGGCGGAGACAAAGATCGCTCAGTTAGGTGATCATAAAAAATTCTCTGAGTTTTTAGCCAGTAAAAAGGGAAGTCCTCACGAGTATTTGTACCATAAGTTTTTTGGCTTAGAGCGAGAAATGTCTTATGAAGATGTTCGTTTTTCAGGAAACTACTCCTCCTGGATGCTTGGTTCAGCAGAGCGTGCTATGGAGCTTTTTGAAGTGAATTTTGGACTGCAGAAGCTGCCGGCTGTAAACTATAGTACCCAATTGTGTAAAAACTCTGCCACTGCCTCTAAGTAGCTGTATAGAATTTCGACAACAGTCACTCTTATGTATCAAGTCATGACCGGTAATATTTTATTTGAGAACTAATTTAAGAAAAATTGGCCGTTTCATTAAGAGAACGGCTCGACTTTCCGATAGAATTATTGATGTTTTTCTTAGGGGGAAAAATTGAAAACAGTTTTTGCAGTGATCGCGACCTTCCTTTTGTTGGTATCTTATCAAAATTGTGCCAGCGAAATCGATATCAATGAACTAAAGCAAAGTTTGGCTGCTAACGGAGCCAATGATTCCAGTTCTGTTGGAGATGGAACTGACTCCGGAGATTCAGACTCAGGCAATGATGATGGTAGTGGAGATGACTCTGGTGACAACGGCACTCCTGATTATTCAGGCTTTCAGTTAATCCTGCCGCAGACTTCACCGACAGAGGGTGATGCTAATGTGGAAGTTGCTGTTAGTCCTTACAATGCAAACTATGGAGTGAAATTCTTCTTAGATGGTTGTAACTACAATTCTGCTCAGGAGATTAGTCCTAGTATTGTAAATGGTGTCTATAAAATCAATGTCTCTTGTGATGAACCAGCCGTCATTGGCGTAACAGCGCATTTGGTAAATGCAAGCGGGGAAAGGCTTTATACGATTGCCCAAAGTGCTAGTTTAAATTTTTTAGCGATCAACGTTCAGGAAATTAATGGAGGAGTTTCTTTCCAATCAGCGAATTATTCTGGAAATGTTGATTCCGAAATTCTTCTAAAAGTAAATGTTAACTCACAATTATATAATGATGATGATTATAGTTTGGTTTTAGATAATATTTCTGGCTGTAGTCTTATTTCTCAAACAGGAGCACAGAGCCTTGCTACATTTAGAATCTCTTGTTCTTCTGTTTTTAGCGCTAAAGACATACGTGTAAACGCTAGCTCTAGACGTTTTAGTGCGAGTGCTTCTGCAAAGCTAGCGAGTACAAAAATCACATTGAACAATTTTGAAATCATAGCGGACAAATCCTATTACACCATTGGTTCAAGCGCTACGGTTCTAGGGATCACTGGCCATGAAAACCATGCAAGTAAAATTGGAAACGGTGACGTGATGTGGTCTCTCAATGGCAATAGTTCTGATTGTGAGCCTGAGCAACAAAAGCATAGCTTAGGCGCTTGTAGTCTAGCGGTTAGTAACACCACAGCTGGCTTAAGTTGTAGTACTAGAGATCGATCTACAATTTATGTGTGTGCAAAAGTGAACAATTCAAAAGTTTACGGTAGTGCGACCAAAACCTTTGCGGTTAAAAAGAAAGTGGTTTCTGTGAGCATTGGGATTCAGAGTTCTGCAAATTATTACTTAAATACCAACTACTCCATTTCGGTTAGTGTTTCAGGGCTCCCGAGTGGTGTGTCTTCAAGCTCATTACAATTTGGCTATACTTTGTGTAATAGCTCTAGTCGTATGGGAAGTTTACCCTCAAACTACGACAGCGGCTTGCATGCAAAATCAGCAAAATGTACTAGCACAGGAAAAAAATATTTCCATGTCCATGTAAAAGGGGATGATGTAGAAGGGGAAGCGGAAATCAGTAAAACTTTTGAAGAATACCCATATGTTTGGGAAATTGTTCAAACTAAATTAGGAAGCACTTCCGCTTTAAATGCTTGTAAGGAGTCGAGTAAGCCTAAATGTGAAGGCGAAGGAGACGAAGAAAACCCTAGTTATAGCTGTTGTACCGGTATGGTGGTAACGGTATGTGATAATAACCAAATAAAGAAGCTTGGTAATGGTAGTCTAACTACAAGTGTGGTGGACTGTAATGGTAGGTCAATTATAATGTGTGTAAATAACAGAAGTGACTTAATTTCTGCCGCTTATCGCTATTCCTGTGAAAAGCAGCAGATTAATTAGTGATTGATACTTGCTAGTCTCTTACACAAAAAAAGTCGATGTTTTGCATCGACTTTTTTTGTATTTAAATTGCGATCACTTCGTCGATTTCAGGAAGCGCCTGTTTTAATCGGGTTTCAATGCCTTGTTTAAGTGTGATACTAGAACTAGGACAGCCAGCGCAAGCGCCTTGCATATGAATTGCCACTACGCCGTCTTTGTAGCTATGAAATATAATATCTCCACCGTCCAAAGCGACTTGCGGGCGAATTTCTGTTTGGATGATTTTTTTAATCAACTTTACCTGTTCAGAATCATTTTCATCATCTACTTCACCCAATTGCTCGGTGATTAATACGGGTTCGTCTTTTTCAATGTGTTCTTTGATCAAACCACAAAGAGGATCTTTTAAAATTTCCCACTCCACCCAATCTTGCTTGGTTAAGCTGACAAAATCTGTTCCTAAATAAACGGACTCAGTCCATGGGAAACCAAAAAGTTTACTAGCTAATGGTGATGGTCCTGCTTCTGAGGCTTCCGCAAAGTTTCTCGCTTCAGGAGATATCTCCTTGTTTACCAAAAACTTGTAGGTATTAGGGTTAGGGGTTTCTTCCGCAGTAATTTCAATGTTTTGCATTTTATTTCCTTTGCATTCGATAAGTCAGATTTAACAAATCATGGCTTTTTCAGCAATATATCCGCTTTTTTTTAACTTATTTATAGCACATGCTTTTGCCGCAATGCTAGAAATAGAGAAAAAATAAGCAAAATCACTGCTAGAAATTAAGTAAACTTGAATTCTCCATTAAATAGAAATACTGTTTCGGGGCATTTAACAGCAAAAGGACCCCAAAATTTCTATCAAATTCATAGGATAGGGCTCAATTCAAACGGGAGTAAAATATGACACCAAGAGTGAAGGAAATCTTAAGTTGGTACGGATCTGAAAACCCAGGAGTGCTTGCAAACATGGCAAGAATCATGAATCATGGTCGTCTTGCAGGAACGGGTAAAATGGTTATCCTACCAGTGGATCAAGGTTTTGAGCACGGTCCAGCGAGAAGTTTTGCTAAAAACCCAGCCGGTTATGATCCAAGATATCACTTCCAATTAGCGATTGAATCTGGTTGTAGCGCATACGCTGCTCCTCTTGGTTTCTTAGAAGCTGGTGCTAGAGAATTTGCTGGCGACATTCCTTTGATTTTAAAAGTAAATAATTCTGAAACTCTTTTTGATGTTAAAGCACCAATTAGTGCAGTGACTTCTGGTATCGACAATGCCCTTCGTTTAGGTTGTGCAGGAATCGGTTTTACCATTTACCCAGGAAGTTCTGCGCGTAAAGAAATGTATGAAGAACTTGCTGTGTTAACTGAAGAAGCTAAAAAAGCTGGTCTTGCTGTAATCGTATGGTCATACGCTCGTGGAGAAGACCTAAGTAAAGAGGGTGAAACTGGGATTGATGTGATTGCCTATGCTGCGCAAATCGCAGCTCAGCTTGGTGCAAACATCATTAAAGTTAAACCACCAACAGCTCATATTGAGCAAGCAGCAGCTAAAAAAGTTTTTGAAGAGTTTAATATTCCTGTAGAGACAATGGAAGACCGCATTCGTCACGTAATTCAGAGTTCATTTGACGGTCGTCGCATCGTGATTTTTTCAGGTGGAGCCGCTAAAGGAACGGATGACTTACTAGAAGAGGTTGGGCAGTTAGCAAAAGGTGGTGCTTTTGGAAGTATCATGGGCCGAAATGCTTTCCAGCGTCCTAAAGAAGAATCCATCAAATTATTACAAGACGTAATGGATACGTTTAAAGCTGCAGAGTAGATTACATAAATTAGTAGAGGAGCATAGCTTTGAGTCGCGAAAAGAAAGACAACCCATTAAGAGCCGAGAAAAAAAGAAAACTGCAAAATCTTAGAGAGCTAAATATTAATCCGTATCCTTATAAATACGAGAGAACTGGTTTAGCTACTGAGATACAGGAAAAATACGCTTCCCTAGAAGATGGTGAAAAAAATCCTGAAGCGGTTTTTAAAGTAGCGGGTCGTGTAATGACTAAACGTCCAATGGGTAAGGCTGCATTTTTTAATATTCAAGATACCACTGGTAAAATGCAAATCTACTTAAAGAAAGAAGAGATTTCCGAAGAAGAAAAGGCTGTATTTGCTAATATGGATATCGGAGATATCGTTGGTGTAGAAGGTTATGCTTTTAAAACCAAAAAAGGCGAAGTGAGTATTCACACTCAAAAAATTGAGATGCTTTGTAAAAGCATTGAGCCTCTTCCTGAAAAGTTCCATGGCCTAGCCGATATCGAGCTTAAGTATAGACATCGTCATCTAGATTTGATCATGGATAGTGATTCTAGAAAGGTATTTGAGACTCGTGCTAAAATTTTAAAAGAGATTCGTGCCTATCTAGATGCTCAAGGTTTTCTAGAAGTTGAAACTCCAATGTTACAGCCGATCTACGGTGGTGCTGCTGCAAAACCATTTGCGACTCACCATAATGCCTTAGATATGCAGTTGTTTATGAAGATTAGTCCAGAGACTTACCTAAAGCGTTTGATCGTTGGAGGTATGGAAAAGGTATATGATATGAATCGTAACTTCAGAAATGAAGGAATCGATCGTACGCATAACCCAGAGTTTACCATGATTGAATGGTATGAGGCTTACACAGATTACTTTGATCAAATGGAAAGAGTTGAGACTCTGATGGAAAGTTTAGCGGTAAAACTAAAAGGCTCTGCTAAATTTGAATACCAAGGAAAAGAATTGGATTTCACCACTCCTTGGCGTCGACTTAGTATGGTAGACGCAATTAAAGAGTATGGTGAAATGGATGTAGAAGCCATGTCGGATGAAGAGATTTTTTCTGCTTGTAAGAAAATCGGAACCTCTTTGGAAAAAGCAGGTCGTCGCGGTGAGATGATTTCAGAACTATTCGAGTTGGTGGCTGAAGAAAAACTTTGGAACCCGACCTTTATTACGGATTATCCAGTGGATATTTCTCCATTGACCAAGATGCATAGAGAGAAAAAAGACTATGTTGAACGTTTTGAGTTATTTATCGGTGGAATGGAGTTAGCGAACTCTTATTCTGAGTTGAATGATCCAATTGATCAATATGAGCGCTTAAAAGACCAAGAAGCGCAACGTGTTGTCAATGAAGAGGCTCAGCCAATGGATGAAGACTTCATGCATGCCATCGATGTTGGAATGCCACCAACCGGTGGATTGGGACTTGGTATTGAGCGTGTGGTTATGCTTCTTACCGATCGCCCGAGTATTAGGGACATTATTTTGTTCCCAACTTTACGTCCACAAGCCTAGAGGTATTTATGAAACTATTGATCGCATTATTGTTTTTTATTGGTTGCACTAGCACCGAAACAAGGCTGCGTGAAGAGTTTGAAATTCCCGCTTGGCAAATGCAAAAAATCAAAGACTTGGCCAAAAAACCTGTGATCGCAGAAGACAGCATCTATTTGGATGCTAGGCCGTTTTTTTTATACCAATTAAGCCATATAGAAAAAGCTTATCACATGAATCCAGAGGATTTCTTTTCACTGGATTCAAAGTCAGCGAAAGTTGCTTTTACCACAAAGCATTTTTTTAATGCTCGTAGGTTTTCTCGCTACGGAATTGCCCAGCATACACCAGTGATTAGCATAGGGCGTGGTATTGATGGTGATGGTGAGGAGTGGTTACTGGCTCTTTATCTTGAATACTTAGGTGTGGAGAAGGTGATTGCTCTGGACCCTGGTTCGATGTCCTTTAAAGAGGGAAATGTGATTCCAATTCTTCCAAAGTCTGAAAAAATTTGGAAGCCAAAATTAGTTGATAATTTAATCATGGACGACCAGAGTTTAAATGCAATTCGCAAAAACAATGATTTAAACAGTGAGAACACCTTGATCGTTGATACCCGCGATGCTCAGACTTATTTAAACTCAAGTCTTAGCACATTAAGCGATATTCCTAGAGTAAATATACCTTGGCGTGAGTTTATCGATGCTAACTCAAGACCAAATTCTAAAATATTTGAATCTTTAATCAATGTTGGTTTGCGACCGGAGAAAAGAATTTTATGCTATGGCGCAAAGCCTGGTCATGCGGCTGTGGCGTGTATGGTTCTCAGAGAAATGGGATTTTCTAATGCGGGTATTTATTTGCAATGAGTAATAGTGAGAAATCTAGCGTTTATTTAGATCCTTTTGAGATGGATTTAATAAAGTGTGTAGATAAATACCTTGGTAATGCCAATCTATTGTTAGCTGTGTCGGGAGGAATGGACTCCATGGCACTTCTTAAATCTTTACATAGAGTTTCTGATAAAAGAGATTTAAAAATTCGAGTTTGTTATGTTCATCATGGCAAACAAGGCGAAAGTGATTATAGAGATCGCTGCTATGATTTGGTAAAAAAAACTGCGCAAGATTTTAGTTTAGGCTTTGTCTCTAACTATCCTGATGATCTTCCTGATAAAGTTTTAGGTTCCGAAGAAGACTTTCGAGATTTTCGTTACAAGTTTTTGGAGAAGGTCTTGGGGCAAAACGAAATTTTAGTAACGGCCCATCATCAGGATGACTTGCTAGAGACGCGAATGATTCGCTTAATTCGAGGCACTAGTGATAAAGGCATCAGTGCGATGGAAATGTTCTCAGGAAATCGCTTTCGACCTTTTTTAGAAACTTCACTGCATCAGATTGAGAATTACGCAAAAAAAATGGAAATAAAATATCTCTCAGATCCAAGCAATGAGGATATGAGTTATTTACGAAATTGGCTACGCTTGGACTTTTTGCCTCGACTAGATTCTTATCGAGAGGGGAGTTTAGCTAGTCTTGCCAGAAGTCTAAATCTTTTAGCGGAAAATTCAGGCAATCATTTATGGGTAAAAAATTATTATGATGCCAATGGCGTAGATTTAGTAGGCATCCTTTGTTTATCCGATACGCAGAAACAACAAGTTTTTGCTAATTATTTGTATGATTTAGAGCATTTTTCCTTTCAAAAAAATCAACTAAAAGAACTGGTGCGTAGGCTTGACACTCTACAAAATGACACCAGATTAAGACTAATGGGAGTAGACTGGGTGGTCGATTCAAAACGAGCCTATGTCTGCAGGAAAAAATAAGATTTTTAAACTCCTACAAAAGAACTAGGCAAATTCTGCTTGCTTGTTCAGAGGCCTTCAGGCTGCTATTATGAACTGATAAACCCGCACACCGGAAAGGACAGGGGAATGAAATCAAGCCAAAAAACTCTCGCCCTATGGGCTTTTATAATTATTGGAGCTTTGATCGTTTTTCAAGCATATGAGCAACGTGCGCAAAATGAAATCAAGGACTTTACTTTTTCTACATTCACTCAAGCGGTTGAAGACGGCTTAGTAAAAGAAGTAACGATCGACAAAGAAAAAGAAGAACTACTCGTTAAGTTTAATGACGAAGGAAAGGCTAAGTTTGGTGACGGGAAGATTATGATCCCCGGTGAAACTAGCTTTGACGTTTTTAAACGCTTAGAGGCTAAAGACGTTGCTGTAAAGTATGAGAAAAAAGAGAACACCTCTTTCTTAACAACTTTGTTTGTGTCTTGGTTGCCAATGCTTTTCATTCTTGGAATGGTTTTGTTTTTCATGAGACAGCTACAAGCCGGTGGTGGTAAGGCCATGAGCTTTGGTAAAAGTCGTGCTCGTTTGTTAACTGAAAACAAAAACAAAGTTACATTTAATGATGTAGCTGGAGTGGAAGAGGCTAAGGAAGAACTAGAAGAAGTTGTAGATTTCTTAAAAGAGCCTAAAAAATACACTCGTCTTGGTGGGCGTATTCCTAAAGGTGTTTTGCTAGCGGGTAACCCAGGTACAGGTAAGACTTTACTTGCTCGTGCAGTAGCGGGTGAAGCAGGGGTTCCTTTTTATAGTATTTCGGGTTCTGACTTCGTGGAGATGTTTGTTGGTGTTGGTGCCAGCCGTGTAAGAGATCTTTTTGAGCAAGGAAAGAAGAATGCTCCTTGTATCATTTTTATCGATGAGATTGATGCTGTTGGTAGACATCGTGGTGCCGGAATGGGTGGTGGACATGATGAGAGAGAGCAAACTTTAGATCAGTTATTGGTTGAAATGGATGGTTTTGAAAGTACTGATGGAGTGATCTTAATCGCTGCTACAAACCGCCCAGATATTTTAGATCCAGCTTTAATGCGTCCAGGTCGTTTTGATCGTCGTGTAATGGTTGGAAAGCCAGATGTAAAAGGTCGTGAGATGATTTTAAAAGTTCATTCTCGCAAGACACCTTTGTCACAAGAAGTGGATCTGCAAAAGGTTGCTAAAGCAACTCCTGGTTTTACCGGTGCGGACCTTGAAAACCTTGTGAACGAAGCGGCTTTAATGGCGGCTCGCTCTGCAAAAAGTCAATTGGATATGGATGACTTTGAAAGAGCAAAAGATAAAGTACAAATGGGTGCAGAGAGAAAGTCTATGGTAATCAGCGCTGAGGATCGTAAGATCACAGCTTACCATGAGGCAGGGCACACATTAGTAGCTGTTCGTGTAAAGGACGGTGATCCAATTGGAAAAGTAAGTATCGTACCTCGTGGAATGGCTTTGGGTGTTACTCAAATCCAGCCAGAAGAGGATCGATTAAACTACTCAAAGTCAAAAGCGCTCGCAATGTTAGCTTACCTTTTTGGTGGTCGTGTTGCAGAAGAAGTTGTTTTTAACGAGATCACTAGCGGTGCTTCGAATGATATTATGAAAGCCACAGACATTGCTCGTAAAATGGTTTGTGAATGGGGGATGAGTGAAAAGCTTGGGCCTCTAGCTTATGAACGAGATAACGGTCCTGTGTTTTTAGGGATGAACCACTCTGGTCAACCAGAAGGAGTTTATTCAGATCGAGTTGCTAACGAGATCGACGAAGAAGTGAGAGCTTTTATTGATGCTGGTTTAGGCGAAGCTCGTCGTATTATGGTGGAAGATCGCGATAAATTAGAGGTGATTGCCCAAGCTCTTTTAGAGTTTGAAACCATTGACGGTCGTGAAGTGGATAAGATTTGTGAAGGTGCTAGTCTTGAGGATTTGAAGCAAGCGCGTAGCATTCGTGAATCAGGTCTTAAAGAAGAAGACAAAGCTTCTGCTGAGAAACTGGCTGAAAAAGAAAGAAAAGAAGAAGAAGAGAAAAAGAAGAAGGCTGAAGAAGGGGACGACAAAATTGGTGGTTCTGACCCTGTAATGGCTTAATATAAATATTTATCGCTCATAGGATTTGCAGCTTTGAATTTTGATGCTTGGGTGTCCAACATTTTAAATATCTGGCCCCATCTAGGATGGATGGACCTGGTAGACATTATCTTAGTTTGGGTTCTGGTTTACAGAGCCCTTCTGTTCATTCGAGGAACAGGGGCTGTGCAGATGCTTGCCGGTCTTGGTATTGTAGCTTCCGCTTATTTCATTAGTATTTGGCAGCAGTTCGACACTCTAAACTGGGTGCTGCAACAGTTTTTCGAAAATTTACTTTTAGTGATCGTCATTTTATTTCAAGGAGAAATTCGTAGAGCTCTAGCTTTAATTGGGCGAAATCCTTTTTTCTTAGGTGTTGGTATTAACCAAGAAGCTAAGGTAATGGAAGAGATCATCAAGTCGGTGAAACTTCTTTCATCGGCTGGAACTGGAGCTCTAATTGTTCTAGAAAAAGAAGTGGGTTTAGATAACTTTATTGAACGTGGTGTGGCTATGGACGCCGAGGTTGTAGCGGAGTTGATAGACTCTTTGTTTATGACTTCTAGCCCTTTGCATGACGGTGCTTTGATTATCAAAGGTGGTCGTATTCGTAGTGCAGGTTGCTTTTTACCATTATCGAAAAACTCAAACATATCAAAGCGATTGGGCACAAGGCACCGTGCTGCTTTAGGAGTGACTGAAGAAACAGATGCCTTGGTCATAGTTGTTTCGGAAGAAAATCGTTCCATCACTGTGGCAGAACATGGTGGACTAACCACTGATTTAGATCTGGCTAGTTTACGTAGAACACTTTATGACAGTTTTAATGTAGACATTCAAAAAGCAAAAGATGTGAGGGTATAGCCTATGAAGTTCCTTGCAGGCCTTTGGCATTTCTTAGTGAAAAACATTTCTTATAAAATAATGGCTCTTTTAATTACCGCTTTGATTTGGCTTTTGGTTTTAGGGCGGGGTCACCAGACAGAAGACATTAATTTGAAAGTGGAGTTTGCAGGATTGGTTTCTGGTTTAGAGATTACAGAGGCAAGTTACGATGTTGTTAAGGTGAAAGTAAAAGGTCCTCCGAAGTTAATTCGTAAATTTATTTTAGAAAATGATGCATTAGTTTTAGGCCAATTGATCGATCATCCTGGGATTCGTCGAATTCGAGTACGTCCCAAGAGTTTGATCTTGCCAAATGGCCTCAGAGTGTTATCAATGACTCCTAGAGAAATTCGCTTAGTTGTACGGAGCAATGAAGAGAAGGGGAAGTAATGTCTTCGATTAAAAAATTATTTGGTACCGACGGAATTCGTGGACGCTCAAACCAATTTCCTATGTTGCCAGAGGTGGTAGTTCGAGTTGGTCAGGCTCTGGGATTAATGCTTCGTGAAGAGGCTAATGACTCTAAAGAAATCAAAGTATTGATTGGTAAAGACACTCGTCTTTCTGGTTATATGATTGAGATGGCCCTAGCGAGTGGATTAAATTCGGCAGGAGTGCATGTGCAATTAGTTGGTCCTCTGCCAACACCAGGAATTGGATTCTTAGCGCAAAATATGCGTGCTGATGCGGGGATTGTGATCTCTGCTTCCCACAATCCTTACCAGGATAATGGGATTAAAATTTTCGGTTCAGATGGATTTAAAATTTCTAAAAAACAAGAAGAAACCATTGAAAGATTGGTTTCTCTAGAATCTATGAGTGAGATGTTGCCTCCTGCAGAGCAAGTAGGGCGCAGTAAAAGAATCGAAGATAGTACCGGCCGATACGTTGTTTTTGCCAAAGATAGTTTTCCTTTGAGCAAAGATTTAACCGGTGTGAGAATTGTTTTAGACACGGCTAATGGGGCTTCTTATAAAGTGGCGAGAAGTGTGTTTGAAGAGTTAGGTGCTGAAGTGATCCCGCTGGGTAACCAACCGAATGGAACAAATATAAATTTTAAATGCGGAGCTTTGTATCCTGAAACAACTGCGGAAGCGGTAACTAAGTATCGAGCAGATCTTGGAATTTGCTTAGATGGTGATGCTGATCGTGTGATTTTAGTGGATGAAAAAGGAAAGATCATTAATGGTGATAAGATTCTTGCCATTTGTGGAATTCACTTAAAAGAACAGGGTAAGCTAGATAAAAACACTGTGGTTTGTACGAAAATGAGCAACTTTGGATTGTTTCGCTTTTTTGAAAAAAATGGCATCAATGTGGAACAAACCGATGTTGGTGATAAGTATGTGGTAGAGAGAATGCGTGAAGGTGGTTTTGTTTTGGGAGGAGAACAATCAGGACACATCATCTTTTTAGAGCATTCCACTACTGGAGATGGAATCGTAGCGGCATTGAATGTTTTAGCGGTGATGCTGCAAAAGTCGAAAAAACTATCGCAACTAAGTGATTTGTTTGAAACCACTCCACAGGTAATGAAAAATGTTAAAGTAAAATCAAAGCCTCCTTTAGAGGAGATTTTATCATTCCAAAAAGAATTGGAATTTGTCGAACAAGAGCTAGACAAAGAAGGTCGAGTGATTGTTCGCTATTCAGGTACGGAAGCCTTAGTTCGAGTTTTAGTGGAAGGACCAAGTCTAGACAAGATTGAAGCTTATGCGGATCGACTTGGTGATTGTTTGAAAAAAGAGCTTAGCTAAGAGAAAAAAATGAAAAATCAAAAGAAAAAAATTCGCCTCGGTGTGAATATTGATCATGTGGCTACACTACGTCAAGTTCGTGGTGGAACAACCATTTACCCAAGCATTTTGGAAGCGGCAGAAATTTCAGCCAAGGCCGGTGCTCAGCAAATTACGATTCATTTACGTGAAGACAGAAGGCACATCCAAGATAAAGATGTTGAGCTCTTATGTAAAAAACGTCCATGCTTAATCAATCTAGAAATGGCCGCAACTGATGAAATGCTAAAGATAGCTTTAAAAAGAAAGCCGGATTGGGTTTGCTTTGTTCCTGAAAAACGTCAGGAGTTAACCACTGAAGGTGGATTAGACGTTGTTAAGTTAGAGAAAAAATTAAAGAAAATGGTAGAGAGTCTGCATAAAAAGAATATCAAAGTATCGATGTTCATTGCCGGTGACATTAAACAAGTGGAAGCCAGTGCTCGCATTGGTGCGGATGCGGTTGAGCTGCACACTGGTCATTGGGTTTTGTGGAAGGCTGATAAGAAGCGCAAGGAGTGGCAATCTTTAAAAGCGGCTGCTCTGAAAACGCATGAACTTGGGATGAATGTTCATGCGGGTCATGGTTTAGATTTCATCGACTGTGAGAGGATTAAAAAACTTCCTTTTTTAGAAGAGTTAAACATTGGTCATTCGATCATTTGCCATTCCGTTTTTATGGGGCTAAATAAAGCGGTCAAAGCTTTTAAAAAGCAAATAAAGCACTAAAAGAAGATCAATTTACTTTGCCAAAAAATGGCAATCCGTCAAATTACTAGTGAAAAAAAAGCGACAAGAATTGTCGCTTTTTTTGTGCCTTCTGAAAGTTCTATAGAGACTTTCTCTATTTCTTTGTGAGGCTATCCAAATCGGGCATTCCATGGGCTAATCTGTTATAATTGCCAAGGAAATCTAGATTTTTAGGTATCAATCTTAGATTTGTAAATGGCGGTGATGAGGTAAATGATGGCTCGATGCTTATTGATATTTTTGTTTGTTAGCGGGATGCAGAGCCATGGTTTTGCTCAATCCGCAGAAGACTACAAGGAGAAGTACCAAGAGCTAGTTATCCAAACGCAGAATATGCAGGAAATGAGTTCACAGTTTTTTTCGGCATTAACTTATGCGATGGGTGAAGAAGGGATTTTTGAGTCCGATGTTCTTGAAAAACAAATTTCTAAAAGTTTACTAATCGAAGCCATTACCGATACCCATTCAAATTTAAGTAAATCTGAACAACGAAAACTGATAAAACAAGCACAAAAAAAATCATTGGCTGGCCTATATGGTTCTGAGAAAAAAGCAAAAAAGTTTTATCAGCTAATGCAAAATAACTTTCAAGAAATGGAAAGTTTAAATCGTGATTTAGGAGCAATTTATTCTGATTTGAGTAAAGTGAGTTTGGCCACACAGAGCCTTTTGCTAGAGAATTTGGCCGAAGGCTCCGTTTTGGTTTTAGATCGCTTAAATGAGTTTTTAGAAAAAATAGATCCACGCCTCATTGAAATTCTTAATCAACATGTAAAATTAAAGTTTCCCGAAGGCATACAAGAAATTGAGAAAATGCAAATCTCGGAAGAAAAATTGGAAGGAAAAGAGCTTAGGGGATTACAGAGATCTATAAAAATTAGAAGAAGCTTATTTCTTAGTTTGGCATTGGTTGATCTCGTTGGAATTACTTCGGCTTTTTTTGTTGGGGATGCAGTGATCTACACAAGTATGTTGTTTGCTTTTAAAAACATGGCTTATATTGTTGCAGCCTGGTATTTGGTTTTTGAATCAAGGGCGCAGTTTAAGCTTTATAAAGTGAAACAAAAAATTGATCCTAGAGTTTTTCAATTGAATGAGGTTTTAGAAAAAATGAACCAGAGATTTAAATCTATGGATCAAAATCTAAAGAGAATTTCTTGCGTGAAGTCGGGGGCTGCCTAGTTTTTGTTTTTTAGTTTGTTCCAAACTGAAACCAGACCCATTAAAAAAACACTGTTGTTTCGTTTAACTTTGTTTGAAATGAGCCTCGACCATAGTTTTTAAAATAAATACTTTCGATTCTTATAGACTCAGAGTGCATTTGTTTTGAATTGATTTTAGCCGCGACGCGTAAATCACTGATAACTCTTATATTTTCTTAAGGCACAGACTTTTTTTTCCGATCAGTTTGGTATGAATCAACACTACCCATGGGCCAAGGGGCTACAAATACCAAATGATGTAATTGCTGTCTGGGAAATGCAGGCGGCGGGTAGTGATTTATTGCGATGGGCATTGGCGAATGGAAAAGTACTAGAGCACATCTATCTTGATTGGGCTAAAAACTATTACAAATTACCAAGTCTGTCTCAGAGTTTTTTTGAGAAAAGTCCGAACCCAAGTCTTTGGGAAAAGTGGGGGCGTTTTGATTGGTCAGGAACTTTCTTGCCAATTTACGAATATGACGGTGTTTTGTATATCGCCTGTCTTGAGCCACCGAATGCTTTTCAACAACAAGTGATTGCCAGTTTAAACACTCGAACGGGATTGCTGTTGGCTCCTATTTCAGGAATGAAAAAATGGTGGACCATCGTTTCTCCTGTCTTGCAAATGTACCAACAGCTAAGTGGTTTACCACCTGAGTTGGCGCAGTTTGCAGAGGTAGGAAAAACTACTCCAGTACAAAACCCGGCGATGAATCAAAATCCTTACGCGGGACAAAATCCCACTCAAACGCAAAATCCAATGACCAATTACAACGGGTTTCAAAATCAAACGCAAAACCCTGCGAACCCTTATTATAACCAGCAGAACCAAGCTGTAAATCCAATGCCGAATCCAGCTGTTAATAATGGATTTCAAAATAATCAAATGCCAGGAATGCAAAACTCAAATCCTGCCTATGCAGTAAATCCATATCAAGATCCGGCAACACAGTTTGCGAATCAGAATCAGGTTCCAGTACCGCCGAACTCTGTTCCTACGCAAGCGCCTGTGAATCCGCAAAATTTTAATCAGCAAGCTTTTCAGGTACCCGGGGCTAATCATCAGGTGGCTAGTCAACAGCCGCAGACACAAGAGAATTTTCAAAACGATAATTTTGCTCCGAATCCAGCGCAAGCAATGGAAGCAGGGCTGAACTTAGGAAATAATACAGTAGCTACAAAACAAGAGCCTGAGCTAGCTTCTCAGGAAGTTAATCCGCAGGCTCAAGCGAATGTTCCTCAACAGGAAACTAGTTTTGAAAGTGAGAAGCCTGCTGATGTACAAGCTTCTGTGCCTGTAGCGGAGCCAAAAGAACCACAAGTTGCTTCGGAAAACTCTATGCCGCCAATTCCAGAGGCAAAAGATGAGGCTTTTACGATGACGCCAGATCTTCCACCTGTGGAGCCAACTAAAATAACTGATATGCCGCCTACGCCAGAGGAAGCTCCTTTGGTAAATAAGGCGATTCCCAAAGCAACACCTGCCATTTCTGATGAATCAGAGGTGGAAGAATTTGATGATATCACTCAGGTAAGAAGTTTGGATGATGCTTTAGAAACTTTAGAGGCCAAGCACAATGAACTTCTTCAAATGGATGAAAAAAATAGAGAGAAACAATCTCATCAGGGAGCGGTGAACTCTGTCGAAAATGAAGTTCCGGTGATAGAGCTTGATGTGGATGAGGAAGCAGAAAACCTAGCGGTTTCGTCTAAGGAAGAAGTAAGTGAGAATACCGTTGAAATTAACTTTGATGATTTTAAATTAGAAGACTCTCAAGAGCAATCGCAAGAAGATTCAGCGATTGATCTTGATGCAGATGTTTTAGAAGATACTGGAATTGTAGGTTTAGATTTAAGTGATTTAAATTTATCTAAGGATGAAGAATCCTTATTGCAAGAAGAATCAAATTCTAGTGCAGAAGAGGTGGAAGAAGATGCCATCGAGGGTTTAGATTTTTCGCAAATGGATTTTTCGAATGAATCCACCGACAATCTTAGACCTCCAAGCGCACACCTGTTAGATTCTGACGAAGACACTGCGGTGGGAGCGTCGATTTTTGAGTTGGGCGATGAACAAGCTTCTGCGACTATTAAAATAGAGCATCCAGAAGATCCAAAGAAAGTTGCGCAGTTAAAAGAAGAAGACAATAGTTTTGGTGGCGATGTGGAAAAACAGGCTGCCCATAAAAGTCTACAAAGAATTGCAGGGATCTGTGGTCGTCGTATGATTTTACAAATGCATCGTGGAATGCTTAAGCCTTTTCATTGGGAAGGGGATTGGACTGAGAATCCAAATGTAAAGAAAGAAGTAGAGTTGGCTGAAAACAGTATTTTTAAAATTGTTTGCGATACGAAAATGCCTTATCACGGTTATGTAGTACGAAACGATGTAAACGATTTGTTTTTAGATGCTTTTAATAAAGGTAAGTTACCTGACCATGCAACTTTGATCCCAGTTACTTTAAATAAAAATGTTGTCGCTGTAATACTTGGCTTTTGTGAAAAAGAAAGAGTGGATGAGATTGACCTACATTTGTGGGAAAGATATGCGGATGAATACGCGGATGCCATTTTAGAAATCAACCGTAATCATGTGGCTGCTTAAAAGGCGTATTCGACTCCAAAACTAGCCATCAGCGGAATTAAGAATAAACTCTCTGATTTTAGATCATCACCATAAACACTTCCCAAAAGATAAAAAGTTCTTAGGCTAGCATTTACAGTCCATTTTTTATGTACCGGTTTTCTAATTCCAGCTCCAAGGCCTAAATAGAAAAAGCTCCTTGTGGGCTCATCAATACTAGATTCGCTTGCTCCTAGACTGTCAGAAGCTTGGATGCCGATTTCACTCTCTTTACCAAAGGCGTAGCCCAAGGACCAATCCCAATACCATTTTAAAAGGCGATTGGATTTTCGACTTTCAATGCCAAAACCAATGAGGCTCCACTTTTGTTGGAAGCTTCTATACTTTGCAGAAGAATTACTGCTTACTTCGGAGTTTCTAAAGTTATTTTCCTCGTTAACAATATTGGCATAGCTAATTTTAAAACCGCTATCTGCTAAGGTATTAAAATTAAGTTGGATAGAGTATTGGTTTCCCAGTCCTAAACCACTCACATTTGAACTGAAATCAGATAGCAAAAGGTTGGCAGAATAGCCATAATCAACCAGTAGACTTTTCTTACCACTAAAAAGCTCTGAGATTTTGCCAGATTCTTGGCTATTGGCTCTATTTTGTGACTGGGCCATTAAATTTATATTGATTAAACAAAGTAGGCTAAGGTACAAAAAACTACGCATAGCTTATTGAATCATTGAATGCTTAGGTATGGCAAGCCTTTCGCTATTTTTGGAGGCCCAATTTGGCAAAACAGAGTGCAGCAGAATTATGGGATATCGTAATATTAGCCGCTGAAAAAGGTTGGAAAGTAAATTTTCGTTTTGAAGACGGAACTGAATTTGAAAATGCCTATATTACACAGATCGATGAAGAAAATCAGGCCTATATTTTGGAGCGAGTGGGGGAAAGGCATTTGAAACCAAAACTCGCTTACCATAAAGATGTGATCGCCGCCAAATTACATTGGTAATTAGTATTCGTAACTAATTGCAATATTGATGGGCTGAGAAATGTCATAAGTCCAACGACTGATAAGCCCTGCACCGTCTTCGTCTAGTTTGAAAATGTATTTGTCGTAGGCAAACTCGTATTCTAACCAAAACCTTTCAAGTACATTGTAGGAGTAAGATAGGCGAGCTTCGTAAACATCTGCGGTTAGCTCCGCGCCTTTTTGGAAAAGGCTTTTTGGTTTGAAGTAGCTTAGGCCCAGGCGAAACTTTGATTTTGTACCAAGGTAGCCATCCATTGCAATTCCTAAGACCAAGCCTTGGGTACTTAATTTTTGCGCTTCATTGGTGTTTATAAAATCGTAATTGTCTTCAAGTCGATAGCCGATAATGCTGGATTGTTGAAAGTCATTTTCGGCAAAGCGAAACTCCAAAAGCATAGAGCTTTTGTTAAAGCTCAAGTTATTTGAATTGATCTCAAATTCTGTTTCGGCAACATCAAAGGATAGGGCAATGCCTCTAGTAATGTGTAGTCGTGTGAACAGATTTACAAAAGTGTTTGTATCGTCTCCGCCACCGGTGTAACCACCAGTTCGGCTAGAATCATAGTTGTATCTATTGGTGGCAATTCCAGTTCGGAATCGAAACATATGATTGTTTCCTGTTAAGACGGAAGAGCTAGTTTTAAACTTGGCCCAACTAGATATTTTTCCTTTTGAGTCTTTTGCTTCTTTAGTACGAATTCGCCAACGGTATTCTCCGGGTAGAAGGGCAGGGAGATCTGTGCTTTCACCGCTTTGGTTTAATAATGGTCGTATCCGATCTTTTTTGTCGTCTATTCTACGGATTTCAATGTCTGTAAACTGCGCTACTTCGTCTTTTTTCCAAACAAACTCATGTTCTCGAAAGGCGGGGAATTCATCTCCATCTTTCGGTGAAATGAGTTGTGGATCTTTTATAGGAGTTTTAGTGATGAAGAGAAAACTGTTTTCTGAATATTGTGTGATTAATTTTTTTTGAAAACGAGAACGAACTTTCCACATATAATCTCCAGCATCCAAGCTGCTGATTACAACACTGTTTTCTTGCACTCTTTTTTCTAGAACCACTTTGCCATTGGTTTTTTGAATGAGTATGTCGTACTCCACATCACCTTCTTGATTTTCCCAAGAAAACTCGATGTCATTTTTCTTCTCAAAAAAATTAAACTTTGCTCCTTTGGCGGGGCTTACTAATTTTGGTGGAAAGGGAGTAACATTAATGATTAAGGCTTGAGACCAAATTCCGGGGCGGTTTTTTTGATCGATGGCTCTTACACGGTAATAGTAAATTCCCATTGGTAGCTCAACTTTTACTTGAGGTAGTTCGGTTCTTTCGTCGTGTTTGATTTCTTTAAAGGCTCTGGTTTTTGCTACTTGAAGTTGATATTCCCTAGCCTCAGGAAAGGCTTGCCAAGTGAATTCAATCTCCCTGGCTTCCAAGTTTATAAAAGCACATAAAAAACTAAAAAATATAGGTAATTTCCACAACATAGCTATATTCTGTCGTGGAATAATTAGACTGGCAAGGAAATGAAAAATTATTTAATGATGACAGGGTTGAGAACTGGCGGAGCTAGACCTTTGTCCCTAATGACTTTTAAGCCTCTTTCTTCGGCTTTTAAGCCTTGAATTCCACTTGCATCGATTGCGTGCACGAACCAAATGTAATCCCCAGGAACCAAATTGGCTTTTTTAGTACTAGGTTCTTTTGTGTTTCGATCGACGATGGTTTTATAAGTGTTTTCACCAATTTTTCTTTTTAAAATAAATCGATAAGACTTCGCAGAGCTTATTTCTTGCCACTTGAAACTGACTTCTTCGTCACGATATAGCTCTAGTTCGGTATCATAATCTGGCTCCAAGAGTTCGGGAGCGGGTAGGTTTTTGTTTTTACTAAGTCTAAAACTAAAAGGAACGGACTCTTTTATGTCTTTTGGGTTTTCTGGATTTACCCATCGAACTTTCCAAAAATAAACTCCTTCTTCTTTCAGTTGGGCTTTGATTCGTGTAAGTTCCTTGGATTCAAATTTTACAGCACTGGTGAAGGCTGAAGTTTTCGATACATAGACTTCATAATTAGGAGAAAGTGCTTCCTTAGGTTGCCACTGGAAACTAATAGCAGGAAGCGGATCGAGGTTTTCGACCACCACTTCTGATTGATCTTTCGGATCAATCAATGCAATGGCAGCGGAGCTTTGCTTCTGATCAATGTTTAATAAATGTGTTTCAGATTCAGCGACCAAAGTTCCTTGCGCGTTAAATGCTTTTACACGCCAATAATATTCACCAGCGGTTAGCCAGCGCCAATCATAGGCCAAAGCCTTTAGTTTCATGCTTTTAACAATTTTTTTCAGATATCGGTCTGACGAAATGGTCCATTGGTAGTAGTTGGCAGTAGGGTACTTTTGCCACTCAAAGCGAAGGCTCTCTGGCATTGACCATACAAAATTGTTTCTAGGATAAATTAGCTCAGGTCCTCTTGGAATGATTTTTTCCACGATGACTTTATTGACCTTACTTTGGCCAATGGCTTTGTTTGCATTTCCATAGGCACTTACACGCCAGTAGTAAATGCCAGAGTCTAGATCTTTTACTTTGTATTCAGTTTGATTGGTTCTTTGATTAATAATGATTTGTCGAAAGTCTGCGCGATTAGAAATTTCGAAAACAAAAAGTTTTGCACTGTTTTTACTGCGCCAACGAAAATCAATTTCTGTATTCCCAGGAGATTGTGTAAAAGTACTAGCATTTTCAGGAAACAATAATTGTACTCTTTCATCATTTAGAAGACTAATTTTTCTAGTCGGGGAGAATTCAATTTTTTGTTTTTTGGTTTTAGGATCAAGGCTATACCAACCAACTCTCCAAAAGTTATCTCCACGTTGAATAATTTCCTCTGTGGCTTGGTGCGCCCATTTTTGCTTTGTCTCAGGACCTTCTGGAAAATCTGGGCGAGTTGAAATTTGAAAGATCTCTCTTTTTAAATCACTACTCAAGGCAGCCCATGTAAAAGGATAACGCATTTGACTTAGAGGGTTTAATACTTCGGTACGATTTTCAGGACTACTAAGAATCACTTTTACTTTAAGAGCTTCGGCTCTACCTAATTTATCGATCTTTGCAGCTTTTTGCGTATCCAATGAAATTTGCTGTCCACCAGCGCCTTGTAAGCTTGCAGTACCCTTGGTTACCTGAATTTCAGTGTCTTGGTCACTTCGAGTTTTAATATTAATTTGTGCCTGCTTAGCAGATAGTACCGAGTCTTTTACTTTAATTTGTAAGTTTTTACTCACAGAATTGGTTTTAAATTCTCCAGTTTTAAAATCAATATTAAATGCCTGGTCATTGGAGTCGAGAACAACCAAAGAGTTTTCTTCGAGACTTATGCTAGAGCTATCGTTAAGTTTTAGTTCTGTGGCAGAATTTAAGCCTGTACGAATAGAGTCTTGGTTATATACGGCGTCGCCTGGTTTTAAAGGGTCCCAAAGTAGAGAATCACCTTTTTTTCTTTTTACGTTTTGATCCACATCCACGACGCTTCCAATAACGATTTGTTCGATCTCGTCGCCATATTCATCGTAATTGGGTTGGTAGTCGAGCCATAATTGATAAGAGGCATACACCATCAATGCAAAGACGGGGAGTATGATAAAAAGTCCTCTAGAGCTTTTATTCAATGTGTACCTCAAGGTTGTTTAATTTAAAAAGCAAGTCAAAGGTCTAGCTTGGAAGCTAGTAAATCCTCTAATTCTTTTCGGTTTTTTTGTTTCTTACTTTAGACAAATCCAATGTGAGCCGAAAAGTAGATCGTGAAAAAGCGATTGAACTACAGTTTTGGAATTGCAGCCAAGATGATTTTGGTGGTGTCTCTGATTATTATCGGAGCCATTTCTACTGTTGTATTTATCGCTACAGATCTATTCAAAGACGAGTCCATTACAAGGGCTCAAGAAAATAACAAAGATTCAGCAAACAACTTAAGTGATCGAGTGTATTCTGCTTTTCAGAGCTCGTCACAAACCATGAAGTTAATGGCGCAGTTTGCCACGAATAGCTCCAACATTGATGAGGCGAGAAGGGCCATTCAAAATACAATTGATGGTAACGAAGACTTGGTGAGTTTTTATGCCTATTTGATTGATGAAAAAGGGGCACCAAAGTTAATCATAAAAAGTTTTTCGGAAACCGCTGTTTCCGAGTTTTCTGTGGACAAAGATAAACTTCTAAAGGCTCCCGAAAATAAAGTATTCATAGATCAGTACCAAAAGCCGGATGAGTTTTTGGTGATCAACTCTGCACCTTATACAGAAAAACCTTTTTATACTTTAAGTTTTATGAGTAGAAAGGATAAAGAGGAGCAGGTAAAGAAGGCCAGTAAAGAACATGTTTATAAAGATCGCTGGATTTTTAGAGCCGAGCTTCGCCATTCTAGTATTTTGAGAATTTTTCCTAAGAAAAGTTTTGTAAGTAGTTATTTAGTTAGCCCGGAAGGAATTTTATTAGCTCATTCTAAAAAAGAGTATCTTTCCTTTATGATGCAGTTGACCGATTTTTCAGACCTTCCCATTGTCGATAAGATGTTAAGTTCTAAATCCTCAAACCATCAAATGGAATACATTGGTGATTATGATGAAGAGTATTTAGGTGCCTACAAACGCATTGGTGTTGCCGGTTTGGGTGTGGTTTCAGAAATATCCAAGCAACGTGCCCTGGCTACCATTACTCGAGTGCAGGTACGTTCCCTATGGGTAATGATCATAATTGTTTGTTTGGCGTTTTTTGTTAACTACGGCTTTAGTAGTTCTATCACTCAGCCAATTAAAAGTCTATTTGCTGCGACAGAACAAATTGTGCAAGGAAACTTTGATGTTCGCTTACAAGCCTCTAGTACTGATGAAATTGGTGCATTAAGCGAGGCCTTTAGCGATATGGCTAGTGGATTAAAAGAGAGAGATAAAATCAAAACTGCCTTCGGTAAGTTTCACAGTAAAGAGGTTGCGCAAAAGCTTTTGTCTGGTGAAATAAAACTAGGTGGAGAGAGAAAGCAAGCAACTGTATTTTTTAGTGACATTCGTGGTTTCACAGCAATGAGTGAAAACATGAGTCCAGACGAAGTGGTTGCCATGTTGAATGAATATATGACCGAGATGGTTCGAATTATTTTTAAATGGGAAGGTGTTGTCGATAAATACATCGGTGATGCGATTATGGCTGTTTGGGGAGTTCCAGAAGTGAAAGCGGAAGACAGTTATAATGCGGTTCGTGCCTGTTTAGAAATGCGCGAATTTATGAATAAATTTAATAAAGAAAAGTCTTCCGAGGGAAAACCTAAATTGGGAGTGGGCATAGGTCTTCATAGTGGAGAGGTACTTGCTGGTAATATTGGTTCAGAAGAGCGTTTAGAGTACACAATCATTGGTGATACAGTAAATCAAGCTTCAAGAATAGAAGGGGCGAATAAAGCTGTTTCTTCCGATATTTTAATTAGCGCTGAGACCTACGCTTTGGTTAAGGAAAAAGGTATCGTTGCTGGGCCAGCCATTGCTATTAAGGCCAAAGGTAAATCCAACGATGTGTATGTTCATCAAGTGATTGGTTATATGGAAGAAGACAAGTTAGTTACTGATTTATCAGAGGATCAGATTGAATTTATTGAAAGTATGAAGTCGGTAGAGATGGACGACGAAGAGAAGGTGAGTATTAGTTCTTCTGGAGATTCCGTTGCCACAAGTTCGGATTTAGATTCGAAGGCTCAGGTAGAGAAAGCATATTCGGAAGTGCCAAGCCATTCAGCGCAAGCTTTTCCTGTGTTGGATCAACAAGTGCAAGTTCCGCCTATGGCTGAGCATAGGCAGGCTGTTCCACAAGCTTCACCCTTGGCGAGTAAACCACAAATCCAAAAAGAGCCCAAAGATTGGTACTTAGTGGATAGTTTGGGAGCGCCCTTAGGGCCTTATAGTGTTTCGGAAATTGCATTGAAGGTGGCTCATGGTCAGGTGCAGCCGACAACTACATTGGCTTTTAAAAACGGAGATGCACAAAGCATTTATGTGGCCAATATTCCGGGAGTAAATCGTCGTAAAGAAATGCCAGAAATTAATATTCCTGTACCTCCACCTGCGGTTCGCGAAGAGGCTTTGGAAAAACATTGGTATCTAAATATTGGTGAAGGTGACCCGGTGGGGCCTTATAGTGTTGAACAGGTTCAAGAGATGCTTCTGGGTGGCAATATCACTCGAACCACTTATGTTTGGTCGCCGGGTTATGAAAAATGGATCTACGCCTATCAAATTCCTGGCTTTGATCGTCGCAGTGCCTAGTCTCTAAATTGAAAAGTAAGCTGCGCAATTTTGCCAAGGTCTTACATACTAGAAATTCCTAATGAATATTTATGTCTCTATCTAAAAATGTGGGGTAGTGGAGCAGCTTTCAGTGTTTGTGGTTCAAGGATTATTCCTGAGCAAAGTACCAAAATGGGGGAGATCTGTAGGCAAAGGTCTAGTTTTCTGAGCGGAGACTAAGTCTTGCTCAAGTCTTACCCGATAGAGAAACATGATGAGTAGGTATATTAAATTTTTCATCTTTAGTTTACTGGTAACAGCACCTTTTGTGTCACAGGCACAGGTGTATCCATTAGCGGCATTGTATGCGTCTTATCGTAACTCTCAATACCAGCCAGCATCTTCACAATCTATGCTTTTACCTGAAAACTATATGTGTGAAGGTTTGCAAATTAAAGCCTACTGCCAAGAGACCAATCCTTTTGGTGGCATGCAATTAGGGGCTTACGGAGCTAGTTGGGGAGTTCCTGGTTTAGGAGTGTCAATTCCGTATTACCAATATTGGAACAACAATCCAATGACTAGAAACTCATCCAATCAAACGGGTTGTTTTATGAATTCCTTTGCAACAGCCTCTTGGTATATGCCTAGAATTCCTTGTGCCTACGATCGTTATCGAATGCAGTCGCTAAATAAAGGTAAAGTGTATCGAACCAGTTCTTCTAGATCTAGTTCGAAATCCAGTCGTTCTTCTTCTAGAAGTTCTTCTAGTGGTGGAGTGAGCTCAAGTAGTTCAGGCAGTTCAGGGTCCAGTGACTCTGACTATGTTCCTGTAAGTGCATCAACAATTGAAACGGCTAAACCAGAGGATGGATTGTTTATGGTTCCATCTGGAGGTTGTTTACCTTATGTAGAATCTTACTTGAAATGTTCTAGCAACAACCAAGGCTATCGAAGTGCGGCTCAGTGTAGAGAGAAAACTATGTTAAAAGCTAGAGCTGAAATTGGTGAAAATTGTGTGGATCAAATAAAGTACGCGCAAAAACCAGGGGTTGAAATTAAGCTTTTAACGAATGATGGTGGAGTTAGAAATCCAAAGCAAGAAGAAGAGTCTGTGGTAAAAACAGAGTTCCTCTGTGAGATCTTAGAAATTAAAATTTGTCCTGCAGAGGAACCAACACCTCCTGTAACGGTAAATATCCCTTCTCCCAAGCAACCTGAGATGCGTCCTAGCAAACGAAAGTCTCCGACAGTAGATGTAGGGAAGGTAAAAAGACCAAGTTCACTGCCGGAAGAAATTGTGAAAGACCCTCAGACACCGGTTGCTTCGAAAAGCCGTTGTATGAACCCTAAAGAGTGGGCTGAAACAGAAGGTGGTAACTGCGCAATCTGTGATGTGTTAAAGCAAAGAAAGCCTTTGAAAGACAGAGATAAATCTACAATAGATGCCTGTTTACCAGAGCCTGCGAGCAAGTATTATCATGAAGCTTACAAAGATGAAGAAGCCTGCATTAATAACGAAGAGGATGCTAGGCTTCATGCTTGTATTGGCGAATCTTTAAAAAAGTCTGGCGATGTTATGCCTAATAATGAAATCGCTCTATTTGATAAAGGTAGATGTGAGTTAGGACAGAAGAGTGACAACTACCCAGGTGGTAAATGTTATTCTGAACAGGTTCATGCGGCGATTTATAATAAGCTAAAGCAAGCTTCAAAATGTTTGGATGTTGATTTGAATATGATTTACACCGTATTTAGTCATGAGTCTCGCCTAAACCTAAATATTTTGAACTCGGGAGATCCTAGTACAGGTATTTCTCAATTAACTACCAGTGCAATAAAAGATGTGATCTCTGATGCGAGAAGATATGATTTTGCTAAGAACGATGATCCAAAGCAGGCTAGTGAACCTTGTCGTTACGATCAAGGGCAATTTGTAAATCTTCTTGATTCTATGAAGGCTAGCATAGTTAAAAATAAGAAAACCACTTCCGATCGTTTTAAGTGTCAGTTGACAGAGGTGGGAACAAAGCCGCCTAGATCTAATAAAAGTGAGTTCTTTGCTGATCCAGCTGCGAAACAGATTTTTATTGGAGCGGCCTACTTGAAAACTCTTAGTGGTCGATATTTCAATCACGCGGCTAAGAACTGCTCTGAGCTGACTGAGTTAATGAAAAAACAAAGTCCACAAAAAATCCGAAAAGTTGGAGAAACTTTTGCAATGCTTGGTTACAATGCTGGACCTGGAGTGGCTTCCATGGAAATGTGTAGTTACTTAAAGTACTTGAAAGCAAAAGGAGTTTCTTTAGGTTCAGACAAAGCGATTGGTTTGGTAAATAAAATTTCCCATACCGCAAAAACTTCAGTGGCTGGTTATCAAGCGACAGAAAAAAGAGGTCAGACTCTTAGTTTCCAAGAGTTTCAAATGAAGGTTTCTAAAGACTTCGATAAAATTAATGGTAAGTCTGCTTGGGAAGCATCAGTAAAATCAAAAGAAAAGTACTTAAAAGGGCGCGGTGACTATTTGGGTGCAATTAAGTCCAGTGCTTTAAATATGAATCAAGGTGGTATGCAATGCAGCGACTACTAATCGTATTTTTAATCTCTTTATTTACGCAACCGATTTTTGCAATGAGTATTGAGAGTTTAAACTCAACATACGTTAAAATTAGTAAAATCAAAAGTTTGAAGCAGAGAAGAAAGGCCTTTGACCAGTTCTACCAGGGCTTATTAAAGGCAAAAGATCCAAATGATCCGGTTAAGTTTTTGGCTTTTGCTTCTATGAAAGATGTATTTCACGGAACAAAAGCGAGTTCCTTAAATGCAAGTCGATGTAGAGGCTTATATCAAAAAATGGAAGAAGGCTATTACCCACGTAGAGGTGTAGCATCGGCACCACGCTATCTTTATCCAACCATCGCTTTCGTGGATTTAATTTGTAAAAACTAGGATTAATCATGAAATTTGCATCTTTGAGTTTTCTTCTTATTCTTTTCACAAATATTGCTTTCGCAAATGAACTTGATTTTATGAACGAGACCGAGAGATTGCTTAAATCTGGAGTTTTAAAAAAAGTTTCAATAGATTCCATGCCTGCGCTAGAGAGTTACAGAAATAAATTAATTAAAGCCAAAGTGGACAATGCCAATATTGATTATCTAGCTTATTCAAGTGCTCTTTTAATTTTAGATCGAGCCGATTTAAAGCAATCCAAACATTTAGTTTGTAGAGATCTAGAAGCTAAGGCTAAAAAAAGCTTTCTAGTTGCAACTGGAAACTTATCCTATCCTAATTTTACCTGGCCAATTCTCAAGGTGATTGAGCAAATTTGCGATTAAAAGACCAAGCTTCTCTTTTCACACATTTTAAATTTAGTTAATATTTCGAGACTTTAATGTAGGCTATTATGTGTTCGTGCATGTTTTAAGTTAGGAATTGATTATTTTTGAATGTCAGGAAATCAAATTCAACTTAACTCTCTTATTATCTAAGCTCTAAGCTAAATTGTTTTATCTGCTGTTTTCTTTGGTAGATGTATCACCAAGAGCATTCTATCACTGCACAATGTTTTTAACGAAATGCTCATTAAATGAAAAACTATGAATCTAGAATTAGTCTTTTAGCTTATTAAAAAGCTGATAACATATTAAAAACAGCTAGGAGGACTCTTGAATAAAAAAAAGTAAAATCTTATTTCTAATCTGTGCATTTGGTGTGTTCACCTCATGTACTGGAATGCATAAAAAGCACAAGCATTTGAAAAATGAAGTACAACTAAGATCTATCGTAAATTCGGAAGATCGATCTGAAGAAAATCGCATTAGAAATGTGTATAGGCACCCGGTAGAAACTTTAATGTTTTTTGGTGTTGAGCCAAACATGAAAGTAGTTGAGGTTTCGCCAGGAGGTGGTTGGTATACTGAAATTTTAGGGCCATACCTTCGCAAAGAAGGGGAGTTGTACTTATCAGTTTTTTCTGAAAATTCAGATCGCTCTTATGCTCCGAAACTTCTAGAAAAAATCAAAACTCTTACATCAGACAAAGAACGATTTGGAAAAGTGAATTTTACCACTTTGGATACGCCAAAGTTTATTGAAGATGTTGCCCCAGACTCCAGTGTTGATCGTGTGTTAGTTTTTAGAAACATTCACAGTTGGATGGGGGATGAAAAACTAAAAGAAGTTTTGGCTAAATTTTATAAGGCTTTAAAGCCAGGCGGCGTTTTAGGAATTGTCCAACATAGAGCAAATACTAATTATCGCCAGGACTCTAAAGCTAAAAAAGGCTATGTACGTGAAGACTATGTCATTGATCGTGTATTAGAAGCGGGCTTTGAGTTTGTAGCCAAATCAGAAGTTAACGCTAACTACAATGATCAAGCCAACTACAAAGACGGTGTATGGACTCTTCCTCCAAGTCTAAGACTAAAAGAGAAAGACCGTAGCAAATACCTAGCCATCGGCGAAAGCGATCGAATGACCCTAAAATTCAAAAAACCAATACAATAAAATAAAGGGGCTTCAATATCTTCAACGAAGCCCCCTAAATATTACCCATAAAAAACCAAAAGCACCTTTGAGGCAAAAGCCTCAAACAGCCATTGGCGGCAAAGCCGCCCAAACCACCCGCGCCAGCAAAAACAAAACAAAGACGACGAGATTTAGAGATAAAGGAGTGAGAAAGAGGCCGTATGAGAA
>DJMA01000014.1 GCA_002436415.1 Bdellovibrionaceae bacterium UBA6502 | reverse complement strand
GTCCAAATTATAGGGTACAGATCAGATTAGTGGCTTTTTTTGTATCTCTATTTTCAATTTTTAGAAGCTAGATTAACAAGGCTTCTTGTATTATTTTTCCCACCAAATCGTAATCGTGGGAATCAGTGATTTCTACCATCACAATTTCACCCGGACTAGCAGTTCCATCGTTAATATAAACAACACCATCAATTTCTGGTGCTTGCCCTTGCATTCGACCTTCAAGTAACAGCTCAGTTTCTTGACTGTATCCTTCAACCATCACCGGAATAGTTTGTCCAACAAAGCGAGCATGCATTTCATTTGAAATGTCTTTTTGAAGACTCATCACTTGGTTGTAACGATCTTCCTTCGTCTCTTCGTCTATTTGATCCGTCATTCTAAAGCCAGCTGTCTTTTCCTCTGGTGAATATTTGAAACAACCCACTCTATCAAAACGTGTATCCTCAATAAAGTCTAAGAGCTCTTCAAACTCTTCATCAGTCTCACCAGGAAAACCAACTATAAATTGGGTTCGGATCACAGCATCTGGCAACTCTTTACGAATCAAAGAAATCGCCTCGACAATTTCTTCCTTGGTCATTTTACGGTTCATTCTTTTCAGAACGGCAGAGTTCACATGCTGTAAAGGAATATCAAAGTAAGGAAGTAGATTGTCTCGTCCTTTAATTAAATCTATCAACTCCTGATTTATTCCATCAGGGTATAAATAAAGCACTCGGATCCATTTCAAGCCCGGAACCTTCGACAAAGCATCTAGCAAGGCCACTGGACTTTCCACAGCTTCTGGATTTTGTCTTCTTAAATCCCAACCATAATCTGTGAAATCATGTGAAATAACAATGATCTCTTTAACACCAGAAGCCACAAGTAGCTTCGCCTCAGAAACAACAGCATCAATATTGCGACTCTGCAAATTTCCACGAATCGCAGGAATGGCACAAAAAGCACATCTCTTCTTACAGCCTTCAGAAATTTTCAAATAAGCTCGAAAGCCTGGCCCTGAGTTTAATCTCGGTGTTTCGTCCGATTGGAGGTAGGTTGGCAAATGAAAATGTCTTAGTTGTTTTCCTGGGTTCTGCTCAGATTCTTTCAAAAAATTTGCAATGTTTTGAAACTCACCACTACCCACAACGATATCTGCCTCAGGCAGAGAGTCTGCCAATTCGTCTTTATATCTTTGAGGTAGACAACCTGCTACTACAATTTTCTTTTTGTTGTCTGTTTCTTTTAAATTGGCCATTTCCAAAATGGTTTGAACCGATTCTTTTCTAGAATCCTCAATGAAACTACAAGTGTTCACAATTATAGTATTGGCTTCATTGGCGTCTTCTGTTTGCTCGTAACCGTCATTTTTTAACGAGCCAAGCATAATTTCAGAATCGACCAAATTTTTTGGGCATCCAAGAGAAACGATGTGAACCTTTTTTTTAGGACTTAGATTTTCAGTTTTCAAAATTTATAGCTCCGTGATTTGAGCGTCTTTCGGGGGAACGTAAGAAAACATTTTTTTGTCGACCTCTTTAGTGTACTTCATTTCAGTAAACTTTAATTCAGTCTTGTTTTCTAATTCATCAAGGTAAGCAATACTTAGTAGATTTTTTCCGTCTTTAGAAAAGCGCAAAATTAAAAGGGAAATATTCCAAGATTTATCTTTAGGGGTTAATTCAAGTTCTACAACAGCGTCTTTGTCATTGGTCCTTACGGGACTAAACATTTTCCAAATATCGCCCTTGCCCATTAATACTTGTAAGACTCGGTAGGCAGGAGAACTTTTAAAGTGTTTTGTTTTGGTGACTTTATAACCACCACCTAGATCTTCAGGAAGTTTGTCCTCATTCCATGCGAAGACACCATCATATACCAACAAACTCTTGTTCGGCTCTTCGATTTTCCACCAAAAAAGCCCCGTCTTTGTTAGTGACATTTTTCCACTAGATTTTTTAGTCTTACCCAAAAAAGACTGAAGACTAATTCTCTCTACTTCCATCTTGAGTTGCTTAAAACCTTTTAGTTGATCAACAAAATCATTCAGAGTTTTGGAATGACGTTTTTGATTTTCAAGGATTGAATCAACACTAGAAGAGTAAGCCATATGAATGCATAGGCTTAAAAAAAATAGTACTGACAATGTATTTCTTAAAGATTTGAAGCTTAATACCATAGAAACACATTGTATCATTTTTCCTTAAAACTAGCCAGTTTTGTGCTTCTTTTTCTTAATGATTTTGGTACTTTGTGGGATAAGTCCCTTTTGTTTCGATAAAACAAACTTAAAGCTATAAATTCTTCAGGCTCCCCTAAAGCAAGCCTCGCCGCGGCCATTGTGGCTCCTGTAGTTACTACATCGTCGACAAAGAAAATTGGTTTTGCAACTGGAGGCTGATTTAGTACTGCAAAGACCTTTCTTTTCCTTTCTGATTTCGACTTTTGTTTTTGCTCGACTAAGTCCGGCCCCCTTTTGATGCTGTTAATTTCTTTTAAATCATATTTACAAGACAGTGCCGAGGCAATTATGCCTGCATGATCTCGTTCGTTAGAATCCTTTGCTGGTGATGCTTGTATAATGAATTTTTTTAAGGACTCTTTAGAGACTGGGAAAAATGCTAACAAGTACAAAACACTTTCAAAGCTAATTTGTCTTTGTTTAAGCTTTCTCACTAGTTTAGAACAAATTTGATCCTTCTCATTCCAGTCGAATAAATACCAAAATCCAAGGCCGTTTTCGTAGCGAAATTTCCACCGGAGTTTTTGGTTTATTTGAATCCGGCAATGCTTACAAAACTGTACTCTTTGAAAAAGACTTTCTTCACAAATCAGACAAGAATTTAATTTTTGGAATACTTTAAAATGTAACACCCAACAAACTATTGCAAAAAATCTACTAGATGAAAGTGGATGGAATGACACTAGAAGTCCGTTATACGAATTTTCTTCCGATATACTGATTTTACTAGTTGTTTTTAATTTCAAAAAGCAGGAAGCATGTCTTAAGTTTTTTCGCACTCGTTCTTGTACGAACACATTGGAAGCCATTAGATCCAAGGATATATTTTCTGTGACAATATGATCTTGTCTTAAAAATTATGTTCTGCTTTAAGGTCTTTTAATTGATGGGCTCTATTCCCCAATAACGGATATAGTCCTCACCATCTAAAGCAAGTTTTGCAAATAGATCAATAAGGTCCGTTTCGGAGATTCCCACTCGCGCCAAATGTGATAACTCTGGCGAGTGAACTAGCTTTTCCATGGCTTTGCTTTTATCTTTTGCTTGAACAATGGTGTTCGCAGCATCTAACACAATTGGCATTAGCGATTCCATACTTAAAATGTATTGTGCAAAATCATGAACCTTTTGCTCAGCGATGATCTTATACTGAGATTCCAAAATCTCTTCACTGGTACGCATTGAAAGCTCAAATGCTTTCCCAAGTTGTTTTTCAGTCTGCTGTCCCATGATTAAGGATCTCATATCTTCTTTGTAAATCGGAACCTTGTAATAAAACTCTGTAGCTTCAGATTCAAAATGCATCGAGGCATAAGCCAAAATATTTGGATCATCAAAAAACAATGGATTTCGTCCGCCCATCGATTTTTCCTGAATTTTAATATTACCATCCACCGCGGACACCACCAAAGCCGGTGCAATAGTTAGAAGACTTTTTGAGATTCCATCTAACAAAACAGCCTTAGACTTAATGTCTTCTAAAATGCGTTTGGAGTTTTCCGTATTTGTATCTTTTAAACTAGCAGAGTATTCCGCCATCAAAGACAAGAAACTAAACATATGGGCTTCATGTTCATCCAAGGCCATTGTTTTTTCGTAACTCAAAGCCTTCCTATGGGGCAAGCTTGAGTCAGAGTTTAGAACTCCGATTTTACCAAAGTTAGAACTCCCCTCTAAGTGATTAATAGCATGAGTTAACTCATGTCCTATGCTTCGATTTGTAACACTAAAGTTTTTAAACAAATTTAATGGCAATGTGATTTCGTTAAAAGCACCTGAATAAGTTGCTTGAGTGCTACCCTCTAAGTCTTTAACAAAGCGAATTTTCAAGCCATAAAGTTCTTCGGAAAGTCTCTTGGCCATTTTATTTATGTGATGCTCGCCTCTTGTAGAAATATGATAAACAGGTCTTTCAGGGAACCCGATCTTGCGTTCTGATTTTTCTAAAATTACACCCAAATTTACAAAGGCCGCCGCTGCTTCTGCGTCCACTTGATCTTTGGCTTCCGCAAGTTGTCTTCTTTTTTCAGGACTATCAGGAACAAATCTTAAGCCTTTTTCGATGTACCAATATTCAAAAGCTTTTTCGTCCACAACATCAAGCATGGCGTATTCAAATTTATCAGTGTTTACCTTACCATCGCCCATGATTTCTGGCTTGGCAGATTTATCACAGGTAGAAGCTCTCAACTCTGTCGCGAGAAAAGAAAAGAGAAACAAGACCAGAAGTCTAAAGCTCTGTTTTTTAAGGAAAATACACCCAAGATTCATATGCTGTGATTCTAGCAAAGCTAGAGGACAAAATAAAAAAAAGACGCCTTGAGAGCGTCCTTTTGTAAAAAACATATAATCTGTGAACTTATTTGATAAAGTATCCCATGCGACTCCAGCGAATTGTCGTTGGATCACACAAAAACGGAATAAAACTTAACTTTTCTTCACAGGTTAACCAAACCATAGAAGCCCTACCGATGATGTTTTCCTTCGGTAAATACATCCAAAAGCGAGAGTCTCGGCTATTGTTACGGTTATCACCCATAACAAAATAACTGTTTTCAGGAACCGTTAATGGTCCCGCTCCCGTCGGGGAATATATCTTATTTACTAAAGTGGAATAGCTATGATCACCCAAAGTTTCTTTATAATGATGAAACATATCTTTGTCTGCCTGTAAGGCCGCCTCGGTCACCAAATCATAGTCCCAAGAGTCTTTTGCCGGCTCTTGTGGAACTTGCTCACCGTTTACGAAAAGCTCTCCATCTTTGTACTCAATTTTATCACCAGGAACGCCAATCAAACGCTTTACAAAAAAGATAGATTCATTTTCAGGATATCTAAAAATGATAACTTCACCACGTTGAGGGTCGTTAAACTCGACGATGTATTTTTTAGTAAACGGAACTCTAATCCCGTAAACAAATTTATTTACGAAAATATGATCATTAATTAAAAGCGAAGGTAGCATGCTGCCAGAAGGAATAACGTATGCTTCAAACAACAACCAACGGATTGTCATCGCAACTATAAAAGCAACACTCAATGATTTAAATTCTTTAACTGCTTTATCTGACATTGAACTCACTACTGGCTCCTAGTGTTGAATCAAACTCTGACCAGTCATCTCTGCTGGCTTAGGGATTTCCATAAGGTCTAATATACTTGGAGCGATGTCGGCAAGTCCACCGTTTTTAAGCTTTCCAGCCTTAGCCGACTCACCAATCCAAATCAGGGGAACTAAATTCATTGAATGCTGTGTAAAAGCTTTGCCTGTTTTAGGGTCAATCATCTGCTCACAGTTACCGTGATCGGCAGTAATTAAAGTCTCGTAGCCCTGTGCTTTGGCGGCTTCTACGATTTTGGACAAACACTCATCTAAGCAAGTTACAGCTTTAATTGCAGCTTCTTCGTTACCTGTGTGGCCAACCATATCGCCATTGGCATAATTTACAACAATTAGGTCATATTTCGATGAATTGATCGCTTCCACTAAATTACTGGTAACTTCAGGCGCACTCATCTCAGGTTTTTCATCATAAGTCTTAACGTCTCTAGGGCTATCAACCAATATACGGTCTTCCCCTGCAAAAATCTCTTCTTTCCCACCATTAAAAAAATAGGTTACGTGCGCATATTTTTCTGTCTCTGCAATACGAAGTTGCTTTAAGCCTTTTGCAGACAACCATTCTCCCAAACTATTTTTCGGAGCTGTTTTCTCAAACAGAACTGGAAAATTAAAATCTTCAGCGTAGCTAGAAAATGTATAGTAGTTCTCTTCTTTGACTTTTACTGGTGTTGCAAAATCTGAAAAACCACTTTGCGCCAGAGCCATTGATAGCTCTCTAGCTCTGTCCGCTCTGAAGTTAATAAAAATCACTTGATCTTCAGGCTTCAGAGCTTCGAACTCATTAGTTACGAATGGCTCAATAAACTCATCATTAATTTCCGCTTCATAAGAGGCTTTGATTCCTTCAGAAACACTTGAATATTTGGGTCCATCGGATAGTCCGGTGATGCAGTCATAAGCCTTCTTCACTCGATCCCATCTTTTGTCTCTGTCCATTGCAAAAAATCGACCGCTAGCTGACACCAATTTACAATTTGTAAATTGCGAAAATTCCTCCTCTAAGCTCTTCGCAAAATCAAGTCCGCTAGTGGGAGAAGTATCTCTTCCATCAGAAAACATATGTACAAAAACTTTCTTTTCAGTCTTTGACAAGTCCTTGCATAATGCCTTTAGGTGATCGATGTGTGAATGAACACCACCATCACTCACCAAACCCATGATGTGAAGCGCAGCATCTTGGTTTGAAATTTTTTGAATCATTGGGTGGCTAGAAAAACCTTCTTCTTTTGAAAACTTAGTAATACGACTCAGCTCTTGATAAATTATTCGCCCTGCGCCTAAACTTAGATGACCAACTTCCGAGTTACCCATAACTCCATCAGGTAAACCAACACTGTCACCATGGGTTTGTACCAAGCTCATTGGGTAGTTTTTCACCAAAGAATCATAATAAGGGGTTTTAGCCTTACTAATTGCATTGTGCGTATTATCTTCTGAGTAACCGAAACCGTCTAATATTATCAAAAAAGCTTTATTCATTGTGATAAGGTAATCCTTTCCAAATTGAGAATCCACGATAAATCTGCTCAAGTAAAACCACATGAGCTACATGGTGATTCATTACCCAAGGGGCTAAACAAATTTTTGCATTTGCTCTTTTTTGAAGTTCTTCCGAGGCGCCAAAAGCCCCGCCAATGATAAAATTAACTTCAGAACCACCGACTTCTAGCCAAGAGATTAGCTGCTTTGAAAACTGCTGGCTATTAAAAGTTTTGCCTCGCTCATCGCATAAAACCACATAATCATTCGGCTTTAGTCGTTTCAAAATTTGTTCCGAATCACTAGCGATTTTTTCCGCAGAATTCTTTCGCGCCATTGCCTTGGATTTTAACATTACTGACTCAAAACGGCAAAAAGCCTGTAGCTTTTTATCGTAAAGGCTACAGGCTTGATCGAACCATTTTTCTTTGGAGCTTTGAACCGAGTAAAGATTAATCTTCACTGCTCTCAACTCCTAGACCGTACATTAACTCACCTTCTTTCCAAAGGTCTTCTAGGCGGTACTCTTGTCGAGCAAAATCATAGAAAACATGAATGATCAATGCGCCATAATCCAACACGACCCATCTGCCCTCTTTCGCACCTTCAACCGCCAAAGGAAAAACACCGTATTCTTCTTTGATTTTACTTTGAATAAATTCTGCCAATGCTGATGAATTACGGCTAGAAGTCCCCGAGGTAACAATGGTGTATTCCGCTGGGTAGTCTAACACTGTAAGGTCAAATGCCTTGGTGTTTAATCCACCTCTGTCGTTTAATTTTTTTGCGCACTCAATGGAAAATTCACGATAATCAGGAATTTTATCACCTAGTGGCTCATATAGTTTATTTTGACGAATGTATTCTTCAACTGGATAAGAAAGATATTTTTCAACTCTCTGACCGGTTCTTAGTTTCTTTCGAACTTCAGTTGCACTTACATCCACATCTTCGATACGAACAAATTCTATATGTCTTTCTGTTGTTAACTCAATATAGTTTCTGTCAAAGGCAGCTACATAGGGACGCAATCCTTTAGGGATGTCCTCAATCGAAAAAGGAAGTTGGTTGCCCGGACGAGAGGTAACAATTAGGTTTGCATTTTTAACGATAAATTCAAAATCTTTCCAAGTATCAAAACTAGAAAAAGTATCCATTCCCAAAATTAAATGAATTTCTTCTGGAGTATATTCTTCAAGATAAGTTTGCAGTGTTTCAACCGTAAAACTAGGACCTTTACGAAGGATTTCTTGTTCATCCACATTTACAAACTCTTTGTAGTCTTCCATTCCAACCTTAGTGATTTCTAAGCGCTGCTCCGGAGATGGTCCTTCAATCGGTTCTTTATGTGGGTTTAAATAAGCAGGGATCACAAAAACTTTTTCAAGTTCCAAGCGATCCGTTACATCAATCACACTTTGAATGTGACCTAAGTGAATCGGGTTAAAACTTCCGCCAAATAATCCAATTTTAGTCATTACTATCTAACTCCTCGATGGTCTTTCCTACTTCTAAAGCCAGTTCCTTTAGTTTATACCCTGTAGCCGCAGAAATCGCAAAAGGATAAATCCCCTCTTGGGCGAAACGCGCTTTCATCTCATCTAATTCATGGTCTTTTACCGCATCAATTTTGTTGAGAACCACGATTTGCTTACGACTACTAAGTTCTACAAAGCCATCTTTATCTACGTTCATTTTATCATGCATGAAAAGTTCATGTTGAATGTCTTTATAATCTTGTACTGGATCTCTTCCCGAAAAATAACTGATGTCGATTAAGTGAATGAAACATCGAGTTCTTTCAATATGCCTTAAAAATTGCGTTCCAAGGCCCGTTCCCTCGTGAGCACCCTTTATGATTCCCGGAATATCAGCCACAACGAAAGTACGATTATCACCATACTCTACAACGCCTAAACTTGGAGTTAGAGTTGTAAATGGATAGTCAGCTACCTTTGGCTTTGCTGCTGACATATGAGAGATTAGGGTAGATTTTCCAGCATTTGGATATCCAATAATACCCACATCGGCCATTAACTTTAATTCAAGTTGGATCTTACGATGTTCACCCTTAATTCCAGGTTGAAATTGATTTGGTGCTTGGTTTACTGAGCTTTTAAAAAAGGTATTTCCCTTACCGCCAAGGCCGCCTTCTAAGAACATAATTTCTTTTTCGCCGCTCTCAACGTCCAGCTCTAATTTGCCCGTTTCTAAATCTCTAACCACTGTTCCTTCAGGTACTTCAAGAACAACGTTCTCTCCATCAGCGCCAGTTTGGTTTTGAGACCTTCCCTGCTCACCGTTTCCAGCGAAGTATTGTCTGTTTCTTGTAAAATGTAATAGGGAATTCATTCCTGGGTTTACTTTGAAAATAACAGATCCACCATTTCCACCATTTCCGCCGTCTGGTCCACCACGCGGCACGTGTTTCTCACGACGAAAAGAAGCACAGCCTGAGCCGCCGCTTCCTGATCTAACCTGAATTTCTACTTGATCAATAAATTTCATTCTTACACCCAGTTTAACACGTCTCTTGAACTGTGATTCATTGAAGACCTGCGATTTTTATTTTTGAAACAGCACTATTATAATTTGGCATATTTCGTTTTACTGTTTTCTTTAAAAACAAAATCCCCTGGTAATTTTGTTTCTAAAAAATAAGTCTTTAAATAATAAAAGGGAGAGTTAGGTTGCCCCAGCCCTCCCCTAAAATTTAGTTTTTGTTTTTCCTTATGCAGGGTAAACAGAAACTTTGTTTCTACGCTTGTCTAGTCTTTCAAATTTAACCTGACCTTCAACAAGTGCAAAAAGAGTATGGTCTCTTCCCATTCCAACATTGTTTCCTGGGTGAACCTTTGTTCCTCTTTGACGGATAATGATTGTTCCGGCTTTAACTTTCTCTCCACCAAAACGTTTTACACCTAATCTCTTCGACTGTGAGTCGCGACCGTTCTTAGTACTACCACCAGCTTTTTTCGATGCCATTGTTTACTCCTCTCCCTTTGCCTAGCAAGAAATTTTCTTAACTACGAGTTCAGTTAAATTTTGTCTGTGACCTTGAGCTTTACGATATCCTTTTCTTCTTTTCTTTTTGAAGACACGGATTTTCTTGTCTCTAAGTTGACGAGCAACTTCAACGGTTACAGTGGCACCGGCTACGAAAGGTTTCCC
Source organism: Bdellovibrionaceae bacterium UBA6502 (assembly GCA_002436415.1). GTDB lineage: Bacteria > Bdellovibrionota > Bdellovibrionia > Bdellovibrionales > UBA840 > UBA6502. The sequence goes on along the minus strand of DJMA01000014.1, from coordinate 32,575 downwards.
GATTTGAGTTTTGTCGCCACCAACGAAAAGTACTTCGCTAATGTCAAAACTGGCACCTTTTTCTTGATCCAATTGTTCTACTTTGATTTTGTCACCTTCGGAAACACGATACTGTTTTCCACCGGTTTTGATGATTGCATACATATGTAAGCCTCTCTATCTGCCCAAATTTCTTTGGGGTTTGGGGTCTCTAGGTGAACGCTTTTGCACTCTTACGGGATCTGCCTCAATGGGCGATCGACCAACCCTGACCAATTTTGAAGCTAGGTTTTGCCATGATCGCTTACCTATGTCAATAAAATCAGCAATTTATCTGACGAAAGCGAGCATAAAATTGAGTTTGTTGAAACAAGCAAAAAGTCTCTAAGTAGCTGAAATTACATTAAATACTGGTTTCTTAAGCTTTTTAATGCATTTGAGGCCATGAAAAAAGAAGCAGAAAGTTTTTTACACTTAAGAGCCAGCAAGGAGAGCTTAAACACATTTCATTTTGAATCTATTGTGAACCTTATTTCTAAGAATGACTCAAACACTCAGGAAAACGAGAAAAAGTTTAAACGCTTTTCTACTTATGCATCCGTAATTGAATGGCTTGGATTTAGAAAAAAATAATTACTTAGCAGAAGAAAACTTACAAGAAGAAAGACTATACTTGTATCTAAGCCTTAGCTTTTGCAACGCAGTCCACTTAGTGGCGTCTTGTTGAAGAGAATAAATCTGACTCTTAATGTGCTGATTGAAGTAAGGGGATTCGGCTTGCATATATGCAAGCTTTAAAAGCTTAAACTCTTTATCCCAAGATTTTCTACTAATCAGGTATTCATGAATCACTGAGTGTTTGCTTACTCGCAATATTCTTGAACCTTGAAAGACTCGATACAAAAAGGCTGCTCCAAGCTCCGGAGATTTTTCAATAATACTAGCAAGCGCAGCCATGCGCCCTATGTCCGAATAATTTTTATCCGAAATTGTTTCCGCTAAAGATAAGGCTACTTCAATTTGATCATAAGCCTTTAAAGCCTTTACCAATCTTTGATATTCATTGTCAGAGTTGGTGTGGGGATTCATTAAAGAAAATATTTTTGAGTTTAACTCTGCCCTTTGTTGTTTAACAGCTAAATTATCTTTAGCGGCCATTGCTCCGAAGTAAGCGCTTAACGACAGCCCTGGAGCATAAGAAAAAGTGGCTGTTTCTAATATCAAACTAGCCAGTAAGCCCACCACTTTATATTTCGAAGCAAAGGGGTACAGTCTTGCCAAGCTTGCCCCAAGATTTGGGTCTGCTTCTAAATATTTTTGTAAATCAGGGTATAGAAGCTTTGCTTTATTTCGAGCTTGCTTAAAATAATCCTCTGTTCCAACAAATACTTCATCCTGAGCAGTATAGCTTTTTTCATAACGAGGCTCTGACTGTCCCGCGCTTTCTGTAGTTACTGCCTTTCCACTAAGGAGGTCGTAGGCCTCAATTACTTTTTGCATGTTTTCATTGGCAAGTGCTAGTTCCCGAGCCAATTCTTCAGGACTTAATTCTTTAGCGTATTTTGCTTGGATCTTATCTGGATGGTATTTGCTACTAGCCCTTCTATAGGCTTTTTTTAAGCTAATCTCATTAACATTATCAGTACCAAGAAGTTCCATAGCCTCTTTGTCCGTCATGCTAACGGAAGGAGAACCCCAGAAAATCAGAAATATAACCAGAATAGTTCTCAGCTTGGAAGTAATGCTCATGACAGGGATTTTAACATAAATTCAAAATGCATTGTAGAAATTGGTATAGACCTGAAAAGCTTACCCGCCTGTCTAAGCTTTTGACAGGCCTTGGCCTGGGCGCTTTTAGGAATCAGGCTGATTCTATAAACTCACCAGTTGGCATCGATTTAGAGATTAGTAATTCGATATAAAAGCAAGTTCCTTTACCATAAACACTTTCAAAAAATAGACGCCCATCATTCTCTTTTACCAATTTGCTTGTGATACTTAAACCTAAACCAGTGCCCTTTCCTACTGGCTTCGTAGTAAAAAAGGCTTCTAAAATATTTGGCTTATCTTCCTCTTTTATCCCTATCCCATTATCCGTTACTCCAATTCTAACTTTACCTAGAGTTTCAGTAAGACTTAGTTTTATAATTTTATTATCACGACCTTCTAATGAGTCTGAGGCATTGCTCATTAGGTTCATAATGCATTGATTTAACTTTGACCGGTTTCCAATGACAAAAGTTCATATGGCCTATGCTAGTAATCCTTTATTTTAGCTTAAGAGCCTTCATTGAAACTCTTTTTCAAAACGGCTGTCATCTCTCTTTAGAATATATTTTCCTTTAAACTCTACACCCTCTGGGCTCAATAAATAGGTGTAGGTACGACTTTGTCCATTATCGAAATTATTCTCGTCGAAGTCGAATTTATAAACCCCACTGTCAGTGAAATGGAATAAGCTCGACTGCCCCTGTTTTTTACCAATGGCTACAAAATAAGCTCCCCCTCCTCCTTCAATCGGCTCAAACAAATGCATATCACCTTTTAAAATTTGTAGTCCCTTAGACTCTTCTTTTAAATCAAAAAGATAAACTGCTTCCCCAGTTGGTTTTAAAAATAAAACCCAGCGATCTAGTAGTACCTGAGCAGAGAAAGCTTGGTTTAGATATTGTTCCGGTAGCTTAAAAACCTCTTCTAATATTTGCTTCTGCGAAATTTTTAATAAAGAAAGCCTTTCCCCTTCAAAATTCGCCAAAATAAAGCGAGAGTCTAACGGGGTGAATGTAGCTTTAGAATAATCTTCCTTCGCCTCATCTATTTTGAGAGCCTTCTCCTTTAAGCTTAAAAAATATTGTTTAGAGTTATTGTCTGACAGTAAATACAATTCTTCGCTTATTTTTTTAATAGAGCTAAAAAGCTTTTCACTGAGACTAACTAGATGTAATTTTGAATTTTCTACCGCGTAATGAAAAAGTCTAGATTCTTGATCTAATACGATTAGATTATTCTTGTCTAAGGCTACACTTGCGACGATGGTATCAGGGATGCTTTCAGCAGGGAGCTTGTGTTTTATCCACTGGCCATCTTTGCTTTCAAAAATTAGCTTTTGTGTTTTCTTTTTTAAACTAGAGTTTTGTACCTCTGTTTCATTTACAAAGCCTGAGCTCATAAATAAAAACTTGCCATGTAATTCAGTGGCTTCAATCCATACTGAGTCAAATATTTCAAAGCCATTAGTACCTAAGCTGAACATAGCTGTTTTCTTAGTTGTTTTTATTCCTTCTTCTTTATAGTGTAGCAATCCAGTTTTGTTAGCCATAAACTCTACATCTAAGCTTTTTAATTCCCTGCCTTTACCGCCGAGATTTAAATGCTTTTCTGTAAGATTCCATGTCTTCATTTTTGTACGCTTAAAATCAAGTAGCTTATTCTCTGCGCTTAGGATTGTTAAACGCTCATTGGATTGGAACAAAATTTTGTAGGAAGGATTTAACTTATGCTCAAGTTTGTAAAGTTTTTTTCCAAGCCTGTAAACCAAGTACCCAAGACTAGATTCTTCTGAAAAAAAGAAAAAAGCATCTGTTAAGAGGACTGGCTTAGAGGAAGCTTGCATCTTTGTGAATTCAAGTTCTAGATCCGTTTTCTTAGATTCATGATAGACAACTGATTTATTTGAATTTTCACTAGAAGCTCGAATTACAAAATCGAGCTTAGGTATTTTCATTAGGTAGCTTTCGTTTTCAGGAAGTTCTACCACAGCGTCTTCATAAAACTCTGTGGTCGTTTTACTAGGGGCTTTAAGGCTTTTGTTGCTTGACTTTAAAGTGGATGAATTAAAATTACGGTTTAAATAAACACTAATTTCTCTCAGACTGTGTTCATTATATTTTTCAAGAAACTTAGTTAAACTTCTATAAAATTGATCGCGCAAGACATCACTTTCAGAAACATAGCCTAATTTTTTTACCTTGTTATAGAGCGTACTTAACTTTTGCAGTGCCTCGTTTGCCTCTTTATCTTTGTAAATTAGCTGTGCGCTTGTTTTACAGGGAGTTTCCTCCATGGAATATACATCTAGGGCGAATAAAAGGAAGACAAGCACTGAGTTAATCAGCACATAAAATCTTGCGATTTTTGAGTCTTGCCTAGCCATTTAATTTTCCCCGAATTCGATTTCCAAAGAAAACTTAGCAAGGCATTGATTTTATCGCATGAAATAAAAACTCTTTTAAAAATTTTATACTTACTCTTAGCTTTAATAGGCTCGTTTTACTGTTTTTTTAGATCTCTATCTTTTTGAGTGAAAAGCTTGTTTTATATGACAATCACAAAGGAATAAATTTTTCTTAGTTTGGTCTATGTCCAAAAGTAATCTACGTTCAGTCTTGAGCTCTAAGTGTTTAATATTCTTTATCTTATTACTCTCTTCAAGAAAGCTTACTGAATCTAGCCACTAAGCCTAGAAGCCTTTTGGCAAAAACCCTAATTGGCTAGGCTTTTTATACAGACAGCTTTGAGGCGGCCTAGATAAATATTATAAAAGATCATTGAAGGAGTGAGTAGACAGTTTTACATGGTATTTGAAGAGCTTCGTAAAACATTTACTCCACTCTATATTCTTCAACGTGAAAGCGCTTTTCCACTTCAAAGATTAGGTTTCTTTTAATTTTTTGTTCCATGTATTCTAGCATATCAGAACCTTCCTCATAAACCCAATCGGCAACCGCTTCGTTCACTAAGATGGTTGTACTTAGTTTTTTAGCGTCAATCCCTTCTCTCTCTAGTTCTCTAAAAATTTCTGCCGCCACGGTAGAAGGAGTTTTGATATAACCTTTCCCATCGCAATAACTACAAGGCTGACAAAGGGTTTTCACCAAGCTTGGGCGAATTCTTTTTCTGGTCATTTCAATGAGACCCAGTTCAGAAATTTGAGTAATATTGGTTCTGGCTTTATCGAATGAAAGTTCTTCTTGTAAAGCAGCCATTACCATCTCACGATTTATTTCTTTTTCCATGTCGATTAAATCGATAACAATGATACCGCCACAGTTTCTAATACGAAGTTGTTGTGCGATTTCTTTTACTGCCTCTAAATTTGTTTTTAAAATTGTATCTTCTAAGTCTTTTTTACCTGTATAGCTTCCAGTATTTACATCAATAGCTACTAAAGCTTCTGCTTCATCAAAAATGATATAGCCACCTGACTTAAGCCAAACCTTACGTCCTAAACTTCTCGAAATTTCTAGATCAATTTCATACTTATCAAATAAACCTTCATCTTCTTCGTAGAGTTTGATTTTATTTTCTAAGTGAGGAATAAACTGTTTGGCAAAGTCTTGGATCTTTGTGTGAACTTCCTCTTCGTCCACTACCACTTCGTCAATTTTTTCCGAAGCTAAGTCACGAACGGCTCGTAAATCCATATCAAGCTCACTATGTACCAAGCCTACATTTTTTCTGTTTTTATAGTCGTCATATATTTTGGTATATAACCTGGTTAAATATTCGATATCAGCTTTTATTGCCACAGCAGGTGCGCCTTCGGCAGCGGTTCTTACAATAAAGCCACCTCTTTCTGGTCGATACTGATCAATTAAGTCTTTTAGGCGATCTCGCTCTTGTTCATCTTCAATTCTACGAGAGATCCCAACATGATTTACCGTTGGCATATATACAACATATCTACCAGGTAAAGAAACGTGTGTAGATATTCGTGCGCCTTTTGTACCTAAAGGGTCTTTCGCGATTTGCACCAAAATGTGCTGGCCTTCTGTTAACAAATCTTGAATAGGAGTTTTTTCTTCTAGTTCGGTTTTTTCGTATTGCTTACTTTCTTCATTTTCTTCGGTGACAATAACAGGAGTTCCACTGTCAATATCCACGCGAACGTCACCAACATATAGAAAGCCAGCTCGATCCAAACCGATTTCAACAAAAGCGGCCTGCATTCCAGGAAGAACTCTTGATACTCGTCCCTTAAAAACGGAACCAACCAAAGATTTATGTTCACCCTTTTTCTCTACACGAAAGTCCCGAAGTTCACCGTTTTCTACATAGGCAACTCTTGTTGCAATCGGTCTCACGCTGACTAATAATTTTGATTTCACTGTTTACCTCGACTCGACCTTTTTACTATTTTCAAAGTTTAACGGCAATAAAAGGATTAACTATAATTTAACACTCAATAGAAGAGGCTTTTAGCCGATAAAGTGACTGTAAACGAATATGGATATAAGACCTAGGAAAAGGGTTCCGCATGGCTAAAATTGATCAATTATTTCAAAAAATGGTAGAGTTAGGTGCATCGGATTTACACTTAACAACAGGTGCAAAACCACTATTGCGTCTCCATGGAAAAATGACTCCACTTGGTGATAGCATTCTAACACCGCAAGAAACTCAATCCCTATTATTTGAAATTTTAACGGAAAAACAGAAAAAGGAATTCGTTCGCGATTGGGAATTAGATTGTGCTTACTCTCTTGAAGGAGTAGGCCGCTTTCGTGTGAATATTTTTATGCAACGAAAAGGGCTTGGAGCGGTTTTTAGAACAATTCCCGTTGAAATTTTAAGCGCTGAAAAACTCGGTCTTCCTCCGCAAATTTTAAATCTTACAAAAGAACATAAAGGCCTAATCGTTGTTACAGGACCAACTGGTTCCGGTAAATCAACAACACTAGCAGCCATGATTGACTATATTAACAAAAATGAATCTGCCCACATATTGACTGTGGAAGACCCTGTGGAATTTGTGCATGAAAACCAAAAATCCCTAGTAAACCAAAGGGAAGTAGGATCACACACCAAGTCTTTTGCCAATGCCCTTAAGGCGGCACTTCGTGAAGATCCTGACATTATTTTAGTTGGTGAGATGCGTGACCTTGAAACCATCTCTTTGGCAATGACCGCAGCAGAAACTGGTCACCTAGTTTTTGGAACTCTTCACACCAACAATGCAGCAAAGACTGTGGATCGTATTATCGATGTGTTTCCACAAGAGCAACAAGCGCAAATTCGTGTGATGCTTTCAGAGAGTTTAAAAGCCGTGGTTGCGCAGGGCTTACTACCTACTGCAGATGGTAAAGGTAGATGTGCTGCCATTGAAATATTAGTAAATACACACGCTGTGGGTAACTTGATTCGTGAGGGAAAAACTTTCCAAATTCCTTCCATTATGCAAACGAGTTCTGGAAAAGGAATGATTACCTTTGAAAATAACATCAGAGACTTAGTTAGAAGTGGAAAAATTTCTTTAGAAACTGGGAATGCATTTTTAGGTAAAAAAGAAGAAACCCCTGAGGCACCTTCTCGACCAGATCCATTGAACAAACCTACCATTTCAGCTGACGACAAGAAATTGGGTCTAAGTAGTATTGCAAATCGTTTGAAGAAAAACGGATAGATTAAAATTGATAGTTTAACAATGGAACGCTCAGCTCTAGCTTGGGCGTTTTTTGCATTTGCATCGCTCTCATTTCTAAATCAGAAAACAAAAGTTTCTCATTGTCATAAGCAGCACTTAGTTCTCTTCCATAAAACTTATCTGGGTTGGTGGTTGCGCCATAGGTTATAAATACAGAGCCCGCAATTATACCAAGTGCGAAACCAACAGCAATGTTTGATAAACGATCCTGCGGTCGACCATAAAAACTTAAAGTACTTAATCCCAAAACAGCTCCGGCTAAGCCCGAAAAAACGATTCCAGCAATTTGCTTTCTAGTTCCTGAAGGCTCGATACCGTTTTGGTTTTGCTGTGCAAAGCCAGGTAAACAACTGAGTTGCACACAAAGAATTATCATTACAAGTTTTTTCCAATTAATCTTCATCATTTCCATCCGCTAGTATCCTGAAATCATTATAGATTTCTGTCTCTTTTGGTGCAACTTCCATAAGCCGATCTACCCGAGAATAGGACGGACCGGAGCTTAAAAACTCGACGAAAGACTGAATTTCATCCTCCTTTACATCGACCTGACACTCCACCCTACCAGAATTTAAGTTTCTTACAAAGCCAGTAAGCTCAGCTTGTTTACAGTAAGTTTCAATCCCGACACGACAACCAACGCCCTGAACCTTTCCCTCTATAATAAACCTTTTTAACGCCATGTTTTTGACTTTCTCCTACGATAGTTTATAAGGAATATCCCTAAGATTACAAAGCTTTAATGGAGATAATAGTTATGAGCACGAGTGATTTTGAAAAGGAATTAAACCTCTTGAGTCCATTGATTCAAAAGCGCTACCTTGCGCAGCCCGAAGACTCTAAGCATAAGGCTGCTAAACCAACGCATATTGCCAGTATGATTGACCATACTTTATTAAAGCCAAATGTTTTAACCGAGGATGTAATCTCACTTTGTAAGGAAGCCCGCGAGCATCGTTTGTTTAGTGTATGTATTCCTCCTAGTCACATTCCTATCGCAAAAAAAGAACTAAGAGAAAGTGATGTAAAAATTTGTACCGTTGTTGGTTTTCCATTAGGAACACAAACCTCAGCAAGTAAAACTTTCGAAGCTCGTAACGCCATTGAAATTGGTGCGGATGAAATCGACATGGTTCTCAATGTTTCTGCATTGAAGTCTAAAAAATACGACTTAGTTTTTAAAGAGATTGAAACCATTAAGCAGGTTTGTAGTGGTAAAACATTAAAAGTAATTTTAGAAACTTCTTACCTGACCAAAGAAGAAATTATTCTTTCATGTATTATTGTTCGTGCTGCTGGTGCGGACTTCGTAAAGACCTCGACCGGATTCGCACCGACTGGCGCAACCAAAGAAGACATCGAACTAATGCGAAAAGTTGTTGGTAAAAACTTTGGAGTTAAAGCCTCCGGTGGAATTCGCACAAAAGAAGACGCGGAAATAATGATCACTGCTGGAGCTAGTCGCTTAGGATGTAGCGCTAGTTTACAAATCATAGGCGCATCAAAGCAAACAAACTCAGAACAAGGAAACTACTAAGCCATGGAAAAGTTAGCTAGAGAATTTATCAAAGACAAGAGAGATAAAAAAACTCATAAACCGGAAGAAGTAACTCATTTCATTCAATCTTATTTGAAAGATGAAATTCCTGATTACCAGATGTCAGCATGGTTAATGGCTAGTTTATTAAATGGCCTTAATAAATCCGAAGCCGCCGCCTTAACAAAAGCGATGTTAGATAGCGGTTACCAGTTTGATTTTTCTAATCTTCAAGAACTTAAAGTGGATAAACACTCGACTGGTGGAGTTGGCGATAAAGCCACTATGATATTAGCGCCGATTGTTGCCGCTTGTGGAGTGAGAGTGCCAATGATTGCTGGACGAGGCTTGGGACATACTGGAGGCACATTAGATAAACTCGATTCTATCAAAGGCTTCAATACTCGAATCTCTAAAGCAGAGTTTCAATCGAATGTAGAAAACATTGGTTATTCTATCATGGGACAAACAGAAGAAATCTGCCCGGCTGATAAAAGGATCTATTCTCTTAGAGATGTTACTGCCACAGTGGAATCCATTCCCTTGATCTGTGCTAGCATCATGAGTAAAAAACTTGCCGAAGGAATTAATGGCCTTGTTCTTGATGTAAAGGTTGGAAGTGGTGCTTTTATGAAGACCAGTGAAGATGCCAAGGAACTTGCTGTTTCCCTCAAAGAAATTGGCGAACAACGCTCTTGTAAAGTACATGCCATCATTACTGACATGAACCAAGTTTTAGGACGACACGTAGGAAACGCCAATGAAATCTATGAGTGCATGGAAATTTTAAAAAACACGGATGAAAGTAAAGAGCTCTACTCCGATTGCAGAGAACTAAGCTTAGTACTTGCCACCCATATGATTTCAATTGGTAAAAACATTGATTTAAATGAAGCTCGAAAGCTTGCTGAAACCGCTCTCGAAGACGGCTCAGCATGGAAAAAGTTTTTGCAATTAGTAGAAGCGCAAGGTGGTAGTTTAAATATAGAAAAACCAATTTATGAAAAACAGGTCTTAGCAAAAAAGACCGGTTATATGCAATCCTTTGATACTGAAAAAATCGGCCTTGCAGGTATTATTATTGGAGCTGGCAGAAAAGTAGTTAGTGATAATATTGATTACCTCTCTGGAATTTATGTAGAGAAAAAAATTGGGGATCAAGTAAAAGAAAATGAGCCTGTGTTCTCTCTTTTTGCAGAAAATAAGGAAAAATACGCCGAGGCCATGGAAATGCTTGAAAGCTGCTTTGAAATTGGTGAACATCCTATACAAGCTCCAGAACTCATTAAAGAGCTTGTTCTATAAGGGGGAATTATGTTGTTAGAACAGTTACAAGAAAGTATCGATTTTATTCGTTCCAAAACCACCACAAAGCCTAAAATTGGATTAGTTCTAGGCTCAGGCCTTGGGTCCTTTGTCGATGCGATGGACGTTGAAGTAAAAATCCCATTTGGTGAGCTACCCAACTTTGTTCCCCCAAGCGTTGAAGGTCACGGTGGACATCTTGTCATCGGTAAAATTGGCGGTGTTGAACTTGCGGTGTTGCAGGGTCGAATTCATTATTACGAAGGGCATAGCATGAGCCAAGTTGCTTTTCCCGTTCGCTGCTTATCGATGTTAGGTATCGAAAAATTAGTTCTAACCAATGCAGCGGGTAGCCTCTATGCTGAAAACCCAGCCGGAAGCTTTTTAATCATTGAAGATCATATAAATTTGATGGGCGATAATCCATTGAAAGGACCAAATATTCAAAAGCTTGGGCCACGTTTTCCAGACATGACAAATGCCTATGATCCAGAGCTTAACAAGATACTTGAAGATTCATTAAAAGCATCTGGTGCTACCTATAATAAAGGTGTTTATTGTGCCGTTAGTGGTCCAACTTATGAAACTCCAGCTGAAATTCGTTACCTTAAAATAATCGGCGGGTCAGCAGTGGGGATGAGTACTGTTCCTGAAGTAATCGCAGCCAATCACTTAGGTATGCGTGTAGCTACCCTTAGTTGTTTAACCAATCTGGCGGCAGGTATTTCTGCGACAAACCTAAGTCATGACGAAGTTACAGAAACCGCTAAAAAGGTTGAAGAAGTTTTCAAGAACACTATCACCGATTTTGTTCAAAAAATTTAAGACACCCGTTTCATGCTAGCGCTTTGTTGCACCAATCGGTTCCAGAGCGCTACGATATCCTCTGAATAGATAGACAACATATCTTCAAATTCCAACAACTGTCTTGCCGGCAGTGGATCTTTACCTTCTAAATTAAATTGCAGATGTAGGCCAGAGAATTCGCCTTGCTCAATGTCGATTAAACCCACGCTTTCTCTTCTCCTGTATTTTGCGATCACGCGAATTTCATCAAAGCTATTTGAATCCAAAAAAACATGCATCCCTCTGTGTTCAAAAATTTTAATCATCTTCACTCCTCCTGTATTTTTTTAAGCCTCTATAACAGCCTTTATACGGGCCATAATTTTCACTACTAGAAGCACTGTAGAAAACTCACAAATAAGGTATATTTTTCCTAAACTAGACCTAAGCAGTTTCTTTTTTAAGTATACAAAACAGTAGTTTAGCAGGTTTTTTTCGGTTAATTGTTAATTCTAGACTCGCGGTAAATAGCGACTCAACATAGAATAGAAATATGACGTCATGAAGACGTTTGTCTCCAAGGATGGGAGAATCTATGAGTGATGGGTTACGCCTTTTATTTATTGCCAATTTTTTATTTTTAGCAGCCTGTTCAAACGGGAAGTCTTCGGAGTCTGTTTTTCCAGAAAAAAGTACGGACTCCCCTGGCCTACCGAGTTCTTGTGAAGGTCTCCGAATCGAAGGTGAGTTTGTTGCGGTATGGGAAGACGGAAGTGTCACCAGGGAAAATGGTGTAGACCGAGAACAAATGATTCGTGATTTTGTCGAACCAAATTTGGAGCAATTAAAGCGCGTTGATTATAATTACGAAATTAAAACCGAAATCGTAAACAGCAACTCTTCCGCCGCACCAAATTGGCATCATGATGATGTTAACAGCCATTATGCTTGGGATAATAACTATAAAGGACAAGGCGTACTAGTTGCAGTCATCGACAGTGGTGTGGATATTTCCCATCCCGATTTAGATGGTCAGATTTATACAAACAATGCAGAAATCCCTAATAATGGTATCGATGATGATAGAAATGGATATGTGGATGATTATCAAGGCTTTGACTTTTTCAATGAGTCAGGAAACGTGACCGATCCCAATGGCCACGGAACTCATGTGGCTGGTATCATAGCTGGTCTTCATCAAAGCTCCCCAGGCAATCCTCTTTCTGGCACTAATGGTGTTTATGGAATAGCGCCTGGAGTTAAAATATTACCGATTCGATTTATGAGCTCTACTGGATCAGGAGATTTAGCTGATGCAATTAAAGCTGTTGGCTATGCTGCTGATCAAGGAGCGAGTATCATTAACGCAAGTTGGGGTGCTAGCGTTTGTTCTGGAACTCTATATGAAAAAATAGCTGAAGTTGAAAGTAAAGGTGTGCTTTTCGTCGCTGCCAGTGGGAATAGTTCCAATAACGCTGACAACTACCCTGAGTACCCTGGTGCTTTCATTGCAAATAATATTTTAAGTGTCGCTGCCACCTCAGACATTGGCGCATTAGCATGGTTTTCTAATTACGGCCTGTCCACTGTAGATGTTGGGGCTCCAGGAGAAGACATTTATAGTTTGGCACCTAATTCTGGAGTGAAAACTTTAAGTGGAACTTCGATGGCAACTCCTCTGGTAGCTGGGATGGCTGCTATATTAAAATCTGTGAAACCTTCTGCTAGCTATGCAGAGTTAAAAGATGTAATCGAAAAATCTGTGGATAACTCTCAGATTCAAGTTCGCACAAGGGGAACTGTAAACGTTAAAAGTGCTTTAAATTATATGGGCTATTAGCACTTAGTTCTTAGTAAACACTAACTAGTTAAGCTGTTTCACGAGAAAATGGTAAATAACAAAAACCCAGTCCTTAAGAACTGGGTTTTTTATTTTTTTAAATTTAAGCGTTCAAAGAATTGCATTGAACTCATCTTGGCTTGCAGGCCTTAGTGTTTAAAAGTAACCATAACACTACCGGTTTCCACATTATCATCAATGGCAACTTTAATTTGATCCACAACAATTTCTCTTGGTGCGCGGATTTCATTTTCCATCTTCATCGCTTCCATAATCAGAATCGGCTGATCCTGCTTTAGCCTTTGACCTTCTTCCACCATGATTTTCACAATCTTACCAGGCATCCCCGCAGCAAGTTGGTTTGGTCCACCAAGACTATCCCCTGCTTTTAGGCTTTCATGTAGTAACATTTCATCATTATAAATTGGAATATCACGATAAGAACCTCTGGTATAAACTGTATAGCTGATGCCGTTTCCTACCACATCAACCATATAACTATCACCTTCAAACAAAAAGCTGATAGCTCCATCTAACTCTTTATAATCCTCTTTAGAAATTACGTGTAACTCTGGTCTCTCACCATTTGCTTGAAGAGTAACCTTCCAGCTACTTGGAGTTTCGTTCACATTGATTCTGTATTTTATTCCACGGAGTTCTGCTTCGAAAAACATTAGCGTTGTCCCTCCTGTCTGCCAATATCTTTCCAGCGACTATAAATGTTATGGTCTGCGGTCGATTTTGGTTTTAAATTTTTATATGCTTCGACAGCTAAAGAAATTAAAAACACTCGGTCATCTACAAATTTAAATAAATTGTCAGAGGAGCCAGAGAAGTCGTTATCAATAAACTGAGTCGTATATTCACCAGATCGAAAAGCCTCTTCATGAATTAGACTTTTGTGTAAAACGATGTTCGTCTTAATACCCGTCAAAGAAAATTCAGCGAGGGCTCTGTCCATTCTTTGAATTGCTTCATCTCGGTTACGTCCCCAAACAATCAATTTTGCAACCATCGGATCATAATAGATTGGTACTTCATAACCAGGGAAAGCGCTACTGTCTAAACGAATGAACGAACCTTGTGGGTTACGACAACGGCGAATTAAACCTGGGCTTGGTGCAAAGGTTGCTGGATCTTCTGCACATATACGCGCTTCAATGGCATGGCCATTTAACTTTAAATCTTCTTGCTTCACACTTAATGGCAAACCCGCTGCTACACGAATTTGTTCTTGAACAAGATCAACCCCTGTACACATTTCGGTTACCGGATGCTCAACTTGCAATCTTGTGTTCATCTCCATGAAGAAAAATTCTTTGGTAATGGAATCGAAAATAAACTCAATCGTACCAGCACCTAGATAGTTAATGCTTCTAGCCGCTTTAACTGCAACTTCTCCCATCTTTCTACGAGATTCTTCATCAAGCGCAGGGCTAGGACACTCTTCAAGCACCTTTTGGTGACGACGCTGCATAGAACATTCTCTTTCAAAAAGATGAATGGTGTTTCCATGGCTATCCCCAAATATTTGTATTTCAATATGCTTTGGCGACTGAACAAATCTCTCAATATATACATCATCAGAAGCGAAAAACTTTTTCGCCTCACTTCGTGCCATATTATAGTTACTCTCTAACTGAGACTCTTCGGCAACATAACGCATACCTTTTCCGCCACCACCAGAGCTCGCTTTAATCAAAAGAGGAAAGCCAACTTCCTTTGCAACTTTCTTCAACTCCTCCACCGTCTCAATAGCACCATCACTACCGGGAACAATAGGAACTCCTGATTTTTTCATTTGCTCCTTGGCCGAAATTTTATCTCCCATGACTTCCATGGATTCTGGTTTCGGCCCGATAAATGTGAGACCTTCTTCTTCTACCCTTCTAACAAAATTTGGGTTTTCACTTAAAAAACCATAGCCAGGGTGAATGGCGTCCGCACCAGCTCTCTTGGCAACGGATAAAATTTTATCTACGTTTAAGTAACTTTCGTTACTAGGAGCCGGTCCAATCGGATAAGCCTCGTCAGAAAGTAAAACATGCAAAGAGTTTCTATCTGCTTCACTGAAAACACTCACGCTACGAATACCCATATCGCGACAAGCACGGATAACTCGAATTGCAATTTCACCTCGGTTGGCAATCAAGATTTTTTTAAACATAATGACTCCCTAAAGTGGAATGTTTCCGTGCTTCTTTTTAACCGCTGGAACACGTTTGTTCGCAAGCATTTCAAAAGATTCGATGATTCGTTTTCTTGTGATGGCAGGCTCAATGACTTCATCAATCAATCCTAGTTCCGCAGCACGGTAAGGATTGTTAAACTTCTCTTCGTAATTTTTGGTTAACTCAACGCGAGTACTTTCAGGATCATTGGCCTCGTTAATATCACGACGGAATATAATGTTAACCGCACCTTCAGCGCCCATAACTGCAATCTCTGCCGTTGGATAAGCCAAATTCACATCTGCACCAATCATTTTAGAAGCCATAACGATATAAGCTCCACCATATGCCTTTCTTGTAATTAAAGTTACCACTGGTACCGTAGCTTCAGAATAAGCATACAAAAGTTTTGCGCCGTGGTTGATGATCCCGTTGTACTCCTGATCGGAACCTGGAAGGAAACCTGGTACATCTACCAAAGACAAAATTGGAATGTTAAAAGCATCACAAAATCTTACGAATCTTGCGCCTTTGCGGCTAGCTTCAATATTTAAACACCCTGCCAACACCAAAGGTTGGTTAGCAATAATTCCAACCGCTCTACCATTCATTCGTGCAAAGCCAGTAACTATATTTTTAGCGTAGTGAGAGTGTTGCTCTAAGAAATATCCTTCATCCACTATCTCTTTAATCAATACCTTTATGTCGTATGGTTTTTTAGGACTGTCTGGAATTAAATTATTTAAAATCTCATTCGGTCTCTCTGCTGGATCGGTACTAGGTAGAATTGGCGCATCATCCAAATTATTAGAAGGAAGAAAGCTTAAAAGCTCACGAATCAATAATAAGCAATGTTTATCATCCTCAGCAGTAAAATGAGCAATCCCTGATTTTTGGCCATGAGTACTTGCTCCACCTAATTCTTCTTTCGTAACTTTCTCGTGAGTAACCGTTCGGATTACATCTGGTCCTGTTACAAACATATAACTCGTGTCTTTAACCATAAAAACAAAGTCAGTGATACTAGGGCTATAAACTGCCCCACCAGCACAAGGTCCCATGATCGCACTAATCTGTGGAACATAGCCTGAGCTTTTAGTGTTATTTTTAAATATTTTGGCAAAACCACCTAAGGCCTCTACACCTTCTTGAATTCTTGCTCCACCTGAATCATTTAAACCAACAATAGGTGCGCCGTTTTGCATAGCTAGTTCTTGCACCTTACAGATTTTTTGTGCATGAGTTGCTGATAGACTTCCTCCATAAACCGTAAAGTCTTGAGCATAGACATAGACCAAGCGTCCGTTGATTCTTCCATATCCAGTAACCACACCATCACCTGGGATGTGGGATTTATCCATTCCAAAGTTAGTAGATTTATGAACAACAAAACGATCCAACTCAACAAAAGAGCCTGGATCCAATAATACATCTAATCTTTTTCTTGCCGTTAAGCGACCGCCAGCTTCGAACTTTGCTTGCTTATCCGCGCCTCCGCCTTGATAAGCCTTCTCATTTTTTTCTTCCAATTCGCGTAGCTTAATTTCTACGTAGTTTTCCGTTTCCATAGGTCTCCTCTCGAACGAGATTCAAATATATCTCGAAGCGAAAACTTAAGTATTTGAGCTAAGGCTTAATCTACCCAGTTTTAAGAGCAAATGGCAGGCTTTTTAGGTCATTTGAGATGCAACGCATCTATATTCTATGTATTTGATTTTACTGCGGTATTTTCTTCTTTTTTACCAAAAACACCAACTAATATTACCGAGCTTTCATATAGCAAACTCAAAGGCAATAACATGCATAACATTGATATAATGTCGGGCGGTGTTACCATTGCTGAAACAACAGACAGTATCACTAAGGCGTATCTTCTTTGCGCTTTTAGAAAGTCTTGAGTCACTAAACCCATTACTCCCAAAATAGTAAGTACCAATGGTAGTTCAAACATAATTCCAAACACCATGGTCGTTAGAATAAAAAAGGATAGGTATTCAGAAATAGTGATCATGGGAGCGTCGGTCATGCCACCAAACTGCAACAAAAATTTAAAGGCCATTGGATAAACGACAAAATACACAAAGCTTGATCCCAGCAAAAATAAGAAAGTACCAAAGCTAATAAAGAGAACAGAAAACTTTCTTTCGTTTTGGTATAAACCGGGAGCAATAAATTTCCACAATTGATAAAGCCAAATAGGAGAACCAAGAATCACTGAGGCCAACAAACTAACCTTTACGTGAGCCATGAATTTGTCCATCGGTGCTGTAAACACTAAGCCCCCTGTTGGCAAATAAGGAACAATTGGGGCTCTGGCAAAATCTAATATTTTTTCAGAAAAACCAAAAAAGCACGCCAAGAAAATCAAGCCTATTGCTAAAATACTTTTTAACAATCGCGTGCGAAGCTCCTCTAGATGACCGGTCATTGAATCTTGATTTTCCACTAAGCTTTGTCTTCCTCTTTTTTGTCATCTGCAGTAGCCTTTGCAAGCTCGGCTTCTTTTTTCTGCTGTTTTAAGGCAAGCTCATAAGGAAGGTCTGCCTCATCTCCATTGGCGTGCAAATGATGATCGTCTTCATGACTAATGTGTTCTTGATATTCCGATTTTACATAAGAGTCTTGTGGGTACAAATCAGCGCGATGATGCCTTGAGTGACTAGTGTCTTCTTTACTTATCATTTCTTCATCTTTCTGATTCTCTTTGATACTTTGTGGAGCACTCGCCTTTTCATTAGGTTCGTCCATTTTAAACTGAACACTCTCTTTAACTTGATTCATTTCTGTGTGAAAGCTTTCTTCGGCACGATAAATTTCACGATGGAAATCACTTGTAGCACGACGAAACTCTCCCATCATTCTACCAATAACCTTTGCAACATGTGGTAATTGTTTTGGGCCAATCACTACCAAGGCAATCACGCCGATTGCTAGCATCTCTAAAAAACCCATATTAAACATTAGCTCACCTCTTATTAGCTACTGACTATAGCTTTTTTTACCCCGAGGCGGTAGGTGAATTAAGCCTTTTTCTAATAAATGCTCTTTCGCTAGCTCTGACCCGGTTTGAATATAAGTTTCATAAAGTCGCAATAAATTTTGATTGTTTTGGATGAGCGTTTTTTGGGATATCACTGTAAGAACTTCCATTAGTTCGATAAATTTTTTGCTAATAAACTGATAAAGGTCTCTATAAGAAAGCTCTTCAGTACTATCAGCCAAACTCATATAAGCTGCGCCACCCATGTTTGCGTAATAATCCACATCCACCAGCTTTCTCTGAAGCGACTCTCCAAAAACACCACTAACATAGAGCGAAGTATCTCCCAGTTTTTTTAACAAACTAATTCTTTCTTCACCTGGAGCATTCATAGCTTTAAAATAAAGCTCGGCCAAAGTTGGCTGTGCCTTTTTTCCTGAAGCCGATTCTTCATTGTATAGATTGTCTGCGTGAATGAAATGCAGTAACAAATCCGCCAAGTATGATTTGAGTAGCGGAATATCTTCAACTTTCCTCTGGTCGATCGCCTCACCGACAGTATCTAAGAAAAACTGCTGAGGCTCTACAAAAATTGAACTCATAGAACTCCCTCTTAATATTATATCGGCAAATAGGTGTAAATACTTAGATTTGTTGGTAATCTGGACTATTTTATTAAATAAATAGCGCTCTATTGTCTCAAGTTGAAACAAATTTATTTATTCTTACTGAGTTTAAATAAGCCCCGCGTTTCATCAGGGCTTTTAATCACTAATTTTAATTTTTGCTAGCTTGTCCATGCACAATACTAATTAGATGTTTTTCTGAGAATATTTTTTTCGCCAATGCTTGTATTTCAGAACGAGTGACAGAATTGATTTTTTTACGCATTTTTAAACGCTCATCAAATCCCATTCCGTACATTTCATCAAACAACATTCGGTTCGCGATGGATGAGTTTCTCTGTGATTGAATGTCGATCTTACCTATGAGGTTTTGTTTTGCATTCACTAGTTCTTCTTCTGAAACAAGCTCATTCATCAATTGATCAAACTCGTCTTTCATCATTGAAATTGCCTTTTCTGACTTTTCAGGGGAACAACCAATATAGGCTCCGAAATAGCCTGCTCCTAAACCTTCAAAACGCATCGGGCTTACGGTATATGCCAAAGATGCTCTGTCACGCAAATTCATAAACAGTCGCCCGCCTTGCCCTGATAAAATAGACTCCATAACTCGCAAGACATATCTATCACTATCTGTGTACGACAATCCCTTAAAAGTATAAAAAACATGGCTTTGCTCTTTAGGCAAACTACTTTCTATCCTTTGCGTTTTATCAATTTTTAAATCCTTAACAGCAAAGTCCTTTGCTTGGTAATCCCTTTTGATGGACTTGAAAAACTCTTTAAATTTTGACACTAAGAGTTTAGGATCAATAGCCCCGACACAGGAAATAACGATCTTTCTTTTTAACAAAGATTCTGCATGCATTTGAATGCACATTTCTCTGGTGAGTTTTTGCAAGCTTTTCTCAGTACCAATTACGTCCATTGCATAAGGATGTCCTTTGAACATTTTTGCCATTAATGCCGAGTGTGCAATTTGTGCAGGTCGATCATTTTGTGTACTCAAATAGTTTTTCGAAAGAGACAGTTCCCTTTGGATGGCTTGCTCTTCAAACTTTGGCTCTCGTAGCTGTTCAGTCATAATATCTAGGGCATTTGCAAACTTATGACTGAGGCAGCTTAGGTTTACGCCGTAGGTATTCCTTCCTGAAAAAGCTCCCATATGAATGTTTTCTTTGTGTAGAACCGATGCTAACTCTTGCTCCGACATTCTTTGGTTGCCACTTAAAAAACAATCGCCGATTAAATTAAAAACACCATTATTATCTTGGTTTTCACTAATTAAGCCACCCTCGATTGCAATGTCTAAACTTATTGTTGGTGTTTCGTAAGTCTCCAAATAAATTAGATCCACACCTTTCGCAATATTTAGCTTTACTGCTTTCTTTTCACTTTTATCCGCTTTAAAGCTAGGTAGTTTGCCAATTCTCTTTGGCTTTTTAACCTTTACCTTTGCAATCTCTTTGTAAACTGCTTCGTAGTTTTTTATAAATTTTCGGGAAAGTGATTTTAAAGTTTTTTCTTCATAGTTACTTGTGATACCTATTGATATTTTCTCAGGCTTTAAATACTTCTTAAAAACACGAATTAAATCTTCCGGTGTCACCTTTCTGATTTCTTTAAAATACTCTTTAAAGGCACCTGGGTCGTTTAAAAGAAATTCATAGGTTCCAAACTTATTAGCCATTCCATCAACAGTTTCCATAGAATAAAACTCTAATGACTCTAATGTACTCACGGAACTAGCGATCTCTTCTGGCGAAAACATCTCTTCTTTTGCTTCAAGCATGGAAGCCAATAGCTCTTCGTAATAGGCCGGAATCTGCTCCTTTGACAAAGACGATTTAATGGTCAAAATCCCTGGGCCGTTTGGTGTAAATGTACTACAGCTTATACTATTTGCTGCACGTTTTTCGTTCCTCATTTTTCTGGTTAAAATTGAACTATCTGAGTAAGACAAAATCATGCTTAAAATGTCTAATGCAGGAACGTCTTTATGTTTTACGTGTGGAATCGGCCAAGATACAAAACAGAAGGTGTTTTCAAAATCTGCACTTTGAACCTTAATTCGTGGCTTCTCTTGTTTTTCCTCTTTTGGTCGAACTCTTTTAGGAACCTTGCTGGCCTTAACTTTACCAAATTTTTCTTCAATCACCTTCTTAGCTTCTTTGTCTTCGAAATCGCCCGACAACAAAAAGAACATATTTTTAGTGGAGTATCTTTCTTTAAAGAAGGTTTGGATTTTTTTCGGACTAATATTCTTTACTACTTTTTCATAACCGATTACAGGGCGACGATAAGGGTGTTTTTTATAAGAAGTTTCAAACAATGTTCTAGAGGCAACTCTTCCCGGACTATCCATTCCTCTTTTAATTTCTTCAATGACAACCTCTCTCTCATTATCAATTTCTTCTTTATCGAAGCGAGGGTGGCAAAGCATTTCACTTAACATATCTACTGCCTCTGCCATATAGTCTTTAGATAGAGTCATATAATAAACGGTTTGATCAAAAGATGTGTAGGCATTGAGTTGTCCACCGGCCGCCTCTACTCGGTTAGCAATTTCACCGACTCCATATTTGTCAGTTCCTTTAAAAAGCAAATGCTCAATAAAATGCGAAACGCCCTCTTCCCCTTTTTGCTCATCAGCACTGCCGTTTCTTACCCAAACCTGAGCTGAAACCACCGGAGATTTTTTGCTTTGTGCTAAAATTACATTCATTCCATTGCTTAGTTGATATTTCTTATACATCAGATAGTTTTCTCCCATGGCCATCGGACTTTACGTTCATATTCCATTTTGCATTCAGCAGTGCCCGTACTGCGATTTTTCTACTGAAATCAATCAGCAGGAAAATCATCACAATTACATTGAACTATTAAAAAAAGAAATCGCCTTAAAAAGTAATTGGGCTGCAGACAAAAATGTAAGAAGTCTTTACTTCGGTGGCGGAACTCCTAGTTTAGTTCAACCTAAATACATTCTAAGCCTCATAAAGGAATTTGAGAAGTACGGTTTTTATTTTTTAGAAGATGTAGAAATAACTCTTGAAATAAACCCCGGTACAATTAGCGAAGAAAGTCTTGGAGAATATCTTCAGATGGGAGTAAATCGCTTTAGCGTTGGCGCTCAGAGTTTTAATGACAACATACTAAACAAGATAGGTCGTAAACATAGCGCCCAAGATACGGTTAAAACTCTAGATTTATTAAACAAACACAAGCTGAATTATAGCTTCGACCTACTCTTTTCTCTTCCTGGTCAAAGCATGAAAGATCTGGCCCTAGACCTTGCTACTTTAAATAGTTTTTCACCAAAACATATTAGTACTTACTATTTAACCATTCCCCAAAGGCACTCTTTAAATTTAAACCGACCAGACGAAGACACTGAGTTAGAGATGTTTGATTTTATCGAGGACAAATTGGATTCTTATGGCTTCAACCAATACGAAATTTCCAATCATGCTCTAAAAAACTTTGAGAGCAAGCATAACTACCACACCTGGCTAGGTGGTCAATATTTAGGCATTGGCATGAGTGCTCATTCTTTCATTGAGCACAATGATGATAAGTTTCGTTTTTGGAATCCCAACACCACAAACGCATGGGAAAAATCTCTAGAAGTATTAAAGCCAAAAATGAAGGTAAGTGATCAGTCCCCTGAGCGATTTGAAAAACTCACGAAAATAGATCATCTCAATGATTTTGTTCATACTGGTTTGCGCTTAAAGGAAGGCTTTTCAGAAAAGAAACTTATGGAAAGCCTGGATAAAGAGAAACAAAATGAGTGGATTTTAATGGCTAATTCTATGGTTGAGCAAAAGTACCTTCTGAGAGATGAGAATATTTCTCTTACTAAAAAAGGCAAACGAATGCTGAACTTTGTTCTAGAAAAGCTCTTTATATCCAAATAGATAAGTATCTCCTTTTGAATAAAAGAATAAATAATATGGCTAAAACTCTTTGCACAAAAGTTTTTCCAATTTTATAACAGAAATTTTATTTAGCACTTGGAAGTGTCTATAATTATTAATATTTTTGATAATTATATGTAGTTTTCTGAGATAGCTGGCGGCTTAGTTTCCTGTTTCAATTTTGACAGGATATAATACTAAAAAACAGTTCAATTCCTCGCTAGAGAATAAACAATAGGTTCTTTTGTATTTTTGAGCTGCCTATGGATTGACATTTTCTTAAATGGCGCCATATTAGCTTGGTCTAGAGAATTGGAGTAGTAAATGAGCGAAATTACAGAAGAGAATGAAAAACAAGCCCTAGAATCTGAAGTTGTAGAAGAGCAGGCAGAAGAACAAAACCAAAACGAAGAACTTGATGCTGGCTCCTCGGAAGTGAGTGAGATTGAGTCTTTACGTGAAGAGCTTACTAAGGCAAAGAACGATTATCTATATCTTCGTGCCGACTTTGATAACTACAGAAAAAAAATGATCGAAGAAAGATCTTCTTGGAAAAAATATGGTTCTGAAGGTGTATTACGCCAGATTATCGCTGTTTTAGATAATTTTGATCTAGCATTGATGACAGAAGTTAATCCTGAAAACTTACAAAGCTTCCATGAAGGCGTAAAAATGATTCGTGCTGAAATGGGTAGCAGTCTTGAAACAGCAGGAGTTAAAGAAATCGAGGTCATGGGTAAAGCTTTTGATCCTCAAATTCACGAGGCATTAGGTGCTGAAGAATCTTCTGAGGTTGAAGATGGTCATGTTTTACGCGTATTCAAAAGAGGTTACAAACTTCATGATAGAATTTTACGCCCAGCCCAGGTGATCATTGCAAAAACGCCTAGCTCAGAGGATAATGAAGCCTAACTTTTTAGGAGTAGGCTTCGTTGAAAAACTACTATGAAATTCTAGGTGTACCGAAAGATGCTGACGAGTCTCAGCTAAAAAAGGCGTATCGAAAATTAGCTCTTCAATATCATCCTGATAAAAACCCAGATGATCCTAGCGCTGAAGAGAAGTTCAAAGAAGTTAGTGAGGCCTATGATGTGTTAAGAGACCCTGAAAAAAGGGCCTCTTATGACTATTTTGGTAAAAGCGGAGCCAATCCTGGCTTTAAGTCAAATCTGCACCAAGAATATCAAGAAAGAACCACTGAGAGCTTTCAAAATTTATTCACAGAAATTTTTGGTGATATCTTTTCTAAAAATTCTAGAAAATCCAAAGGTACAGACCTTAGATACAATCTTCACATCAGCATAGAAGAAGTTGCCAGTGGTGCAAAGAAAACCATTCGTTTTTTAAGAAGACGAAACGGCAAAGAAGAGACAACTAAACTAGAAGTCTCTGTTCCCGCTGGTGTTAAGTCTGGACAAAGATTAAAATTAAGAGGCGAAGGCGATTCAAGCCCCGGAGGACAAGCTGGGGATCTTTACGTGGTTATCCAAATGCAAAAACACGATCTTTTTCAGTTGGATGGCATAGATATTTACTATGATTTGCCAATTAGTTTTAAACAAGCCGTTTTGGGTGATACTTTAAAAGTTCCCACTCTAACAGGTGCTGCTCAAGTACAGGTTCCCCCGGGGACGAGTAGCGGTGTGAACCTTAGATTAAAAGGAAAAGGTATGCCGTCGCTTGATGGAAAAAAGCATGGCAATTTATATATAAGACTATTAATAGATGTTCCAGCCCAGGTAGATAAAGAAACTAAGAAACTTTTAGAAAAACTGGATGATCAGGTTAAAGAAACTCCTGGAATTAAAAGGTACAAACAAATTTTAAAAGCTTTAGGGAAGTAATATGAAATTCATTTTAGCATTAATCAGTATAAGTTTAATCATCTCTTGTGTAAGTCAGCCCAAGAAACAAGAAGTGAAGCCTACACCTCCGAGCATCGCGCAGAAGTTTCAAAGTCTAAAACAGCAGCTTGAAAAAAAACCGGATGCTAAACTTCTTAGTGCCTTAGAAAATTTGGCCGTTAAAAATCCAGATCTTCAAGTGGCGGCACAAGCAAATTTACTTCTTGGTAATTTTTATTTCGACAAAAAAAACTATAAAAGAGCAGTTTACTTTTACCAGCAAATCATTAACTCTCCATACTTCTCTCCCGCGGAATGGCAGGCTAGGCTTCAGGCAGCTAGAAGTTTATGGGTTGAAAAAGACAGTTACCAATCCCTAGAGCTCTTAGCTCCAATTTTTGAATTCTCGGATGAAATAAAAACACTAATGGCAGCACATGAGTTAAAAGCGGAAATCAGCTCTTTTAAAGGAAATGATCTCGAAGCTTTAAAATCAATGATTTTTCTGAGTGCTCAGCAAACTGAAAAACAAGAAGAATACCAACTAAGAGCGAAGCAGATTACTCAATATGAATTAAGTCGGGACGACTTAAATGTGGTAGCAAGTAACCGAAGCTATAGTTTTGTTCGCCCCATTGCTCTTTATAAACTTGGTGTTAATTATTTTGAAGAATCCAATTACTCTAAAGCTGAGTCCTATTTATCAGATGTAGTATCCATTGAAGGAAATACCGCACTTGCTGAAAGAGCCAATTCAATTTTAACGCAAATTTATTCTAGATCTAAGATTGATTCTTATACCATTGGAGTAATTCTTCCTTTAAGTGGCAGATTAGAATCTATCGGATATAAAACTCTGGCTGGTATTCAACATGGTCTGGGAGTTTTTGATAAGTCCTCTAAGTTTAAGATAGCCGTGATTGATTCAGAGGCCAGTCCAGCCATTGCCAAACAAGCCGTTGAAAAGTTAGTGATCGAAGACAATGTAATCGCAATTTTAGGGAGTGTTAAAGGAGCAACTAGTTTAGCCATCGCTAAAAAAGCTCAAGAGCTTGGGGTTCCAAACATAGGCTTTAGCCTCAGCTCCGAACTAACAGTAACTGGTGATTATGTTTTTAGAAATGCTTTAACATCACATATGCAGGTAAAAACTCTTGTTGAAACTTGTATGAAAAAATATGGCCATAAAAACTTTGCCATACTCTACCCTAATGACACTTACGGAATTGAGTTTGCCAATATTTTTTGGGATGAAGTCCTAGCCAATGGTGGTGAAATTCGAGGAGCTCAAAGCTATAGCTCTAAAGAAACAGATTTTAGAGATCCCATTCGTCGTTTGGTTGGAACATATTATAGAGAAGATCGAATGGATGAATACAAATTTCGTCTTCAGGAATGGCAAGCAAAGTACGGAGAAAATACACGCCGTAAAATCCCAGAAGATTTACTACCGCCAATTGTAGACTTTGATGCGATCTTTATCCCTGATACATCTAAAGCTTTGGGCCAAATTGCACCAATGCTTGTATATAATGACATCAAAACGCCCTATTTATTGGGAACAAATCTTTGGAATACTAAAAGTGTATCCAAAAGAGCTGGTAGCTTTAAAGATCAATTGTTGTTTGTTGATACCTTTACTGACTATGAAAAAGAAAGTGCAAAGAAGTTCGTAGATAGTTTTGAAAAAAGCTTTAGTCGTAAACCTGACACCTATGAAGCAATTGCTTATGAGACGACCCTTCTGCTAAAAGAGTTGATTGATAAAGAAAATATCCGCAGTAGAAGCGGCTTGAAAGAAGCTCTTTCAAAGCTTCAATCTTATCCAAGTGCATTAGGACTTATATCTGTAAACGAAGTTGGCGACATTGAACGACCTCTTCGCGCTATGAAAGTTGAAAAGGGCGAAATCCTACAAGTGAAGTAATGCTTGTCCAAGAGCAGCATTGCCACACAACAGCGATCATTTATTTTTTTTCGTGACTGCCTTGTCCGGCTACCCTATTCTCCCTCTGGCTTTAAGGGGGAGATCTATGCAAAAGATTGATCAACTCATTATACAACTAAATGAACTAAAATCTGGTTTGATTAATCAAATCGATAATATCCAGTCTTCTGCGCAAACCACAAAGAAAAATATCCTAGATAAACGTAAAGCTCTTTTAAAATTAGAATTGAATCTGCAAAAATTAAAGTCTGTTAAGCTAAAACAAAAGTCCAAGAAAATTAACAATACTTAATTTTTTCACTTTAGACGCAGGTCTTTCCTACAGAATATTTTTGTATTTCCGGCTCTTTATCTAGTCCAAATTACTCACAAAAAAGCATTAAACACTTAAGCTATCTATTAGCCTTCCCGATTAAAACTCTAAGAACAACTTAGTGCCGCTAATGAGCGGGGGTGAAAATGAGTTTTGATGAGAATAAGTTAGAGATCCCTGAAAGTCTTCCGATGATTCCAGTCCGTGATTTGGTAATCTTTCCTTATATGATTTTACCATTGTTTGTAGGACGTGAATCTTCTATAAAAGCAGTCGAAGAAGCTTTGGCAAAAAATAGAATGATTTTTCTTGCCTCACAAAAAGATCTCAAAGAAGAAAACCCTACGCCTGAATCCATTTATGAAACTGGAACTGTAGCAATGATTATGCGCATGCGTAAATTAGCTGACGGTAGAGTTAAGATCTTAATTCAAGGTGTTTCAAAAGCGAAAATCAAAAAGTATAACCTTACTCAAGAGTTCTTCTCTGTAGCGGTTGATAAAATTGATGATTCCAACGCCCAAACTGGTTTAGAAGTTGAAGCGTTGATGAGAAACGCAAAAGAAATGATCGAGAAAATTATTTCATTAGGAAAAATGCTAACTCCAGACATCTTACTTATTTTAGATGATGTTACCGACACTGGTCGTTTTGCAGACCTTATCGCAAGTAATCTTGGACTAAAAGTTGAAGAGGCACAAGCGATCTTGGAAACTCACAATCATGAAGAGAGATTAAAAATGGTTTGTGAGCTGTTAAGTAACGAACTTGAAGTTCTAAGTATGCAGAACAAAATTCGCAATACTGCCAAAGACGAAATGAATAAAAGCCAACGCGAGTACTTTTTACGTGAGCAACTTCGCGCTATAAAGAATGAACTTGGTGAAAACGATTCTAAGTCTGACGAAATGGATGACTTAAGAAGTAAACTTATGAATGCTGGTATGCCAGAAGAAGTTGAGCTAGAAGCACTAAAACAACTAGCTCGATTAGAAAGAATGCATCCCGACGCATCTGAAGCCTCAATGGTAAGAACTTACTTAGATCTAATGGCAGATCTTCCTTGGGCAAAATCTTCAGATGACAATTTAGATCTTGGTCACGCTAAAGAAGCTTTAGATTCTGATCATTATGATCTAGCGAAAATTAAAGATCGTATTTTAGAATTCTTAGCCGTTCGTCAACTTAAGAATGGTGATATGAAAGGTCCAATCCTTTGTTTTGCAGGCCCTCCTGGCGTTGGTAAAACAAGTTTAGGAAAATCTATTGCAAAAGCAATGGGACGTGAGTACCAAAGAATTTCTTTGGGTGGTGTTAAGGACGAAGCAGAAATTCGTGGGCATCGTAGAACTTACGTTGGAGCAATGCCGGGTAAAGTGATCCAGGCAATTAAGCAAGCTCGCACAAACAATCCTGTAATCATCTTAGATGAGATCGATAAACTAGGTAGTGATTTTAGAGGCGATCCAAGTGCTGCTATGTTAGAAGTACTTGATCCAGAGCAAAACTTTGCTTTCCGTGATAACTACTTAAACGTTGATTTTGATCTTAGCCAAGTAATGTTTTTAGCAACGGCTAACGTAGTGGAAAACATTCCTCAAGCTCTAAAAGACAGAATGGAATTGATCCAGTTAAGTGGATACACAGAAGAAGATAAATTATTAATTACCCACAAGCATTTAATTGATCGTCAAAAGAAAGCTAATGGAATTACTGATGAACATATTGAATTTACTGACGAAGGCATTCGTTCCGTAATCGCTGACTACACTCGTGAATCTGGTTTACGTAATCTAGAAAGAGAAATTGGTAGTGTTTGTCGTAAAGTTGCAAAAGAATTCCTAATGGGTAAAAAAGAGAAAACTGTAATTACTCCTGAAGTAGTTCATGACTTGTTAGGACCAGCCCGTTTCATCCGTGATGAAGAAATGACGGAAGATCAGGTAGGAGTTTCAACTGGTTTAGCTTGGACAGCTGTTGGAGGAGAAGTTCTTTTCATTGAAACAATTAAAATGAAAGGCAAAGGTGGAATGGTTCTTACAGGTCAATTGGGCGATGTAATGAAAGAATCTGCTACTGCCGCTATGAACTACGCTAGATCAAACCACCAAGCTTTGGGTATCGATGCTGAATGGTTTAACGAAAACGAAGTTCATGTACATATCCCTGCGGGTGCCACTCCGAAGGATGGTCCAAGTGCGGGTATTACGATGGCTACTGCAATGATTAGCTTAATGACTGACAAGCCAGTAAGAGCCGATGTTGCAATGACTGGAGAAGTAACACTTACAGGTAGAGTATTACCAATTGGTGGATTAAAAGAAAAAGCATTAGCTGCTCTAAGACATGGCGTAAAAGATGTGATCATTCCATTCGCTAATCAGAAGGATCTTGTAGATATTCCTGATATGTTTAAAGAGAAGTTGAATTTTATACCAGTAAAACACTTAGACGAGGTTTTAGCAGTAGCTTTAGGTGATGCTGAAACTAGCAAGTCACACGGCAAAGGCGGAACTAGTTCTGACCAGAGTCCGAAAGTAGCAGTAAGTGTTTAATTGCTAAAAAAATAGAATTTTCTAAGGCAGTCTTTCGACTGCCTTTTTTTATTCCTGAATTGTATGAAGGTGCTCTACGTATTGACGGAGCTTTGTGTTGTCATCTTCCAATACACGAATCAAAGTTCTAAGATCAGAGATTTCATTTTTTAAATACAAAATCTGTTCTTCTTTTTCATGTAAAATAAAAGAGTAAGATTTCTTCAATTCGTCGAGCAATTCTTTTGCTGTTGTGAAGGCTGAATCAGCAGCGGTTCTCATAGATTGAATGTTTTGTTCATCTTGATTGGTAACCATTTCTGAGGAGCTTCTAACTGCAGCATTTACCAACAATTCTGCCTGCTCATCATCTGAGCTTTCTTCGGTCTTAAAATCAAGATTCTCTTTTTCAAACTTATGCTTCAAAGGGATTTTTTGAATCTTCTCTGATGTTTTTTGGGCCTTCTGCTTTCTAGGCTCTTCATCTAAAAGAAAATACTTTCCTGATTCCAATCGAAACTCGATGTCTTCCGCTTTTATTCTTCTACGCAAAGTAGACACGCTTAAGTCGTATTTATTTGAGTAGTCATTAATGGTTAACCAGTTCATGGGTGGTCATCCTCCAGATGCTTGCCTAGTCAAAAGTTGAGTATTCAACATGTAAAATTCACACCTAATTCCCATTAAAGTCAATCTGGGAGTGCGTTTGACACATTGTGATCGTGTTTTGGCCTTCACACTTTGACTAGTCAAAAGTCTTGAGTAGGTGAATAGCCTATTCAGAAAATGTAACAAACACCTATTCACTTGATCAATTTGTTCTTTCATTCTAGGAAAAAATGACCAGGTAATCGCTATAGCTTTGTCCTGTAGATAAAAGGCTTAGATGCTTTTTATTTTAATCTATAGGATGATAAATAGTATGGAAGCAAAGAAGGATAAAAAGTTAGCACTGGTTTTAAGCGGTGGTGGAATTAAGGCCGCAGCTTTTCATGTTGGTGTGAGCTTGGCACTTCGTGAGCATGGCTACTACTTTGCTGGTGGCTCTAAAGAAGATGTTGAAAACGCCTTAGTGGATCCTGATAAAACTTTTACTACCTATGTTGGTTCCAGTGCAGGATCAATCATTAGTGCCTACCTTGCAAGCGGACACAGTATTGAAAGCATCATTGATAGCTTTCAAATGGGTAATCTCTTTATTCGCAAAACTCGAAATCGCTTGCCCACTTTTGGAGATTTGGCTCCACTACGCTACAAAGATATTTTCTACTTAAATGGCATTGAGTTTAGTGGCGTTAATTTACGCAAGTTTATGCCACGAGCATTGGTTGATTCTCCTATTTTGTCCGGCGGATTAGAGGCTCTATTTAAACAAGGTTTTAAATGGAATGGACTGTTTTCCACCAAAGGCATCGAACGTTATTTTCGTGAGAAGGTTTTGGAAGTGAATCAATTTTCAGATCTGGGAGTAGATCTGTTTATTATTTCTACGCAGCTTAATCATTCTAGAAAAGTGATTTTTGGAGACTTTGATATTCCAAGAAAAAATAGTGATACAAAATGGGCTAATTTTGCGAGCATATCGCAAGCAATTGCTGCAAGCGCTGCTTTGCCACCTGTTTTTGCGCCTTATGGAATTCCCAATCAAAAGGGCAAAGAAATATTTTTCTTCGATGGAGAAATTCGCGACACCCTTTCAACCCATGTTGCCCACGATATGGGTGCAGACTTAGTAGTTTCTAGCTATTCCATTCAGCCCTACCATTTTAACCAGCAAATTGGTAGTTTGCATAAGTACGGAATCCCCGTAATCATTAACCAAGCACTATACCAGGCTGTTGAGCAAAAGATTAATGCATACCTTCGCTATCATAGTAATGTAGAATTGATAATCAAAATTATTCAAGATCAGTTGAGTAAAGATATGGTAGCCGATGACAAAATCGAAGGTCTCACAAACGAAATTTATAAAGCATTAAATCACCGAAAAGATGTAAAATACGTTTATATCCATCCAGATCCAAGAAACCACGAATTCTTTTTTGCTGATCATTTCAGTTTAAACCCTGAAATTTTAAAGCGAATTTTGCGATGGGGATATAAGGCCGCACTTAAAAAAATCAAATCTGAAAAACTTTAAGATTCCTTACTTTGGAAAATACTGCTTAAGGCTTACCGAGTTTAGTAGCAAAATTCTATTTATGTAGATTAGGTGATCTTAAAAAATTTACCCCTCTTTTTTTAACCCAGGTTTAAGAATTCTTTTCTAATGTTTTTTACAAATCCACCTAAAGCCTCGCTAATAAGCCCCTATTCAGAATACTTTAAAATCCACTTCTTTAACTAATTTTACTAAAAATGGCAGTTAAGTATGCCAATTTTTGTCTTTTCTGTTTAAAAGTTTTCGCCAGCAGAAAACTAATGAGATTTCGATTGGCTGTCTTTTTGCACTAGTTAATGACGTAATTTATTTAAAGGAGACTTAATGAAAACCAATCTTTTCTTACTTAGTGTAGTAGCACTTTCCTTAAATAGCTTTGCTTCTGATAAGGGAGTTGATCGTCGCCAAGACCTCTTAATAGAGGCACAACAAATGGATAAAGAAGCTTCCGCCAAAAAGAATACAGTTAGGAATCAACAAGAGATTAATGACTCTGTAAACAATTCTGTAAAAACCTATGAAATAGAAGAAGTCTATGGCGGAGAAGAAATTAACTATTCCCAAACAGTAGACTTGCAAGAAAATGTAAATCACTACGAACTCTCTCGTCTTAACATCAGAAACGCACTTGCACGAATTTACAACATTCCATTGGAAACAGAAGAGCAGCAACAGGAGTGGAGCGATTTAGTTGATCAAACCTATTTTGACGCGGATGCAATTATTGCGCAGGCAGAAGTTGATGAATTAGAGAAAAAAGAAGTACCTAACTTTCACGCCCTATTAAACCAGCTTTTGAACGAAAGACTACAAAGAGAAGTAAGCTTTAGTATGAGACCATTAAAAATGGACCTTGTTGCATTTAGAGACCACCTCAAACTTGCATATCCTAAATTTAGAGAACTCAAAAAAAGTCACCTAGACACTTTTCATATGTTACCAAGAGAATCTTCAACGACACTAACGGAGGCTCATTTGTCACAAATGGCTTTGAAAACATTGAATAAGGCTAGCTGTGAGGAACTTAATGGATGGAAAGAAAAAGCTGAGGAAATTTCTATAAAATCAGAAGCCTTAATTACTTTAGAAATGGCTCTAGATAAAACTTTAGACGAAAAAGAATGTCTAAAATCAGAATAAGTACAAATTTGATTTTAATAAAAAAAGGGCCTCTCTGATCTGTCCCCTATAATTTGGACACTTTAAAA
>DJMA01000048.1 GCA_002436415.1 Bdellovibrionaceae bacterium UBA6502 | reverse complement strand
CCTTCATGATCTATCCTTTTTCTCATAAAATTGGCACTTTTTAAAGTGCCCAAATTATAGGGTACAGATCACTAAAGCAGCTTTTTTTATCTCTTCTTTTTGATCGTCTGTCGGCCGGTGTGATTTTTCCAGTTATAATCTGGATTTTGCTCAAAACGATCCTTCCATTTTTTCCACTTTTCCTCAGGCAAATCGTGACGAACACTTCCCTGCTTCGTAAAATGAATTAAAGGTTTTTTACCAAATAAAAAGCTAATAATGCCCATAGATTACCTCGTGTACCCCTTTAAACTATCGAAAACACTTAAGTGATGCAAGAAAATCCAGGCATTGAGTCTTGCGCCAAGACCCAATTCCCCTCATTTTTGCCACTTTTTTGGAAGTCTTTTTGTAGATTTGTGCTCCCCAAAAAAGTTTTAGAGAGAAAGGCAAAGCCTTCAAAGTTTATTTTAAGCAGGTTTCTTTATGCTAGGTTCTAAGCCGGTAGCTCTGCCAAGAGAAGACAAAATATAAACGCAATCCAAGCTAACAAAATAAGTTCGCTTTTTTTGAATTTGTTTAAATTCTCAAGCACTGCAGAATTTTTAACCTGTGGGCCAATTTTCGTTACTAATTGTAGGTAGGTCGCTTTTAAATAACTCATTAATTTGTCCTCATGAAAGCTGGGTCTTTCATCGGTTTACTATAAGCAAAACATAAGCCAAAAATAGGATCATCGTGTACAAAAAAATTCATTTCCTTGCAAATGAAAACAAGATTCTAATAAAGACCACATAAAGAATACAGCGCAGATTTACTTTTTAGACTTTGGGAGGTGGAGATTAAAAAGGAGAAAACTCAATTTCATTCAACAGCTTATGTTCAACTCGAAAGCCACGTTCAAGCAACATTCCTTCTTGGCTTGGTAGGTGCTTTTGTCCAACGAAATAAATGAGATATTTGGATTCCATTTCTTCTAAACTGGAATCCAAACCTTTTACCATGGTAGTATCGCGATTTTCTGACAGGGCAAATGCCTTAAAAAATTTATCCACACTTAGGACAGCAACTGGAATAATCATTAAGCTCAAAACCTCATGAGAATGGACCCCAGGATACAATACCGGAGAATCCAGAAAAAGGCGGAGCAAGAGGTTGCCTGCGAAAATCGTTTTCAAGCCTCTATAATTTGCCAAATGAGCTGCAAGTAGAAACCCCGCGAAAGATAGCTTCTCTCTAAAATTTGGCTGATGATTATCCTCAACATAATAAACCTGTGACTGCAAGACTTCTGAGTTTTTGGCTTTGAATTGATTGATTACACCAAAATACACCTCAGCAACCATATCTTCAGGTTGAGAATAGTGCTTAGCTAGCTTTTTAATATTTTCTTCTGCTCTGTCTTGAAGCTCTTCCAAGCCAATAAGGCCTTCATTGATGGACTCTATCATCTCATCTTTCATACTCTGAAAATCTATACTGGAATTATAGTTTTCACCTTTTTTTCTAACGTAAAACTTATCAAAGCCGATCTTCTTAAAAAAAGGAAAATACTTTTTAGGATCAGAGGATTCTACAGCAAAGGAATCAAACTCTCGATTGACCGCAGAGCTGGCCAGAGCAGAGCGTTTGTCCTTTACATGCTTTTCACCTATGGCCATTAAATATCGCCTCTGCCCTTTTACTTCCTTTGAGTAGATACGAAGCTCATAGTCTCCTGAAAATAAATCCACTAGAGCATCCACTTGTTTTTTTGAAAGTCCGGCTTGCTCTATGGCTGAGGTCTTGCAATTTGCAAAGCAAGTCACTCCCCAAAGGAAAGCAATCATTAACAAAAGAAGCTTCTTAGATAAATTTATCATGAGACACTTTCGTGCCATCAATCTCTAAAAAATTCAAATTTTGCGGCTAAGTTCTTTGAAATAGTAAGAAAAATGAAAATTACATAAATAGATGTGAATATAGTTCCCATTTTTCAAGTTTCCTAATCAGAGCTATCAAACACAGAGAAAGTTCCAAAACTATCGATCTAGCCAATTTGACATTCAGAGAACACGCCCAAACGAAAAAAAGCAGCCTGTAAGAGCTGCTTTTTTTATTCAGTACAAAAAAGACTTAGCATTCAGTGTAGTTAGGTCCACCGCCTCCCTCAGGAACGGTCCACGTGATATTGTCAAAAGGACATTTGATATCGCAGGTTTTACAGTGAATGCAGTTTGTATAGTTGACCACCAAGTCTTTTGAACCAGCCTCAGCATCTGTCATCTCATACACATTTGCTGGACAAAAATGATTACAAGGCGATTTATATTTAGGCTCACAAGCCGTGCGACAGATGTCGGTATCAGCAACCAAAAGATGGCTAGGAGCATCTTCTTCATGATAGGTTCCCGTCATATAAACCGAACTTAGTTTATCAAAAAACAACTCATTGTCTGGCTTTGGAATTTGGTTTTCTTCCTTGTTTAATGCATCCGGTCCCCAAACTTCAACAGCCGGCTCAGTGGTTTTTAAATCTTCATGCATAGGCATTGGGTCTTTCAACCCTCTTCCACCGGTCATCTCTTGAATGGCAATAAGAGGCATTGAGCTAAACATACCTTTTGATAAGGTTTGGTGAAAATTTCGAACTCTGTATAGGTCTTTTTTTACATAAGACGCATGAACCTTTTCTTCGTAGAGTGACAAAGTCTTTTCCGTGAAGTTTTGTTGCGCGATCGCTTCAAAGGCTGTTTCACCGGCAAGCATTCCTGACTTCATGGCCAAGTGTATGCCCTTTAATTTTTGCACATCCACCATTGAGGCCGTATCCCCCACAACCATCATTCCATCATGATAAAGTTTTGGCATAGAGTACCACCCACCGGCTGGAATGGTTTTTCCACCGTAAGCAATCACTTTTCCACCTTTGGTCATTTCAGCGATCCAAGGGTGCTGCTTCAATCTCTGTAATTCTCTATGTGGATCAAACAAAGGGTCATTTGTATCTAGGTAACCAACCAAACCTAATAAAATTTTATCGCCTGGAATGGTATAAATAAAAGTACCACCAATTGTTTCATTTAGAGGATATCCTAAAGTATGAAATACCTGACCTGGCTTTACTGTGCCCTCAGGCATTTGAATGATTTCTTTTACACCCTCTTCAAAAACTTCCGCATTTTTACCTTCGCGTAAGTTTAACTTTTTAGCTACCTGTTTAAAAAGAGAGCCGCGGGTACCTTCGGCAAAAATAGTTAGCTTAGATTTTAAGATCATTCCTGGTTCAAAGTTGTCTTTCGGTTGGCCGTCTTTACCAATACCGCGATCTCCTGTGCGAACACCGATAACCTTGTTGTTTTCGTCATATAAACATTCTACAGCGGCAAATCCTGGGAAAATATTAATCCCCATTTCTTCCGCCTGCTCACCAAGCCAACGGTTCACTTTAGAAATACTAACAATCAGATTACCATGGTTTTGAAAAGGTGGTGGCGTGATTGGAGCTTTAATCTTATATGTCTTTCCTAAATAGTAAACGGCATCTTCTTTCACATCAGAATCGATGGGACAGCCTTTCTCACGATAATCAGGAATCAATTCACTCAATGCTGTAGGATTCATAACTGCACCACTAAATGAGTGCGCGCCAACCTCTGCCCCTTTTTCTAAAACAACGATCATCTGCTCGGGAATTTCTTCACCCTGAATTTTTCCTGAACTAATTGCTTCATTGTAATCATTAATTTTTTTCTGAAGTTGAATGGCGCAAGAAAGTCCAGCGGAACCAGCACCAACGATAACAACATCGCATTCCATTTCTTCACGTTCAATATGTTCACTCATAAAATCCCCTAAATAAAACCAGCCAGAAAAAGCGCTCGGCTGCAGTTTGCCCATGCCTATTCCATTTTTTAGAAATGGCATAAATCTCAACAAACAAAAGTCTATAACGACTTCATTATCAAGTCACTTTCATCTTCTACTAGGGAATTCTTTTGGTTTCAAATAATCTCGCCAACTTAAAGCATTTACTGCTGAAAGTCTATGCACTCATCCTCTGGATCTGTGATCGAAGCCACATTTCTTGCGAGACAGCGTTTTTCAAGAGCAATGCTTTTAAATACTTGTCGATGTAATTCGGCCGTGCCCATGCGCTTGTAGGCTGGAAGACTGGCTTGTACTTCCAGTACACCCTCATCCTCCCAACCGGGATAACTCATAGATTTCTTCTTCAAAAACTCTTGATGCTCCCCTGCAGAGAGGCTTAATCCAAGTAGTAAAAACAGCGATAGCCAAAGCTTCATTTTTAACTTCCTTCGAATAAAGTTTCGAATTCCATCGACATTTTTTACATTTAAATTGAGAGCTAATTTATAAGTGTTTGAAATCAGGTTTTGGATATTTTTGGATAGACTCAATTGAAGACACTTTTTCAAAAAAAATATTTTTTTCTTGCAGATTCTGTTGGTCAAGCCGGTAAGAAAGCTAAGTCTTTTAAAAAAGAGATTCTAGATATTGCTTTTCAGCTTCTACTAAATCACTCGGTTTAAGAAGAGGGTTCTTTTGTTTTTCAAACTCATACTTGTTCCACGCTAAGATGTACTTGCCAAAGTTTTCAAAAAAGTTTTGTGACAAACCCTTCTTAGCAATGCCAATGGATTTTTTTTCCAGGCGGAAAAAATGCTTATTCAAAGCATTCTGTAGCATCTCTGCAACTTGCTCTGAATTTAAAAAGTGACTCTCATAGACTTCTCTTGCTTCATGAAGTGCTTGAAGTAGGAACTTCTTTTTGTCGCCTTCTACATACAAAAGTGAATCGAGTGAAGTTTGAAGCCTTTGATAATAGGCAAAACAAGCATCGCTTAAAAACAAATCAAGATTGGAATCACATTGAGGGCCGTTTTGTAAAAAATCCTCCTTAGCCATAATTTCATCGATTTGCTCAGCAAGATCTAAAATGTATTCCGCGCTTCCTCCAAAAAAAACTTCTTTCGCTCCGCGAATCACATCACTAAACTCAAAAGCTTCGGGCCTTTGGGTATTAGACAATGGCATATAAGACTCAATTCCTTGAATAAGCTCTTGTAAGTTCGGCACTCGATTTCTGATTCCATGAAACAGTAAAGAAAAAGCGATGCTCTCTGTATCTGTACCAAAATCTCTGGCACAAAGTTCATTGGCTAAAATGTGGGGATCTGAAAAACGATAAAAACTTTCTTCTAAAAAAGTGCTTTCTCTATTGGCCTTTTCAAGCTCCAAACAATCAGATGGCAGCATAGCATTAGCCTTCATGCTTAGATTAAAAAACAGAAATAAGAAACCTAGAAAAAAAGTTTTCATTGGGTGGATTTTACAATATTTCAGTGGCTCTTCATAGCCTAAGAGCTTTCGCTGCAATATTCACACTTCTTGTTAACAAGCTTTACAAAAATGCCATTACCAGTCACCTAACTCCATTAAAATGCCTCTGTACAGCTATAGCAAAGCGATACTAAACAAAGTTTATCCCCTTTTCAAATGGACATTTAATTGAAGTATTTAGAGTCTTACTAGGAAACTAGGCTCAATAGATATAGTTTTTTCCAATTCCCGCCTCTAAGCCTATCCAATTTACCGGGTCTATTTTAAAGCTCCTAAAAGCCTGCTACAAGCTAGGGAAACAGATCTTTGGGAGAATTTTATGAAGATACCTAAGTTTTTTTTAATTGCTCTATTGGCTGGTTTAAACTTTGCCTGTAGTTCCAAAATGTCTTTAGATAACGGAAACCACACATCTAGTTCAACTCCAGGCGATAAGTTTCAAGCCCAAAAAGCTCCGGAATCAGAGCAGCCTCAAATGGAAAAAGCTTTTAAAAATGTATTAGCAGAGCTCCAAGATGACTCCATTTTTAATGAAGAAACATGCGCTAGCTATTTAAAAGGAGAACTTGCAAGATTAGAGCAAGACGCCTACGGAAAATTCATTGAAGTTTCAGAATTGAGTTATTCAAGGTTTGAAAAACCCGCCCCGAGAATCATTGATGCTTTATTTAAAATTCGATTAGCTGCAAAGCAAGAATTAGACAACTTAGAAAATCCTAGTAAAGAATGCGTTTCACAAATTCGTCGTTTAGTGCGTTCGGCTCGTTATGCTGAGGAAACTCTTTCAGAGTGGTTAGTCACTAGAGTGCCTCAATTAGATTTAGATCCACAAGACTTTAAATCTAATAATTCTCTTCAGAAACTAGTAAACCCTAACTACTATGCCGCGCCAGAAGACTTTCGTTTTAAATCTGGAGATATTTTACTTGTACGTGGAGAAACTTTTGTTAGTGCAACCATCGCTCGAATCGGTGACGATGATGGGCAGTTTTCTCATATGGCTTTGGTTTATAAGCCTGAGCCGGGAACTCCTTTCTACGGACGAACTTACGTTATTGAAGCATTGATTGAAACCGGTGTAATTGTTAAGCCTCTACAAATGTTTTTGGAGCACAATCACACTCGCCATGTAGTTTATAGACCAAAAGGAAAAGCCGCTAAATACGCTCACAATGCGGGTAAACAAATGTTAAATCGTTTGACCCATCAATTGGACGAATGGGGAAATCCATTAATCTCTCATGATTGGTGGGATAACTTAGATTTTCTAGACACCTTGGTTGATAAAAAGGCCATCCCCTACAACTTTGCCATGGATTTAAGTGTTGAAGACAAAATGTTTTGTTCGCAATT
This sequence comes from Bdellovibrionaceae bacterium UBA6502, assembly GCA_002436415.1. GTDB lineage: Bacteria > Bdellovibrionota > Bdellovibrionia > Bdellovibrionales > UBA840 > UBA6502. Next base: position 19,778 of record DJMA01000048.1, on the reverse strand, counting down.
GGTTGCCATTGCCTACAGAGATACTTCTAACGGAGAAATTCAGATTCCTCGTTTCAAAACGACATTTAATGAGCTATATGGTTTTCCACTATTAACTTCTTTAACAGTTTCAACCAAAGAAACCTTCGCTCCTTCTGACATAGAGTTTGATGATAATGTTGAGTTGGTGGCTGAATTTAGAAACCTAACTAAATCGGATAACGGAATCTACAAAACGCAAAAAGTAAAAACCCAGGACGCTTTCTTTACGATTTTCTTAGAGAAAATGCACACTCACAATTACGTGGTGAACCCATTGTTTATGAACTTTGACAACTTAGTCACCTTCATTGGGATCGGATGGGGAAAATTCCAAAGCTTTTTTGGTTATGGCAGTGAAGTCGTTCCGAGTACTGCTCCAGCTAGCTTTATGAGAAAAGCCGTTGCCATGGAGTTCATGCAAAAAGAAATGATGAAAGATCTCTTCACCTATGAAATGAATCATTTTAACAGAAATGGTTATTCCATTCCCTATGGAGAATTGATGGAGCAAATTGATCAGGCAAGAATCATTGACTGTATTGATTATATGGCAGAAGAAAACGGCTACAGAAAATCTCAACTAGAAGTTGGCTATGAAGCCAAAGAAAAAATGTTCGCAAGCTATTACGCTCCTGTAAAAAAGATTTTTGCAGATTCAAAATATCACGGCATTTTTAGACCAGCAGATGATATGTCTTGCTTGGATCCTAGTAGAAAAATCAAAAGCTACTCCAGAGATGAGTTAGTTGAACTTCGATTAAGTCTAACTTTATAGTCTTAAATCTAAATTTAAATGATAGGCTAAGTGGCGACACTTAGCCTTTTTTTGTGAACTCATCTACACATTGGCTACAACAAAGCAGCAGTATTTTTCTTTGGTTTTTGAGTAAGCTTATGAAATGACTGATATTAAAACCAAAAGTATATTATGGTTCATTGCTATCCTATGTATTGCTAGAATTCTTCTACCCAAAGCAATGCTCTACGGAATAAACCAAATCCTCGATACCCAACTCGAACACTATGAAGGAAATCTACAAGATCTCCGTTTGTCCATTCTCCGAGGAGAATATGAGCTTCGAGATCTAAAGATTTATAAAAAACAAAACCCAGATTTGGCTTTTGTTAAAATCCACCGAATTAATGTCCAAATTGAATGGAAAGAGGTTTTAAACTCCAAAGTTGTCGCTCAGGTTAGCTTTAAAAATTTACACGTAAACTTGTTGGACTCTAAAAACAAAGACAAACAACAGTTTGCCACTGAGGAAAAAACAGAAAATTGGGAAGCAGTCGTTTTAAGTATCATCCCCTTACAACTTAATCGTTTAACAATTATCGACTCTAGTTTAAATTTCAGAAATCTAGATTTTCCCAACGCAGAGGCTGTTCAAATCCATCATATAAATGCTGAAATTAAAAATTTACTCAGCGTCGAGTATGACGAAAACCTTCTTAGTCCAATTCAACTGAGCGCTAAGCTTGGAAAATCCGGTACATTGAAGTTAAATGGCGGTGCCGATCTCACCCGTGACCCACAAGTATTTGATCTAGATTTCGAAATTCGTAATTTAAAGATCCCAGACTTCAACGACACTTTAATGCTTTATGTCCCTATAAACTTCAAAACGGGAGAGTTTAATTTTCTAGGCGAACTTGTGGGGAACTCAAAAAACACTCATGGCTATATGAAGCTTTTTTTAGATGATTTAGACATCTTTCAAATCGATCAAACCTACGTTTCGGGAAAACACTTTGTCATCGAAGTATTGGGAGGCTTTTCGGCATGGATTTTAGAGGTACTTTCTGGCGATAAAATAGCTACAGAGTTTAGTTTCCAAAAAGAACGAGGAAACCTTAGCTTTGACAATTCGGAAGCCTTTTGGAAGCTCCTTGAAAATTTAGAAGATGAAATTAAGCCTGAATACAAAAACATTCAGCTAGACCCCAAGATGTTAAACTAAACAGTATTCTATCGATCTTTGAATTCTTTTAGTTTTCTACACATCTTTTTAAAAGGACCGAAAAGATTTATTTTCTCGAAAAGTTAGAATGTTTAAAAAGGAGAGAGATTATGCAAACTATATTTCAAGTATTACATAGAGACCACGATGTTCAGAGAGAACTTCTAAAAAACCTATCAAACACTCATGGTGATTCCGAGACGCGTAGAAGTCTATGGGAAATTTTAAAGCAAGAACTAAGATCCCACGATAAATTTGAAGAAAGATATTTTTACTCGGCCCTACTTTTTGATGATGAAGTACAAAAGCTATCTAGACATAGTATTTCTGAACATAAAAAAATTGAAGACCATATCAAGAAAATCGAAGAAACCGAGTTTTCATCTCCAGGATGGCTGGTGCATTTGAAAAACTTAAAGTCATTGGTAGAACATCACCTTGACGAAGAAGAAAACGAAATTTTTCCTGTGGCGGGACAAGTTCTAGAGAGAGCTGAAAAAAATATGCTTGCTAGAAAGTACAAATTTGAAATGGAAGATTCCTTTGCCGAACAGGTAAGACATTAGGAGAAACTATGACAACTCGACAAAAGATTGCGACGGTCATTTTAATATGTTTTGGATTAACGATAATTGCCTACCCATTTTTATTTTCTCCTAAAGAGAATTTAAATGAGATTGGCGGCAGCATTGAAGCGAACCGATAATATTAATATTTAGCTCAGTAAGAACATTCGTAAATGAGATTTCACAAAGATAAACTTCATAAAATCTCCATACTTCTTTGTTGAAACTATTTGTTTATTGATCACTCATTGCAAGTTCTTATTGAGCTATTTCTAGTTTTAAGAATCAAAAAAACTCGATACTTCAAATGAGCTAAGAGGAATAAAAATTAACGATGCATTGGCATTTGCTGCCGTACAGATAAAACCTTAGCCTTATCAATTTCGAAAGCCTCACAAGTATTTTTCTTATTTTCCAAATCCACCAAGACTTCCCCCCAAGGATCAACCACGAGAGAATGTCCAAAGCTTTGGTGCTTTCCTTTGTGCTCACCGGTTTGAGCTGCCGATATTACATAAGATTGCGTTTCAATGGCACGAGCTCGATTTAAAACATGCCAATGTGCTTTTCCTGTTGGTACTAAAAAACTAGAGGGAATCAAAATCGCATCTACCTGTTGCTTGGCGTAGTTCTCATAAATACTTGAAAAACGTAGATCAAAGCAAATGCTTTGTCCAAAGCTAAAGCCTAGATACTCAAGAACGGAGTTCTTGCTACCATGATCATAAGCATCGGACTCTCTGTAAGAATGTTTGCCCTCTAGTTCTATGTCAAAAAGCTTTTGCTTATCATAGGTATGAGAAAGCTCCCCTTTTGGGCTTACAAAAATGGAGGCATTGTATTTTCCAGCATCCGTTTTTAAACCAACACCACCTAAATGTACCGCCAGATCTAGTTTCATAGATAGAGCCTTAATCTGTTCGAACTCCTCAGAACTAGTGCTTAGATATGGAGGTAACTGCTTTTTATCTAATCGCATATACAAGCAGTTTTCAGGTAAAAAGAGAGCTTTAGCATCAAGCTTCGAGGCTTGGTGCATTAAATCTAGAAGGATTTCTAAGTTATCAGCAAAGGAGTCGATACACTCCATTTGCCCGATAGCTAATTTCAGCTTATCCATTGCTTGATGAAACTTCTGATGCCGCCGCCCCATCTTCACTGATGGATGCGTGGGAGATGTCTTTACAACTCCAACCGGCTTTTTCTAAATTAGCTTGTACGTTTGATAAAAAGTTAAGACATGAGTCAAAAAACTTTCCGTTGCCGATGATTCGGTCTTTTCCAGCTTTTGTATAAGTCGTGCTACAACTAGCCTCTTTTTGGTCCCATTCCACACGAATCGTGCGAACGATTTTTTTGCTTCTGCACATCACATATTTGAACTTGCCATCTTGAGCCCAAGTAAGACTAGGAGTAAAGCCGAGGAAAGCGAAAATTAAAAATACTTTCATCATGTTGTTTTCTCCTGGTGGTATTTATAGAGGTAACATACTAAATAGCCAACGTATAGCTTAATTATCCCTACCAATAGTGGTCGACGAAAATAGCTAGGCAAAAGCCTCCATTCCTACCACCAAAGTCTAATGCTCATTCCCCTTGCAAAAACTCGTACTTTAAACGTTCATTTAATCAATTAATGATCACTTCAAACTAAACAAGGCTCAAAATATAGTGGTTTTAATCTTCAATTCTTGTCTGAAACTACTACTGGTGCTAGCATCGCCAAGATTATCTAAAGGGAAAAAATGGAAATTCTTGGAGTAATTTTATCTTTAGCCGGTCTCATGTATTTTGCTTACAGAGGCGTAAACGTTTTAATACTAGCACCGATCATGGCCAGCTTCGCTGCCCTATTCCAAGACCAAGCTCCACTCATGGCAACCTATACGCAAATATTTATGCCTGCACTCGGAAGCTACCTTCTAAAGTATTTTCCCATCTTTTTGCTAGGAGCTATTTTTGGAAAATTAATGAGCGTAAGTGGCGCAGCAAAGTCAGTCGGCCAAATGGTTGCTGGCTTAATCGGTAAAGAACGAGCCATACTTGCAGTTGTACTGGCTTGTGCAATTTTAACCTATGGTGGAGTATCATTATTTGTAGTGGCCTTTTGTATTTATCCAATTGCAAGAGATCTATTTTCGGAAGCTAAAATTCAGAAAAGACTTATCCCTGGGGCCATTGCCTTAGGATCATTTACCTTTACAATGACTGCCCTGCCAGGAACTCCTGCTATTCAAAATGCCATTCCAATGCCCTATTTTAACACCAATGCCTTTGCCGCACCGGTTTTAGGTAGCCTAGGTGCAATTATAATGTTCGCTGCTGGAATGTGGTGGTTAAACCGCAGAAATAAAATCCTAGGACCTGACACAGAAAAAATGGAGTTAGAAGATAATCATCAAGAAAACCTACCACACTTTATGGTTGGCTTAGCGCCTTTAATTTTAGTTGTGTTGTTAAACTATATCTTATCAAGTTGGGTGTTTCCTTCCTTTAGTTTTGATTATTTAAACCTACCAAAATTTGGTGAAACTGAACCAGGTAAAGTCATTGGTTTATGGTCCTTAATCAGTGCTATGTGTATCTCTATTTTATTTCTCATTGCCCTTGCATGGAAACACTTAAAAACTCCGATCCAAGATATCAACAAGGGTACAATGGATAGCTTACTGCCAATTTTTAACACAGCCTCTGAAGTGGGATACGGTGCCTGCATTGCCTCTTTCGCATCCTTTGCTGTAATTAAAAATGCCGTTCTAGGAATTGCCCCTGGAACTCCATTAATTTCCGAAGCAATTGCAATTAACACTCTTGCGGGTATTACTGGATCAGCCTCTGGAGGATTAAGTATTGCTCTAGAAGCTTTGGGAAAGAACTATATGGAAATGGCAGCGCAAACAGGTTTAAACCCTGAGCTTCTTCACAGAGTAGCGAGTATGGCATGTGGTGGCTTTGATACTCTCCCCCACAATGGTGCTGTTATCACTTTGCTTGCCATTTGCTCTATGGATCACAAACGTTCTTATGCCGAGATCTTTATGGTTGCCGTTTTGTTTCCGTTCTTAGCTACAGCAGCTGTGGTTCTACTAGGTACTGCGATGGGCTCTTTTTAAAAAAATCTTTTTTGAGCTACTAGAACAAATAAAAGCATCAATAAAAACATTGATGCATAAAGCGAGCCTTTTTATCGGTGAAGGAACTAAGTTAAAGCCTTTAGTTTTTTTATAGCTATGGAACTTATCCGTAAACCAATAGAGCAGTTCATGATTGAGTTCGAACGAAGCAATTTAAATTAGCTAAGTCGTTGTTTAAACCTAAGCTTTTATACAGAGGCAGTCCTTCCGGTGAAGAATTGCAACCAATCTGTTTTACATTTTGTTTTTTAGCCTCAGAAAACAAATGGCTTGTAATATCAAAGCCATAATTATTTCGCCTCTCCTCTTTTAAAACGCAAACATTGTAAAAACCGGCAAAATCATCATGAATCTGTAAACTAGCGGTAGCCACTGCTTTGGCGTTGGAATCGAAGCCAATGTAATTTTTTAAGCCTTGCTCTCCAAAACCGTATTCTAAATAGGCCTCATAAACTGAGCCTTTGTGTTTTTCAAGGCTCTGCATTTCAAAGCCAGCAAAAAACACGTCCATAAAAATTTTCAATTCTTCGGGACTAGAGACCTCTTTTACATGTAAATTGGATTTAAATTCGGTTTGTAAGTTTAAAATTTCATTGGCATAAAAAGGATGCCCAACTTCTTCCAAACCGTAAGATTTCAAATCGCTCACTGTTTTACTCGGCAATTTAGGATTTAAGAAAATAAGATAGTCATTTCCCAGTTCCTTAAAAAACTGATTCTTACTTTCAAAAAAATCAGCATTAAAAGAATCCATTTCATCAATAAGCATTGCATTCATAAAAGCAATTGGTGAACTAGAAGCCGCTAGTACAAATCCATCTTCCTGCAAAAATTTTCCCGATCTAATTTTTGCAAAACCGGTATAGATCGATCTAAGATTTTCGTACATCGGATGAGTCATAACTTTTCCCCGGCAAGAGTTTAAACTAGAATTAGTACAACAAAAAAATCAGGCATATTCAACGCCTGGTTTTTCAATAGAAGCCAAGTTGAAATTAAAGAAAAAGCTTAGAGCCCCATTCCCCATCCACCAGAAATATTAAATGCTTCACCAGTAATGGTCTGTGCATCATCTGAGATAAGGTATTTCAGCATTGATGCCACTTGATTGGTACTCGTTAACTTTTTAACGTTTTGAGCTTTCAGAAAAATTTGTGATAAAACCTCTTCCTCTGACAAATTATTAAGTTCCATTTGGCTAGCAACCTGTTTGCGCATTAAAGGAGTGTCTACAAAGCCTGGGCAAATGGTATTCACAGTGATGCCGTGCTCAGCACCTTCAACGGCGATTACTTTTGCTAATCCAAGTACACCATGTTTCGCTGCAACGTATGCGGCCTTAAATGGGCTAGCTAATTTTCCATGTACAGAACTAATATTAATAATTCGCCCATAGCCATTTTCTTTCATGACTTTGTAAGCTTCACGAGAACATAAAAAGGTTCCCGTCAGCAAAACATTAATTAACAGATCCCATTTTTCCTTTGGAAACTCATCAATGGGCGCCATAAACTGCAAACCGCAATTATTCACCAATACATCCACTCGACCGGTCTTTTCTTTCACTGTATTTACTGCCTTAGAAACCTGATCTTCCTCACATACATTACATTCTACAAAATGAATCTGTGATGATTCCTCTGGTGGTCTTAAATCAAAATTAAACACTTCGCAAGATTGTTCTAAAAGAGATTCCGCAATGGCTTTTCCGATTCCGCTACTTGCACCTGTTACAATTGCTGTTTTTGACATAAGTCCTCCTTGGAAAGGATTTTTTGAGTCGTTGACTCTTGTTCGATGAACAGTGATATCTCCAAATACTTTATTTGCCAAGTATTAGAGAGAAATAAGAAGAATATAGATTTCTATGTTTTCCAATTTGCTCTCAAGCGAAAAAATAGAAAGAGTTTAAACGCCTGTAAATGCTTTCAACAGCAAATACTTCCTAAATACTTTGTATTGCAAATGAATCGGCACAAGCTTTGCTGTTTAATAGGCTATGAAGCAATTAGCATTGAAATTTTCATGTCTTATTATGATACAAAGCCTGCTTGCATGCTCTGGCCAGGAGCGTGTGGATAGTTTAAGTGCAAGTTCAGCTTTGGTAGAAGGTAAAAGTCTTTGTGGTAAAATTGGTTGGGGCACTGGCAACCGACAGTTTTCCGTGGTGAAAGATTCTCGAATTCACATTTTAAGTGGCTCTAATGAGCTGTTAAATGCTTTTGTTAGTATCGTAAATAATAGTGAAAATGATGAAGCTTGCTTTTCGAGTAATAGTATTGAAGATCCAATGGCAGCCGACTGGACTGGTATTAATTCTTTTGCGGTAATGGATGAACGTTTTCCTATTGAGTCAGGAGCTAATTTGTCAGCTCAATACCCATTTCTCTATTGTGGTTCTGTTCATGGATCACGAGGTGATTGTAAAGTAAGCTTAAATACTGGCTCAGAATTCTATTGTCTTGAATCAGAAGACGAAAGGATTTCCGGTTTATTAGAGCTTTTTGATAGTTTAGATCAATTCGGAGCTTGTATAATCAGCGATGCCGAAGCACAAGAAGGAAATAGTTTAAAAACCATTAACGTTATGGGGATGAGTTTTGCTAATTAAGTTTTTATTTAAATTTTTGTTCGCCAATAAAAGTTTTGAGAACCCTTTTCTACAAAGAAAAGCTCTCAAATCATCAATTTCCTTTAAAGAAGCTAGTGGAAACAGAGATAATTGGTTTCTTAGAATCTAAAATAAAAACTCATTGGGTGAATTTAAGGATAATTTGGGCAAAAAAAAATCAGCCTCTTTGAGGCTGACTCTTTTACTGAGCGGGACCTTAAAAATTAGGCCTTTTTAGTTGCAGCTTTTTTCTTCTTCTTAGTTGCTTTTTTCTTAGCAACAGGAGCAGAAGATAGTTTTACGTTTGAATAATCAATAAAACCCTCTTTACGAACAAGACCTTCTTGCTTGTCATAATGAGTCTGCATATTAACACCCTGAACTTTTACTTTTAACTTTTTATCATCAAGCAAAAGAACAGCGCCTTTTTTACCTTTATCAGCACCAGAGATTACTTCTACTGTTGCACCTTGATTTACTTTTAATTTCTTAGCTTTAGTCTTAAGCATTTTCACAACAGACTCCTAATTAGTTTGCTTTTGGTTTACCAGCAAGTTTGCGGCGGATTTTGTTTCTAACTTTTAACGCGCGCTTAGAAAGCTTAAGGTCATCTTGTTTTAAGATGAAGCTGTCAAAACCAGCTTTATTTTCCATCGTGCGAATTGTGCTAGCAGCCATTTGAAATGTGAAATACTCATTTAGCGCTTGGCTATGTACTTTTTTTGTTTGAATATTCGCATTCGCAGTCGACTTAGTTTTAATGTTCGAGTGTGAAACCAAATTTTTAACTACAGGGCCTTTACCCGTAAGCTCACAACGAGCCATGACTACCTCCAAAAATGTTTTTCCGTGTCAGCAAAGTGAATCTTATAGTGGATGAATAGGCCTTAGGCAAGTGCTTTTCGATTTTTGCTTCCTAGTTTTTTATTTTTTTCTAGCACGTAATGCATTAATTGAATAAAAACAATAACTTAGTACAAAAAGCTAATCCAATTAGCACTAAAAAAGCCCTGTAAATATATAAAAGCTTCAAAAAAATCCCAATTTACTAAAAAAACACTACTCTTCCCCCCCACTTCTCTGCTATTACAAGTCTTTCGAAAGAAAAGTAGATCGAATCCGTAAGAAATTGGATAAGGACGTAGGAATGAAAAAGAATAACGTAAGATTAAAATACCGTACTGAATTAAAAGCTGATCACCAGTTTGATTTTAAAGATGCTGCTACTCTATACCGTTATATCGGTGAAGCTGGAAAAATCGTTCCATCTCGCATCAGCAAACTTAGCATGAGACACCAAAGAAATCTTACTCGTGCGATCAAGAAAGCTCGTAACCTAGCTTTACTCCCTGTTGGAGCTCAAGCTTATGACGATTACTATCGTCCACAAATTCTTTCTCCAAAGCCTTTCGAGTTAGATTAAGCTCTAATCGCTTCATTGAAAGTTTGAAATTAGCCATCAGAAATGATGGCTTTTTTTGTGCTGGCATTCAGCTATCTACAAATTGCTAGTTCATTTTATAAACCGAGCTAGCTGCATATCACAACACATTGCTTACAAAGTAAAACCCAGCCTCTTTGGTATTACTTCTAAAAAATATCGATTTTATCTTTTGTCTTAATCAAGTATAAACTGACCCACTTAATTGCGGATAGAAACATACAATACAGAGAAATTATTAGTTTATTGAAATTTGTCCGGATTAGCTTCCAACTTGCAAGGAATACAAATAAAGATTTTGCGAACTTGGCTTAGACTCATCCGCAATTAAGTGAGCCAGTTTAAAGTTTTTAGCTAAGATCGGCTAAACTCTAGCCAGCCTTCACCAAAAAGTTCACATATAATATCTATAGTATTAAGCAGATTTATAAAAATGCATGAAAATCTTGTGGTAGAAGCATCTAATTACATTGAATACCCATAATTTAAAGTTAACAAAGCTTATCCCCCCCAAGGAGCTAAAATGAAAACAATGAATTTTAAATTACTTCTAATTTGCCTTCTATTCGCTCATGCAAATATTGCCAAGGCCGAAGGCGCTAATTTATCAAACTCTGAAAAGCCTGAGAAGTCTGTTAAATTCACGCCACCTGAAATATTTTATCCAACAAAAACTTTTGCTGGAGATTATAATGGAGCCCCAAGCTATTTGAATACCTTGAATTCTAATTCAAGCTATGGCTTTGACAAAGTCCTGCTGATTCAAGGTGACCAGCCTATGTCGAAAGACAGCTTAGTTTCGAAAAGCTCTAGCTACTATGTATTAGCCTTAAAAGGACAAGATCTTTATTACTACCCAAATGGCAAACTTATGCTCAAACAAAGAATTAACGACAGTGGTGAAATTGCTGAAATGGTCAGTAATTACCATCAAGAGGACTTTGATAAAACTTGGGACCAAAGAGCAATTTTTATTCCTTCCGCTCTATTTCTACCATTGATGGGGCTAGCTGACTTTGTAGCCAATCTTTTTTTTCCACGTGGTGATATGACCTACCTCGGTGCTGTAGCAGGAACGATTGCCCTGACTTGGTATGCTATCTATAAGACGGTGAAACATTCAAAAGCCTCAAATGAAAAGATTTTTAACATCCGACAAAACGTTCGAATTGAAGCGATTGAAAAGCATTTTGGAGAAAAGACCAATTCCAAAGCTTTTTACGTGAAAAGGTCTGAAGTTTTTGAATACAAGTTTCAGCCTAAAGAAAATGTTTCTTACACCTCTTGTAAATCATCAGGTAAAACAATTTAAAATTTTAGTTTCAATAAAAAGCTGCCAATTAATCCTGGCAGCTTTTTTTATAATTTTTTTAAGCGAAGTTTATTGCAAGCCTAGCCTTTGCGTTTTCATAACAAGTCTAGTTAAGTGCGAATAGAAACACACAGCACCTAAAAATTATTTAATTATTAGATTATTGGATTATTGGATTATTGGATTATTGAGATTTTTCCGAATCAAGTTTCTATACACAAGAAACACAAATAGAGGTTTTGCGAACTTAGTTTAAGTCCATCCGCAATTGAGTGGGCCAGTTATTAGATTCTTCAGTATTAGCACTCTAAAATTCAGGAAAATATTTAAATTAAAACCTGTCTTAAGAGATCATATTCCAAGAGCCACACTAAATTATGTTATACAGCCTTTAAAGCCTATCTATATACATTTACAACTGTCAAAAGTCTCGACACTCAACTCAAAGCTACTAGGCTCTCAAAAAAACCTTAAGAAAGTAATCCGATCCAACTAAAGCATCTTTTTGGAATTCCCGATCAATAAATGACTTATTGGGAGGTTATTTTTGAAACGATTGATTTTACTGATTCCATTGGCCCTAACAATTATTATGTACCAAAACTGTTCCAGTGGGCTTGATCTAAATAGTAATAACTCTAGTTCAAATTCTTTGTCTGACACCTTAGCCAATGAAGACTCAGGAGACTCTAGCGATGGAAGCTCTTTAAATAAAACGGTCTACGAAATATCTTACCAAGAAGGAAAAGTGCCTGATGTAAATGGAACTTATTCTTTTGGTAATAGCGATGAGTTTGTTGTTACTAAAATAAAAAATGCCACTAAAGACACTATAGTTTGTCTCGAGAGGGTTTTAATTGGTGAAGAAGATAATAACGATAAATGTTCTAAAATTGAAAACTACACAACTCGTCTTGGTGATTTAGATGATTGGTTAAGCCTGAATGGCGCCATGCTACAAACCAAAAGTATCTCTGAAACAGGTCTTGCTCAAGGTGGAATTGTCAGAAGGTATTTTCTGTCACCTGACAATGATGGTAAATTGGTTTTAGGAGAAAATGTCTTTGTTAGTGAAATTTTTGTTTTCCCTAGGGATTGAGTATAGAGTCTAATTCTCATAGTTTATAAGAAAAAATAGCAACGCATTCTAGCTAGACTTATGTAGCAAGAATGCGTTTTTTTATTACTAACTGGCTCATCAAATAGCGGTTAAGCCGTCTAAAATATAGAGACAAAAAATAGACAAAGCTATAGCCATTTAAACTCCATTAAAGTATATTCCTGTAAAACCTTTTAGGAGATCGCGGATGAGAAAAGTTATTCATTTTTGGCCTGTACTTGTTTTAATTCTTCAAGTTCCTATCGTAATCATGAGTTTCAAACTACTTCCCAGCAAGCAAATCGCTGGTCTTGTAGGTTCGGTCTTATTTTTTTCATTGGGTGTGTTTTTAGCCAATCATTTCTTTAAAAAATTATACACAAAAAGTTTTGCGATATACACACTAGTTGGACATATATTCATTTTTGTTATCCCAATTTTTTGTCTCCGAATGGCTAATTGGAGTACTCCTTTTGAAGAAATTCAAGTAATGGGCTTATATGCTTCTAGCCTGCACTCGCTATCTGAAAAATACTATGTTTTGGTTTTATGGGCTGCCATTTATGATTGTATGAAAATTGCTCGTCTTGGTGGATCAAACTATTTTGATCGCGTTAAAGAAATGCCTGAGTCTTCTGAACAAAAATAATTTGATATAGTCCGCTCCGCTAAGACATCATGTACTTAAATTACAAATGATCATAAGTTAAAAGGCTGAAGTTTTTTTTACTTTAGAGTAAGTGAAATACATAGAAGTATTTTAAAACTGGCTCTTTTAACTGTGCAGTAAGGAAGATCAAAGCTCGGGAAACTTCCCTAGAACAAACATTTTCCAGTAGCTATTAAAGCCTTTTCGCAATTAAAGGGGCCGTTTATAATACTCTAGTAATCCAGTAATCTAGTAATCTAGTAATCTAGTAATCTAGTAATCTAGTAATCTAGTAATCTAGTAATCTAGTAATCTAGCTTATGTTTATCTGCAATTTTGGCCAGAAGTTTTTTTATTTCTTTCTTCTAAGAACGAAAATATTCAGAGGAAAAAGGGTGATTTTTCTGCAAAAAGTCTGAAAACCTATGTCTAAGAATTTTACAGTCATGAACTAGTTTCATTAAAAATTGCCGCGACAAGAAATGCCGCATTTTGAGGACAATTAGCTCTGAGTAAAGCCTTTTTACTTGTATAACTAAGGCATGGAAACAAACACAAAAACACGCAATCAATTTATCGAGCACCTTCGTACAGAGTACTTGGAACGTTTGAAAAAGAATCCTCAGTATTCGATGAGAGCTTTCGCACAAAGCCTTGGCGTGAATGATTCAACCTTGGCAAAAATCATTCGTGGTGCAAGGAAACCTAGCGAAAAATATATGGCTAACTTGGGAATTCGACTAGGGCTAGAGTCTGAAAAACTCGATAGCATGATTAACAACCGTAATACTACTTTTGAAAAAGTTGATCGCTCTGAGATCTCTTTTCACTCGGATTGGATTTTTGACGCAATCTTAGAACTCACCTACCTTCATAAATTTGAACCGAGTGTTAAGTTTGTCGCAGATACTTTTGGATTAAGCACCTTAGAAGCAGAAGACAAATTAGAAAAACTTTTTAAAACTGGAAAGCTAGAAAAACAAAACAATGGTAATTGGGTGAATAAAACAGGTTTTACCAGTACCTACCTCTCCCCAAACTTTGAAGCAGAGTCCTTAAAAAACTACCAGCTTCTTTTAGGAAGAAAATCTTCCCAATCCATTATGAATGAACCAATAGAAAACAAGGATCATGCCTCATACATTAGCGCGATGGATACAGACTTGATCCCTGAAATAAAGGAAATATTAAAACGAACTCGTAGAGAAATCGCGGAGCTCATCGAAACCAAATCTAAAAAAAGAGATATGGTCTACGGGATCACAACTAACTTATTTCCACTAAACCAAAAGATAGATAATTAAGGAGATATTAAAATGAAACTACCAATGAAGAACTTGAAAAAAATTGTATCATTAAGTTTAGGCCTGAGCCTGTTGGCTTTGCCAAATTTAAATGCTGGACAAAACAATCAAACAGCAACTTGGAAGCAACAGCAAACGACAAGCTTTAAAGGAGCCGAAGGCGGTAACTCTAGAGAGTACAATGGCATGCCGACATCCTTACAAGGGCCTTATTGTACAAGAAGGATTTCAGCTATAGAGTTTAGAGAAAAGCTTCCTTCAGCAACTAGAGCTCTAGAAAATTTAAAAACAATCAACATCGTCGCTTACAATCAAATTCGTTACACAGAAAAGAACAGCAGTGTTTGCATTACGCCATATATTAAAATGTCTGCCAGTGCTAATTCATTAAATGATCAACCAGGTACTTTTACATTTATCGACCCCATCCAAAGTGAAAAATTAAATGCTTTATTTCAAATCGATTTAAACGAACAAATGATTTACGCAAGCCAATTTGGTAACAAAATCCCTGGAAAAGAAGCTTACTCGGAAAAAGCGATTTCTGCGGTTTATGTTTCTGAACTTTTTCATCCTGAGTTTGGTGAAAATCCTATGCCGAATAAAAACCAGCTCATTAATGATATTGTGTACTCTTTGTTTTCTTTTGATGCCAGCCAGGCTTCAATGCAATTTGCTAAGAGAAGCTTGCATATGGCCAATTTAGATTTCAACACTGACTATTACTTTGATAAAGCCTGTGTCGGCGAAAAGGCTGATTCTGAAACCTGTACACTCGCTGTTGCTAACTTAAGCCTAGAAAACTTTAAAGACTTTTTTCACAAAGAAAGAGGAGCTCATATTAGCATTCTTAGTCCTAAAACACCTGTTGACTATTTGAATCTTCATCAAGCAAGTAGCAAACGATTTATCGATGAAGGCTTAAGCATTGAAGATCTTCTTTTTTCCAGAGAAACTCTGTTGGACCTGATTTTCATATCACCTCATCGAGCTATTGAAGAGATTCCAGGCTTAACAACTATAATTAAAGCGGCAAGTATTTTACCAAAGCAAGCTCAAAAATATCAATTGGATCGCGAAGAAGATTATTTTAAGTTTGTTGAAATCTTTTATGTTCTTTCAAACTCTGGAATGAAAAAGCAGGAAAGATATGATTTAGAAAAAGCATTAATTGAAATGACTAATTTCAATGCTAATCAATTTGCTCAAGTAGCTTATAAGCATATTAAAAAAGGAAACTTTAATAAAGTTTATTTGAGCGGATTGAAAGCAAGAATTCTCAATGAGCACATATTTATCGAAGAGATTGAAGAAAAAGATAAATTGTTAGGAATATTACCATTGGAAGAAAGAGTTGATTATTCAGAATGGAACTCTCAAATTTAAATCAGCTTTTTAGTAAAAATATATTATCAATAAACATTTACTAGAATAAGACCCAAAAAAGAGAGCTTGGAAGCTCTCTTTTTTTCTTTTTAAACAGGCCTTATCAATATATCTACACACATACCTAGAGGCACCTTAAAGTTTAAGGCATAAAAAAGCCACAAGGATAAGCTATAATTAAACTCCTTAGAAGGCATTAAAAGATAGTAAGAGAATTCTTTCTCCTTTGGTTGAGTCGATTCTCTCCTAAACAAGTTCACACAAATAAATACTAGCTTGATCAAAGTTTGTTCTCGAAAAGAATTCCTAGCTCTACTTAAAATAGAACTAACATTCTCAACAAGTTTTCTTAGAAAATCTCATGGATTAGAAAAAAATAAGCTAGCTCTACAAGCTACTGCAACTTGTACTCAAGATACTTCGAGACCATACCTCTTTACGACTAAGTTCACTTGCCCCAGGGAGTTCGTCCATTAAGGACTCTCTCAAATCAATCCAAGCCTCTTTGCCTTTGGCACTAGAGTACCAATCTCGTAAATTACAAAAACTTCTAAGATGAAAATTTTGAAACCAAGAGTTTTTATCATAAGCACTCTCAGGAGCTTTCGGCCCCCAAGCAAGGCGCACCATTATTTGTAGTGACTCGGTCAATATTTTAGAGATCTCACTGATCGCTAGAATGTCTGCTGTACAAGTAGATGGTGAGCTTAACAACTCACTGTCTAACCTTTTGAGTGACTCAAACCACTGGAGGCAGGAACCCTGACTAGCCCCTTTCATACAGCGTTCTTTGTACTTACTGTAAAGACTTGCTGGAATAATATCTGGGCGTTTCGGATCAGCCTTGGTAAAAAAAGCGGGATTCAGCTTTTCTTTCAACAAATTGATTTGTGAATCACAAGCCGTGTGAAATGGATTCATTTGTAAAAGGAGTAAAATAAAAATGACTACGGCTCCCGTAGCTACTAAACCATTTGGTAGGCTTTGCAGAAAGCGATCCATTTACCGATACGCCCTTTGGCCACAAGCACCGTGTTTTTGTGGGTGGATGGGATTTTTTGCTTTCCATCCCTCTTGAATCCACTCGCTGTTATCGTCTTTACAGTAAAATACACGATATTTTTTATCCACCTGATACATGCGAATTAACTGTACCATTTGGCTAAAAGCTTTTTTTAAATTGGTTTTTCGAGATTCTTCTCCAGAGATATTTTGATAGGTTTCTAAATAGTTTTTGGTACTTTTTAAAATCCTTTTTAAATGCATCGCCTGATTCTGCACCTGAAAATCACCCATATTTTTTAATAGGCTATCAATATTTAGGTTCATTTCTACAATTTCTTTTTTGATCTGATCTTGCTTTTGTGAGTACAAAGCTTGATGAAAATCAGTGGTTTTATCCAATAACTGATTTACGCTACTAAGCATTTTATCATCGAGTTTGATTTTATAAGACCTTGCCCACAAATTAGAGGACGAAATACTAAGAACAAGAACTAAAAACATGTATTTTTGAGCAAAACTAGCCATACAAACATTATCGCAGGGCTAGCTATGCTCTGTCAAAAACTAAGACCTAGGCTTACCTCCAGCCATTAATTTCATAACCCTTAGAAGCCAAACAGGCGGCAATATCAGACTTTATATTTTTATCTTGGTATAAATGACTTCTAGTTTGTTCATCATAAGTAGCAGCTCCAGCACCAATGGCAGCACCGCCAGCCGTGGTCTTTACAAACTCATCCCCTCCACCTGTGGCCAAACCCACAATTGCACCAAAGCCAGCACCTTTAATTCCACCACGTACGGCAGCTTTTTTAGTGCGATCTGCTTTATAGTTATCATAGTGAGCATCAACCTTTGAAATACAGACATCTACATCTAACTCACTTTCTTCAAAGCCCACTTCTTGGAATTTTTCATTATTTGCTAAAATTGGTTTGTAGCGAGTAAGACTACTACTAGCACAAGCAGATAAAAACACGGACGACAGTAACATTAAAAGGCTTAATTTCATAAGCACCTCCCTTTTACAGAGTAGGATGCAAACTAGGTTTCCTGCCAAAACACAAAATAGACCACAAGAAATCCATATATCGGAACCATAGTTGGAGCCAGACAAATTTCGGACAATCAAGTAATCAAAATTAGATTACAACATTCAAAAAAACCGAATTTTGAACAAAAAAAACGCCACCCAATGGGCAGCGTCTTTTGAAAATTAATTTTAATTTCAATTAGAAATCAAAACCAGTTTCAACCATTAGTCTTTGAACAGACTCATCGTTAGTACCGAAAGCATCACCAGGGCTGAACATAGTCAACTCAGCAGTAAGGTATAAACCGCTTGTGAAGTTTTGAGTGTACCAAAGGTCAATTTCAGAACCAAGATCGTCTTCAGAAGAAGTAGTGATCGTAGTTCCACCTTGAGTAGTTACGTTTTGGTCTTTAGAAGAAGCTTTGAACATGTGGTAAGAAACACCAGCAACACTGTCAGCCATAGGCTTTAAAGTGTAACCAAGAGCGATTTCATTTAAGTTACCCCATTGAAGAACATCTGAACGACCAGAGTATTTGTGTTTAGAATAGTATAATGGATCGTAAGCAGAATCCTCAGTAGCACCATCATCATGGTAAACTAAGTAAGCACGAGAATCCATAGCAGAGAAACGAAGACCTAATTCTAAGTGCATCATCATTGCTTTCATGTCAGCGCCAGCTTGAGTTTTACCAGTGAAGTTTTCAACGTCTAAAACGTAGTCAAACATTCCAGCTTCACCACCAGCGTTTAAACCAACCCATACTCTCTCAGTACCAGTAGTAGCTGCAAGAGCACTATCAGCATTGTTAGCAACATAATGCAACTCTAAGTTAGAGATAGCAGAAGGCATGTTTTTGAAAGTGTAAGATAAAGCACGGAACTTAGAAGTAGCAGAACCAGTGTCACCAGCTACAGAATAAGCGAAACCTAAACGACCCCAATCAGCATCGTGAACGTAGCGCATACCATCGAAAGCTACTTGAGTATCTTGGAACGGCTGTTTTGAAACTAGCTCACCATTGTTAAGCTCAAGGCTAGAACGACCGAAAGTGAAAGCTCCGTTCTCACCAACTTTAACAGTAGCGTTAGCTTCTTGTACGTACATTAGATCGTTTTCTTGTGGGTTAGCCGCACCATCAACAGCAGAAGGTTGAACGTTAAGGCTAGAACCGAAAGCATCTACGTGTCTAAGTTGTAGGTGGTAACCAAGGTTCTCACCTTTGTTTCCGTCAACCATAAGGTTGTTCCACATTTTGAATCCTTCAGAGTTAGAATCTTTAACTCCATCAGCATTCGAAATGTTTGTGTAACGAAGCATAGTGTCTCCGCTAAATTTCACATCTGCATTCGCAGTTGCGCCAATAGATAGGGCTGCGATTCCTACTAGTAGCTTTTTCATAAAATCTCCTTGTTGTTTTCTAGTTGTATAACTTTTTCATCAAATGCTTAACATGATGAAGAAGCTTCTAGTTTCTACAAGGCTGAACTGTCCCCACCAGGAAAATCCCAGAGGTTTAAGTTGGACACAATTTCAGCCTTACCCCCTAATTAAATCTAGACATTTTTAGCGCGGCAACACTTTTCGGCCACTTAACGCCAGGCGCAAGGACCAATGGTCTAAAAAATTAACTTTTTCTCAATATCTTTTTGACTTTTAGGCCAGAGATCATTAAGTTGCCATTTCTCAAGTGAAACTAAGGTTTTACAAAGAAATTCAGGCTTAAAAATTAGTCTTTTTTTCAACTCCGTCGGGGAGTAGCGCAGTTTGGTAGCGCATCTGGTTTGGGACCAGAGGGTCGCAGGTTCGAATCCTGTCTCCCCGACCATTAAAAACCACTCATCTGAGTGGTTTTTTATTTTCCAGCAAATTTTGGCTCTACGGGCTCTACGGCTCTACTCGATTCGAGGGGTAGTGCGCCTAAAAACCTTATGTTATCGCAGAGTTAAGCACTCTTAATCGGTAATTTTCGAAGCTCGAATAACCATAACCGTTTCTTTTCAACACCTTAGCGACATTGTTAAAGCCTTCGGTTCGAGCATTTGTAATTCCAGTTTTAAAATAATTCAAGATCTCATTTCTCCATTTCATCAGAGTTTTTCTCAGTGTTTTGATTTCCTTTAATTTCGATTTAGCCATTCTGTCTGTCATTTTAGTTAATGCTGACTGAGCTCTTTTGTAACCTTTGATTCGATAAAAGCCGTGTAAACTTTCTTTGAAAGCGTAAAGCTCTTTCAGTTCCGGGTATCGCTCTA
>DJMA01000042.1 GCA_002436415.1 Bdellovibrionaceae bacterium UBA6502 | reverse complement strand
ACACTTTTTTGAGAAAGGGACTTTAGAGCGTCAACATTTTAGACAATGCTGTATTTTGGTGAATACATTGTTTGTCAAAAGACTAATCACTTTTCCTGAAAGAAGTTCAAGGCACCAAGATGCAAGTGGCTGAAAGTAGGAGAAAAAATGTGGCCCAATATTTGAAGTATATCTTGTCGAGGAGAAAGGGTGAATTTTTATGTGGAAGAAATTTATATTTCTATTGGGTAGTTTATTAAGCCTTCAATCTTATTCGGAAATCATTAATGATGTTCCAGACGGCTCCTTTTTTAAAGCAAAAGGCTACGCCTACATTGATGATTCAAGAAATGCAAGAGACAATTACATTAGCTTGCACCCTGATCTTGAGATCAGAGGACCGGTATATGACTATACCTCTGAAGACATTAGCCTTGAGGCATTAGAACCAACCCGAATCAAATACACCGAAAAGATTTTTGGAGTCATCGTTGCAAGTAGTATTGCCAATATGAAGAAAGAACCTGAGCTATTCTTTGACGCTCAAGGTGCACCAAATGATAACTACTGGTCATTTTTATTAAGTTCTATCAGCATACCTCATCACGAAAGCTCATTACTTCACTTTAGAAAAGTTCGTCCTGAGTTTTGCTCTAGCTACAGAAATAAAATCGACTGGATGGATCAACTAGTGGAAGAATTAGAAAACGACCCTAGTAAAGGCAGTACGCACTACCGAACAAAGGGTTACAAAGAGGCTGCCTTTGATCTATTTGAAAACTTTTACTCTCCGGAAAACTATTTATTTCCTGAGTGTAAGTATTTAAAAGGCCAACACTACTTAAATCAAATTTTAGTTACAAAACACTACGGAGACGCTGGTGTGATGGCGATCAACCTAGGTTCTCATCCTGACATAAGAGACCCGGAAGCCTTATTTAACATTTACCGTCATATTGATTACGCGATGGAGTTTTGGAGAAACAACTATCGAAAGTTGATTGAAGTGACTTCTAATGATTACATCCGTGGTAAGAATGGGTACAGAATCGCGTCAAAAGATGAGATTAACCGTTACCCTAAAAAAATATGTACTTTTAAAAACAGTCCATTTTCCTATAAGGGAGATAAGATTGCAGATCTACGAGCGGTCCGAAACGATAAGACTTTGGCTTTTGAATCCTTAGCCTTATGGAGTGGACTACACAATCAAGGTAATTTTTATTACAAGTCCATCTGTAGATATATGAACAACAATTCCTATGATCGAAAGTTTTTATATGAAAACCTATACCCAGTTCTTGGCATTAAAAGTGTATCAAGCATTGATGAAAATGGCGAAGAAGTAACTTACGAAAGCCTTTATGACACCTATATGACAAAAACCAGTACGGAGCATAAAGCTCTTGAAGAAATACGTCATAATATTGCAGCAGCCTACGGGATTCCAGGTTACAAATACAAAAAAGCAAGCAATCTCGAAAAGCTAGCTCAACAGAGACTCAGAGACTTCCAAATGCAAGGGGTTAACTACAAAGATTTAAATCTCAATAGTTACGGGCAAAAAGGAAACTACCACCTGGAAACAGATTATATCGATCTATTTGTAGAACCTGGCTCTATCAAACATTCTGTAAACTATTGCGGAAGAATTTATAGAAAAAGAAATGCAAGACTCTTCTTTAAAAAGTCACAAGATGCTAGTCCTTTGGAGTTGCAAGACGACTTGGTTGAAACAAAGGCTTATACGAAAAAATGGCTCGGAGATCAATTTCTAAAAAGTCCAAAGAAACAAGCAGGCAATGTGCTACTTGATCCGAAGCTTAAACAAAAAACAAAGCTATCCACCCCCATCGAAATCCTAGATGATATCGGTTACGGAGTAGAATTGGTGAGTCAGTGGATGCCTATTGAAATTCCAAGTTTAAGAAGCTTTAAAATTGAAAATTTTAATTCAAAAAACCCATTGTGTGACACCAATCAATTTTGGGTAACATCTAAAGTTGGTAGCGAGAAAATTTTAAGAAAAATAGAAAGCATCGATTTCTTTTTAGAAAACGAAAAACTAATTGGTAGCTTTGAAAAAAGCTCTCTAGAACCTGTAGATCAGTACATTGCTGAACTAAAAGGAGTTAGTTATTTTGTATGGGTAAGAAAATACCCAGGAGTTGGAGAAACTCCAAAAGTAGGAAGATTAATGCCTACAAAAGATGAACAAGGCAATATTCAACAACCTCTTGTAAAGGTTGTTGCTAAATACATTCCAATCACGAACAGTAAGTTTGAAGAATGGTTGGAGATTGAGTACGAACCAGGGGAATACGGATTCGTGCCAGGTAAATTTTTGGAAAAAAGGGATTAATAAATAACGGAGGTGTGAGATGAAAATTCACAAAGGAAAGACAATCATTGCAGCCGTTTTGTTTGCAGCGTCTTATCTTTACTCTAAGTCTGATCAAGTGGAGATTACTCCAAAGCTTGAGCAAAATGTTTCGCAAGAGAGTGTACAAGATGATTTAGGGAATGACGAAAACGACAATATCGTCAACAAAAAGACTAGAGAACAAAAAATAGACAAAGAGTCTACAAAAGAACTTAGCCAAACAAAGTCGGAAAATACAATAAAGCTTGCCGGAAAAGACATTTTGCAGATTAAAGCTTCTAGTTTCCATCAAGAGCTAGAGCTTTTAAGCGAAGGAGACCTTCTTGATTTCACAGAAAGCTCTAAAGATTTTATGCAAAATCTAGCTCGTCGAAAATGTCGTGACTTCTCTTGCGTAAGCCGAGAAGAAGACTCTATGTTTAAGCGCATTTTAAACTACAACCTTGAAATCGCTGGTATCAGAGGAATTAACTCCTCTGATCTGGCGAAACTAGCTCTTGAACAGAGTTTGAATCTAAAACTAGATCGTTCTGCTCAGGAGCTTGCCCTGGATTATTTAAATGCCAGCCTAGGAACAGCAGCCAGTATCGAATATATAGCAGACTACTACCCTTCTGAGCTCAATAGCTCCGCCTTAAGAAACTTTTTAAGAGAAAACAAAGACAATCTACAGGCATCTAGTTTAGAAACCTATAGCTTCTTATTTGAAGTGAATGCTTTTTCGCGAGACAAATACTCAGCCAACACCTTTGCAAAAAGTCTAAACCAAATTCAAAACCTCGAACAAAAACTTCCTCAGTTATCTGAGAAATTTTGTGCAAAATTGCAAGAACTGGATCAAAAGGATAAAAAAGACTATGTAAGCTCGTATTATATTGGTCTCAGAAAAGCAGGATTAGGAAGAAACCAAATCCCAAAATGTTAAAGCTCTAGAAAACCACCTTAGAGCCTCCCTAGGCTCTTAAGATCTCTATAGAACCAATAATCCGGCGGCCGACCAAGTCTTTATAAAGACGATTCTAGGGGCTATGAAAGCTTTTTGAAGTACAGCATCAAATTCCTCAAAAAATAGAGATAAGAAAAGCTTCAAAACGCAATCTTAAGCGGCTGTTCATAAAAAAAGAGACCAGGGAACCCCTAGCCTCTTCTTTATTTCTGAATAGAAATTTAAAACTAAATTACTTCAGGTGTTTGCTGATTAGTTTTGTCATTTCAAACATAGAAACTTGCTTCTTACCACCGAAAACAGCTTTTAGCTTATCGTCAGCATTGATGTTTCTTCTGTTTGCAGAATCTTGAAGATTGTTCTTCTTGATGTAAGCCCAAACTTTTTTCATAACATCTGGACGAGAAATTCCTTTAGAACCAACAACTTCAGCTAATTCAGCAGAAGGAGTTAATGGTGCCATGAAAGCTGCATTTGGCTTTCTTTTAGTTTTTTTCTTAGCTGCTTTTTTAGTAGCTTTCTTAGTAGCCTTTTTAGTAGCTTTTTTAGCTACTTTTTTTGTAGCTTTTTTTGCAGCCGCTTTTTTCGTAGCTTTTTTTGCTACTTTCTTAGTGGCTTTTTTAGCAACTTTTTTCTTAGCAGCTTTTTTAGCTACTTTCTTTTTAGTTGCTTTTTTTGCAGCTTTTTTAGCTACTTTTTTCTTAGTTGCTTTTTTCGCAGCTTTTTTAGCTACTTTCTTCGTTGCTTTCTTTGTTGCTTTTTTAGCTACTTTTTTCGTAGCTTTCTTTGCAGCTTTTTTCTTTGCCATGTGTATCCTCCAAAACTAATCGTTACTACATGCAGACTTCATCTTAATAACTATTCTAAAAAGCTTTCAAGAAAAAAATTTAGACCGATTTCACTTTTTTTAAAATTTAAGCCTCTGCAGCCTTCGAAGAATCGCTTTTTTGCACTACAATTTTCTCTATGAGACCAACACTTATGAAAGCCAATATTGCTCCACCTAAAGCAAAACCCATGGAAGCTTTTAGACCATACATATCACCTACAAGCCCTGCCAAACTATGAACAAGGCTGACCAGCAAACTCATTCCACCGATGCAAAATGGCATCACAAAAACTAAAGACTGACCAAACTTTTCAGCCATATAACTCATATAAACTGGAAAGACTATACTCATACAAAATCCCGATAAACTGAAGAATAACGGGTGGATAAGGAATGCTGCTAGTAAAGAGCCACTGGTTAAAAGCAGACATCTACGCAACAAAACAAAATTAGAAACACGGAAATTAATCACACTACTAAGCAAGCGACCGGCAAGAAGAGAGGCGAAAAATAGACTTAAAGAAAGTCCCGCATCTTCTGCTGAAAAGGCTTCTTCTCGACGAAGATAAATTACCAACCAAAGAGAAATTACCAATTCAGCAACAACATAAAATGCCAAACCAGAAGCGGATAATGCCTTGATGAAAAAGCTTGGATTCTTCGCTGATTTTTTTTCACTCTCTGTGTCAATTTGATCCAATTCCAGTCTTTGAAGTCTAGGTTTGTTCGATAAAAATCGAATTACACCTAGAGAAAAAATAGCAAATGCCAGCCATCCTACCCAGCCACTATAGCTCTGCCAATGCAAAGAATGAGTGATAGAGTAACTAACTGCGATGGGAGCTAACATCGCCGCTAAAGCGTAAATGCTTTGTAGAACACCTTGAAGTTTACGAAGCATATTGCCTTCTGAAGCTTCAGAAATAGCCATATTTTGGCAAACACCAGTACCACCAAATGACAAACCAAGTAATGCGGCAGCAAATAACAGTCCATTTAAAGTTTCACTGGTGGCGAGAAAATACTGACCTATGATCAAAAAGACCATGAAAAACAACAACACCAAGATCGTCTTATACTTTTGAATCAGGTGACTTGCCCAAAAAGAAGAAATTAACATACAGAAACTAGTTACACTAAAAAACCAAGCGCCTTGCTTCTCGTTTACACTTAAAGACTTTAGAATTTCAGGAAACAAAGGACCTCTACTTAGGTCAGAAAATGCCTGAATAAACATACTACCGAAGGCTAAAATCACCAAAAACCAATTCATACTCATAATTTGCCTCTTTCTGGACTTAATCTCATTTTGAATCAACCGATCAAATATATATGAAAAATGAGTTTCAGGAAATACTAAAACAAAAGTTACAAGCTGTGGATAAACCCGCACAAAAACCTGTGTCTTTTGTACAAACAAACCCCTCTCATCTTTCCTTAGAGCTGGTAACACGCTTAAATCCAATGAACATTTGCGTAAAACCAAAGAAAGCCTATTGGAACTCGAGTTCCGAACAACAAGCCATGGACAAAGAAAAAACTTACGCACAAACTAACACCAAGGCACCTGAAGAAATGCCTACAGAAATTTTGGGTGAGTTTTTTAACAACGAAAGCGTTAGAACCGCAAAAATCTTTTTTGCTTCGGTAGGGCATCCAATAAATAGCCCAATGAGTTTGGAGTCTTTAAAAAGAGTTTATAGAAAATTAGCTAAAAAACTCCACCCAGATATGAAAGATGGAAAGGTGGAAGAATTTCGTCTTTTAAAAGAAAGCTACGAAATCCTTAAAAAAAATTGGCATTCCGTAGAAGCGGAACAATCTGCTGCCTAATTTACAAAAAATATTTTTAACTTCACTTAAAGCTTGTCAAAAAGCCGGTACCATCGGTCTAGCTATAAATAATGCTAGGGCCTTTCTGAGTAGCTTATAAATAAATGATTTCTCTAGAATTGAAATTATGCTTAACTAAGTCTATGAAAAGTATAAATCATTATTTGGAAAACTATGCGGTAAGCCACCAACACCATACTAACAAAAAGATTCACTATGTATGTGTCCCATTAATTCTTTTCAGTATATTAGGTCTACTTCACCAAGTAATTATTTATACACCATACAGCCTTGCTAGCCTGCTATTTTTGGGAGCTATGGTCTACTATAGTCTTTTAAATGTAAAAGCCTCCATGGTCATGCTTGTGTTTGGAGGACTTAGCTACGTACTTGTGGATCAAATAAGCCAAAGAATCAATCCTACTGAGGCAATCGCAGTTTTTTTAAGTATTTTTGTACTTTCATGGATTGGTCAGTTTATAGGACATAAAATTGAGGGAAAGAAACCAAGCTTTTTTGAAGACCTTCAATACCTTTTAATTGGCCCTCTGTGGATCTTGCCCAAACCGATTTTAGATTTTATTAAAAAATAATTCTAATCCAAACAGTTCTGGCGAATAAACTGCATAGCATCTGGAAACCATGTAGCCACTGATTGATAGAAAAAGCCATGGGCTTCTTTTGCCGACTTTCCAAAATCTGGATAAATTTTAATTTTCGCTTTTTTCCCTAAATCTTCCAACTTTGCGCCTAAAAATTTTGAAGGCGAAAGATCATAGTCATTTTGGGCCTGAAAAAAGAAAACAGGAACATTAATGCTAGGAAGACTGTCGAACATTAGACTTCTTAGTTTTTTTGATTTCTTCCAAGACTTGGCCCCACCAGAAGCATTAATGGCTGCACAAAAATTTAATTCTTTCAGCCCCAATAAAACTTGAATCCCACCAAATGAGTTTCCAATTGAAATTATCTTATTTGGGTCTACATAATCTTGGTTTTTAATAAAACGATAAGCTGCCATTTGATCCTGTAAATGATTCCCTTTCAACTCGCGGATCAAAACATCTTCCCCTGCGGAAAAACCAGACTCTTGGATCGCATCTTTAATTTGTGTCATTATATATGGCCCGGCCTGTTCACTTAAGCCCTGCCCTCTTCGATATGGCATGAACACCGCTATTTTTTCTTTATTAAAGTGTTCAGCTAAGTTTTTAAGCGCGACACTATTAAACATCTTAGGTGCACTGCCGTGGTTAAAAAATAGCAACACAAAGGGAGGTTTAGAATTAGGTTTATACAATTCACCTTTTAACTGCACCTGTCCCGACTGAAAAGAAAGGATTTCTTTCTCAGCAAATGCTTGCCATTGAAAAACCACAACAAAAAGAAGCATCGAATACTTCAAAATATTCTCCCCAAAAAAAAGCCGACTATGAAAGTCGGCTTGATTTTTTTACTTTATATTAATTAATGCATCTTACGATACTTAATTCTAGTAGGCTCAAGACTATCAACACCCAAACGTTTCTTAAGATCAGCCTCATACTCAGAATATGTTCCAGGATAGAAAGTCACCTGGGAATCACCCTCAAAGGCTAAGATATGTGTACAAATTCTATCTAAGAACCATCTATCATGTGATACAACTACCGCACTTCCTGCAAAGTTCAACAAAGCCTCTTCAAGGGCTCTGATCGTAGCAACATCTAAGTCATTCGTCGGCTCATCGAGAAGAAGTAAGTTTCCACCAGATTTTAAAAGCTTCGCTAACAATAAACGATTTCTTTCTCCACCTGATAAGCTACCCACTTTTTTCTGCTGATCGCCACCTTGGAAATTAAAACGTGAAAGATAAGCACGAGCATTCATTTCTACGTTTCCAACCATGATAATGTCATCACCACCAGAAACTTCTTCATAGACCGTTTTATCGCCACTTAATGATTCGCGGCTTTGATCCACATAAGCAATCTGTACGGTATCACCAACAGTAAACTCACCTTCATCTGGCTTCTCACGACCCGTGATCATATTAAACATTGTTGTTTTACCGGCACCATTGGGCCCGATAACTCCAACAATTGCGCCACGAGGAATCATGAAATCAAGATTGTCATAAAGCATTTTATCACCAAAAGACTTCTTAACCCCTTTGGCTTCAATCACCACATTACCAAGACGAGGACCTGGTGGAATGTACATTTGTAGTTCATTGATTTTTTCTTTACTAGGTTGCTTGATCAGCTCTTCGTAAGCACTCAAACGAGCTTTGGCCTTAGCGTGACGCCCCTTTGCTCCTTGACGAACCCACTCAAGCTCCTTGCTAATTTGTTTTTGGCGCTTGTCTTCTTGCTTGGCTTCTGTTGCTTGACGTTTTTCTTTTTGCTCCAGCCATGAAGAATAGTTTCCTTCAAAAGGAATACCCTCTCCGCGATCTAACTCTAAAATCCAACCGGCAACATTATCTAAGAAATAACGATCGTGAGTTACGGCAATTACTGTACCTGGAAAGTCATGAAGGTATTTTTCCAACCAAGAAACACTTTCTGCATCCAAGTGGTTGGTAGGCTCATCCAGAAGTAAAATATCTGGCTCACTCAAAAGAAGCTTAGTCAATGCAACTCGACGTTTTTCACCACCAGAAATGTTTTTAACAATAGTATCAGCTGGAGGACAGCGAAGAGCATCCATGGCTTTATCTAGTTTATGGTCAAGTTCCCAACCGTTTTGTGAGTCAATGATGTCTTGAAGCTTGGCTTGCTTTTCTAAAAGATCATTCATCTCGTCATCACTCATAGGCTCAGCGAACTTCATTGAAATTTCATTAAATTCTTTTAAAGCAGTGGTCAATTCTCCCAATGCTTCTTCAATGTTTTCACGAACTGTTTTTTCTTCATCTAGCTCTGGTTCCTGCTGAAGGTAACCAATTTTTAAATCTCTCGCAGGAAAGGCTTCGCCTAAAAAGTCTTGATCGATCCCAGCCATGATTTTCATCAATGTAGATTTACCGGCACCGTTGCCACCCAAAATTCCAATTTTTGCACCATAAAAATAAGAAAGGTAAATATCTTTTAAAATATATTTTTTCGGTGGAATAACTTTTCCAACCCCTTTCATCGTATAGATGATTTCGTTTGCCATGAGGGCTCCTTTAAAGATTGTTTTGATCGGGCAAAGCTTATCGGAAAATTGCTTTGTTTTCAACCTCATACAAAGAGCTCATGCCCATTAATCCATCAGCGAAAAGAAAAGTATTTATTTTTCTTGATAAGATCCTAATGCTTAGGGACACTATGTTACAGCATGAGTAGTAAATCGAAGTCGGATAAAACAGAAATCGCAGCAGGGCTAAAAAATAGCTTAGAATCGCTTCAAGCATCATTAGATGAATGGGCTGCTGTAGAAAAAGAAGTAAAAAATGCTCCTAAATCCGATTCCAATGAAAAAAAGAATAGCAAAAAAGCAGATCCTGAGCTAATTAGCAAACTTATGCAGCAAATTGAAAACTTATCTCTTTAGGGATTAGCCATGGGCCCAATTGAAACTTTAATTCACCAAAAAATCCAAGCCAAATACAATCCTGACCTTCTGGATATTGAAAACGAGAGCAATCGCCATAGTGCTCCTCTTGGTACTGAGAGCCACTTTAAAATCGTATGTGTGAGTGATGAATTTTCAGACATATCTCGAATTCAAAGATCCAGAGACATTCATGAACTATTAAGCGAAGAAATCTCACAGATCCACGCTATTAGCCTGAAACTCTTCACATCAATTGAGTGGCAAAACCTGAAAAACAAAGACATTCTGCTTTCACCAAATTGTAAATCTAAACAATAGGTGACATTTTAAGGAAATTAAGACTTTATTAGGCCTGAGGACCGAATAAAGGCCAGCTCAGCAGGCATATTATTTGTATTTTAAAATATGGATGAAAAGGCTCTCTCATTTTCTTTCTATATCTTGTATATTATTTGGCTCGCAAGCCATAGCAATACCGGCTGATTTTTTGTCGAACATAGTTCCCAAAAAAGCAAGAGGATCAGAAATAGTTTCTTTAAAGGAGAGAGCTCTTAAACCAAAAAACTATGGTGAGCTTACAAAATCAGATCAACTCGCATTGTCTTGCATACAAGAATCCTGCACTCCGCAAAACTATTACTTAATAAAAATAGGTCTACAAGATGACCTTCTTATTTTATCGGACCAAGATTGGGACTATTTTGAAAGTAACTATAGCCGAATAAAATTAGAATTTGATGAACTATTAAGTCATTGGCTAGAAGAGGAGTTTGCCCTGCAAAATGAGCTTGAAATCAGCATTCAAGATTTATTAAATAGAACTTCTTACTCACAATTAAGTGCTTTTTTCGAAAGTGAGGCTGCGACTCCAATTCGATTCTTAAAAGCTCTCAGTCTTATCTACAGAGACTTTAGTGAACTATTAGATAATCAATTTTTTTCAAGATACGGCCTACTGTATTTTATTGAGGGCACTGAACAACAAATTCCAGAGAAAATTAGACCAGCACTTTTGGCTGCTTTAGAACTTATGAACGCATTTTTCAGACTAAACAGAAAGACACACCAATTTGATAGAATTAGTGAATTCGACTTTGACGGATACTTAGAGATAATTCATCCAAACACTTCTCGCGCTGATGCTATTGAAAAATTTAAAGAAACAATCCATAACCAAATCATAATTTCTCAAAACAGAATTCCTCCCCTGTTTAGAGAACATATCTCTCTTAAACAATCTCAAAATTTTTTAGATGGAAACTTTAAGGAAGACAAAAAATCTCTGCAAGAGCTTAGCAATGAGCTATTTAGCTTAAGTATTTTAAACTTCGCTTTTGACAAAAAGAACTTAGAAAACTATTTAGAATATTTCAACTACCCACTGTCGGCCATCATAGACCTCCAAGAATTCAAAGAAAGTAAGAGTAGGCCTAAGCAATATGATGCTTTAAATATTAGGCTAAAAAACGAACTTCTAGATTTCTGTAGTTCCAGTCTAGCGGGCGCAGTTAGTGCCGGTTTAGATGATCGTTTCTACAACAAAAACTCATCCCTAAAAGAACTAGAAAAAGTAAAAACATTAGCAATACAATCCATCAGAAGCATTCATGGCTTAAGCACTGAGGATAGAATTGAATTACAGGAGAAAGTAAGAGACTTTCGTTTTTCTCTCCCCCCATCAAGAAAAGAGAGCATGATCAATATCAAAAAACAACTACAGGAGCATTTTAATAGAATCCTCAACACCAGCAATCAATTAAGAAATACATTTAAGAATACGAGTCTCGAAGAAAAAATACTATTTTCTATATGGAGCTACGAAAAGAAAGAAAATGACCCAATAAAGAATCTAGAGAAAAAATACAGCAATGCCTCTTTATATTACGCTTGTTCAGACCTGCTCCCCCGTTACATGGAGGATTATACAAATACTAATACCAAATTTATAAATATATCAAAAGGAAGCTACAAACACAGTGGAGCACTTTTCGGAGTCCTTAGTCATGAAATAGGGCACCATATCTACCCACTTTTAAAGGAACAAGAGTTTCATAAATGCTCCCTTTCGCGATATAGTAAGCAGAAGAAACTTTTTTACAAGAATGCACCTGGAGAACAATACCTACCCGAGCTATTTGCCGATCAATTTGCTACTGAAATTCTTGCCAGAGCAGGAAAGCCTCTTGAAAATAATTTTACCTGCTTCTTAAACCAAAATATTTATGACAAAGAGACCAATGAATATTTGACTAGTATTTATCCTGGTGAAAACAAACATAAACTAATCAGCCCAGATGAAGTTCACTCCGCCGATTTAGATCGCCTACTTCAGTATTTAAATTTTAATAACATCAAGAAAGCGAGTTGCGAATTAGTGATTGAAACCCAAAGCAATCGTAATTTGATATGGGGTGGTGAAGAAATACACACCCCTGAAATAAAATCTTGTCCTATAGAAAGAATCTAAGCAATCAGTGTTGCTGTAAAAATCGATGAAAGCGTTGTAGCTGTTCTCTTGCTTTAGAAAGACGATGAGAACCTAATTTACTCTCCCCGATTAACACCACATGACAGTTATCTCTCCTGGCCACAATGATGTCTAACTCACCCACAACTGGCCCATGCCCTCTAGAGTAGGAAATACTTCCTGTAAAAAAATACTCCTTAGGACTGTAGTAATTGGTTAGATCGATCAGAGCTAGAGCTTCTAAAATTTCTCCTTCAGAACGATATTCATAGCCCATATAATGCCTAGCTTGTTCAAGAAGAGTTAAGAAGTACTGCATTCTCTTGGTGTCTAAGGCCTTGTTCCCAGTTTTGCCGGTAAAAACATTTTCCCTTATAAAATACCAGGCCAGTCGAGCTTCTTCTCGATTAATTGGATACTCATGAGTAAACCCAACCTCTTTGGAACCTTTAATTCCATAAGTGACCCAAGTAATATTCTGATCAAAGAAATTGATATTGAATTCTTGGCAATGCTTAGGCGTTAAAGAGTTGTAACGAAGTGTCTCGAAGTATTTATCTGCCAGAGCAGATTGAGCCAACAAGACGGCGAACAGAAAACTAAGAAAAGGAGCCCTCACGAGGGCTCCCATAGAAAGTGAACGCATATACCCCCCAGTATTCAGAACAACTTGTGTCCCGGCGTTGGCCCTAATGTATATAAATATTTTAGGATGGCAATAAAAAAATTATATTAAATGAAGGTTTTTTGGGATCTTACTCCTTGTGCCTAACAAATCCACAGCCGAAAACAATTCGCAAAATAAACAGGGCCTTCCTATCTGGAATTTACCTAATTCAAATATTTTATTTTGCTCTCATTTGAGATGTGTTCCAAATTAATGTAATACGGATACATTTGTTCGATGTTCTCAAGCATATGTTGCAAACTTGTTTCTATAAAGAAATACTCCCTCATGAGCCCTTGATAGTTATCCAAACTCTCTTCCTTTACAGAAGATGGATCTCCAGATCTAACAAAATCAATCAATCCTTTACTATCAAACACCTCTTCCAGAGCTAGTTTTCTTATCTGTAATTGACGAAGGTCTTCATTCAAACGTTTAAATAGCCTAATGAATTCCGTATGTACTTCACGAAAAGCAATGACCTGCTTTGGAAAAACAACTTCTTCAATAGGGATTTCACGATTAGATTCAATGTGAGGCTCAAGTCTAAAACCCTGCAGGGCTTTCTCATTGCTATACTCTGGTATTACTTCAGATTTTTCTATCAGGCGATCTAAAATTTCAAGATAGCCCATATCATTAAGTTTTTCGACAATGGCTTCGGAAGCTTTTTCTAAATAAAGATTAAAACGAAGGACTACCTCTTGTGATCCAAGATATTCGGATTCATTTAATCTCTCATACTCTTTTAAAAAGCTTTCTTTAAGGAGCTGGTCTTGATCCGAAATTTTATCTCCTAGCTTAAAAGTTCGTAAATGAGTTAAAGCTGTGGTTTTTAAGCTAGCCACAGAATCACTCTCTATTGCCGAGCTTGTGCACGCCAACTGAAATTTTGAGAGTTGCATAGCCTGAACGTTAACAGCCAAAAATAGCGTAAAAAAACCGATTAAAGCTCTCATATTCCTCCTGATACCTAAAACTACCATAGGCGAGAACTACATTAAAAACGAAAGATTAAATATAACTTATTTTGAAAAATCTCTAGAAGAGTCAGAAATCTAACAGCTAAAAGCTTATAGCTAACAAAACAAATATTTAGCTTAGGCTTTGTTTTTTGGCATTGGAATCCAGTTTAGAATACAAATCATCTAGCATGGACTTTCTCTCCGCAGTACTAACAGGTCGAAATCCCATATCATAGGTCTTGTACATATCTTCTGGAATCTCCAAAAGAAAACGGCTAGGTGCAGACTTTTGCAATCGACCAAACTTTCTTCTTTCCTTAGCGCGACTCATGATTAGTTTTTGCTTAGCGCGAGTAATGGCAACATAAAAAAGTCTTCGCTCTTCAGAGATATCACCACCCAAGCTTTTGTGAGGAATGATGTCTTCTTCCACCCCTAGTAAAAAGCAAATTGGATACTCAAGTCCTTTACTCGCATGGAAAGTCATTAGTTGGACCTTCGGAGTCTGGTCTTTTTCTTCGTTATCCACCATTTGATCACGAAGCTCCATTGCATCTATAAATTCAATCAAACTCTGCGGGCTTCTGCCGCCCTGATCCATAAAGGAATCCAGTACGTTGGCAAAAATTTCTACCAAGTTCCAACGTAAACTAGCGGTTTTTTGGTCTTTACTTAGCTTTTCAACAAAGTTTTTATAACCAATATCTGCAAAAAGTTTTAATAAATTTTGCCCCGGTGTTTTATTGTTTTCACGAATGATTTTTACGACCAACTCATCCAATAATTGAAAAAAATCTTCGAAATTCTTTCCGGTTTTATCACTCACTCCAGCACTCTGCCAGTTTCGTGCCGCCCTCTCAAAACTAATGCTTTTCTCATGAGAGTATTCAATGACTTTGTCTAGGGAAGTTTCGCCAATCCCTCGATTGGGTGTATTGATAATTCTGCGAAGAGAAATTTCATTAGGATTAATTGCACAACGAAGATAAGCTAAAATATCTTTAGTCTCTCGACGATCAAAGAAAGCAGTCCCACCATTTAATTTATAAGGAATACGATGCTTTCTTAGCTCAGCCTCGATGAGTGCTCCCTGCGAGTTGGAGCGATACAAGATGGCAATCTCTCCTGCCTCATAACCTTCGCCCATAAAACGATTTATTTCGTCACAAACTCTTTCAGCCTCTTCGTCTTCATTTTCATAAATAAAAAGCTCTGGTTTTTCACCCTCGCCATTACTGGTAATACCAGGGCGTAGAATTTTATCATGTCGCTCAGTATTTTTCTCAATAACCACATTAGCAATGTTTAAAATAGAAGGAGTAGAACGATAGTTTCTTTCAAGGCGCACCACTTTACAATCATCAAACAGGTGAGGAAAATTTAAAATATTACTTACCTCTGCGCCACGCCAACCATAAATACTTTGATCGTCATCACCAACCACAGAAATATTCTGAGCCCCGGCAGACAAAAGCAAAACCAATTTCATCTGAATTTTATTGGTATCTTGAAATTCATCCACCATTAACTGCTTAAACCTATTTTTTAAATCATAGGCTATATCAGGAAATGTTTCAGCCAAACGCACAGGGGCTAACATTAATTCGTCAAAATCCACAAGACCAAGGTGCTCTAGCCGCTTTAGATATTTTGGTAAAAGCCATTCGCAGGCTTCTTCATATTCATCTTCTTTTTTAGCTTTCCAACGACTAATGGCTCGCCATTCACTCATCATAGAAACCAATGTCTCTGCATCATAAGAGTCTTTGGAACCACGAAAATCTTTTAAAAGTTCTTTTACGATTGCAGATTGATCTCCACCACTTAAAATTCCAAAGTTTTTAGGAAGCCTTGCCTCTTTGTGGTATTGCTTTAAAACCTGTAAACCAAAGGAATGAAAAGTCCCCGTCCACAAGCCTTTTGCTAGCTTTTTACCTAGCTTCTGCCCAACTCGATGTTGCAGCTCTTTGGCGGCTTTGTTGGTAAAGGTTAAAACGCAAATCTCTTTGGCCTTACAAACCTTTTCATCAATCAATCGACCGGTTCTAGCCACCAATACAGTGGTCTTACCACTGCCCGCTCCGGCTAGGATTAACATCGGCCCATGGTTATGGAGAGCCGCCTCAGCTTGTTCTGGATTTAAACCTTCTACCCATCGATTCACACCTCTATAAAACGATATACTGAGCAAATTGCAAGTGAGATTCTTATTTTTAAGCTCCAAGCTTAAAAAAGTGGCTCTTTCTAAGCTCAGCCCCTAACTAGGCTATAGAGATAATTGGCTTTACCAAGCCTAAACTGGCCCACTTAATTGCGGATGAAACAATTTAAACCCTTAAATTCTCTAACTACATTCATTGCTAGGAAAGCCAAAATTCGGACAAACACCTTTTACAAGAAAACTTTCAGCTACTTATTAAAATCCATCCGCAATTAAAGGGACCAGTTCCAAATAGCCATAAATTTCCCCACTTAAACGCGATGGATTTAAACTAAGTTTGCAGAATCTCTTTTTGTATTCCTTGCAAGTAAGAACGAAATTCGGACGAATCTCAATAGCCTAAATACATTTCGGCATTAGGAATTTTTATCCGCAATAAAGTGGAGCAATTTAAGTTGAGTAAATTATGCGAAATAGCGCCAGATGGTTTTAATAAACATTAAAACAAGAAGACTAGCCATGATCCATTTTCGTTTTTTAGGATCTATGCCACCTTGGTATTTATGACCAATTTTTGATAGCACAAATGCGCTGGCAAAAATCATCAATGCCAAATCCATACGAATCAAACCTAAATTAGGAAAATCAATTTGATCGGCATTTAGGGCAAAACCAATACTAGCCATTAAGCTCGAACAAAACATAACCACATTAGAGCCTGGAGCCATTTGCTCTTCTTTGACCATTTTAAAACCTAAGAGTAAAGGACCATACAAAATACCACCGCCAATACCGGTAACACCCACTATTGATCCACAGAAAAATCCCAAAACTAAGGCTCTATAATCAAAAGACTTCGTGATTTCACTATCTTTGATAGGCTCGGCTTTTCCTTGAAAAAACAAACGAATCGCCGTTCCCAAAAGTACTGCAGCTAGTGCTAGCACTAAGTAGGACTCGTTGATTTGGTCTAAAACCATAGATGTTAAAAAGGTAGCGATAGAGGCGCCAATGGCAAGATTTAATGCTGCCGCCCAGGGAACTTGACGCTTTTTATTGAAAGCGTAAATGTTTTTAGACGTCACTAGAAATACAGTGAATAGACTAGTGGCAACAGCTTGGCTACTACTCACACCAGCAATGGTCGGTAGTAAAGGGACAATAAAAATTCCGCCGCCTACTCCTAAAAAGCTAGAAACTAGGCCGACGGCACTCCCCAATAAAAGGCAGGATATTAATTCCAATGAAATTATCTTCCGTGGATTAGTTGACGGATTTGGTCTTGAAAAACCACCTCCATCTTTTGGCCTTCCACTTTAATGATAAAACCAATTCCAAATTTTTTGTGGTCTAAAACCGTATTGGCTTCATAAGTATTTTTAAAATTGTAATCAACTGCTTTGTCCGTATTTGCGCGTTCATTCAACTCCGCCCAAGTAGAAGGAGCCACTGTCTTTGAAGCTCTTTTCTTTGCACTGGCTGTGGTTTTCTTTTTTGCAGCGGATTTAGGTTTTGTTAATTTGAAAGTTTTCTTCGAACCACAAATTTCACATTCGATCTTGGCTGAAGTTTCAGAAGTATGCGCTAAAACACGATGGTATCTTTCTGCATCACACTTTTTACATTGATAAAGAACATTTTTGGCTACGGCAGGTAAAACCAGTACATCACTCATAAATTTTTATCCTTGGTTGGGCTTTATAATAAACTTTTAAAGCCCAAACTTCAAGGAAAGCCCCTGTACACAGAAAAGCTTACTCACATTGTCTAGTTTTTCACAATATATCAGCAAATCTTATTTTATTCTTATCTCAGCATGTACAGCTTTAATGCTTCATCCAATTTCTGCTTGCGAATTTGGTCTTCGGATAAAAAGAAAGGTCCATTACCTGCTTCTAATTTAATATGAATATCCTTCATAGACTCGGTGCTTGTTGGGTCTATTTCTAAACCGGAATCCACATGAAAACTATGAAATTCAGGAGCGTCTTCTTTGGTGAAAAAACGGAACCATTTACGAGAGTCTACCCAACTTTTATAAGTAAAAGTATTTTTGTGGGTATGAATTGGTGTGTAAGCAGTTATCAACTCAAAGTCACCATAGCAAGAATGGAGCTTGATTGCCGGGCTAGTCCACTGAGTCACGCCGCAAAGCTTTTTGATGTTTGCATACCAAAGACCAAAAGCCTTACTCAAGTAACCCAAGCCTTTTAAGCGATCTTCGCGCTTTAAAAATTTGTTGGCAGAAGTTAAATTGTGCGCAATCCACTGCCCGTCAAATGCAGTTGGAATAGCGATAAAACAACTAATTGGTACCCATTTTAAACCCGGTGCAGGCTTAATTAATTGCTCTAATTCTTCTGGCAAAGAACTTCGCTTCATTGCAAAGCCAGAAACAATCCCTGGCATAATCGCACAGTCATAAAAAACCCATTTAGGCATTGGCATAGCACTCTCTTCAAAAGCATTGCCCTCTAAAGACAAAATTGCTTCCCCGAAATCTAAGTTTTTTAATAAGGTGGGTTCAAATTGCAAATGCTCTTTCTCGTTAAACCAATCTACTGGGTGAGTAACACCAGGAGTATAACTAGAGTTTTCGTTTCTAATATATACATAAGGTTTAATGTCATTTCTGGTGAACCAATCTGGTAAAAATTTCGCCTTGGCCATGCTATCCCCCTGATTTTTGGTCATACTAGCTGAACTTCCACCTAGAATCACCGATTTTCTACTGCCTTTCATACAATATTTTTGGTAAGTATGGGGCCTAAAAAACAACAGGATGACAACAGATTTTTAAAGAAAAATCCTTGATTCACAAACTAGGAGTGTTTATGGCGAAAAAATATTGGTTAATGAAGTCTGAGCCAGATGTTTTCTCAATTGATGACTTAAAAAAAGTTAAAAAAGAGCCTTGGGATGGAGTGAGAAACTACCAAGCTAGAAATTTTATGATGAAAGATATGAAATTAGGTGACGAAATTCTTTTTTATCACTCTCGTACAAAACCGATGGGCGTTTATGGCCTAGCCACCGTTTCAAAAGAAGCTTTTCCTGACCCTTTGCAGTTTGATGAAAAATCAAAATATTTTGAAAAACGCGCCACAAAAGAAAAACCAGTTTGGTATTGTGTCGAGGTAGCCTACGAGGGACATTTCGCTGAACCGGTTACACTAGAAGCTATAAAAGCAGAGCCCAAATTAAGCGATATGGCCGTAGTGCAAAAAGGCCAAAGACTTAGCATTCAACCCGTTAAGGCCAACGAATTTAAATGTGTTTTAAAAATGGCAGGATATAAAAAATGATTTTAGTGCTAGCTCCCATGGAAGGCGTGGTAGATCCTGTAATTCGCAGGATCTATTCTGATATTGGGGGCTACAATCTTTGTGTGACTGAGTTTATTCGAGTCACAGGCAACCTTCTATCTCCTAAGACTTTTTATAAGTATTGTCCGGAGCTAAAAAACGATGGGAAGACCAAAGCGGGAACTCCTGTTTTTGTTCAGCTTCTTGGAAGTGACCCTGTTTCTTTATCTGAAAATGCATTGTTAGCCAAAGACTTAGGCGCCCCAGGCATAGATTTAAATTTTGGTTGCCCAGCAAAAACCGTTAATCGCCATGATGGTGGTGCCAGTCTATTAAAGGACCCTAATCGAATTTATAAAATATTAACGGAACTAAGAAAACATCTCCCCAAAGACTACCCCCTAACTGCAAAGGTTCGACTGGGCTTCGAAGACAAGAGTCTTCATAAAGAGATTGCAAAGGCTGTAGAGGATGGAGGCGCGGACTGGATTGCCATCCATGCTAGAACAAAAAAAGAAGCCTACAAGCCACCTGCTCATTGGGAGTATATTGCTAGTATGAAGGACGAAATATCGATTCCTGTTTTTGCCAACGGCGACATATGGACCACCGAGGACTTAAAGCGCTGTAAAGAGGTTTCTGGTTGCGAAGACTTTTTCATAGGCCGTGGCGCTTTCACGAATCCAGGCTTAGCAAATCAAATTCATCATCGCTTTGATCAAGAGTCTAAGTCTGAGCTTTCAAAAAAGTTTCCTTTTTTGAAGACAGCCTATAAAAACAATCTATTAAAAAATCAATGGACTGAAACTTATCCTCACTACCAAAGTTTTTTAAAACTTAACTACTCTGTATTTGGTGATTATCACAGTATTAAACGTGGCAAACAATGGATTAAGTTTTTAGGAAACACCTATCCCGAAGCGAAACAGCTTTTTCAAGAAACCAAAGGCCTACAGAGCTTTGCTGAAATATGTAAGTTAAACCACCTAGACCAAGAGGCTATGCCGAGAACTAGTATCGGTGAAGTCTTTGCCTAATGACTAGGTTCAATGCGAGAATGTAAGAAACAAGGATTACAATTTTGGATAAAAATAAAAGTGGATTAAGTTGGATTATCGCTGCCGGTATCGTTGGCGCTGACATCGGAACCTCTGTTTTCTATTCGACAGGACTTCTATTTCCTAAGGTTGGCTACCTAGCACCTGGCTTTATCATGCTAGTTTGTATTTTAATGTGGTTATTTAAAAAGACTTATGAAGAAGGCATTGCAATGTCTCCTTACAATGGTGGTGCCTACGTGATGGTTTTGAGAACCATCGGTAGAAGAGCTGCTGTTTTAGTAGGTGCTTTAACCATACTGTCTTACCTTGCTACCGCAGCGGTTAGTTCTCTTGCAGGAGCGCATTACATTTCTAGCTTACTAGAGCATGTTAGCTCCAGTGCCATCATTATGATTTCTTTTATCCCCATCGTAGTCTTTGGGCTTTTGAACATTCGAGGCATTAAAGAACCGGCTAAAATTGTAACTGCCATCGCCGGTTTTCATTTTGGTTTACTAATTATTATGGGTTTGTGGAGTGGAATTTATTTACTAACTCACGACATTGAGTGGACAAAAATGTTAGACAATATGCCAGCGGATTTAAGCACCGCTGCCATTTTGCATGGATTTGCCGCCGCCTTTTTAGGAATCACAGGTTTTGAGTCTGCGGCACAAATCGTTGAAGAGCTAGAAGAGCCGATGAACGAAACAGTACAAAAGCTTTATCGTGCTGTTGTGATTTTAGTTAGTTTAACAGCGCCAGTAATCAGCTTTATGTGTCTTGCTGTTTTAAGCCACGAAGAAGTCCTAAGTAATCGCAGTGCGCTTTTAAGTGGTCTCGCTGAAAAACTAGGTGGAGGCATTTTACTTTGGATTTTGGTGATCGATGCCACCCTCACACTTTTCGCCGCTACCAATACCGCCTATGTGGGTTTCATTGGTCTTGCCACAACCATGGCGAAACAAGGGAATCTTCCACAAATACTTTTAAAGCGTCTCGCTCATCGTTTTCCAAGCATACAAGGTTATCCCTTCATTGCTTTTCCATTTATGTTTGTTGCAATGTTTATGACAGCCTTTGCCGCAAACAAAGATTCGGTCTTGGAAGAAGTTTACGGCATGAGTTTTCTTGGAGTAATGGTGAGTTTCGCCTTAGGCGTTGTTCTCATGAGAAACAAACCCCTTCGCAGGGATTGTGACAAACGACGCTTAAGTAAATCAAAGTTGATCATTGGCGATTACTCAATTCCTCTTGTACCTTTGATCTCTGGTGTATTTTTAGCCTCTGCCCAATTACTCCTAGTCTACTTTACCGACTCAGAAGCAAGAACCCTTCTTATTGAACTTTTAAGTTTGATTTTATTACTCATGGCATTTTATCGCTGGGGTGTTTTAGAAGAACGTTTAGAGACAAGAAGCGATTTAAGGCTAGGCCTCGGCCGTTTTTCCCAAAGCACTGACCTCCCCCTAGATTTACCTAAATACGTTGTCTGCGCAGGTGGTACAGGGGCAAGACGTCTTTTGAACCACGCCGTTAAAAAATCTAAAAAGTTATCCAAAGGGGAAGCCTTCGAATTGGTAATTTTCCACGCCGAAGAGAACAAAGACCCTGAGGGCTTTTTCTTTGAACTTTTACAAAGAGTTGTTTCACAGCAAATCGCTCCTATTTATCAGGACACAGACTGTATTCTCACTGTAAAGATACTTCCAGGAAGTCTAATAGAAGGATTAATCACACTTAAAGGAAGTATGAGTTTTGATACATTAATGATTGGTGTCGGAAGAAAAAAAGCCAATGTGGAAAAAATCAAAGAGAATCTGGAACAAGAATTAGAACTACAAGTTTTACCAATTTTAAGTTAAATGTAATATTTCTGAGTTGAATTACACTAACTTAAAAAGGATTTAATTATGGCAAACGTAAAAATATACACCAAAAACTACTGTCCCTACTGTGTACACGCGAAAAACCTATTACAAAACAAAGGGGTTTCGTTTACTGAAGAGAATTTAGAGGACAATCCAGAAGAAATGATGGCCTTGATTCAGAAAACTGGAATGAGAACGGTTCCACAAATTTTTATCAATGACGAGCTTATCGGTGGCTTCACAGAACTTTCTGCCCTAGAGCAGGCCGGTGAGTTGGATAAAAAATTAGCCCAATAAAACTCAAATGCGGCACTAAGTGCCGCTAAGATCTCTTGGAATATCCACATCAATGATCAGAACCTCTGATTCTTTACGGAAATCCTCTAAAGTACAGGAGAGCTCAGTAAACTTACTTTGAAAGTCCACAAAGTTCTTACGATCATTCAAAATATTATTCATCCACAGACTACCCAAATCCTGGCCAAGCTGTCTTAAACTTAAATGAACAGATAATTTTACTTCCATGGAACCTAATTCCCAGAAAACTTTTATCAAACAATTTGAACGTGGCGAATTAGAAACAAGAATCACCTTGTGCAATAAGCCCAATAAAACTCTTTGAAAGCCCGAAGCCT
This sequence comes from Bdellovibrionaceae bacterium UBA6502, assembly GCA_002436415.1. Lineage (GTDB taxonomy): Bacteria > Bdellovibrionota > Bdellovibrionia > Bdellovibrionales > UBA840 > UBA6502. The sequence continues at coordinate 64,589 of DJMA01000042.1, read as the reverse complement.
GCAACAAAACACTCGTGTCTTTGCCCTGCATATGTTTTTCCACTTCGACTGCAATGGGGAAATTGAAGTTTTCGATCAATAATCCCAAAGAGCGAGAAAGGGCATTCATTGATAAACTAAAAGACTCCTCCGCCTCATCTACCTCACTACCAAGATGTCTATAAAAATCCAAAACACCTTTTGCAGAATCAATTAAACTCCCCTGCTTTTCTTCAATTTTTTTCAATTGATCGCGGTTTAGATCTTCTGCTTGTAAAAAGCTTCCCAATTGACGGTTTAAAATTTTAAGTTGCCCTACAGGAGTGCCAATCGATTCGATCACGCGGCTTGCCGATAAATCTTCGTCTTTTGACTCTGTCGAAAGTTGCCCGGTCAAAGCATATGCCTTGAGTAAGCCTGTTTCTTCATCTTTAATTGCTAAACACTGATGTTGAACCTTTTGTCCACGAGTCCAACTCATATCAAAATAGTGATCTGGTTTAATGCTATTTTTTTCTAACTGACTGGACATTCTTTTAACTACAACTTTAGAGCCTAAATTTACAAAATCCATCAAAGACTCTAAACTTTGGCCTTCAGAAAACTTTGCCAATTCTCCCGCAGACTTATTCCATAATCTTAATCGATGTCGATCATCGAAAATCATCACAAATTCATCGGAAGAGTCAAAAATCATATCCACCAATTGGTTGAAATCTTTTTGATCCAGCCCCTCAACAGGACTGTCTAATTTAGGTGTTTCCTTTGATTTTGCCCGAAGTTGGTGGATGAATCTCTTTAAAGATAGATTACGGATTACCAAAAAGGCACAACATGCACTTAAAAACGAAAAAACCAAAACAGCCGTAAATGCTTCAAATTCCATAGCTTTTATCATGACTCCTTTTGAGAAAAATGCAATTTAAATAACCTAAGTTTTTACGCGATGCATTTCTTAGCCGTACCTGCACAATCTTAAATTTGTTAAGAAAAGGCCGATAAGACTATACGGGAGGATCCTTAAAATGAGCGAAGACAAAAAAAGTGTGATTCTAGCTGAAGACTCACCAACGAACCGTACTGTGATAAAGCACCTACTTTTAAAACTAGGCTTTAGTGTTATCGAATGTGAAACCGGCAAGATTGCCTGGCAAGCACTACAAGCGGAGTATGAAAAAGAAAATGTGGTGGCTGTGATTAGTGACATCATGATGCCCGATATGGATGGAATTGATTTTCTCGAAATGGTTCGGGATGAAGAAAAATACAAAAGCCTTCCTTTTGTTTTAGTAACCGCCGTTATGGAAAAAGAACAAGTAGTATCCGCGAAAAAACTTGGTGTGAATGGCTATATTTTAAAGCCAGTTACCTTCCAAAGAATTTCCGCAAAAATGAAAGAGCTTTTTCCAGAACATAAATTTCCTAGAATGGCCGCTTAACAAAGAAGCGACTTATCAGTATGGGCGCAGCTAAGATTTCCTACAATGATTTGCAAGAGCGGTTAAATGACTTACCGACTCTCCCAACGGTAGTACAAGAGCTTAACCGAATCATTGCCGATCCAATGTCTACGATTAAAGACGTTGAGGAGGTAATGCTTCAAGATCAATCTTTGACTACGAAAGTTTTAACTCTTGCAAACTCAGCATACTACGCCATTCCTGGCGGCGTATCCAATCTTTCAAGGGCCATTGGCTTTTTGGGATTTGATACCGTACACCAATTGGTAATCGCTGCCTCAGTTTTTTCCACTTTAAAAATCACTGGCGAAACTAGCTTTGATCTCATTCAGTTTTGGAAACACTCCATAGGCGTAGCCATTGTAGCTGAATCCATCGCAGCAAAAATAGGTCACAAACAATCTAGTGACCTATTCACCTGCGGACTTGTTCATGACATGGGAAAAATAGCCATTGCCATGCTAGACAAAGAAATTTTGGAAGACATTTCTGCCTATGCCAATGCCGAAAACATGTCTTTTATTCAAGCGGAAAGAGCATTAGAAAACATGCCCCATACACGAATTGGAAAAATACTAAGCGAAAAATGGCGCTTACCGCTACCCGTGCAAAATTGTGTGTTATATCACCACGAAGCCAACTTACAACTCCGCTCAGGTCTTTCCACAGAAATGCACCAATACGTTGATATAGTTTACCTCGCCAACTGTCTAGTCGGGACCATTCGTTTTGGCAATAGTGGCTACAAAAAAGCGCCCAAACTGCCGAAAGAGATCTTAGGAAGATTAAACATAAAACCGGAAGAGATCGGTGCAATGGTAAAAGATTTTAAAGAACCACTGCAAAAGGCAGAGAGCTTCTTAAAAATCTTAGAGAGTGGGTAAACTTTGGCTGCAAAAATCATTGAATCATCTAATGATTTAAACTTTGAAGAAATTTGTGATTCCGCAATGATGGCGATCATAGTTTTCAACGCCGAAAATATGTCTTTGATTTACCTAAATAGACTTGCCATGGAAACCTTAGAGCTCAACGAATCCGACTTAAATGGCTTTTACCTTGAGAAGCTCTACCCGCAATCTAGCAAGGCAAAAGCCAGATCCTTTGCCGAAGAATTCATTCAAGACACTGGATTTTACCAAGACATGCTTATGAAAAGAATGAATGGCATAAACTTCATTGCAAATCTAGGTGTAAGCAAAATACAAAACGGTAAAACTCTTTTGCTTATGTTTCAAGACGTTAGTTTTCAAAAAAAACTACAACGAGAAGTACAAGTCAAACAACAAGAGTTAATGAGAAGTTACACAGAAATTTTGGATCAAAATGCTGAGCTGCAAAGTTTAAGTGAAGCAAAGGACAAACTCATTACCCTTAGTACTCATGAACTAAGAACTCCCCTGTCAGCCATCGTTGCAATGACAGAGAGCTTAAGCCTAGGAGTGATTGACGAACAAGAGGTCATTCAATCCTATCATAAAGACATCAATCGAGAGGCACAAAATTTAATGGGAATTTTAAATGGTATGTTAGACCTTTTAAAGTTAACTACCAAGAAAATGCCTTTCTTTATTTGGGAACATTCCTTAAATCAAGCCATCGAAGAGCAACTCGAACAATTTGCAAGTAAACTAGAATCAAAAAACATTACAATCAATAAAAGCTTCAATGACGAAGAACACCAAGCTTGTTTTGATACTATACGCTTAGGACAAACCCTATATGCTTTGATCGATAATGCCATAAAATTTTCCCCTAAAAACTCGGAAATTTCCATTAGCATCCAAAGCAATGATGATGTTTGTAACATTGGAATTAAAGATCAAGGACCTGGTGTCCCAGAAGAAAACCAGTCATACATTTTTGAAGAGTTCACCACCCTAGGGGACATCGACTCACACAGTAAAGGCGCTGGTATAAGTCTTAGCATTGCCAAATTAAGCATTGAGCAAATGGGCGGTAGCATTCATTTAAAAAGTGAAAAAGACCAAGGAAGTCTATTTAGCTTGGAAATTCCTAAAAAACGAATCTTAGACGAAGAACTGTATCAGGAAGAAAATCCTTATGCAGACATTGAATTTTAAGACTCTCTCAAAAATTAGTAAAAAAGGTTTTTGAAACAAAGAACTTGTCGCAAAAACCTCTTCTTAATCGATTTATTTTTTGTAACCCACTACCACAGGCAAGTTATCTAAATCCAAACCCAAATGCGTTAAACTAGCTTTTACAAAAACCTTTAAGTCTTCACGAGCCACTTCCGTATGATCAATATCATTCCCATAATAAACCTGAATGCCATCTAAATCGTATTTTTTTAACCATGCGTTTAAGCCAAAACTATTTAAACTCAATTGGTAGGATTCCCCTTTATTATTGTCTAAATTTTTGCCTTTATAACTTACGCCATTATTTAGATACTTCAATCCGGTTAACTCGGTAACTAAAGCTTGGAGCTCATTCGATTTAGCATGAGCCATGTCGTCACCCGATATTACCACGCCACCTTCAAAGTCGAGCATCGCTTGCACACTTTTGGAACTACTAAACGGATAACCTGGATTATTCCACCAAATCAAATCAAAACCTTTAAGATCCTCTAACTTTAAACCACCGTTTGGTTCATCCATAAAAACAATGTCTTTTCCTCGGCGATAGTTTTCAAGCACCGATAAAATGTACTTGGTATCTTCTGGGTCTTCCCCTCTGTGATTGCCGTCTTTTACCATTAATATTCTTGGACGTTTTTTCGCAGAGGCGTAACGAATCACTTTGTGAATTAGCTTTTTAGTTAAGCCTTCATCAATAACATTTTCTCCCTGGTGCTTGTCTCCGAGGCTTAGTAAAACGGTAACCACTCCAGGGGGAGAGTGGCGAATCATTTTTAGCTTTACAGTATCCACTAAGGCTCCATAAGAATCAGAAGCTCCATCAGCAACAAAACGAATGCGATGCACTCCCTCTTTTAAATTGGACACGGTATAACGCATCTTAAACCAATTTTTAACTCGGTCTCCATTCACATAGTCCACCAACACATCATCAATATACACCTTCATTGAACTACTAGAATCTCCCGTTCGTGAGGCATAAAAGAAACTTAACTCATACTGTCCATCACCATTACAAACAATAAAATCCTGGTAAACTTCCGCATTGTCCGATGAGTCCAACTCTATATGTCTAGAACCCATTTTTCTGCGCAATCTCTTTGCTCTTTTAGATCTTTTAAACTCAGGGTAGTCAGCTACGAGACCGTAACCTAAGAGCTCCACAGGAGCCTTCTTTGAAAGCCATGCATTGGCTCTTTTATTTTGATCAATAGAGTATCTTCTCAAGCCAGGCAATGCAGAGTAATGATCGTATTTTTCACCATGAAGTTTTTTAAGTGGAATTCCAAACTTTAAACCTTCTCTATCATCAGAGATTTCAAAAGAGGAATTTTGCAATAAATTTCTATAAGGCCTTAAAAGCTGATTCTCTTCGCAACTAATCAGATCCGTTGAATCATCTTCCTCTTCTTCCTCATCACCGCCAGAATCATTATCTCCATCATCATTGGAGTCATCATTTTCCGAGTCATCCCCTGAACAATCTCGCTCACCTATACTATTCTCAGCACACTCATCAACATCACCTAAACCATCCTCACCACCAAGATTCTCTTCATCTCCGGGAATAATCTCAAGGCCCGAATTAGAATCATCTTTACTGGTAAAATCGATGGGTGACCCACAATTTTGGAATAACAAAAGACATGAAGACATCAGAATGAAAATAAATGACTTGATCGCTTTTCTTGACAATTTAAATCCCCCTATTGCAAGTTCTTGCAAACCTAAGAGTTGCAATTTAGATGCCCTCTTAAGGACTCCTTTTTTCTTCAAATGAATTTAAATGCTTTCTCAAGCTGTCTCAAAATGAAACGCCTGCCAAAAGCCAAATTAATGAAAAATAATTCAACATGCTTTATCTTTGAAAAAAGAGCTAAGTTTTCATGACCTCACTCCTTCGGCATTATTAATGCGCTTATTTATTCTTAATTTTCAGAAGCCTTCTCACAACGAAACACTTTTATTAAGTTTTTCACTTGAAGAAAAAAATGATTGAAAACAAACCGATAAAGTTTTGTCTAAGGAGAGTTTATGAAAAAAGTCCTGGTAGTAGAAGACGAAGAAACTTCTTTTTTAACAATCGACAGAGCCTTAAGCAGTGACTATGAAATTCTGCGAGTAAAAACCGTTGAACACAGCAAAGCTGCGATGAATAACTTTCAGTTTGACCTGTTTTTATTAGACATCATGCTGCCGGATGGTGATGGATTTCAAATTTTTCATCACTTAAAAACTCTACCCCAGCACCAAGATAAGCCGGTTTTGTTTTTGACAGCTAGAAGTGGAGTTGATGACAAAGTGCTAGGTTTAAATCTAGGGGCAGACGACTATCTAACCAAACCAATTGATCCTAAAGAGTTAAAAGCAAGAGTTGATAATCGCATCCAAAAATACTCTGCAAATTCACATTCGAAAGCCTTAGATTTTGGCCCCATTTTATTAGATCAAGATAGACAATTGGTACAGCTACGAGATCAAAATGGCCAAGAGGATTTAAGTTTAACTCCTATTGAGTTTAAAATCCTAAGCTTTCTATGCAAAAACGTAAACCAAACTTTCACGAGGGAACAAGTGATTCATAATGTTTGGGGTAATGCCATTCACATTCAACCGAGGAATGTAGATACACATATAACAAGCATTCGCAAAAAGCTAAAGCAACAAGGCGCAAGCATCGAAAGTGTGTATGGTAGTGGCTATCGCTTTAACCCTAATACACTGGAAAAACATTCCGCTTAATGCAATGAAGGTTTAGTTCGATGTCGAAAGTGTTTCAACTTCATTCCATTCCCTATAGTAAAAGTCTCGGTGAATTTTTTAGAAATTCACGCAAAAAATCCGGCATGACTCAGACCCACCTAGCGGAGGCCCTTGGTCTAAAAAGCCCACAGTTTATCAGCAATGTGGAAAGAGGCATTTGCGCATACACCTCTGAACAACTCCAAGAAGTTATCCTTCAATGCAATATAGACATTGATGAATTGATGCTACACTTTATGGCCGTTTACAAAATCTATATCGAAGAAAACATTTGAAAAAGATAGATGGTGACACCTACTGGAGTCGAACCAGCGACCTCTACGATGTCAACGTAGCGCTCTAACCAACTGAGCTAAGGTGTCAATCTGTGAAGGAAAACTATAACTTTTAAGCCCCTAAGAAAGCTATTCTTTACACCTTGCAGCGTGGTCTTTTCAGTCCTATATAAAATAATTGCTCTTCTTTAAATCAGCTTTCAATTGACTCTATTTTCAATCCATAAAATTCTTCATAAAAGTGATGCAGCCACTTTTCATAAAAAGTTTCGGTACTAATGCTAGAGTCATAATTCATCAAACGATCTAATTTAGCCGATTTACTACTGCATAAACTTAAACCTTGGAAGTCTTCCAGCTCATTGCAAACATTCACCGCAATGCCGTGAGTACTGATGCCCTCACGGATTCGAAAGCCCATGCTCATAACTTTACCGCTAGCCGTAAAAACGCCAGGACAAGCCTCTTTTCTAAAAGACTCTATCGAAAACTCAGAAAGGCTTTTTAACACCGTCTCTTCCATCTTAAAGATAAAATCTTTCACCCCTAGTTTTAGTCTTCTTAAATTTAAAATGGGATAAATCACCAACTGGCCTGGGTTATGAAAGGTAACCAAACCACCTCGCTCTGTTTTAAAACTGGGAATAGAATCTGGCAGTAAAAGCTCAGCCTTATTAAGACTCCGACCAAGGGTAAACAAGGGCTCGTATTCAAATGCTAAAATCTGATCTTCAGAACCCTGTTTTAGACTTGAAAAAACCTGGTTCATTTTTTCCATACTAGGAGGATAAAGAAGGCCTCTTTGAATACTATGCGCTTTGAACTTTGACATAAAAAGCTTTTAACAAAATACAGAAAAATTGTCTACGAATACTAAAAATAGATAGGCGCTTACTAGTAGAGATTCACTCGATCGTTTTGCTCAAAACCACCACCGGAATGTATGATGGCCACAGCCCCATCTTTTCCAAAATAACTTACAACTTCAACCGTTCCCTTAGGTCGCCCAGGAGCTCTACCAATGAAAACACCGTTTTCAGGGTCATAAATTTCCTCACCCTCACTAGAAATACGTAAAATATCTCCAACTTGAATTCCGCTCAAGCGTCCTGCATTGACATAAATGCGATCTCCACGAATTAAAGCTATACGGCCTTCCCAAGCGATCTTATCCATAGATCTGAGTATACCGTTCTGAGTTCCGTTTAAAGCCTTAGAAATAGCAGCCCGAACAAGACTAGGGTTTTCTTCAAGCCTAGCACTACCCACTTCTCTCTCGCCAGTAACACGAATTGTACTTTCCACACTTGCCATTCTCACATCATTAAAAATCTGACGATTGGTTTTCGTTGAGTAAACTCGAATTTGAACATTGGCCGTAACCCTTGCAGTAATTTTTCGAAAGAAACCTACTTCGTCGCCGATTTTACTGGCCTTTAAATCTAGGACGCTACCTTCGATAATGGCAGAAATATCATTGGGACCGGCAATCTTAGAAATTGCTTCCAAGTCATAGCCCATATCTTTTTTAAACTGACTTAAATCTTTTCCTAAATCTGCGGGAGAAACCACAACCACACGATTACTAGAAATCAAACTGGCGATAAAGGCTGACCTTGCAGCCTCAGCCGTTCTCACAGAACGTCCTGCTTGGACATCAAAAAACGGCAAAACTAATATTCTTTTTCTGAGAGATTCACCTGCTCTTGCCGCACTTGGAATGTATTTGGTTTCCACCCGAGCATCATTTTTTCTACGCTCTGTGATTCCGCAAGAAACTGATAATAAAGAACAAAAACTAAAGACAATTAAAACAAGCTTTCTCATGCTTTTATTTTATTTGAATTGCGAGAAAGCACCAACGAGACCCTGGTCTAGTTTCCGCTAATTTTTAACTGAATTCCATTTTCACGCTCGTCCACTCCGAAATTCAAACCATCAAGCTTTAATCTAGACAAAGTCTTTTTCAATTTGTCCAAGTCACCAGTTACATCCATCTCTAATTCAAACTTACCGGCTGTCATTCTTCTTTCTTTTAAACTCTTAATTTGATAACTGGTAATTTGTATTTTTCGTTTGATGGCCTCAAACTGAGGATAGCTCAAATCTCCCATCAAAACCAATGGGTAGGTTCTGGTTCCAAACTTCCCTTTTTCATAGGCAGCTTGGATTTGACCGCTAAAGTCTTTGATTAAATTTTCAAAATTTTCCGCCGAAGAAATTAAAACCTCTTTTTTATAGTCACCTATCTTGGTGTTCCAAGTTTCTTCAGTTAAAGCGATTTCTCTCTCACTCTCCACTAGCACTGCCTTTAACTCAACATGCACACTTGATATTTCAGAATGAATATCACTATTGGCAACTCGAATGTTTCCAGAAATCACCAGCTCAGCATTTAAATCTTTTCCCAATTGGATTAAATCTTTTTTGCGATGAGCTTCCGCCTTTAAATCTGAAGGCAAAAACAAAAAGCTACGATAATCTTCTGGCTGAAAATAATAAAAGCCCTCTGACCAAATTGCCTTAGAAAGCTTTTTCTCAAAGTTTTTGGATAGGTTTGATAAAAATAATTTTTCTGAAGCTCTTTCCGAATCCCCCATCCACCATTTATAACTTTTAGCCTCTCGAACATCCAAATAACCAATAACCGGAAGAACCCTCACTTGCTTCAGCTGTTCATACAAAAGACCTTCCATCGATAAAATATCACGCAAACTAATTCGTGAAACTTCAAACTCGATTTCTTGGCGATAAGAACCATTTCGATCTCGTTTTAACTCTCCAGGATTTACATAAGGAATAAACTTAGCGTAGTTTCGCTGCACTACACGATCAATTTCTTTGCGTTTTTTGGCGTAAGCCTCTTCACCCATAAGATCCATTACGAGCTGTGCGCCGAGTTCTGCAATTAGCTTTCTCTGTATGTCAGATTTTGCTTTAAAAGCACTGTTTTGTTTGCTTGTTGCTTCTAAAACAATCTTCTCACGAGTATCAATTTCGGCAAGGGCGAAGCCCAACCCTACAACTAGGCTTGTGATAATTTGAACTACTGTAAACTTATAAAATCTGTTCTTCCACATAACTTGTATATATCCTCGAAAAAGTCATTGCTAATCTTAACACCGATTCCGACCGCGTCCAAATAAACCTCTTTTTTAAGGTCTGGAATGCCTACTTGAAAGCCAACCGTAGTCTCACCACTATGGCTTTCAATGAGTGTTTTTAATGCATCCATCTTGTCTAACATTTCTAAATCCATTCGAAACAAAAGTTTTTTCGAAGACTTTAGTTTATCGTCAAAGGCTTCTAGTTTTTCAACTAAGATCTTTTCTCCGCGATCATCTCGTTCAAAAGTTCCGGTAACCAATACTGGCTTTTCTAATTTTAAAGTCTCTTCTACCTTTGCAAATACATCAGGAAAAATGATCAATTCCAAATTAGCACTAAGATCTTCCAAAACACCAAAGGCCATACGAGTTCCTTTTTTGGTAATGAACTCTCGATAACCAGCGACTAAGCCACCAAAAACAACCTTTTGCTTTTTCTCGATCTGGTCCACCATACTTATCGGGCCAGTTACAAAAGGTTTCAAAATGCCTTCGTAGCCATTTAAAGGGTGATCACTTAAGAAGAAACCTAATACTTCTTTCTCCCCTGCCAATCTTTGCGTTTTTGTCCAGTCCTCTACATCAGGAAGCTGGATGTCTTCTCCTTGATCTGGTGCCATATCAAAAAGATTGGTTTGCCCAATCTCACGTTCTTTTCTTTTTGTATCAGCTCTTTCAACAAAGCGATTGTAACCAGCTGTCAATTGAGAACGGGTCGCACCGAAATCATCCAAGGCCCCTGCCTTAATCAAGCACTCAATCACTTTTTTATTCACTCTACGCAAATCAATAGAATCAAAAAAATCTTCCAAACTATCAAACTTTTTATCTTCCTTAGCTTCTCTTGCTTCGATGATTGCCTCTACCGCTGAATCACCAACTCCTTTAATGGCTCCTAAACCAAAAAAGATCGACTCCTCATTCACATTAAACTTTCGAAGAGAATAATTCACATGCGGCGCTCTAACTTCGATACCATGGTCTCTAGCGTCTTTTACGTACTGAACCACTTTATCCGTATTACTCATCTCTGTAGAGAGTGTGGCGGCAAAGAACTCCACTGGAAAATATCTTTTTAACCATGCGGTTTGAGCGGTAATCACACAATAAGCTGCAGCATGAGATTTGTTAAATCCGTACTGGGCAAACTGAGCCATTTGTTCAAATAGCTCTTCGGCTTTTTTCTCATCAAAACCATTTTCTCTGGCACCAGCTAAAAACCTTGTTTTTTGCTTAGCCATTTCTTCCGGCTTTTTCTTACCCATGGCTCGTCGAAGCATATCGGCTTCACCCAGTGAGTAGTTTGCAATTTTAGCAGCAATTAGCTGTACATGCTCCTGGTATACAATAATTCCGTAGGTTTCAGATAATATTGGTTCCAACTCTTCGAACAAATAAGTGATCTTAATCTTACCATGCTTACGGCCGTTGTACTCATCTAAGAACTGCATCGGACCTGGGCGATACAATGAGGTAATCGCTGTGATATCAGCAAACGAGTTTGGCAAAGATTTTTTGATAAACTCTGTAATTCCGCCACCCTCAAACTGAAATACACCCGGCGTATCACCTGCGCACATTACCTCGTAAATCCCAGGATCCTTCAAGGAAATATCGTTGGGTGTAAAACTCTTACCACGATTTTGTTTTACCAATCGCAAGGCATCGTAAATCAAGGTCAAAGTTTTCAAACCAAGGAAGTCAAACTTAATCAATCCAATGGACTCGGAACTTCCCATATCGTATTGGACAACGTTTTCATCCGCAGCCCCTTTGTAAAGTCCTGCGTATTCTACCAAAGGACGATCAGAGATAATTACACCGGCAGCATGAATCGACGCGTGTCGAGTGAGACCCTCAACCTTTAAAGCCAACTCCATCAAGGTGTTAATTTTGGGGTCCATCTCCATGGCTTCCCTTAATCTTGGTTCCTCCTCAATAGCCTCACCAAGTTTAATTCCTAGCTTTTCAGGAATCAATTTAGCAACCACATCCACTTCAGCGAAGGTCATTCCTAATACACGCCCAACATCTCGAACCGCTGCTCTAGCTTGTAACTTACCAAAGGTAATGATCTGAGAAACCGATTCTACGCCGTACTTTTCAGTCACATAACGGATCACTTCTTGGCGTCTTTCTTGGCAAAAATCGATATCAAAATCGGGCATAGAAATACGCTCTGGATTCAAGAAACGCTCAAAAATCAAACCATTGGGAATGGGATCTAAATCTGTAATTTTTAAAGCATAAGCTACCAAACTACCAGCACCCGATCCACGACCAGGCCCCACTGGGATGTCATGTTTCTTTGCCCACTGGATAAAGTCTTTTACAATCAGGAAATAGTCATTAAAACCCATTCCATCAATAATACCTAATTCAAAATCCATTCGTTCAAAGTATACGGATTTTTTATCCTCTGGAACCGCCTCATCACGGTCGGCAGCCTCTACAAAGCGCTCTTCTAAGCCAGCAAGGCTATCCTTTCGGATCTGTTCTTTCATACTAATACCACCGTCCGTAGGAAACTGCGGAAGGTGATAAATTCGTTTGCCGTCATCATCTTCTAATTTAAATTGAATATCAATTTTATCAGCAATCTTGAGAGTGTTCTCTATTGCCTCCGGTAAATCAGAAAATAAAGCCGCCATCTCATCAGGGCTTTTAAAATAAAACTGGTCAGAGCCTAAACGATACCTGGATTCGTCTTGCAAAGTTTTATTGGTTCCCACACAAACTAAAACCTCTTGCGCTAAACTTTCATCCGAATACATATAGTGAACATTATTACTCGCCACCAAAGGCACACCAGTCTCACGACTGGCTTCAATTAAAAAGTCATTGGCAGTAGCATAATCAGACACTCCAGGGCGACAAATTTCTAGATATAATTCTTCGCCATAAATATCTTTTAATAAATTGATTTTTTCATAGGCTGCTTCTTTGCCATTGTCCAAATATTGAAAAGGAACTTCACCGCGTAAATCACCAGTAAGAGCGATCAAATTTTTAGAGTTTTCTCGTAGGATGTCATAATCCACTCGTGGCTTATAATAAAAACCATCCTGAAAACCCACCGAAGCGATCTTACATAAATTTTGGTAGCCCTCATAATTTTTGGCTAACAAAACCAAGCGACGATTTGGCATTTTGGCCGCTTCTTTGTCTTCACCCTTAACCGTATGCCCTTTTGGAGAAATATAAACATCCAAGCCAATGATTGGCTTTATGCCGTTTGCCTGACAGGCATGATAAAACTCAATACAACCAAATAGGTTTCCGTTGTCAGTAATTGCTACTGCAGGCATACCCATTTCTTTTGCCTTAGCTGCTAGTTTTTTTGGCGGACAACTTGCCTCAAGCAAGGAGTACATAGAATGCACATGCAAATGAACAAATGACATAGTTTTTCTCCTATCCATAGATCTACCATAGCGCACATTGTTTTTCATGATCTAAGCGAGATTCTCTTGAAAATTTAGCTCCATTTTGCTATGCATTACATCACTTTATATGCCTCACTCACAAAGGAAGATAGGAAATGACCAGCAAATTTGCAATTCTGGATTTTGGCTCACAAGTAACTCAATTGATTGCCCGTAGATTGAGAGAATTTGGCGTATATTCTGAACTCTTTCCATTTGATGTTAGCCTAGAAAAACTAAAAGACTTTCAACCACAAGGCATTATTTTAAGTGGCGGGGCCCATTCGGTTTATGACGAAAACTCTCCCTTAAGAGGCGTAAAAGAGTTAGCAGACATCGCTCCACTTTTTGGAATCTGCTACGGCATGCAAATCATCACCCATTCTTTTGGTGGAAAAGTAGAAGCAGCTTTAAATCGTGAGTACGGCTTAAATGAAGTGGTTTGGTCAGATCCTTTTTCTCAAAACTTAAAAACAAAACTACAAAACCTAGATCACCAACAGAACGTGTGGATGAGTCATGGAGATATCGTCAAAGCCCTTCCTCAAGGATTCGAAGTGGTAGCAACTTCAGAGGGAAATCACCCCGCAGCGATCAAAAGCGATCGTGTATGGGCGGTACAATTCCACCCAGAAGTAACTCACACTGATCTTGGCGATGAAGTATTAAGAAGCTTTGTTTTTGATCTCTGCAAGGCCGAAGCAAATTGGACGGCACCATCCATCGTTGAAACACTTCTCGAAAAAATTAAAAAACAAGTTGGCTCAGAAAAAGTCTTACTTGGCTTATCTGGAGGAGTAGACAGTTCTGTAGTAGCAGCACTTTTAACCAAAGCACTCGGCCCAGATCAGGTACACTGTGTTTTCGTCGACACTGGCCTTTTAAGAAAAAACGAATTCACCGACGTAATGAAAATGTATAAAGACTATGGCTTAAACGTAAAAGGTGCTGATGCCGCCGATCTCTTCTTATCAGAGCTGGCTGGCATAAGTGATCCTGAAACAAAACGAAAAACCATAGGTCGAGTTTTTATAGAAACTTTTGAACAAAGTGTGAAAGATTTAAATCTAGACTGTCGTTTTCTAGCCCAAGGAACTCTTTACCCAGATGTAATTGAGAGTGTTAATCTACGAGGCTCTTCAGTGACAATCAAGTCACACCATAATGTTGGTGGACTACCAGAGCGAATGAATATGGATTTGGTAGAGCCCCTTCGTGAGCTTTTTAAAGATGAAGTCAGAGCCATTGGAAAAGAGCTCGGCTTACCAGCTGAAATCTTGGGTAGACATCCTTTCCCTGGTCCGGGCTTAGCCGTGCGAATTCTTGGCGAAATCACGAAAGAAAAATTAGAAACCCTTCGTGATGCCGATGACATTTTTATCAAAGGCCTAAAAGAAGAAGGGATTTATGATGACATTTGGCAGGCCTTCGTTGCCTTACTACCTGTAAAATCTGTAGGTGTCCAAGGCGATAACCGTACCTACGCCAACGCATGTGTTTTAAGAGCAGTAAGCTCTAGCGATGGAATGACTGCCGACTGGTATGATTTCTCTCCTAAGTTTTTGAGGAAGGTATCCAATCGTATTACTAACGAAGTGGCTGGAATCAATCGTGTGGTTTATGATGTTACTTCAAAACCGCCCGGCACTATTGAGTGGGAATAAAACCTATAAAAATGAGCCTTTCTGATAAGCTCCTCCATAAGGAGCTTATTCCCTGACAAACAACTAGCTTTTCACTCTGTTAATAAGCTCACAAGACTAATTAAAAAATTAAAAAAATGTGCTTAGGCAAGAAACAGGAAGCTCGTAAATAATGAACCAAGTCCTTTTAATATTACTCTTTTCATTATTAACTATTCATTCATATGCAAATATGCAAATTGAATTAGTAGGTACGGCAAAAACTCCTAATTGCTCTGGAGTCATTTTCGCTCACCCCCATTATCAAAAAAATCACAAAGCATTGTTTCTAACAAACTCTCATTGCTTAAGTTCAGGAAAGAAAAACCAAAGGTATATGAGTCCAGAAGAAATTTTATGGGACTCTGAATTTACTGAAAAAATAAAAGTTCTCACAGCACAAAAAGGTTTTTTTTATGGCAACTTATTAAAAAGCCTTTGGACCGAAAAAATTCTTTTTGCCAGCATTGAACACAGAGACATTGCTGTCATTCAGTTAAAATATACTTATGCAAAAATAGAAAAAGAGCACAATATTACGCCCTATATTTTACAGGCAAGCCGAGACCTAAAAGCCCAGGATTCGCTTCAAATCTTAGGCTCA
The DNA here is from genome assembly GCA_002436415.1 of Bdellovibrionaceae bacterium UBA6502. Classification (GTDB taxonomy): domain Bacteria; phylum Bdellovibrionota; class Bdellovibrionia; order Bdellovibrionales; family UBA840; genus UBA6502. Next base: position 49,186 of record DJMA01000042.1, on the reverse strand, counting down.
TACCATGAGCAAATCTATGATTGCCAATTCAAATACTTTGCTAAAAACTTTGTGGCAGCCGGTCCTTACCTATGGCACGATGTTTTAGTTTTAAATCGCTGTCTAATAAATACAAAACCAGGTGATTCGGGCTCTGCTGTTATTATTAAAGGCACTAAAAAATTAATAGGCTTGCATAACTCGGCTCATCACGACAATGGCTCGCCATGCGACACGAGCAACGCTTGCGAATACGATCATAAGGGTCGAAACATTTCCACCTTAAATGATGCGTATTCGCAGAATCTGGATTTTTTATTTAGCTGTTTTGACAGTGACTTTGCAATCAAAACAGAACTTTGTGAATTGGCTTTTTAGCTAAAAAAGCTGAAGTACTTTTTGATAGTCTTGAGCACTTAAAGAACTGTCATCAATGATTAAATGATATTTTCCAACAATGTCTTCTCTCTCCTCTTTTACAAAAACATATTCATAGTCTTGACGAATTTTTTTAGTAAAATCCACGGCATAGTCCACATCAACCAATTCGTCGTTTTTAGAAATCACTAGGTAGTGTTTGAGATTTAGTGCTTTGGGCTCTCGCTTTTCGAGCTGTAAAATATTATTTCTTAAACCCTCATATTCACCCACGTAGATATAATTCTTAGTTTGGTATTCTTCCAAATTGAAAGAAGGAATATGGATACCAGAATAAAGAATTTTTGTACTTGCTAGTATTGGCTGCAACCAAGGATTTACTTGATAGGCTGGCGCAAAATGTATGCTCTTTTTAAAGCAAGAGGGAATGCTTTTAAGGTTTTGTAGAACATTTTCAGAAACTACCGTCCCTAAGCTATACGCCACCAAGACCACTTCTAAATTACTATTTTCCTCACATAATTTCGCAAAATATTCAAGGGCTTGTACAAAACCTTGCTGCCAAATGGCCCCCAAATCTTCCGATTCCCACGGTCCAGGGCGATAAGAGCTATAGCGAAGAAAAAGCCGATAGGTTTGCACATCATTGGCATGCAAATCCCTTTCAAAACTATCAAATCTACTTGAATTAAAGTTCAATCCAGGAACAAAAAAAACTATTTTATTCGACGGAATATCATCGGCAGATGTTTTTATAAACTCATTTTGCCGACTCGGCTGAAACTCATCCGCAGTGGCCAACAGACCAATTAAAACGCTAAATAAGACAATTACAAATTGCATGGATTCTGATTCTCTCTATCCCAAAACAAAAGATAGCCAGGGTTTTTCTTAACCGCTTTTGCCAACTTACAATCGCTTTCTTTGCCTTTGTATTCTGATTTTTCCCATATGACAATAGCGCTTCCAATTTGATTTTCAGCATCTGGCGTACTGTGATCGACTCGTTTAATTTGTTGGTCTTTCAATCCAGCAAGATGAATGAAACTCTGACGAACGCCACTCTCACAACCGCTACAATGCATACCTTTTATAAAATATGTTTTTTCCAAAGTCTCCGCTTTTAGTGAAACAGAAAATAGGACTAAAAAAATACCGCTTAAAACTTTCATTAACTACTCCCTATACAATTCACCTAGTAAAATTCTAGGGTCAGGATATTGCGATTTCCAATAAGGATTATCTTCTTTACGTATCACTCCTGGCATATCACACTTCTCAGGCTTTAGAAAACTAAATTGAACATGAATGTGCGGAAACCAGCCGCCATTTTCAGCTTCAGATCCAATCTTTGCAAATCTCTCTCCCTGTTCTAAAACTGTTTTTTCTTTGCCAAGTGCTAAAACATCTTTAGCAAGATGCCCTACCAAAATAAACAAATCTCTACCTGGCCATAAAATCTGGCCAAGCAGACAGTGACCATAGTCTTTATCAGCAGGCAGATAAGCAGTCTCTAAAATCTTCATTGTATAAGGAGCAAACACATCAGTAGAAACTGGAGCTATAATATCTAAACCAATATGAAAATCGCGGTCATTGTTATAAATTTCTGAAATGTATTGGCCAGGCCTATGCTCTGCATACTTAGCAACCGCAAAAACATTGGCATCTAAATCCACTGGGCCATTTGAAAGATCAAGCACAGGATAATTTGCTGGTAATTCAATCATAGGTACTTTTTTTTGCAAAGAAAAATGCTCTTTTAATTTAAGCAATTCTTCTGTGAAATCCTGCATAAAAGCCCCTCCCTTCGAGATTGAAATAAACTGGATCTAAGTTAAACTAGGAAGCTACATAAAACAAGAAAATGCAATTGGTTAGTTTGCACGAACAATATTTAAGGATATCCATGGACCAGATCTTACTAAGCTCCATTGAGGGCAATACACAAAAACTAGATGGCGGAGCAATGTTTGGCAATGCACCAAAAGCAATGTGGCAAAATTGGATTGAGCCTGATGACTTAGGTCGAATCCCCTTAAATTGCCGTTGTTTTTTGGTAGAGTATAAAGATCGAAAAATTCTTTTCGAAACTGGCGTTGGTGCCTTTTTCGAACCGAAGCTAGCAGAGCGTTATGGAATACAAAACAGTGACACTCATATGCTCTTAGAAAGCTTGAAAAATCACGGGTTAAATCATACCGAGATTACTGATATCGTTCTTAGTCACCTCCATTTTGACCACGCCGGTGGCTTGTTTCCTAGCTTTACAGAAATTCAAAACGGAAAAGAGGGAATCCTTTTTCCCAAAGCTCAATTTTACGTAGGAGAAGAAGCTTTTTTAAGAAATAAAAAACCACACCCTCGCGACCGAGCCTCCTTCCTTCCTAATCTTCCACAACTATTAGAAGAGAGCAATCGACTTACATTAGTAAAAGAGGGAGATGAGTTTTTTGACTCCCGCCTAAGTTTTCGCGTTTCTCATGGCCATACACCAGGGCAATTATTAGGTGTATTCAGAGGCGATAAAGAACAGATGATTTTTTGTGGCGATTTAGTGCCTGGCTCCCATTGGGTTCATGTCCCGATTACCATGGGCTACGATCGTTTTGCCGAACAAGTGATTGATGAAAAACAACTTCTGTACCAAGAAATGAATCTAGAAAAAACCATCTTTTGCTTTACCCATGATCCCTTCATGAGTGCTGGTAAAATTTCTCCCAATGAAAAGAATCGTTACCAAGTTTCTGAAGAGTTTAAGCGATTAGACAGAAGGCCTATTTAAAAAGTTCCACACCCATGGATCGTAATCGGCGACTTAGCTCTATCAGGGGTAAACCCTGAATAGAGCTGAAGTCAGAGGTTTCGATCTTTTCAAACAAAGCGATCCCGCCCATTTCAATTTTAAAACTACCTGAACAATCAATGGGATTTGCAAAATCCACATAAGCCTCAATCTCAGCTCTCTCTAGTTTTCTAAAATGAAAATGAGATGGGACAACAAAACTTTGTGAACTGTCTTTTGCTGCCAATGTAATTGCCGTATGAAGACTTAAAGCCCGTCCTGAAAACTCTAAAAGCTGTTCAATGGATTTTTCCTTAGAACCTGTTTTGGAAAGAATTTTACCCTCAAATTCTGCAACTTGATCACCAGTAATCACAATGTGATCTGGGTACCTGAGCAAAGCATTTTTCGCCTTTGCCTCAGAGAGTGCCAAAGCACACTCTACAGCTTGATCCTTAAACTTTGATTTTAGAGGCTCTTCATCAAACTCAGCCTTATAGGTTTCAAAGTTTAAGCAAATTTGCTTAAGTTGCGCCAAACGATAAGGTGATGTACTTCCCAACAATAGTTTCATGACAGAACAATCCTTCCTCTTTAAAACAATTAAAAAATCAAGTTTTCTTTCGCTAAGTTCGATGCTTACGCACAATGATAAGACTTTTCAAATCCGACAATCTACATAAACATAACGAATAACTTAACAATCCACCGGAGAATAACAATGAAAAACTGCGCCTTTATATTGTTTTTAATCAGCCTTGGTTTTAGTCAAATCACTATGGCTAATGAGCATAAAATCACACTAGGTGGGCACTTTTTCGCTGATGTTTATATGCAACAACATGAAAGTGGAAATCCAGGTACAGAAGGAAAAAGAAAAGCATTTAACCTTGAAAGGTTCCGCATCAACTTAAAAGCCAATCTAAACAAGCAATGGCAATTTGTTTCAAGAATTCAAATGAAAAATGGTCAAGATGCTTTCCTTCGAAGCGCGTACATCCAGAGTAAAAATCTTTTTAGCGAAAAGGATTTGGTTCGAGTTGGAGTCTTTAGCAACTTCTACAAAACCTACATCTACCAACACACTAGCACTCGCTGGCTAAACAAACTTGGCCTTCATGATATCGATGAAAGCTATAATGTAAATGGAGAGTCCGCTGCCCTACGTTATGTGTATATGCCAGGAAATTTTCGTTTTGGATTTGATCTGATAAATGGCGAGGAAAACGCAAAAACAGATACCGCAAGAACAGAAAATAACACCAACGACAAAATCGGATTTGGCAGTTATTTTTCCTATAAAATGGGCTTTCACGCCTTCCACCTATTTTACACTGCGACTTCAAAATCCACCTATCAAAATTCCTCCAATTTCACGAGCACCATCCCCGCAAAAAGCACAATGGCTTTTGACTATACACTAAATCTAGGCTTTCTAGATTTAATAGCGGAGTATGATATTCATGATAATGGCGAAGGTAATAAACCAAAGCGAATTCACTTCACTGCTGATTTCAATTACGCGGATAACAAAAACTTTTTCCTATCCCTTAACAAAGACGATGATGATCAAACTGGGGATCAAAGTGATTCCAAAGTATTTTCTTATGTTTTTGGACCAAGCTTTCGGTTAGAAAATGGCATCAAAACAGCAGTCACCTATAGGTTCCAATCTTATGAAGCCTCTACAGACATTGATGAAAAGACCTTAGCTTGGCATTTTGAAGCTAGATTTTAGATTGTGCTAAAAACTTAGCCTATTTAAAAACTTAAGACTTAGTAGCAGACTTTTTTCTTTTGCCAAGATTAGTTTGCCCACTTAAAATATCAGCAGCAAAGGAAATTCAATGAGAGCAGCAAAAGTAGAAACTAGATTCACAAAAATGTTTAACATCGATTACCCTATTATTTCAGCGCCGATGTTTCTCGTTAGTAGCGTTGAAACCGTTGTTGCGACAGGACAAGCCGGAGGCCTAGGCGCGTTTCCTGCCTTTAACTATCGTCCCATTGAAAATTACGCTAAGGCAATCAAAGACATTAAAAGCCAAAGCTCTGCACCCTTTGCAATTAATATTATCGTTCAAAGCTCTAATAAGTTTTTAGAGCAACATATTGAGCACGCCTTAGAAAACGAAGTTCCCATGATCATTACCTCTCTTGGTGGACCGAAAGAAGTGATCAAAAGAGCCGAGGGTACTAAGACAAAAATTTTCTGTAATGTGGTAGGCCTAGAACACGCCAAAAAGGTTGCTGACCTCGGTGCCGACGGCTTAATTTCTGCGGGAGCTGGAGCCGGCGGTCATGCAGGAGAAACTTCTCCATTTGCTTTAATCCCTTACTTAAAAAAACATGTTGATCTTCCATTGATTGCTGCGGGCTCCATCGTAGATGGAAAAGGAATGGCAGCTGCCCTTGCTTTAGGTGCCGATGCAATTTATATGGGAACTCGCTTTATTGCCTCTAAAGAATCTACCGTTGACCAAGATTATAAAAACGCGATCATCAATGCCCACCCACAAGACATCGTAAATACAGCTCAAGTGGATGGTTTTCCTGGTAACTTTATTCGCACTCCCCTTTTAGAAAAAATGGGAATTGAACCGGGCTTAATTGAAAGTCTTGCTAGTCATAACAAAAAAGTAAAACGAGCCATCAGTTTATTTCGCGCAGGTAAAAGCTTACTTGCTCCAGACAAAACCAAAGTTAGTTACAAAACCGTTTATAGTGCGGGCCACGGCGTAGCCATGATTGATGAAATATTGAGTGCTGACGAAATCATTCAAAATACAGTTAATGAATATCGTCAGCTTCTACAGAATTTACCGAAATAGATTAGAAGTATAAAATACCAGGGAGCTTAATTTGAAAATCACGGTCTGTGATTTTCGTATTAGCAACGCTATTCCAAACACATTGCTCAAAGCTCTCACTAGCAGAATGCTCTGAACCAACATTTGAAACCCTTAAAACTCCATTTGCCTCTGCTACCATAAAATCAAGTTTTCCCAAAACCAGTGGATTACTCTTCCATTCTTTTACATAACATGGATTAATGGCCTCAATGTAGTTTTTAAAACTGGCATTGATTCTACCATATTTAAGCTCCACTCTCGTTGGGTTCAAAGCAGATTTTAATGTTTTTCCGGTATAAGGGTTTAACAAGTCCTTCATTGAAAGCTTCCAACTAGAAGACATTTGCTTTAAAGAGTCTTGCAATTGCACCGGCGATTGATACGAAAAAATGACTTCATCATTCTTAAGCTCAAATCTCATCGCGCCAATATAACTGGTTCGATCTCTCTTTACGAAAAACTTTTGCGTAAGTTTGTTTAATAGAAAATTACGTTGCCCAAAGGAAATGGCTTCCACTTGATAAGTCCTATTACCAGCTACTTCAAAGATAACACCTGTTTTTGGATTCTTATCATCTACAACCACCAATTCTACCAAGTCTCCAGCAGAATCCCGTAAGTACAACTTATGTTCCCCTTTTGGCAGGTTCACTAAATCATACTGCATCGCTATGTAAGTATTTTGTTTTTGATTGTAGTCAGAACGATTCACTTCGTTCAAACTGGAAAAATGAGCACAGCTCCCCATCATTACCACTAACATTGAATACACCAATAGATTCAAGGCAAATACAATCGGCTTATTTTTAATTACGTACCACATTCACAACACCTCGTTATTTGTCACAGACTTCTAATACAAAGTCTGTGCCCAGTTTAAAAAAATTAAACCAGATGAGTTTTTCATTTTTTTAGTCGTGATTTTGGTAACTTACGAACTTCCGCCAAAATGCACCTGTGACCATTTTTGCTTTATAAACTCTACCAAGTAAGGCTTTCAGTATTTGCCCAAAATGGTCAGCCTAGAATTGTCACAAGGAAAATTTTAGTCGATCAAAAACTCAGCTTCTAAACTAAGTTTTTCTTCAGTGAGAGGATGAACGAAACTCAATTTGGCAGCATGGAGCATAAGTCGATGCTTTTCAGAGCTGTTTTCGTAAAAATAAAATGGATCACCTAAAATCGGCAATTTACTTTCAAACAAATGAACACGTATTTGATGAGTTCGACCCGTTTTCGGCTTCACATGAAAAGCCAGACACTTTAATTTTAAGAAATCTTGTTTTTGTTGGTCTGAAATTTTACTCAACAGAGCTTCTTGCCAATCCATTTTTTTAAACTCAGTTTTAGCGTAATCCCCACCAGAAGCAACCGACTCCATTCTCAATTGTTTGGATTCAATGCCACTTTTTTTACGAGCTAGATGATTCTCAACAATAAATTGATCAGGCACATCCTTGCTTTCGGGATTTAAACTAATGGCAATATACTCTTTTTGAATGCTTCGATTTTCAAACTGTTTTGTTATGTTTTTATTGGCTGACTTTTTCTTCGTAAATAAAACCAAGCCAGAGGTATCCACGTCCAAACGATGATGTAATCCCGCATAAACTTTCTCTGGATACTTAGACTTTGCCATTAAATACCTTTTCACCGCCGCGTACAAATGATCTCTCTTCGGATCCAAAGAAGCTTGGGTGTTCAAGCCAGAAGGCTTATTTACAACAATGATAGCATCATCCTCAAAAACAACTCTTTCAGAGTCCAACTCAAATTGAATGTTAATCTCTTCATCTTTTGCTAAGAGAAACTCTCTCGGTAAAAAAATTAAAACTTTGTCCCCGATTGCCAAAGCCCTACTTGCACGAGGCCTCTTATCACCATTTAGATGAACACCACCAGAATCAATGATTTTCTTTACCTCTCTTTTAGAGATTGGGATGTGGCGTATGTCTGTAAGAAAAAGGTAAACGGACTCTTTTAAGCTGTAGCCGTCTAATTCTTTTGGGGTTTCAAAATGGAAGGTCTTTTTTTGACTCATATTTTACACAAACCTTTTTTGCAATAAACTAAGGGATTCTTCAAAACTCTCAGCCGTCTGTAAGATGGCAACGAAATCACCCTCAACAAAAGGTTCAGACAAAAAGACAAAACCATCATGTAATCCCTTTTCATCCGCCTTTAATGGATATTTCTCGCGAAGTTCTGCAAAACTCTCTATATTAAGATTTTTTAAAAGTGGGTAATGCCTCTTGTGAAGCACATGAAAGAAGGCCTTAACACCTGGTCGAACCTTCTGTGATAATTTTGATTTCACATAACCCATATTATGGCGCAAGTTTATTTCTACCAAAGGCTTTACATAAAGCTTATCATTTTTTTCAAAAACAAAACAATCCACACCAAGTACCGAAGTGTAGTTTGTGTCCATTAACTTTTTTGACAAAAAGCAATTTAAATCCTCGACCATATCATAAAGATTAAAGCCAAACTCGTTAGGCTCGTTCCAAAAACGTAGCAGCCTATCGTCAAGGGAATCGAAAAAGTTTTTGCCAACAACGCCCCCTTGATACTTACCTTTTGCATCCGTAAAAAACCTTGCAAGAGCTTTGTTAAAAGCATTCTTATGTTCGTTAAAATCCATTTGCAGTGAGAAATCCATTCTTCGCTCAAACTTCTTCTCTAAAACAAAACTCTTTTGTGACTTCAGCAAGTTCTTTGCCGCAGCAACAAGTTCCTCTTTATTTTCCACAAAATTTAAACCGCGACCACTTAAAGCCAAAGGCGCTTTTAATACAGCGGGAAAATGTGCCCAATCTTCAATATCAGCAAGACAACTAACTTGCACTGCCAGATCTTCCATTTGAATGAGCTGAGGGTACTTATCAGCAAATAATTGTAAAAACTCCCGCAAAAGCTCTAAACTTTTTTGCTGACTGTGAAAACATTGGTAAGCATCTAGTTTATCTCGAAACTCAATGCTTTCCTTTTCTTGCAATACCTTTGCGCTTGAAAAAGAATCACCCCAAGGTCTAAAACCAGCGATCTTTCGGGATTTTCTCAGCTTTTTCCAGTCAGAGAATTTTATTTCTTCACAATAAGAAAACCCCACTTTTAAAAGATCTTCTTTAAATTCAGGGGAACTCAAACTCTCCACTAAAAGAATGTCTTGTTCTAATGCATATAAATGCGGTAAATGCTGAAGAGATCGCTTTAGGTTTTGCGTCAACTTATCTGCAGTGTAAGTGTTTTTTAAAGAAGATATCTCCGCCTCTACCTCTGGATTGAACAAACGTAAAACAGGAGGCCTTTCTCTGGACGATCTATAGAGTTTTAATTGTTGAATATAATCAGAGTCAAAGCCCGCTCTCCTTCGACCTTCTTCATCAAAAAATTTACCTTGCGCCTTTGCTCTCTGAAGCCCCATAGGAAAGGATAGTGAGTTTTTGTGACGATCAAATAAAGTCTCTGAGGATTTCTCGCTCCATTTTTCAAACCAATGCAGCCCAAAAGCCACATGCCGAATCTCATCTTCATAAACTACATTCAAAATATCCAGACTCTCCTGGTCTCCTAGTTCTTGAAAACAGTTCTGAAAGTACTTCGAAAAATCTAAATTCGCTTGCTCAAAACCAAGCGACATTTTAGTGCAAAAATCTATGGGATGCTTCATATCGCTAAGAACTCGCCAAAAGTAATCATTGGGAGAAATATCACCAAAACTCATTCCTTCTTTTTCCATTCTTCCTTGGTAGAGCTTTAAATGATCGATCTCTTCAGTTATCTCTTTGAGCAATCCACGGCGAAAGGCTTTTGGTGCCTCTGGAAACTTTAACAAAGCCAAAGCCATGAGCTCTATGGCCAAGAGTTCATGATTGGCAAAAAAATGCATCGCTCGAGCTACGTTTTCTGATTTTTGCAAATCTTTGGCTTTTGGAAACTGATAGCTTGGTTTTTCTATTTTTTTTGAAGTTTGAAAGCGCTCCGGTCGGCTTGGTAGCTTTTTGTTAAAAACCGGGTCCCTATCCGTGAATTCATCCGGTAAAAAGAGTTTTTTCTCGAGATTGGTTTCTCGCAGTAAATTTTCTGCAAATTCACGAATTTCCATGCTTTTTTATGCCACAAAGCAATGTTTTAGGCAATTTTAGTCTTATCTTTAGAAAACAATAACAATCTAGCTATTCTATTTTTTCCATGACAAAGCAGGCTCTCAGATTCATGCTAATAGCATGAAAAAAATCGCATTTATCGCCGACCCAATACCGCAAATGAAAAGCCATAAAGACACTAGTTTTGCACTTATTCGCGCAGCCTTAAAACTAGGTATTGAAGTTTATCATATTGACCAAAACGACATTGATTTACAGCAGGATAAAGCCGTGGCTGAATGCGCTTTATTAAAACTAGAAAATGACCAGCAAATTATTATAAAAAAAGATGTATCTATGCAGCTTTCAGAGTTTAAACAAATTTGGATCCGTAAGGACCCTCCTTTTGATAGGCGCTACTTTTACACAAGTTTACAATGTGATTATGTTGGCAATAATACCACCATCGTCAACCACCCTCAGATCCTGAGAGACTGGAACGAAAAATTAGCCGCTCACTACTACCCTGAGTACCAACCTAAAACATTTGTAAGCCTAAACAAAACACGCATCATTCACTTTATCGAAACCATCGAAGAAGCAGTCTTAAAACCAATTGACGGCTTTGGTGGTAAAGGCATTCTTTTCACCAACAAAAAGGATCCAAAAATCCTGGAAAAACTAAGTGAAATCACAAAAGATTTTAGCGAAAAAATTATTGTTCAAGAAGCTGTCCCAGAAGCAGACCAGGGAGATAAAAGGGTTTTAATTTTCAACGGAAAAGTGCTGGGAGCCATTTTACGAGTACACAAAGAAGGTTCAAAAATAAACAATCTTGATGCAGGTGGGACTGCCGTAAAAACCAAGCTATCTGCCAAACAAAAAGAAATCTCTGAGCGATTGGCAAAAGACTTTTTAAAACGTGGCATTTACTTTGCTGGCATCGACTTCTTAGGAGATTTTCTCATAGAGATAAACATAACTAGTCCTACCGGACTGCAAGAGTTAGAGAAATTTGAAGGAAATGATTTTTCCAAAGAAATCATGGCAACGGAGCTTTAAAAAAACTGCAAAAGTCTGAGCAATTATTCTTTTTCATAGATCTTCCCCCTAGCTTTTTCTATAAAGAGCAGAGGGCCCAGGGGAACTATGAACTTTTTATACAGCCTATGTTATACAATCATTCTATTCGTGTTTGTAGGAAGTAATTCCGCAAAAGCAAACTTCATTGATTACTCTGAAAATAATAATTTTAGCTGGACGGAAAGCTACTTAGTGCCCAATGAATATAGCATGGAAAAAGCACGACCTATCTTTAGCAATAGCAAGGAAGGTATATACATCGGAGTAGGAACTGAAAGAAGCTTCGTTGGCGCTTCCCTATCTAAAGCTACCCACCTTTTATTGGCAGACCTGGATCAAGATATCATCACTTACAATCGCATGATGATCGAACTTTTAAAGTACGCAGAAAGTAAGGAAGCCTTTTATCATCTTAGATCTAATTTTAATAATATGGCCGATCTTTTTTCCCATTACCATAACTCCCCTTTAAGTGATGAGAGCATTTACAACTTTTTAAAACGCTATCGTGGCCACAAACTATTTAGCAATAAAAACTGGTTTTATATGACCGACAGTTTAAAAAGACCTGATACTATTTTTTGGCAAAATGATATGCTTTATCAAAAACTAAGAAATATGGCATTGCAAGGCAAGATCCAAGTGATCGACATTGATTTCTCCAAAGAAAATCAAAGACAAAAGCTCGTTAAGGCCATTGCTGAAAAAAACATGGAAATATCGATCATTGACCTCAGTAACGCCTGGCAATTGGGATATATCGGCAGTAAAACCTATCGAGCCTTGGCAGACTTCTTACCTGTCAGCAGCTCACAAAGCCTTTATCTTGCTACTTGGATTCAAAGTGGTTTATGGAATCCCTACCATGGCTTTTACCTTAGAAAGCTAATCTCTGATAGCCCATTTAAGGAAGGGCAAATTTTAGGAGATGCAAAGATTAATTTTAACCATTGCCCTTACGTACTCAAAGGCTATGATTAAAGCACTCTAACTAGTTAAACTTTTTATTAAATTTTCTGTGAATGTTTTTATCACCGTAAGGGTCTTCTTCGCCCTCTTTCAGTTCTTCTTTTCGATATCCAGAATATAAATTTAACATGAAAACCTTTAGGCTTTCTCGGTCTACATTATACTCAAAGCGCCATGTTCTGAAAGATATTTTAGCCTTTGTCCCTGACTCGGAATCATCTAAAATTTCAATCCTTTTTCTATCTTGATTCAATGGTTTAAAACGAAGTTGGGTATCTATAAACTGACGGAGATTTAACTTCGCACTTTTTTCTAAATATTGAATCTTCTTTTGTAAATATTCTGGAATGAAAATTTGATATTCATCTTCCTCAGCCTTATCGAGCCAGTCTGGCTGCTTCGTCAAAAATGAATCTGAATAATTAATATAAGGCTTTATATCTAAAACAGGACTGTCATCTAGCATATCGCTTTCAGCAATTGTAATTTCTCGACCATTCACCCCTACTAACTTTACGCAAGTCATTCCAATGGAGTTCGGTCGATAAGGTGAGCGAGTTGCAAAGACACCTTTTTTTTCATTCTCCAAGCGTGGTACATTTACCATTGGCTTCCAGTTTTCATTTTTATGAAATTGATAGATCACCCAAACTCGCTCGTAGTCCTGCAAGCCATCTAAGGCCTGTTCGAAATTACTTCCCGAGTTTAAAACAATTTTTGCCTCGGAATTTTCAACATAGGTTCCCTGGGTTGGAGATTCGGATTTAAATTTCAAATCACTTTTAACCACACCAATTGGTTTGATATTCATAAATAAATGCCCTTCGCTCGTAAACTCTCACCCCACAATAAAGCCGTTGTCGTCAAGGCTTGTGCCACATTGAGCGAGTTCTTAGTGCCATAGAGTGGTATCTGTGCAAAGCGAGAAACCGCAGATAAAACTTCTTTCTCTAAACCAAAAACTTCGTTACCCACCCAAATCGCTGTCTTGTCCTTAATAGAAACATCATAAACACTAGTACTATCTTTCACAGTTTCTAGGGCAATGGATTGTATATTTTGAGAATTTAAAGTTTTCAATACAGACTGAAACTCTGGAATGTATTCCCAATCCACAAGCTTTTCAGCTCCCATAGCCGCTTTTTTAATTTTTTGATTGTCTGGCGAGGCCGTATAGCCACTCAAATATATTTTTGCAACTCCCGCACATTCAGCGGCTCGAAAGATACTTCCAATATTAAAACTAGATCGAAGATTATGTAGAACAAAATAAAGAGGCACTTTTTGGAAATCTGATTTTACAGAATCTCCTTCTTTAACCTGAAAGACAAAATCTTCGTCTTTCATACTGATACCCTGATGCTTTTCTAAAAAACTTAAAAAAATCTGTAGATTCCTTGGTTCAGGAATCTCCTTAAGAACCTCTTTAAAACGTTCAAAACCCAAATCTTTTTCTTTCGTCAGACTATCTAATAAAAATTGAGCCTTTAAAAAATCCTTAGCTTCAAAGTCAGATAGTTCTTTTTCATTAGAACGTAAAAGACCATAAAGAATCTCAATTCTTCGATTTGGGCTAAGACTTCGAATTTTATTTTTTTCTTTTTCACTTAACATTTATTTGGCGCGATCCCCTGCTTTTGCTCCGTCATCAGGACTCAAAATAAACAAATCAGAACCACCTGCACCCGCAGCTAAAACCATACCTTCACTCATGCCAAATTTCATTTTTCTTGGCTTCAAATTAGCAACCATTACCGTGTGTCTACCAATGAGATCTTTTGGATCATAAGCTGCTTTAATCCCAGCAAAAACCTGACGAGTTCCATGCTCTCCAATGTCTAACTGCAATCGAATCAATTTATCAGCACCTTCCACAGGTCCCGCATCAACAATTTTGGCGATTCGTAAATCCACTTTCATAAAATCATCAATCGTAATTTCTGACATTAAGGAGTTTCCTTTTTTCTCGTCTTTCTTCTTGGTCTTAGCTTCTTTGGCTTTTAAATCCTTTTTAGATGCTTCTAAAATGAGATCGATTGTCTTTGGATCAATTCGGGTAGCAAGGTGTTCATAGTCATTCAGTTTTCCAGAAACAATCAGGCTTAAACTGTGTTTCCAAAAAAGTTCAGAATGCCCGGCATGATCTTTAGCATCAGAAACTTTTGCCTGCACATGACTCTCTAAGTCCGTAAGTTTTTCTAAATCATCTAGCTCTATGACTTTTAAATTAGAAAACATCACTTCCACTTTTTTCGCGTATTCCGGTAATATGGGCTTCAAATATACAGCCAAGATTCGAAATAAATTTAAAGTTGAACTTAAGATTTTTCTAGTCTCTTCTTCATCTTCTTTGATCAATTTCCATGGAGCTTTCTCATCAAAATAACGATTCGCTTCATCGCCAATTTCACGGATGAGCCTAAGAGCTTTTGAAAAGTCTCTACTCGCATAAAGAGCAGCAATCTCCTCAGATTTTTCCATGGCCATTTGAATCACTTTCAGACCATCTGCATCTGGTGCACATAGTTCGCCACCAAGACGCTTATTCAACATTTGCGCTCCACGAGAAGCCAAATTAGTGATTTTACCGACTAGATCAGAATTTACCCGACTCACAAAGTCTTCAAGATTCAAATCCACATCTTCCATACTGGAATTAAACTTACAGGCATAATAGTAACGCAAATACATTGGGTCCAAGTGCTCAAGATAAGTCTTAGCATTGATGAAAGTTCCTTTTGATTTACTCATTTTCACACCATTCACGGTTAGCATACCGTGAACAAAAACCCCTGAAGGAGTGGTTTTGTTTGCGGCCTTCAACATTGCTGGCCAAAATAAAGTATGAAAATATACAATGTCTTTCCCAATAAAATGATAGATCTCGCTATCATCCCAATACTTAGAAAAATCTCTGCCGTTGGCATCACACCATTCTTTAGCAGAGGCCATATATCCTACGGGAGCATCCACCCAAACGTAAAAGTACTTATCTTTAAAACCAGGGATTTCAAAGCCGAAATAAGGAGCGTCTCTGGAAATGTCCCACTCTCTAAGATCTTCTTCAAACCACTCTAACATTTTGTTAGAAACTTCTTTGGTGCAATTTTCTAACAACCAAGAACGAAGGTATTCCTTAAAGTCATTTAACTTAAAAAACACATGCTCACTAGCCTTCTCAACAGGTGCATTTCCACAAATGCTACAGGCGGGACTTTTTAGATCCGTAGGAGCATAAGTGGCTCCACAAGAATCACAAGAATCCCCATACTGATCTTCTGTTCCACACTTAGGACATTCCCCACGTACAAAACGATCTGGCAAAAACATTTTATCATGTTCACAGTAAGCTTGGTTAATAGAGCGAGTTGTAATGTGCGCATTCTCTTGCATTTTTAAAAAAATCTCGCTGCACATTTCTTTGTTGGTTTGTGAATTAGTACTTGAGAAATTATCAAAATGAACTTGAAAGCCATTAAGGTCTCGCAAATGTCTTTCTCTAGCTCCAGCAATAAGCTCTTCAGGTGTTATTCCCTGCTGTCTAGCTGACACCATAATCGGAGTCCCATGGGTATCATCGGCACAAAAATAGTGGCAATCTCTACCCTTCATCTTATGGAAACGAGTCCAAAAATCTGCTTGTGAATATTCTACCAAATGCCCTAGGTGGATTTCACCATTTGCATATGGAAGGGCTGCGGTTACGATCATTGATTTATCTGCCACGGGATTCTCCTAATTGAACAAGCCCCATTGTAGCTAGATGCCCGATTTTCTGCAAGACAGAGAAGCTTTGCTGAAAAATATTGAACGAATTTGAGTACTTTTTAGGCTTCTATATCATACCCAGCCCAAACGCAGCGAAATCTAAGTCTAATAGAGCGCAAAGCATACCTTAAAGCCAGAGAACAAATGCCAAAAAATCTCAGAATTGTTTTAGAGGACTAAGGAGCAAGACGCTCTCTCTGCCAAACACCATCCAGCATTTTATACAAGAATCGATCATGCAGACGATCTTTTCTTAAAATCATAAACTCAAAAGATTTTGCTTCGATCAAATAGCCACCCCAAAACTCCGGCAATGGAATGTCTTTACCTGCAAATCTCTCCTCTAAATCTTGAACTTTTTTATCCAAATCTTCACGACTACTAATTTTCTCACTTTGCGGACTAGCCCAAGCGCCGATTTGGCTCCCTCTCGGGCGGCTATGAAAATACTCTTCTGATTTTTCCTTAGACATTTTTCGAACACTGCCACAAACTCGAATCTGGTGATCCATATCATCTTTTAGCCAATAAAAAAGAGCGCTAACATTAGGGTTTTCGGCCAATTCTTTCGCCTTATGGCTTTGATAGTTGGTATAAAAACTAAAGCAATTATCAACAAAGCCTTTGAATAAAACAGTCCTGACTTGGGGAAAATCATCTAAGCCAAGACTAGCTAAATAAAACTTTTCAGGCTTCTCAATCCCGATTTTTTTTGCGTGCTCAAACCACTTCTCAAACAATTCTTTTGGTTCGCCTTTATAGTCATTTAATAAATCCATAAATCACCCTCTAGTTTCTTTCGCATCCTAGCAGCATTTTATTTCTAAGGGCAGTAAAACTAAAAAATCAGCTAATTTATCGCTGAATATAAAGACTTGGCAGTGGCATTTTTTCTCGTTTTTATTCTGCTAGACCCCAACTTCCTAGTCTTGACCAATTCGAAGTTTTTGCTAGCATTTAGTTATGAAAAGTTTAGCAACAATATTTGCCATGGCCCTTTTATCTTTCTCAATTCTTTCTTGCACGAGCGCTCCTGAAAAAACAGAGGAAATCCAACCGGAACATAAAAAGCACCTAACAAGACTGTTAAAATCACCAATCAAAAAACCATCTGATAAGAATCTTTTTTACACCTTAAGTAAAGACTTTGGTCAGCCACAGCATCAAGAGTTTCGTCAAGTGGCCAAAAAAACCAATAAAAATGAGACTGAAAAAATATACACCTTAGTTTACGATGGCTTCGAAATTAACATCGCTGAATCTAGTAATAAAAAATCGTCAGGCGATTTTTATATGAAGAAACTTGTCATGCATGACAATGTATTAAAACTTCCTTATGGGATAAAAATTGGAGAAAAAGCCGAGAAGCTCACTCAGCTATTCGGTGGTCCTCAAAGAGTAGATAAAAATCAAAACCGAATTTACTACTGTGATCCAGAACAAAAGACTTCGGAATGTGTAGGTTTTGAAATCTCTGAGGACAAAGTGGAAAGAATTTTTTGGGATTTTGACCACTAAGGCGTTTTAAAATTACCTCTTTGAACTAGTTTAATAAATACCAGCTCTGCCAAGAGCAGTTTCGCTAAATCGTTTCGCGATATTCATTGAAGAAAATAAAAAAAACGTCGGCTGGGGCCGACGCTTTTCAAAAGTAAATTAGTCTTTCAATTTACCATAATTTTTTTGCACCTTACCTTCGGCCTCATCGGCCATACCTTCGGCACGCATTTCTTTGTCATCAAAGGTCTTACCAGCAGATTGTTTGATTTTACCTTTGGTCTCTTTTACTTTACCTTTAATTTTATCAGAATTCATTTTGTCTCCTTTGTAATGTACGAAAGACTTCATGCCTCCCGTCTGATGGCTCTATTCTACAAAAATGAGAAACTTTATATTCCAAGGCCTGTGTAAAAAACTTGTTGATTCCTACAAATTTATAAACAATTTTTTAAGTAGTTTTCTAAACAAGTTTCTTATTTCTAATAAAAGCATAACTGGCTCGCTAAATTGCTAATCCTCTTAAGATAAGTAGACAAGCCCCCTATTTGCCCTCTACGCCGATAAAGGCACGATTGACAGGATTTTAAATAAGCTCCTGATTACTCAGAAGGCTTCATTTCTATCCGCAACTAAAGTGCTAAAGATCAGAAAATGAAGGACTAATTTGTATAAGACCAAAAATCTTAAAGTAGAACTATCACTCACATATTTAGCAACTTAAAATTTTAGGATTAGTTTTACAAAACAAACACAAATGTCTTTTGTAAACCAAGCTTAGAAGAAACTTATTTGCAAAGCCTAATACAGGAAGCTACCAAAGCTCCCTTTTTCTAATGTCTATTTTCGACTCTGAAACAAAAACATCATAAAACTGAATATTATCAAAACCCATTGAGTAAAGATGCATTGCTACCTGTGATTGACGTTTTTTTTGATTCTTAGAAACTCTTTTCTCCTGGTAAAGCTTGCCAGACATTGATTTAATTTCAAAAAAATCTAGGCACAGAGAATCAGCTTTTCCTGAGAAAGAAGACAAAGCCTCCTCCAAATCCCCTGAGAAAAGACATTTTCTCCTATGATTGTTTTCTAGAATTGAAAACTCAAAAATATCAATTTCCACAGAAAATAGCCTTCTTCTAAAGTGGGAATCTATTGTTTTTGAATCTCGATTTAAGTAAGCGAGAAACAACAACTCTGCTCTCGCGCCAAGGTATTGATTTTTATTAAAGGAATTCTTTAACGCCTTTAAAGCTTTTTCTATGCACTGGGCTTGGGCCGAAGCTTGCGATGGCTTCTTTGTGCACTTTTGTTGGATAAGCCTTATGAGTTGCAAATCCGTAATTTGGAAATTGATCTCCCAATTCACTAATATACCTGTCTCTTTCTACTTTTGCTAAAATGGCCGCGGCAGCAACAGGTTGAGCACGAAGGTCACCCTTTACCAATGTAATCTGTTGGTAGGCTGTATCCAAATTGGTGATTGTTTTGTTGCCATCCACCAAAACAGTTCCCATTCCAACTTGCAAACCGTCTACGGCACGCTTCATGGCGAGAAGACTGGCGTTTAAAATATTTAACTCATCAATCTCGTCCACTTCAGCATAAGCAATGCAAAACTGATGATCTCTCTTAATTTGTTCTGAGTATTCTAATCTTCGTTTTTCGGACAAGAGTTTAGAATCCGTATAATGCATATGATCTTTTTTAAGATTCAAAATACAAGCGGCGGCGTAAACTCTCCCCGCCAAACAACCCCTGCCAACTTCATCAACACCAATTATTGGTCCGTCCTCAAGTAGAGACTTCCAGTCAAAAGCTTCATAAGTTTTTTTCATATTTCACCCTCAAAAAAATCAGTTACAACATCCAACAAACGATCCATTTCTGTCTTTAAAGTATAAGGGGCTGGACCAAATCGAATGATTTCCCCTCGGTAGTCTGTTTCAATAAAATTCTTCAATAAAAAGGCATTTAACAGAGCAGCGTCTCTAAATTTAAGACTAAAAAAACCGGCTCTCAAATCTTGAGATTTATGACTTAATATACGTATTCCTGTAGACTTCTTATAATTTTCAGGGAGCCTGCTCACCAACCTATGAATTCGCTCGTACAAATAACTAACGTCAGCAGTGTATTTTTTCTCTAGAGAAGATGGATCAAAGCCAATGTCCTTAAAAAACCCTGCTACTTCTTTTGCTCGTAATACAGAGCTACCATCATAAGTCGCCCCTCTAAATCTCTCCGCATTGTCTGGATAAATCACTTCCTCGGTAGATTTAGCACTAAGCATTTCCATCTCCGCATACCAACCTGTTAAAATTGGCTTAAGCTTAGAGTCTATAGGAGCTCTCATCCAACAATTACCTTCACCCATCTGAAGGTATTTATAGCCACCACCAACAAGGTAGAGATTTTCCTGACCAAGACTTGGAAGCTTAAATCTTTTTGGCCCGATATGGTGGTATAAATCTACCAACACAGGACAAGAGTAAGTAAGGAGCCTAGATAGTTCACCCTCAAATTCAGGCAATAAATTTCCTGTATGAAAACTCACACTAGAAAACATGATTGCTTTTAATTTTTTGGGATCTACTTTTTTAATCTGCTCATTTAGACGAACAAAGAATCCAGCAGATGGCTCTTCTTTTAAAAGTTCTTCTTCTGTGTAGGTTTCAACCCGGACTATCTTTACGCCATTTTCTTCATAAGCCGCTAAAAGGCGACGCATTGAATGAAATTCAGTATCACTTGTGACAATCACTGAGTCTTTATCTAAATTTAAAGAACTTAAAAAACTACCTAAAAGTTCAAAGGTATTTTGCCCCCAACAAATTCCATCCGCAGCTCCGAAAGAATCATTACCAATCCATTCAGAGATATAATTTTTTAAATAGCTACGAGTTTTCTCTATTTCAATCCACTTGGCACCGTGGTTTTCTGCAGCTAGATCAAAAGCCTTTAATTGGCCAAATCTAGCCACATTGGGCCATGCTTGATGAGAATGGTTGGCGAACAACAAATTGGGATAAGAGTCAATAAATCGAGAATATTGTGGGCGAATGGAACTGGCCGACCAAGTCATACTTCTTCCTCTTTGTCTCTAGTTACTGGAGTGATGATATATTGGCGAGCTTTCCAAATTTCAGGGAAGGCCAACTTATTTAATGTCGATTGTAAATACTGAACACCCATACTGCCACCGGTTCCCATGGTGATACCGATCACTCGACGAACCATTTGTACATGTCGATAGCGCCACAAGAGTAATTTCTGGTCCACATTCATCATCACTTCTAAAACTTCATAAAGCTCATTGTACTTAAGCGGATCATCATAAATTTTGGCCATCTCTTTAGCCAAATCATCATTCTCCTCGTAGGCTTTACTATAGTCTCTGTTCAGAACCTCTTGCGGTACATCTAGTCCCTTCCTGGCAAAAAACTTCAAAAACTCATCATAAATACTAGGCCCCTGAATCGCTTTCGACAAAATTTTAAAAGCCTCTTCATCTTCTTTGTAAAACTTTAAGTAAGTTTCGTTACGAAGTCCTAAGCAGTATTCTAACTGACGAAACTGATGACTTTGAAAACCACTTGCGGGAGTCAATTTATCTCTAAAATAGTTAAACTCATTAGGAGTCATGGTTTCTAAAATATCTACTTGAGAAACCAAGACATCTTGAATTTTATAAATCCGATTCATAGCCTTTAGCATCAGTACCGTTTGATCTTTTTTTAAGTAATCCACCGCCTTGTTGAACTCGTGGAGGATCTGTTTGAACCATAATTCGTAGGTTTGATGAATGATGATAAAAAGCATTTCATCATGCTGAGGTGGATCTGATTCTAACTTCTGTAAGTCTAAAAGCTCGTGTACTTTAATATAAGAGTTATAAGTAAGGTCGGCTTTCTTCGGTACGGTTAATGAGTAGTCCTTCATGGGTTCAAATTAGAAAACAATTAGCAATAAGTCACCATGAGAGAGAGCTAGGCGCCTTGCGTTAAGTGTATGAATTTACAATTGATTCATTATTTTGCCTGTAAACTTTACGAACTATCTACTCTCATTGCACATAGTTTTTAATAGCTCTCAAGAAACAATCCTCTAAGTGACTTTGTCCATTTTGATTTTCCCGCTAATGAATACAAAAAAGAGTTTCAAGAACTGGCCCACTTAATTGCGGATGGCTGTAAGTTAAGTCCCGACAATCTCTTTCTATTTTTCCTGCAAAGTAAATCCCAATTTGAAGAATCTTAACTTAGCTAATGATTTAATATTTTTGCAGCTTTTCATCCGCAATTAAAGGGGCCAATTTTAAGGATTCAAACAAGATCATACATACTATTAAAAATTAGACAGTTCTGAAAATAATTTAAATACTCTCCTTTAAAAGCCTGTTTTACGATCAAGCGAAAACTTTTATGTTAAAGTCCACTGGAAGAAATTAGCTAAATCAAAAGAAGGATGTTTATGAGAATTCTTATTTGCGCACTCTTACTAGGTCTATCTAGCCCAGCAATCGCTAACAATTTATCTAGCGGAACTTATACTTCGAATGAAGTAGGAGTATGCATGGCCACTCTTCATAACTATGGAACTAGCATTGAGGTTCAATGGAACACAATCAATCAAGATCTTTACCCTGGAATTACCTGCCAATACGATGGACAAAGCTTAATTTATAACTACAGTAAACTGGAACAGCAATTCCTTTTGTCTATTGATAAAAGTCTCTACATTGAACTAATTGATAACGACAGCTTTATTTATGGTAAAAAATCTCTTAACGGATCCCCTCGATACAAATACCAGAGAAGCTTTGATTATTAGTTTTCAGCTGACCATTTTGGTCAACCAAAGCGACCAATTAGGTCTAGCTCAATCCAATCCTCTAAATTAAAATAGCCTCTGAAAGCTATGAAATACAAATAATCTGCATTTGATCCTTTTTAAGGAATTGATGGTCCCGCTTATAAATAAATATAATATAAAATCTATTGAGCCCAAACTTTGCATCTAAAGTAATCGTAATAAAAGCAAGAGAGGACATTTGGAACAAGGTTTTACTGATGATAAGCATATTGCTTTCTGGCGCTATCAATTTAAGCGCGCATGAAATCAATATCCCTGGAGTACAAATTCTAAATTTAGAAGATAAAAATCCCGCAGAACAAATTGTGGCTGAAATTAGCCTCTTACTTGGATTGGATTCAAGTAAGTTTAAGATCGAATATACAGAAAACTCTGACAACTGTTTTGCCAACAATAGCCACTGGAAGTCCTCTAGCGAGTAAGCAGTGATCTCGGTATGCGGTGAGGCCATGCAAGCACTGGAGCAAAAAGCTTGCGGAGAAGACACTGAACTCTTTCACAAAACGCATATTGCCAGAGAAATGTCCATGTTTCTTCTAGAGCCTGTTGATAGAGCCAATTATTCTCGTAGAAGCAAACTTACCGATAAAATAATAAGTACACTTAATCGCATGCGCTCCTATGAAAGAACAAAACTAAGAAAATTAGCACAGAGAAAACTTCCACAAACGGGACGTAATATCGATAAAACTTACCTCTTGGCAATTAAGAGCTTTTACCAACAAGAAAATGAGACTCTAGAGTCATTGGCAATACGCCTAATGAAGGAGCTAGGCTACGACAAAAAAACCGCATCTTATTTAAACTGTAGTTTGAGTGAGAGCATGAATCTATCAAGCAAAAAACACTACCTGGCTCGAGAAAAGCAATTAATTACTGCTTTCAAAGAGGGTTTTTCCTCTTGGGAAAACTATAAGTCCTATGCTTTCGATCCAAGTGCCGAGTTTAGTGACTATCTATCAAGAAATCACCGTGGATTGTTTTGGAAAATGATGAAAAGGCCTTCCACTAGTAGAAAAGCCTTAACAGATGAAATCGGGCTTTTTTTAATGAATTACTAACTGTAAATTTTGATTGCCATCGAAAGCCTTAGCTCCCGTTCCTTCCCCTACCAGGAGACCAATTTCCTTAAGGGCAAGTTCTTGGATATCCTCTGGATATTCAGGCTTCAAAAACCCTCTCAGAGCTGATTCAGCCAACATAATTGTTTCATAGGCTTCATCACTTAAATCTTCTTCCAACATCACATGGACTAAATTTTCCGTAGCAATTTGTAATAGACTAAAGCTATTGATGGAATGAAAAAATAAAATTTCCTCTTTGAGAAAATCAAGGCTCATTGAGAAAGCCCTTTGTAAAAGAGCAATCTTCTCTACATTATTTTCGCATTGATGAATCGCTTTTAAACTAATCTCTTCCCATTCACCAAGCCTTTCCATTGCTTGCTTCATGACTATCCTCGTTTCGAATAATACTCGGTGAAAAGATTTTCGTTAAAAGGAAATGGATTCGCATCTCCCGGAGGTTTGTCCTTCACCAAAATTGCTGGCTTAGAATCTTTTTCAGTAACTTCTAAGTGCAATGGAAGCTCTAGGCGCTTCACAGATTGTGCGTGCATGAAAACTTGGTTTTGGTAACAAGAATCTTTCAAGCTAACCACATCTCCTGGCTTTAAAATAGCAGAACGGATGTCTACGATTTTACCATTTACCAAAACCTTCCTATGCGAACACAATTGCTTGGCAGCAGCGATGCTACTTGCAAAGGAAGCTCTAAATAAAACATTATCTAGACGAGACTCTAAAAGACTAATGGTTTTTTGTGTCCAATTGGAACCAGAACCTTTTTTCGCTCTCTTAATAAAATGACGTAATTGTTTTTCTCTTAAACCATAGTGAAAAAGCACTTTCTGCTTTTCAATTAACTGCAAAGAATGGTCAGAAAATTTTCTTCTAGTATTACCGTGCTGCCCTGGTGGATAAGGTCTACGATCCATCGCACCTGGCTTACCTAAGCCTGGCAACTCACACATCAATCTTCTTTGAATTTTAAAACTACTTTTGAGACGCTTTGTTTTCGCCATACTGATCTCCTTCAAAAGAGGTCTTATAAATTCAAAAGCAAAAAAGACCTAGATTTTTAGCTTCCTAAAGCTAAATACAAACCTACAGAAAACATATTGAAAGCAGAGAGAAAGCCCAATGAAAACTAAAATAAAGCTAAACGACAGCCAACTGATAACGAGCTTTTACAAGTTTTAGACAAATAGCACATTGAAAGTAACAGAAAAAAATCGCGCCTATCAAAACAGCACAAAAATCCTAAAACATCAGACATCAGCCCTAGAGAGAGGGCTAAAGCCTGACAAAATAAAATACTTAGTTTTGTATAAGAATCGTATCTTCAGAAATTTTCAAATAAGAGCCTTGCTTTTCTCGCAGAAAATCTAGATTTTTGATTTGAAAAATACTCTCGTCCGATACGTGAAAAGTGGCTTTTGGATTATCATCCCAGGCAAAAGTTGGGATGTCTTCTTCATCGTAAACGAAAGAGTTATAAATATAGATTTGCGGACTATTCTTATAAGCCCAAAAATGATTCCTAGAGCCACTACCACCTCGATGATTTGGAGAAATGGAGCTAACTTGCTCTAACTCCATACTTTTCCAGCTACGATAGTTTCTTTTGTTATCAATGGCTACAGTTCTAATTAATACTGCATCTTGCGTTTTAATATCAAAGCCAGCATCAGTATTGCCTGCAGCAATAAAATCCATAATTAATAAATTGGTAACATCCCCTTCTGAAGCAACACTGTCACCATTGTAATAAGCACCAGAAAAATCATTGAATTGATGGTGATTCAACATGGTAGATTGCCTCAATACAACATTCTCATTATGCCCTTCTACTGAGATTCCCATAGCAAAATCACATTTATCCTTAGCAGTGCAGGCTCCCCTTTGCATTTCAGAGTCTCCATAAATATGGCGAACCAACAAATTTTTAGAATGATGTTTAAATCGAAAACCACCTTGGTCGTAACCACGGATATCAATAAATTTTGCAACTAAACCATCTACATCAGCACTTGGACTTTGAGCAGAATCAGAGATGTAATTTTCAAAAAATTTCGCAACATTTTTAGCGTCCATATCGATCAGACTAAGGTTCTCAATATTAGCACCAACTCTAACGACTCCATTCCCAAAGTTTTTGACACTAATATCTCTAAACTCAAGGTTATCGGCACCATCTAGTAAAACAAAAAGCTGTTTTCCCTTGGGACTACCAGCTCCAGCCTCAGGCCAAGGATCAATCCTTGTGCCAGCAAACTCTGCTCTACCTACATAAGCATTTGGACTACTAGAACGAACTATCACTTTCTTAGAAGAAGAAGCTCCGCCTTTTTTGATAACTAGCTCACTGTTTAGCTCATAAACGCCAGACTGAGAATCTATTAAAACTTCGCCTCCAGTATTAGAAAGCTCTCCGATCATTTGATTTAACTTACCAATATTTGCAGCATTTTCCCAACTCAAGCCATCTTTACTGCCACGACCACCATTTGAGATATAACGTTTTGCTAAATTTGGAAAACTCCAATTTAATTCAGAATCACTGAATATTTCAATCCCTGCCAATTGAAATTTTTCGGTTGGGAACTCTGGAATTAAATTAATAATCAATTCCCTCTCCCCATTGCCAAGACTCAAATCATATTCTACCGAGTAGGCAACATTCTTCGAATTACTTGGGACAACAAACACTTCCTTTAAACTATCATCTTCACTCTCTACCCGAATACGTTGTTCCACATTCAAAGACACACTATGAAGTCGAACTCTATAATTGCCGGGCTTTGCCGAAAACCGATACACTAAACCAGAGGAGTGGTAATCCGCGGTATTTTTCTCTACCCGTAAAGTTTTGAAAATATCCGTAGGAACTTCCGTTGGTACGCTGGAATCACGGGAGTGCAATGAAATTTCTCTGGTGGAGTCTGCAAAACTACCAAAGACTGCCATTTTTAAATTTTGATCTCCATTAAAAACCTGTAAACTATCGTTAATTCCTAACTCTGCTTTAAACTCAGCCTTTGTAGGACCGCCACTGTTGACCTGATACAATGCCAAAGCCTGTCCAGCATTGCCTTCTTTGGCATTAAAATTTCGCAAACGAAAACCAGAGTTTTTAGCTCGGATTGTTATTTCATGAGAACCTTTACTGAAAAATATTGAGTCATTAGCCTCGATATTCTTCCATTCATTTGTTTTTTCAGCTCCGTAGTTATACAAAGAATTGCCAACACCAAATTCAATCAAAGCATCTTCCTCTTGCGCAATGTATTTAAAATCAAATTTAAGATACATATCCTCTGCTACATTAATTCTATATTTTACTCTTTCATTTTTTTGAAATTGGTATTCCCATTCACCGCCATTTTTAAGAACTTTTCCATAGCCACTCGTAGACAGCAATTCTGCAGCCGACACTTTCCCTGGAACATCGGTAGATAAAGAACCAATTCGCTTCAGCTCTACTTTTCTTAAATTGAAACCAGCACGCATAGACAAAAACTCCATCTCATTGTAACCGGGGTAAAGCTTTATTCTGTGCCCTGTTGCTTCATCGATAAAATCAGAAGCACTAGAAGTTTTTGGCAGTTGCGAATCATCCACACTAGCTTCTTGAAAATCAAGACGAATCAAAGGATTGTAGTTGGGAGAAGAATATTCTAGGTACAAATCGTAGTAACCAGCTTCTTTTACATCGAGCTTATAAAATATTTTTTGATCTTTTTTAAATTGAATTTCCTGTTGCCCATCACGGACATAGGTTGTAACCGGATCTGGGTTTTTAAAAAAAGCACCGGCACGAATTTCTCCAGGTACTTTTTCATACAGATAGTCCACTTTTATAAATTCCAATCGAACAAGATAAAAGTTGTCCGACTTTGCCTTGAGAGTAAAAATTTGTTCTCCATATAAAAATTCAAAGTATTCAGGAATATTGCGATCCACATAATCGGAATTATAGGGAGTGGCTTCGAAATTAAAATCTAGTTTTTGTCCGTCGTTCACTTTTGCGTTTAATTGTGGAGTTGTGCCCTTTGAAGAATAATGCACTCTTACTTTGTAGAGTCCTGCCTTGGAAAGATTCACCTTAAAATTTACGCTTTGGTTCTTTTTAAAGCGCAATTCTTTTACACCATTTCTAACAACGATATTTACACTCTTATCACTTGATTCGTAATCATCAGCTAGTAGGTCTGATGGAATTTGATGGGCGACACCTGAAAATGCAATTGATGCCCAAAAAAGAAAGATAAGATTAAAAAATAGAACACGAATTAGAGTAAGAACTTGCATACAAAATCCCCCGAATTGCATCAATACACTCAACAGTGAATCCAATATATCAGGCACGCAAACTATCTCTAAACTCTACTTTAAAAACGTAGCATTATGAAACAAGGCCTGTAAAACAGATTGGCAGCCTTTCAAAATGATACAGCTTAAAACTACATTTTCTTTTTTAATTACGACAACTTATACAAACAAGCCTTGCTTGTTCATTGTTTTTACAGGCTACTTAATCACTGTATACTCAACAGCATTTACAGCCCCATTTACTCCCATTGCAGAATACTTCCAAAGCTTTAATTCCAGCTCTCTTCCTACAACAAATAAGTCAGGCGATGATTTTAGGTTCTCTATTTTCATTGCGCTATTTTTCTCATTAATACGACAACTTGGATTTTCAGAAAGACTCTCTATATATTCTAAGTGAATCTCTTTATTGGTTTTCTTTAGTACCTTTACTTTAAAACGACATTCTGAAAAGTTAGAAGCAAACGAGCAAAGGCACTGAAGTAAGAAATAACAACATACTAATGTTTGAAGCATTTTACTCATGACTTCCCTCAGTTCTTTTCAATTAGTTTATTCAGGAAAAAAACTTTTGTCAGCTTCCTTCTCAATAAACACAAAAAGCCACCCTTGAGAGGTGGCTTTCGAAATCTTATCTATAAAAGATAAATCGATTATTTAGATTTCTTGCTTGAAGCAGGAGTAACAAGCTCAGAAGTAATACGAGCTTTCTTACCACGTAGCTCACGTAAGTAATAAAGACGAGACTGTCTAATTTTACCACGAGCTAAAAGGTCTACTTGAGCCACGTTAGGAGAAGCAAATGGGAAAGTTCTTTCCACGCCTACACCAGAAGCCATTTTACGAACTGTGAAACTGTGAGCAGTTCCTGTTCCTTGTGTTTTAATTACGGTGCCTTTGAACTTCTGAATACGTTCTTTTTCACCCTCTTTTACTTTTACGTGTACTTCTACTGTATCTCCAGTACCGAATTCTGGTACTTCATTAAAGCTATGTCTTCCAGCAGTAACTTTTTTTACGATATCCATGTCTAAACTCCTAATCCGAAGCACTTGTGCTATCACTTTCTGGTAAGTGCGTCAAATAAATTATTCGAGCCCCTCACTTAAACCGCAAATTTGCTTCTCATGAGTGCTCATTTTTTGAAATAAATCCCTAGCTTCCTGAATTTCCGCAGCATCCACACCAGAATCATTTAATAATTCGGGGCGTCTATCCAGTGTTCTAAGGATACTAAGTAATTTTCGCCATTTATCAATCTTTTTGTGGTCCCCGCTTAATAAAACTTCAGGGACTGTCATTCCTTTATAGTCACGTGGTCTGGTAAACTGTGGCCACTCCAAAAGACCTTCTTCAAAACTTTCTTTTACTGGAGATTCTGAGTTCCCCAAAACCCCTGGCACCAGCCTAGAAACCGCATCAATAATAGCCATAGAGGCAATCTCAGCGCCGGACAATATAAAGTCCCCCATAGACACTTCCAAGTCTACTTCAGAACTAATCAAGCGCTCATCAACACCTGCGTAGCGTCCACATAAAAGCCCGACATTACCATCTTTATAAAATTCTTTGGCCATTTGTTGATTAAACACTTTTCCTTGCGGACTTAAATAGATCAGCTTTGCCTTAGGGTTTTTACTTTTAAACTCTTCAATGGCTGAACCCAGAGGGCCTGGGCTCATCAGCATACCATCACCACCGCCATAAGGGCGATCATCAATGCTTTGGTGTATATCGCTAGTAAATTTACGAGGATTAATAAACTCAAGATCAATCAGTCCTTTTTGAATTCCCGAACCAACCAAACCTAGTTTGCTTGGTCCTTCAAACATTTCTTGAAAAGGACTAATGACTGTGAATTTCATGAATTAATTGTTTTCTTCGATCCCATCAGGAAGATTCATAACAATTTTCTTTTCTGTAAAGTCCAATTGCTTGATCCAAGACTCAACATAAGGAACTTCAAATTCATTTCCTTCTGCAGTGCTGATAACTAAAAGATCTTGCGCGCCATTGTTGCCAAATGCACTAACCTTGCCTCGAAGCTCTTGCTCTTGATCGATTAAATCAAAATCTTTCAACTGAAGGAGATAAAAATCTTCAGAACTTTCCGTAGTCTCAAAAAGACCCTGTGGAACTTGAAAAACAGCCCCTTCAAAACTCTCAGCTAAGTTTCTATCAGTGATTCCGTCTAGCTTTAAAATTCTTCCCACTTTGTGAGTTTTGGCTTTATTTATTGGAAACTGATAACGAACTTCTTTGAAATTTCCCTCTTCTACTTCCTCGCGCTTTACTAGAGTCGCTTCATTCACATCCTCTAACCAATCAAAGTTTTTCGAAAAAGAAATTAAAAATAATTCCCCACGGATTCCGTGAGCGCGTCTGATCTTTCCAACACTTTTAAATTGATCACAAGATTCGATAATTGTACCTGTCATTTTCAGTCTCCTAAGACTGCAAAATATGCCGCAAAGGGCCAAGAAAGTCTACTCCCGCTGAATTTATTACAGCTACTCTATAGTTTTCACCCATCCAATTTTTCTATAGAAAACCGGATCGCTAAGCAAACTTTCTTTATTAATAGTCTCAAATACAAATAAAGCATATAAGAACAAAATTAATAGCTGGCATAAGAATTTCCATTAACTCGAAACCTAGCTTTTAATTCAAGTTTCTTATAGAAGAACACATTATCTAAGTGATCGGGGGGTCAATGAAATTCATCGTAAAACTTTTTCTAATATTATCCATGTCTGTGCTTGCCAATGCGAACCCACAGGTAAAACAAGCAAGCTTAGAAGCTTTAGACTTTATCGCTTCAGTGTATTCAATCAGTTACTCACCTGCCCCATGGAAAAAACAATTCGACAACTGGGATATTGAGCTTGAATACCAAAAAGCAAGAGAGCTCATCGAGCAAGATTCAGATCTTACAATTGCAGAAGCTAAAAAAGCCATTATGAGTTTTGTCTACTCAACAAGAGATTACCATGTTTCGATCCGTTTTCACTCGACAGAGCAATCAAGCCTTGGTTTCACTGTACGCAGTGCCGAAGGTAGATACTTTATTGTCCACGTAGACCGAAACAAACTTTCAGCCCATAGCTTCCCTTTTGAAGCCGGAGACGAAATTATTGAGTTCGATGGCAAGCCGGTGAACGAAGTGGTTCAGTCCTTAAAAATTTATGAAAACAACGTAGAACAGACAGACCAAGCTTTGGCAGAATTCGCTTTGACAAACAGACGTGCAAACCGTGGTTATTCCGTTCCTCGAGGGCCATTGCTAATTACAGTAAAACCAAAGAACAAAGATAAAATTGTATCTAGACAACTGATCTGGGAATACACTCCTGAATTGGTTCCTAATCTAGATATGTCGATGAAAGATCCAATCAAAGACCCACTTTTTGCAAAACCAGAAATAAAAAGTCCAATGATGAACTACGCGGCAGACACTTTTGATTTAAATCCGCAAAACATTGGTGAAAAAAATGGTTACCTGCCCGATTTAGGAAAAGCCGAAGAAGTAGAAGAGCTAGAAGACAGCCTTTTTCGCGCTTATGTTTACCAAGAAGGTGAAGAAAAAATTGGAGTTGTTCGTATTCCAACTTATTCAGTATCAGACTACAACAAATCCATTGAGAGCTTTGAGAAAATCATCGCCTATATGGAAGAGCACACAGACAAACTAGTTATTGACCAATTAAATAACCCAGGTGGTAGCGTTTTCTACCTATACGCATTGGCTTCCAATTTGAGTGATCAAGCACTGGAAACACCTAAACATAAAATGTCCATTACCCCAACACAGGTTGCAAGCTGTGCTGCTCTAAGTGGTATTTTAAATGCAATCCGAAGCGATTCCGATGCCATCAAATTAATTGGTGAAAGAATCTCTGGCTTCCCAGTTAGTCTACAATTCATAAACTTCTACAAAGGCTATTGCGAGCTTTTCCTAGAAGAGTGGAAAAAAGGTAAAACAATGTCTAAACCGCATTGGATTGCAGGTGTGGATAAGATCAATCCAAATATCACTCACTACACGAAACCAATTTTAGTTTTAATCAATGAACTTGATTTTTCCGGTGGAGACTTTTTTCCAACGATTATGCAAGATAACAAGCGAGCAACAATCATGGGAGTAAGAACAGCTGGAGCTGGTGGATACGTGCTAGGATACTCTTTCCCGAACCTATTAGGAATCAGTAACTTCCGCGTGACAGAAAGCCTTGCCTACCGGGTTGACCAAAATCCAATTGAAAACCTAGGTGTTAGCCCTGATATCGAAGCGAAATTGACGGTAAATGACCTGCAAAATAATTATGTAGATTATGTAAAAAAAGTTAAAGAAGCTGTTAGAAATTTAAAATAAAAAATGGATACAAAAACATTAAAAGGAAGCCTTAGGCTTCCTTTTTTTGTTCTATGTTTTATAAACTAGCCCCTTTAATTGCGGATAGGCTTTAGCAACTACTGCAAAAGATTCGTTTAAATGAGCTTTTCCGAGTTTTGATCTTCCCTACAATGAATGCAGAAAAGAATTTCAAGCCTTCAACTCTTGTTCATCCGCAATTAAAGGCTTCAGTTTTATATTTTAAAGGCGCTTTTCACTAAGAGCATTCATCAAAAAATCTTTTAACAAATACTTCTCTTTCTCACTCAAACGAATCGCCTTCGCTCTCATTAATGGATGAGCCGTTTCTTTTTTTCGAAACAGCCTGTAATGATCAGTTTCGACAAATAGCTTAAGTCCATAATTGTTTTTTTCAAAGTAACTTAACCAGGAGGAATCATAGTTATCAATTCCATTGGCCCCTTCTACGTAATGCTCTATCACAGCATCAATTGTCGCAAAAGCACCTGAATGAAAATAAGGAGCCGTGTATTTTACATTTCTAAGCATTGGCGTTCTAAACTTGTAGCGATCAGAATTACGATTGCTTGTATAAAAAAGACCTTCATCATTTTTATGAATGTCAAAACCAGGTCCAATTTGAGGGCTAACAACATTGTGAAAACTAGTTCCCCCCAGAAGCTTTCCATTATGGCAAACCACACATCGACCATTACCAGCAAAAACCAAAGCCCCTCGTTTTTGATTTTCACTCAATGCATTTAAATCCCCTCTTAAATATTGATCCCATGGAGTATTAAAACTAGCGAAACGAAATTTCTGAAAGTGAGCAAGGGCTTCTGCAATATGTCCGATATTAATTTTTTGTTCTGGATAGATATGCTGCAAATAAGCTCGGTAAGTCTTATGTTGCATTAATCGTTTTGTGATGCCATCCCAAACCGCCTTTCGAGATTTCTTCTTAGACAAGTCATTGTTCTTACCAAGCATTTCTTTATGGTCTGTCATTGGAAATAGAGCTTGAGCACTCAATGCAGATTTCATAACCCTAGTAATTTCATGATACTTTGGGTACTCGCCATTCAATCCTGCTTCTGGTGTAAAAAACTCTTCGGAATCTTCATCATAGCTCACTCGTCCATCCCAAAACAAAGCAACTAAATCTTCATGCCCTACATTAAAAAGAGCTGGGCTATTACGAGAAATAATGGGAGCTTTATTCTTACGTTGTCTTTCAATTCCTTCACCAACAGCCCCTACTCCTAAAGCGAGAGGCAAAGAATCCCCCAAAGCGGCTTTATAGGAATGGCAACTGGAACAACTTACATTTTTTGATCCAGACAATATGGGGTCGAAAAACAATAACTCTCCTAATCTATACTGAGCTTCATTAAAGCCCTTAGGCGCTTCAACACTTTGTAAGCCAAATCTCTGAATGATTTGCTTTAATTTTGCATCAGAATTAGCGGCAGAGTTTGCCGTTATAAATAGAATAAAAAACAGAATATAAGCAACTGCTTTCATTAAACTCCCCCCAATTATTTTGTGAAAAATTTTAACTTAATATTTCTGCTTGTTTCATGCTTAAAACCTCAATTTTCTTAACTGAACATCAATTGACAAATACCTATCACTTGCTGCTAATGGCAATAGCAAATGCGGAAAAACCCAAAGGCTGAAGAACAAAAACAAATGTCGCTAATTCAGAGTCAAAATAAAGTAGAAACAATCGAACCTAGGTATTTTCAGACATGTAAATCTCTTGAACAAGGCTTTACAAAAAAGGTCATTCAATGAATAAATCCAATTCAAATCAAATATAAACAACTTAGAAAGGCATATAGTATGCATTTCCTATTTCTAGGCGATTAGAAAAGGACATTTATGCTTACAAAACTTCTTAGATATATAGTCATGAGTAGCTCTGCTATTTTGCTAGTTCATTGTGGCCCCGGAGGGGAAGTCGACAATGATTCCGCTAAATCTCGTTTTAAGAATAAAGCGAATGCCGTCGCTGTGCAAAAAAACCTAAGCGTCCAATGCGACAAGCAGGAGGATTGCCCAGAGTATCTAGCCGCTCTGGTTGGACTTCGTGAGTTAAAAGAAAATTCATCAAGTACATTTGAAGTCTATGGCTGCTCTGGCACATTAATAAAAAAAGATCAGGTTTTAACCAACCGTCATTGCTTACCAAATATCAATTCACAGGTAGGAGACTCTTGTGATGGGCTAAAAATTAGCTTTGCCCAGACCGATATATCTGCGGCAGAAAACATCGAATGTAAGGAAGTAGTTGCTATCAGTGAACATTTCAACAGCCAAACTGTTGACCAACCGGATTGGGTAGTGATTCGCCTAAAAAATCCTAGCTCACGACAAATTGCCAAAACCAACAATGTAGGAGTTCCTGCCTTTCAAAGACTAACTACTTACCCAGTAAACTTCAGTATCATTGGCCAAGATGAAAATAAAAATATGTACGCAAGAATTCAAAAAAATGAATGCATTGCGCGAATGGATCACCTTGTATCCGTCAAATACAATCATCCACAAAGCTATATGCTTGCAGGAACTTGCCAATTTAAAGTCGTAAACGGAAACTCTGGAACGGCTTTATTTAACGAAAACTTAGAACTACTAGGATTGATGAACGCAGGAATCCAAAAGGCTAGTGCAAAAAACAACTCCACCTACTATTTTGGTAAAAACATAAATTTCCCTCAACTGAGTTTCTTAGGGAACAACATCCACTGTATCTCTTATTTTAACCAAAGTCGAAATACCGCTTGTGACTACAATCAATACTCCTACTCTGATAATATTGGAGAAGAAATGAGTAAAATGCACGCCCACTACATTAATGAAGAGCAGCGAGGCATTTTAGATTCTTACATTAAAAGCACCGAGTCTGTACAATGGGAAGAACATCAGTCATCTTTTATTAGGTCTATTTTTATCGATCGTTCTGATAAAGAAATTCAAAGACGATCCGAAGCTCCATCTTATTTTTACGCCAAAGAATATGCTACAAGACAAACTTATCCTTATACTCCTAAATGTGTGAACCTAAATTATGCAGACAAAGGAATTGTAAGTTTCATGTTGCCAATAATGTTACAGGATAAAAAATTGTCCTTTGTAAGTAAAGATAACTTCTACAGCATCCCTCTCTATTATGAGGAAATTCCAATGCTTGCAGAATACGATTCTGCAAAGATGAATTTTCGGGTACGCATCGACTATCCTGAATTAACAGAGGAACAAGAAAAAACATGGTTAAACAAAAGAACGAATTTAATCAACCAATACAACACCTGTGTAACCGCTAAGTCTGCTGAGATTTGTGAAACCTATGCCCAATTAGAAAATAGTTTTAATTCATGGCTTGATAGCATTGGAACTACTGTAGCCCAAAGAAATGCGATAGAATTACAAATCAATAATCAGCTTTTGGATGAGGTTGATATACCAGAAAGCTACGTAGACTCTTGCAATAATTAAGCTTAGTCTAAAAAATGAAACTACTTATTTTTGTAAACTCCGAAGCTTACCAATACCACCTTTAAAAGCATAGGCTTGGAAACCACTTTGCTGCATGATTTCTGCAGCAACTGGTGTTTGTGTTCCAAAGCTACAGTACAAAACGTATTTCTTCTTTTTATTTAATGATTTTAAATTTGCAAGAAGCTCTCTTAACGAAAGATTTCTTGCACCAGCATAGTGCCACTGAGAAAACTCTTTTTGGGTTCGACAGTCGATAACTTCATAGCCCTCAGAAATTTCATCTACAAACAAATACTCGCTTTGTAGCATTTTACCATCCACATCTTTCAACAAAATTTCTGTTCTTTCTTGAATGGCTTTTTCAATCAGGCTCTGATCCAAACTTTGTAAATACTCGTCCGTCTTACTAGGGTTGGCTTTGCGAACCGCTTTTCCTTGGGTGATCCCACACAACTCTAATACCTTGGCTGATAAAACACCGGTTCCTATTTCATAAGCTTTTTTGATAATTTCTTGTTTGTCCATGCCAATGCAAGGTCTCAAAACCGAAACCCTAGTGCTAAGGTCAATGGCGCGTAAGTTCTGCAATGACTGACTACTCACCTGCCCCAAGGCCTCACCAGTGACAATGGCGTAGCAACCAAGTATTTTAGAAACATTGCTGGCCGCTTCATACATTTTGCATTTTAATAAAATTTGCCGATAGGTCAGTGAGCTATGTTTTTTAATGTCTTCAATGCTATCCGTGAAATCTAATGAAATAAACTTTGCGATTGGGTCAGGGTTCCAGAGATCAGACAAAACCTTTGCTATTTGAAGAGTTTGTCGTTCAGTGCTTTTTCCACCCATATTACAAAATAAATAATCAACACAAACGCCTCTCTTCATCAACATCCAAGCAGCTACTGCAGAGTCAAAGCCTCCTGACATTAAAACCAATGCTCTTTCACGTTTGTGTGGAGGCAAACCACCTGGGCCTTTTCTTTTTTCGGAATAAAGAAAAGCCTCTTCGTTAATAACTTCAATATGCAATACTTTTTGTGGAAAACTTAAATTAACTTTCGCTGTTTTCCCTAAAATTGCACCCGCTTTTTTCTCAAGATCCATGGAGGAATAAGAGTGCTGTCCACTACGTTTTACGCGAACTCTAAACTCTGCTCCAGAAAATTGATCTTGATAATTAGGGACCAGTCTTAAAATCTGCTCTTCCTTACTGGAGCACTGAAAATCAACTAGAGAATAATTTCCTACACCAAAGCTTCTATCTAAAACCGCACAAACACTTTGTACTTCTTGCTCAGAAACTTTTATCTGAAAACGGTCATGAAAATGCGTGATATCAATAAAAACATTTTTCTCTGACAAACGTAGACTAATTTGCTTACACAGTCTTTCGATCGCTTGATACTTTTCGGCATCTGGCTTGATGCTCAATTCACCTGAAAACCTAACTATGATTACTTTTTTCTCTGCTTCCATAAATCACCTAAACTCACAGAATAAAAATTGATTCCCTAAAAACAAAAAAGGAAGGGCTTTTACACACCTTCCTATTAAACACTAGATTACAGTAAAAATCTAGTAAGCGGAGTTAAATCTCTCAACCTCTTTTTGCATCAACAAAATCACTTGATCCGGTAACTCCCCTAGGCGCTTTGCAATTGATGGAATACCAAAAACCTGAGCGGAAACTTTGTTTCTACTCATACCTAGTAAAATATTTAGGTAGTACAGATCCAAATCATATTCCGTTCTTCCTAGAGCCTTATACGCATCCAAGAAAACATCTCTTCTAGAAAGTAAATTGTCTAAAAACATTTGTGAAGACTCTAGAGTAATCCCTTTCGCAAGAAACGGACTCTGCGAATCTAATTTAAAATTTGGTGCCACACTTCCCAGTTTTTCGATGATTTCTAACTTCAAAGCATCGAGACCAGAGTCCCAGTTTTTAATGGGTTGAAAATCCTGTAAACTAGATCTGTAATCTAAAATGTATTTTCCAGCATTAAAACGATTATAAATTTTGTAGATCTTGGTTTGGTACCTACTTACTGCCAAATAGGCATCAATCAAGTTATTTTGACTTTGATAGATTCCTTTAAAAAACTTGGTATATTCTTCGGCACTACGAAATGACATCGTTTCCAATATACTTTTAAATTCAGACAATGAAACTGGTGTGGTGCTAGAGTTTTCAAGGCCTCCCATAGAACTATAGATATTTTCTAAAATTTGATTTTTAAATGAAACAATCTTATTGAGCAGTTTCGTGTATTGATTATAAACCTCAGTGTTTTCCTTATAGAACTCAGGATAAACTTGATAATCATCCTTCATTCTCTTCCTTAACATTTTCTCTAATTTATAAACCAAGTTAAAATAATTAATCGCAGAGCGAACCGCAAATCCTGTTTCGGGACTACTCTCTTTACTTGTCTTTATTTGGTAATTGGCTCTTAAGCCCAAACTAATATCAGACTTAATTAGGTCTTCCATATCTCTTATCTCAAAATATCGTTCATTAGCAAGAGCAAGTCCTTTTTCAAATTCAAGCTGCTCAGGACGACTTTTATAAAGCTTTAAATCAGCCCTTTTAACCTCATTGGTAGCCAAGTAATAGCGATAATGTTGGGACTTTTGCGACAGCTCTATCCCAGCATCAGAATTTTGAAAAGTATCAATTAGTACGTCCATCTCAATAATTAATTTATTCAAAGCATCGGAGTCTTTTTCTAAACGATTGGCGATCAGCCCATAACTCCCAGTAATGGCACAAGCAATTCTAGTTTTATCCGCACGCTTCATCCCAGGATTGGCCTGAGCAAGCGAGCCAAAAAGAAAAGTTTCAACACAAATAAATCCTAAAAAGGCCATTTTTAAAATCTTCACATTAGCTCTCCTTATTAGTGCTCAAAGAATTCATCATATCTAGCAGCTTGATCTTGTAAGTTTGAGTAATTTAAAAGGATTTAAAAAAAATTTATGGACCGCCCAAAAAGTCTAAGGAGTTTAAGTCGAAAGAAATGTCTGGAATCAAAAAAAGGAGCCTTTTGGCTCCCTTTTCGTGTAATAAAATCAAAATATCTATAGATTTTATCTATCCTTCATCGGGATAAACTTTCTCTCCCCTGGGCCCACATACTGACATAGAGGTCTAATAATTCGATTGTCGGCAATTTGCTCCATAACATGTGCTGACCAACCTGTAATTCTAGCCATCACAAAAATTGGAGTAAACATATCAATTTCAAAACCCATCAAATAATAAGCAGGGCCAGCCGGAAAATCTAAGTTTGGATAAATGTTTTTTTCTTCAATCATAGTTTGTTCTAAAATATCAGAAATTTTTTGCCACTTTTCATCCCCTTTCCATTTCCCTAATCCTGCCGCATATTTTTTCATTGTAGGGACACGGCTATCACCACTTCTGTAAACACGGTGACCAAAGCCCATTACTTTTTTCTTGTTTTTAAGTGCATCTAACATCCATTCTTTTGCTGTCTCAGGGCTTTCTACTTCTTTTAACATATGCATTACTTGCTCATTGGCACCACCATGAAGCGGTCCTTTTAATGCACCGATAGCTCCAGTAATCGCAGAATACATATCTGATGTTGTTGATGTAATTACACGAGAAGTAAAAGTAGACGCATTAAATCCATGCTCGGCATACAAGATCAAGCTTACATCAAAAGCCTTAACCACTTCTTGTTCTGGCACCTCGCCAAAGCACATGTGAAAAAAGTTTTCCGAAAAACTTAGTTCTTCTTTAGGAGCAATGATTTCCTTGTTGTTTCTTGCACGATAGTCAGCTGCAATGATTGTAGGAATAGCAGCGAAAAGTCTAAGAGCTTTATCTCTATTTACATCTTCAGAGTTATCAAAGGTTCTTTCGTCTTCCATTCCTAAAAAGCTAACACCAGTTCTAACGGTATCCATTGGATGTGCCGTTTTAGGAAACTTTTTAATCACCTCAATTAAGTCATTAGAAATGTTTCTATATTTTTTTTCAGAAGCTTTAAAATCTGCCAACTGCTTTTCATTTGGTAGCTCATCATTCCAAAGAAGGTATGCCACTTCCTCAAATTCACAATTTTCTGCTAAATCCCCTACCGGATATCCTTTGTAAACCAAAGCATTAATCTCAGGCATTACTTTTGATACTTTTGTTGTATCCGCAATGACTCCCTCTAAACCTTTTTTTACATTTACTTCAGACATTTAAGCCCCCTATTTTTCATCAAAGTTTTTACACTATAAATTATTTTTTAAATCAAAATTAAATAAGCCCTGATCAAACTGATTGTATTCTTCGTAACGCAAAATTTCATACAAACGCTTTCGATGCTGCATATCCTCTAAAATCCCCTCTTGCGAACCTTCTTTTAAAATATGATCCAAACCATCTTCAACAGCTTTCATCGCTAATCGAAGAGTCGTTACGGGATAAATTACAAGATTATACCCAAGCCTCTCTAGTTGCTCTTTGTTTAAAAGTTTTGATTTTCCAAACTCGGTCATATTAGCAAGAAGCGGAACCTTAATCTCTTTACGAAACTTCTCAAACTCAGACTCATTTTGCAAAGCTTCCGGAAAAATCATATCAGCCCCTGCATCCACATAAGCTTTCGCTCTATCGATAGACGCGTCCAAACCTTCACTGGCTCGGGAGTCAGTTCTAGCAATGATCACAAAGTTTTCATCTCGCTTAGCTGAACTTGCCGCCTTTACTTTTCGAATCATCTCTTCTCGCGGAACAATGCTCTTGTTGTCTAGATGGCCGCAGCGTTTAGGATTCACCTGATCTTCAAGGTGACAACCCGCCAAACCAAGGTCTTCTAACTCCATCACAGTTCTACTCGCTGACATTGGCTCCCCAAAACCGGTATCAATATCAATAATCGCTGGCAACTCCGTAGTTCGAGCAATGGCTCTTCCTCTGCTGCTTACTTCTGACATATTGGTTAAACCAATGTCTGGCAAACCTAAGTCATTAGATAAAACAGCTCCAGAAATATAAACTCCATCAAAGCCTTTTTGTTCAATGAGCATACTTACCAAAGGAGAAAAGGCACCAGGAAAACGTAGCAGTTTTCCTGAGTCTAATGCCTTTCTAAAATCAGCACGTTTTTGTGCCCCGGACTTTTCTGCAAATAACATTAAAAGATCCCTCTTTCATCGCGAGCATTATGCATCAGCTCGATAGCATCTACAGTTACACTTAGATTATACAAATCATCGGCACTCAATTTTGTAAGATTTTGTACTGTCTCAAGGAAACGGTCACTTTCCGATTGTGTAATGATTCCTTCTGTTAAAGTTTTAAATTTATGAATGTAGTTGTCTCTCTTAAATGGACGAGCTCCGTCTGGGTGAGCATTGGCTAGAGCCATTTCATCTTCAATCACAGATCCATCTTTCATGGTGATTACCACTTTTGCGCCAAAAGCCTTTTTCTTTGGATCGGTTTCATGGTAACGCTCTGTCCACTTAGGATCTTCTAAAGTAGAAATTTTGTGCCACAAACGAACCGTATCTTCACGCTTCGCTCTTTCCGGTGCGTAAGATCTCACATGATGCCACTCACCATCTTGTAGAGCCACTGCAAAAATGTACATAATAGAATGGTCTAAAGTTTCACGACTTGCATTTGGATCCATTTTTTGTGGATCATTAGCGCCCGTTCCAATTACGTAGTGAGTATGATGAGAAGTGTGTAAAACTATCGACTCGATATCGTCAAAGTTTGAAATCTTCTCTTTCATTCTAAAAGCCAAATCAATCAAAGCCTGCGATTGGTATTCTGCAGAGTGCTCTTTTGTATAAGTGTCTAAAATCGCACGTTTCGCTTCGCCTTTAGCTGGAAGTGGAACCACATAACGTCCATCTTTTCCATCTAACATATAGGCAATTACAGAATCCTCTCCTTCATAAATTGGTGAAGGAGCTTTTTCACCACGCATAGCGCGATCCATAGCTTCGATTCCCATTTTTCCACCAAAAGCAGGAGCATAAGCCTTCCAAGATGAAATCTCTCCCTTACGCGATTGTCGAGTTGCAAAAGTAACATGTAAAGCCTGCTGAACCGCTTGGTAAGTCGTCTCAGTGTCTTGACCTAGCAATGTCCCTAAGCCTGCGGCAACAGCTACTCCAAGATGTGCGATATGGTCTTTTTTGTGTTTATGTAAGCAAATTCCTTTTACAAGGTTTACTTGAGTTTCATAAGCTGTGGCGATGGCACGATTTAGTTCAGCACCCGTTTTCCCGTGCGCTTGAGCTACTGCCAACAGGGCCGGAATATTATCTGCCGGGTGAGAGTAATCTGCCGCTAAAAAAGTATCGTGAAAATCTAATTCACGAACTGCCGTTCCATTGGCCCAACAAGCCCACTCCGGACTTACTAAATGATCTTTCGGCATAGCAAAGACATTGGCTCCACGAGTTTTTCTTGGATGACAAAGAGCTTGGCTTCTTGCATTGGCCACCGGAGTTCTGTTTGCGGAAGCGATGGCAACCGAAGCATTATCGATGATTCTATTAATAATCATTTCAGTAACATCAGCATCAATATCTACATAATCCGTAGCCATACTTGCAATTTTATGAGCGAACTGATCTTCTTTTGCTAAGTGTTCTTTCGACGGATAAACGCGAATCTCATGATCAATCATTTAGGAACTCCTTTGGAATATTTCTCCCAGTTAGTCATGGGAAAAGTTTTTAATAAATAACCCCAATAAGGTCCTAAAATTCCTTAAGTTTTTCAATAAAAAGCAGTGCGTAAATGACTTCAAAAAATATCAATTGCTAGCATAACCAGCAAGAAAAAGAAAAATCCCAGCCTACAAAATAGGATGGGACTAATTTCCATTAAGTTGTACCTTTAATTAAGCAGCTTCCTTATTTTTCATTTTGTCCACAAGACTTAAGAGCTTCTCTTTATTCACATCTTTGCCACTTAGTTCTTCACCACCAAAAATTACTTTAGCTACTTTCTTTTGTGTTTTACTCAACACATCACTTTGTTCTTTAATCACGTTAGCTGACTTACCGATGGATCGAGTAAAAATCCCCTGCTCCATTACAGTTTCTTTCATTTCCACCATGGTATCTAAAGTAGTTTTAATCACACTTTCTTGACCTTCAGAGTTTTGCGTCACTTCACCTATGCTCTCTGTAATCTCACCAATGTCTCTACGAATATCATCAAAAGACTGTAGGGCTTCTAAGCTCACCGAGCGTCCTTCAGCGATTTTTTCATCCGTTCCAGAGATAATGTTCTTAACATGCTCCTCAGAGGAGCTTAATAAATTAGAAATTTCTGTCGCAGATTTCCCTGACATTTGCGCCAAGTTCCCAATTTCTTCAGCTACCACAGAAAAACCCCTTCCATGCTGACCCGCTCGCGCAGCCTCGATGGAAGCATTAAAAGATAAGAGTTGGGTTTTAAATACGATGTCATTAATCACAGAAGTCTTCGACGAGATTTCTTCAAAGATGCTACCCAATTCGTTCAGCTTCTTATTAGCTTCTTCAATCACTTCCATACTATCTACTAAGCGCTTCATAACGCCAGTACCCTGATCAGCCTTAGTATTAACAGCGTTTGCCAACTGAAGGCATTTCTTCAATTCCTCAGCACTCTTCTTAATCGCTTCAGTGAGACCACGCATCGAACTGGTAGTATGCTCAGAACCTGTGTCTATCATATTGCCGGAGGACTGCACAGAGGCAGACATTTCTTTCAACTTATTTGCATGCTCCCCCGTGGACTCCGTAGCCTCGGTTAAAACATGAACCACTTCATGTAGTGGCTTGATTAGACTTTTACTAATAAAGAAAAGTACTGCGCTAAAAAACACCATGGCAAAGCACATATAGAAAACTAAACTTGAGATAGATTCTGTTTTTTCTGCCTTTAAAAGATCGTAGGTAAATTGAATCTTCACCACAACGTCGTTTTGTTTAAAATCTTTGGTAGAAAGATTCTCCATCTTTGATTTTTTAGTGAAAGAGGCGACTTTTTCAGAGGAATAGAAAACTTCAATAGCCTTTACCGCATCATCATTATTGGCAATGTCGGAAATGAACTCCTGAATCAATTCCTTTTTTTCGCCAAAGCGACTGATGGCTTGGTGAATGATCTTACTTTCTACTAAAATTTCATGTTCTAAACTTTTATCGAAATTTTGTAGTAAACGCCAACTGAAAAATCCTCCAGCGGCTAGCATTATAAACGCCATGGATAAGTTCATCACTATTACCAAACGTGCATTGAACGACAACTTTTTGAGTCTTTGTAACATGCTGAAAAAACCTCCTAATTCGATATAACTATCGTCAATACGGAGCTTTGATAGGAGAAAGGCCTTATACTCGATAAACTGTACCAAAGTTAAAACTAAAGCACTTTGAGTTAACCAAACCCTAACAATTTTCAATATGAAACGAAAAAAGGATAGTTCCGAATTGGAACTATCCCTTTAGATAATCTAGAGATAAATATGATTTATTCTACGATTTCTAAAACGCTACGTTTGTTAAGCTTGGTGCTTGCAGCGTTTAAAATGGTACGCATAGAACGAGCTGTTCTACCTTGCTTACCAATCACTTTTCCTAAATCATCTTTGCTCACTTTAAGTTCAACTACAGTCGTTTGTTCTCCAGCAATCTCACTAACTTCAACGTCATCTGGGTTATCAACCAGTGACTTTGCCATAAACTCAACTAAGTCTTTTAAGCTTGTAGTTTCCATCTTCTACTCTCCTAGCAACTTGGGCCCGAACAGGTATTAAACTAATTTACTAGGTATACTATAAAGCAAGCAAAAACAAGTGCAAAGACTAGTTTTTTCTTACTTCACGTAGGATTGACTTTACGCGTTCGGAAGCTTGAGCGCCTTTTTCTAACCAATAGTTAACTCTTTCTTCGTCTAAGCGAATTCCTTCTTCTTTTCCGCGTGGGCTTGGGTTGAATTGACCCAAAATCTCTAAGAATTTGCCATCACGAAAACGACGAGAATCAGCCGCTACTAGACGGTACTTGGCTGCATGAGTCCTTCCACAACGTTGTAAACGAATTACTACCATTTGTTCTCCTAAATATTGCAGTATCTTGCTGCTAGTTTACTTTGCATTTTTAAAATATTAATACAGACTGCCGTTTGTATCTAATTCCGCTTTAATCCTCAACCTAAAAGTGCATTGCACCTAACGCTGGATGTAATATTTATAGACTTCCTTACCTAAAAGGAAATCCTCCACCGCCGCCTTTGCCACCTTTTCCACCTTTTTTA
Source organism: Bdellovibrionaceae bacterium UBA6502 (assembly GCA_002436415.1). Taxonomy (GTDB): domain Bacteria; phylum Bdellovibrionota; class Bdellovibrionia; order Bdellovibrionales; family UBA840; genus UBA6502. The sequence goes on along the minus strand of DJMA01000042.1, from coordinate 4,366 downwards.
CCCATTCCAGGAAAGCCTCCGCCGCCAAATGGGTTGCCGCCACCCATTCCTGGGAAGCCACCACCGCCCATTCCTGGCATTCCGCCGCCTCCGAACATTCCACCAGCACCCATTTTCATAAAGCTTTGCATCATCTTCTTAGACTCCTCAAATTGCTTCACAAAACGGTTCACGTCTTTAACTTCAGTACCGCTACCTTTAGCGATGCGAGCTCGTCGGCTACCATTTAAAATCTTCGGCTCCGCTCTTTCTTTTGGTGTCATCGAGCGAATAATGGCCTCAATTTTTTTCAACTCCTCATCGGGTGGAGTCATATTTTTAAGCTGTTTTTTTAACTGCCCCATTCCTGGTAGCATGCCTAACAAAGACTCCATAGAGCCTAGTTTTTTCATCTGTTGAATTTGGCTTAAGAAGTCTTCCATGGTGAACTGGTTTTTCATCATTTTTTTGGCGGTTTTCATCGCCTCTTTTTCGTCCACAACTTCTTGGGCTTTCTCGACAAGACTTAGGACATCTCCCATGTCTAAAATTCTCGATGCCAAACGATCCGGGTGAAATACCTCTAGTTCAGAAACTTTCTCACCCATACCTAAAAACTTAATAGGTACGCCTGTGGCCTCACGAATACTAAGAGCCGCACCACCACGAGCATCACCATCAACCTTGGTCAGAACCAAGCCAGTAATTCCAAGGCGAGCATGGAAGCCCTCGGCAACATTAACGGCCTGTTGCCCTAACATTGCATCCGCTACTAACAAAACTTCTCTAGGCTGCCAAATGTCTTTTAAGCGCCCCAACTCACCCATTAAGTCTTCATCAATCTGCAAACGACCAGCGGTATCCACTAATACCACTTCCACCATATTGTCTTTAGCCCAAGCCTTTGCTTTTTCTAAGATTTCTTCTGGTTTCTGACCAACTTGAGTGTCATAAACTGGAAAGTCATTGTCTTTAGCTAGTTGCTTTAACTGATCGATTGCCGCTGGACGATAAATATCTGCCGGAACCAATCCTGGCTTTTTTCCTAATTTTTTACGAATGTGAAGAGCTAATTTAGCAGAAGTGGTCGTTTTACCAGCACCCTGTAAACCCACCATGAAAACAACCGCAGGTGAGCCTTTAGTATCAAGGCCTTCTGCCTCGCCACCCAAAATTCTGACCAACTCATCATTTACAATCTTAACAAATTGCTCTCCTGGGGAAACCGCAGAGAGAACCTCTTCTCCTAGAGCCTTTTTCTTTACTTCATCAATAAAGCTTTTAACCACTTTAAAGTTTACATCGGCCTCTAAAAGGCTCATGCGAACTTCTTTTACAGCGTCTTCAATGTTCTTTTCGCTAATTTTATGCTGGCCTTTGAGCTTTTTAACGCTCCCCATAATCCGATCTGAAAGGCTTTCGAACATGATTTCTCCCATTTATACGTAAGTCCGTAAACTAAAGTTTAGATAGCTTAATATCAAATATTGCCCAATGTTTCAAACCAATACGAGCTTTAGAAATAGAAAGACTCTGCCGATAAAATACTGGTTTGTCGACAAAGGGAGCAAAATGGAAAAACATACAGATTTCAAAGGCCTAAGAGTAATCGCAGTAGAAGACAATGTGGTTTGTGCGAAAATCATTGAAAGGTTTTTAGAAAAAATGGAATGCCATTTTCAAGTCTTTGACGATCCAGAAAATGCACTACGAAGTTTAAAAGAAAAATCCTTTGATTTAGCGATAATCGATTTAAACAATCCAAGCATTGCTGGAACACTTTTGGCAGATAAGTTTCAACAAATTTGTCCTGACTTAAACATGCTTGCCACCACTGCTTTCGTAGAAAGTTATTCCAGAGAAGAATGCCTTAATCATGGTTTCAAAGAACTTTTACTAAAGCCACTAAACGCAGAAACACTAGCACAAGGGATTGAAAAAGCTATGCAACCAGCGCGACTATTTACGGAAGAAGAATTAAAAGAGACTCTAGCCTACTTTGATGATGACGTTGAATTTATGGAAAAGAACTTTCAAGTTATGATGAAAAAAATCAGCTCGAAAACGCAAGACTTAGAAAATGCAATTAACGACAATGATTTTCAAAAAATCACCTTTGCCTCTCACTCCATCAAAAATTCATTGATGTATTTTGGAAAAAGCAAAGCACTAACGGCCATCAAAGAAATCGAGGATGCATCCAGAAAATCAGAGGACATTAATTTTCATTACCCTCTTAATACTTTTAAACAAAATTTATCTGAGATTGATGATAAGGTAGCTGCCATTCGTAAGGCTGTGCATGACGAAAAAACAAACTACCCTTCCATAAAATTAATGAACCAGTATAAAACGACGGCTTAGAACCTTTGGTATTTACCGTTTTTAACACAGTTTCTTGCAACGAAAAAAAGTACAACAAAAGAAACCAAGCTTACGCTCAGGGCAAAGTATGGCTCAACATCACTTTTGCCCAACATACCAAAGCGAACGCCATTGATTAGGTAAAACAAAGGATTCAACTTACTAATGTTTTGCCAAACCGGTGATAAACCATCGATAGAATAAAACACACCTCCTAAATACATCAAAGGAAGTAGAATAAAATTCCCTACAGCGCTGAGTTGCTCAAAAGAGCTAGCCCAAAATGCCACGGCAATACCAATTTGTGCAAATATCAAACTACCGATAATAAGAAAGGCAAAAAGTAAAAATGGATGAGCAACCCCTAGTAAGTCTCCATAGTAAAAATAATTAAATACAAAGCCCATCATCCCTATCAAGCCTCCCACCATTAGTCCTCGAGTTAGACCACCAAGGCAAAGAGCCCAAACGATACTGGAATAGCTCAATGGCATCACTCGTAAATCCTGAAGCTCTCCATGAAATTTTGAATTGGTCACTGAACTTGAAGTGTTTTGAAAGGAGTTATTTAAAGCTCCCATCATGACTAGGCCCGGAATTAGAAACACTAGGTAGCTAAAGCCCGTGTCCATTGTGATACTTTCTCCCAAAGAAACACCAAATATCATTAAATACAAACCGGTGTTGATCAGTGGCGTAAAAACCGTTTGCTTAATCACACGAACGATTCGGCGATACTCTCGGTAATACAACATAGGAAATCCACTTTTTCTAGCGCTAGCCATTACAGACCTCCTTTTGCAGACGTACTTACTACGTCCAAGAATGCTTCTTCCAAACTTCCTTCTTTAATAAAAATGTCTTCAATCACCGCACGATCCATATCTAACTCTTTCAATAAGCCACCTAAGTTCATTTTATTAGGAATTTGAAACAATAGAGAGTTCTCTTCTTTTTTTAACAAATAAGGAGAACTACAATCTACCTCGGTATTTGTCTTAATTACCACTTGTCTATTGGTTCTCTTCGAAATCAATTCTTTGGTTCCACCTTCCTCTAAAAGCTTTCCTCTAGAAATAATAGCAAGACGATCACAAAGCTCCTCTGCCTCTTCTAGATAGTGAGTGGTAAGCATGATGGTCATGCCTTCTTTCTCATTTAACTCGCGCACAAAAGCCCACATTGAGTTTCTCAACTCTATATCAACCCCTGCCGTCGGTTCATCAAGCAATAAAAGTTTTGGACTATGTACCAAGGCTTTAGCAATTAACAAACGGCGTTTCATACCTCCAGATAATTCACGAACCAGTTTATCTCTATGCTCAGTAAGCCCAAGATTATCTAACAAATAGTCACAACGCTTTTGATTGTCATAAAGTCCATAATAACCAGACACAAAACGAAGAATTTCATGAACTTTAAAAAATCCATGGTTAATAATTTCTTGAGGAACCAATCCAATCAAGGCTTTCGTATCATACTGCTCAGGTCCAACCTCATTCCCAAAAACTTTAATAGAACCTGAGTCACCACGCAAAAGCGTACTAATAATAGAAATCAAAGTTGTTTTCCCTGAACCATTTGGTCCAAGCAAAGCATACATTTCTCCTGGATTTATAGAAAAACTAACATCATCAAGAGCTTTCAAACTTCCATAACTCTTGCTAACACCACTAACATCTAATGCTTTCAATCTAACCACCTATTTTTTTGATCGCACCATTATAGCATAGCTCCCCCTAAAGGCACAGTCCTATAGCCCAAATACAAAACTTTACATTTACAAAAGCAAATCACTTTCCAAAAAAAACAAAAGCCAACATTTTAAGCAACAAAAAACAAAAGCACCTTTAAGTCAAAAGCCTCAAACAGCAAACGGCGGCAAAGCCGCCCCATACCCCCGCGCCAGCAAAAATAAAAATAGACGACGAGATTTAGATAAAAAGAAATGAGAAAGAGGCCGTATGAAACAAAAGTGTTTTTCTCAGACCTTTTTGGACCAGGATGATAGTATGGCTCCACC
>DJMA01000033.1 GCA_002436415.1 Bdellovibrionaceae bacterium UBA6502 | reverse complement strand
TCATTTTTCAATGAGGAAATACGTAGCCCTGATACTTGATCTCCAAAACTTCTTTTGATCCTATTAAAAAAGATCCTACTTAGTAAAACCATCTGAACACCTGATATTTAATACTCTTTTTATGTGAGTAGTTTCAGGCCTAAAATTACTGATAAACAAAAATGGCGTGCCTCTTAGGACACGCCAACAATTCAATTAAATATCTTTTGGTTTTATTTACTCAACCTGCTCTTTGGCATTTTTCAGTTTGTTCTTACAAACTCGAACTTTTAACTCATACTCAGCTCTACGTTTTTCTAAGCTTTCGCGAGATTTTTTGAAACGATCGATTCTTTCAGAAATAAACTCTTCGGTCACCGAAACAAGCTTATCGTCTTCGTCCTTTCCAAAAGTCATGCTTTCTTTGTCTTCGATCAATCTTTCTGCAGGCTCGATGTAAGGAAGCTCTCCGTTTCCACCATATTTACTAGAGGATAGTTCAGCCTGACAATCGCGATAAACTCCATAAAGTCCCTTAGAGCCGTATTTTCTAGAACCATAAACTTCTGCTTCTAAACCGTAGGTGTAGTTTTGTAGTTCTCTTAATTCTTCTGCCAATAGTCTTTTTTTCTGAATTACAATTGTATCGTCTTTGATACCAAGTTTTTCGCCATTCACGTCTTGCGCTTCATCCAACTTAGTGTCGATATCTTTTACTTCACTTCTCTCTTTATGAGTTGTAGCACAACCCACTAACAAACCTAATAACAAGCAGCTTAAAATCGCCTTCATAAATCCCTCCTGAACACATAAATTATGCCTTCTAGCCTCAACGATCGCACGTAAAAAAATCACTTTAGACTAAGCTTTAGGCAATAGATATTGCGTCGAGACATGAAAAAACCGTTCCAAATCAAATTCAAAAACAAAACAAATTAGAGATAATAAAACAGTCAGAACCTCTTTGAGTTTTAGTTTAGCTTTGCAAAAAAAAGAGGCCTTGATCTAAACCAAGGCCTCTTCACTTATTTGTTTTTTTAAACTAAGCAGCAGACTGATTCAATTTATGAGAAATTTCAGTCATTTTTCCTGAAACCACCAAGGTCTCGTCAGCTTGTCCTGCAAAACCGTTTATCACAACACTCAAATCAGAAATCTTTGATAAAGCGCTGTTAAACTGATTGTTCATGCCACTCACTTTGGAAGTCATTAAGTTCACTTTCGTCATTTGCTCATTAACCAATTTTAAATTGACGGACTGTTGTTCTTCGACGCTACTTAGGCTACCAAAAAAACCATCCACCGTAAGATTAATAGATTTAAAAGCTTCTCTTAGTTCATTCATTCGCTCATTCACATCGGATGTAACTTTCTCTGTTTCTTGGGAAAGGTTTTTAACCTCTTCGGCCACAACCGCAAAGCCCTTTCCAAACTCACCAGCCCTCGCCGACTCAATGGTCGCATTTAAAGCCAATAAATTGGTTTGCGATGCAATTTCATTAATCTGCAATAGGGAGCTCGAAACCAACTCTAAAATGGATTCAAATTTACTCATTGTATCTTTAGATGCTTGCGATTTTTCGATACCAGCTCTTACTACATTACTGGTCTCACTAGAGGAACTCTCAACTTCACCAGCAAGCTTGATCAAATCATTCGCTGCATTCATCAATTCGTCTAATTGATTATGTATCCCTGAGAAGTTCTCAGCAGATTCTTGCATTGTGTTCTTAACCCCAATGGAGTTTTCACTCAATGAAGTTCCTGAAGCTTTCAATTCTTCAGAGGCGGTTGCTAACTCAGAAGCATTTTCTCGGATTATTTCAAGGCGTTGACGATCTCGCTCGGCCATCTTTTTCGATTTTTCTTCTGATTGCTTTGCTTTATCCATGGCTGCGATTGCTTCTAGCTCTTTTTCGGCACTCAATCTCTTTGCCTCTTCAGCTTCCTGAGCAGACTTAATGGCTTGTTCTTTTTCTTTTTTAGCCATCTCAGCTAATTCACGAGCTTCTTTCTCTGCCACTTTCTGGGCTTCTAAAGACTCTCCGATTTGCTGCCAATTTACTTGCTCTTGCTTAAAGATATTTACAAGATTTAATTTTAAGTTTTCAATGGAAGAAAATATTTTTCCAAATTCATCTTTAGGAATGCTTTCACTGCTAGGGCTAATTTTACCTTTTTCCAAATCTTCCATGGCCGCAATACTTCTATAGACACTTGATAAGAAGTATTTCATTAGTTTAGTACCAAAGAGAAACATTCCAAATAAGAACACAGCGGAAAAAGCAAAAACTTGCACAAGGCCTAAAACAGCAGAAGATTTTTTTTCTTCTAGTTTTAAGTGCATCTCCTTAAATGTGGCACCAATCACATCATTGATATAAGTTACCGACTGGCTTATTGTAGCAAAAAACTCCCCTGGATCTTCATTTAGCTCACCATCATTACTCATCATATACAGCCTTGCATATACCGACTGTACCTTTTTCCAATGATCTTGGTCTTTAAATTTAGATAATTTGAGCAATTCTTTTTCTGGCAAATTTAATACATCAACATTCATATAATTTTCTACAGAAAAATAAAATTTCGATAGTTGAATTTTTCGAGGCTCAGATAGGACTCGATTATTTCCTACATCATTGGAAAGGTTCGCACGTAAAATCCCGGCATTTTCTTTAGCAAATTCTAGAGATAGATTTGACTGGATAACTTTTGAAATGAAGGGCAAATCTTTTGTTGTATTCACCGCAATTTTGTAAAAATCAAATCCCTTATGAATTAGACTCGAATAGTTTTTAATGTGCACAACCACAGCATTTTTGTCATCTACATGTTTTCGATATTGGTCTAATTTTGCTAAGGCCTCAGTGTACTCTTTTATATAAGCTTTATCATGATTATAATTGGAGATACTGTTTTGCAATATTACTAGTAACTCATCTACTTTTTTACGATGCCCAAGTAGTTTTTCGCTAGCCACATTTCCAGCTATAAAACCTGCGCCCATTCCTCGCTCTACTTGTAGTAAGTTATTTAGCTTACTAATATCAATTAAAAGACTCACGCTTTCATCTGCAATTTGCGAATCACGATATGTGTTAAAATCTTTTGTAACTAGATAAGCAGCAATTGCTAAGAAAATCAGGATTGGTCCGAAAACCATCAACTTCAACCTTATAATAATAGACATCTTTTATTTCCTCAACCCCCCTCCGAATCGGAAAATCCATTTGTAATTTAAAGCTCTTAACATTTTCTTTTAAAACCCCAATTAAATCGCAAAAAATCCTGGACGATGATCCTAGACAAACATTGAAGCTCAATGACTTACTGATTTTTGAAGTGAAAGAGATTCTCAAACTGAAGCATTTTAGCCCAAAGCCATTCGCTCTTTGCGCTCAACGAAAAAAAATAAAGAGAGCTCAAAGGCTCTCTTTATCACTGAAACTTAAATATTTTTTTAAGCTGAATTAAGCTGCGTGACTCGTTTTTCTACGAGCAGCAGATGGATCAATTCCATATTGCTTAACTTTACGATAAAGAGTCGCTCTACCAATCCCCAAAGCCTTTGCTGCTTCAGTTAGGTTACCTTTAAACTCGAAAATTGCATTTTCGATCGCCATAGACTCAATTTCATTGATAGTAGCAACACGTTTGCCTGTGTGTTGATTAACACCAGGAAATGGAAGTACAGTTGCGCCTGTGCTCTCTTTTACTGGAGCGCTTTGAACCACACTTGGTGAGTGTCCGCCAAAACCTACTGATAAATTTAATTCTTGATTACTAACATTAGATCTAAAAGATGGATCTTCAAGACCAGCTGCCCACTGAGCAGAAGTATAAGCCTTTACTTCGTAGCCACTTTCTTGACCCCAAGTACGAGCTTTTTGGATTTCGTTGTAGTCATCGCTTACTACTATCACTAACGAACGTGCCATAAATATAACCCCCTTAATAAAAACATAGATTACTGGAACCATAAACCGATTCACACTAGCTTATCGGCGGATCAAACTGAGACCTGAAGTACTTTTTTCTTATTTTGATATATTTTGATTTTCCTCAGTTGATACAGGGACTTAGAAAATTGATTCAAGTTAAGATTTTGTCAGGACCAAAGCCCCAACTTTTCTCATCTCAAAACAAAGACCAGATGAATCAGAAAAAATAGATATGCTAAATTGATGCGTACAAAAATTTTTCGATAAATTTAATTTTAAAGACCAGACAAGCCAGGTAGTTTAGAAACAGCGACCTGATTATAGATTATAGATTATAGAGAGGCAGCTGCCCTCCCCCCTATTCAAAACAAAAAAATCCCACTTAACAAATTAAGTGGGAGATTTTCAATCTGCATTTTCGAAAAAATTAACGGCGACCGGCCTTTAACTTTCGTTGCATTTTGGAGATTAAGCTTACAGCTAAACGCTCGTGCATTTCATACATCTTAAGCTCATCACGACGATATGATCTTTGACTTGGCGTCAAAGTATCCATCTCAAGCTCCATTTCGTAATCCATTTTACACGCACGAATGCCTTCCAGCTCTTTCGTTTGTTGTTTAAAAAGCTTCGTCAACGCGCTAAGAGGAGCAACCTCTAACCACTCTTGCTTCTGCTTGTACCAATTCACCATACGCAAAAAACGTGCTTTGTTTTTCGCAAGAGTAAACTCTGGGTACTGATCTTCTGACATTGCTAAGATGTCTTCGTGATTCTTTCCGTATTTCGAGTATTTCGCAAGACGGTCTTCACTGGTTGTTTTCTTTTCCAGACTCAAAGGAGTTTCCACCACCCATTCCTCCTAACTTTCCATAATGTGTGCCGGGTAGTTATATATCAAAGTGTTGAATTTTTCAACCAAGGCAAAAATAATACTTAGAGAAAACAAAAAGAATATAGGCCTTAAAAAGATTTTTGTTATAGTTCTAGGCAACTAAACGGGTTTATACCGCGCCGTTACATCTGCAAATCAAGCTGTTTTAGTAAATAAACGTAACCCCATATAACAAGCACTTATACTAAGTAGGTTATGAGAAAAAATACATAGCGCCAGAACTCCCCACTTTTGTTGTAAAATATAGCGAGAAGACTCCAAAGCGTAGGATGAAAAAGTAGTTAAAGCGCCTAAGAAAGCGAGCATAAATAAAAACTTTGTTGAGCCTATAAATACTTTATCTAGGTAACCAGACTGAGATAGTCCGATTAAAAAGCTTCCTACAAAATTACAAATTAATATCCCTACGCCAAAACCGTTAACAGAAAATTTAGATAATACTAGGCGAAAGCCTACTCCTGTAACTGCAAAAAGCAAAAACCAAATCAATTGCATTCTAATCCCCTGGACCTATTCCTAGAAACCATTCTAAGGGTCATTATATCTCAAGAGCAAGTCATAACCCGTCGAAAAGACTAAAGAAGACTGAAAGTAAAGGCGTAAATGAAGAAGGTAGTAATCATTGAACAGGATAATATTGTTTCCAATCTTATGCTTAAGACTATGGAAATGTACACGGAAGAAAAAATCCGTGTCGATATCTTTTCTTCAATGGATGCCTTTGCTGAAAAATACATTGATGGCGATCGCGGAAAATTTTCTAGTTCAGAAAGCCCCGACCCAGAACTTCCACATTTACTGAAAAATGATGAAATTCACAAAGAAATAGATCTAGTATTTATGGCCGATGAGTTTCTTGGTGATGATCCTAAAAAAGGAATCGAGTTTTTACTTAAAAAACTCTCCGATGCGAGACTGAGCAAAAAAGAGAGTCCTAGTAAGCTAATTTTTTTGGGCTATTACTACGAAGACCTGCATCTTCAAGAATACGAACAAAATGGTGTGGTTGATTTTATTTTTAAACCAATTGATCAGCAGCTTCTATTACAAAAACTAGAAATTGCCTTCAAACTGGGTGAAAAAGTCGAACCCTCCTTTTTGGTCAAAGCACAAATCGAAGAACCCATCGCCATCGGTAAACTGGGAAAGATCGAAGAGATTTCTGAATTTGGTTTAGCCATCAGAAATCCAAAGCCAATTAAACCAGGACAATTTGCAAGATTTTATTCCAAAATATTTTTCTGCAAAGAAAGTCCAAGCTTACTCGCTAGATGTTATATGAACATCCCACACCCTACCGAGGCTGGACAGTTTTTAGTTTACTTTAGCTACTTTGGAATTCGTAGAGAGCAACTTTTGAATGTACGAAAAGCCATGCAAAGAGATAGCAATCTAGAAAAAGCCTACAACCACAATGAAGCCGTGTCCTCAGCGCCTACGACAGACAATTCAAACATCATGAAACACATTGTGGTTATTGACAATGATCCAAACACAGCTAAAGCCATCGAAGAAGTATATAAAGACTCCTTCAGTAATGTTGCTGTACATTCTTACAATGGATACACGAACTTTATGGCCCAACTAAATGCAGCTAAAAAGTTTAAAAATCCCCTAGAGGAATTTAATAAATTACATGGCCTAGGCATATTTGCAGAGCAAGCAGAAAAAAAGAAGAAAAAGAAAAAGAAAAAAGACGACGAGCAAAATAATTTTGTTCCTTTATCGGAAAGATATAGAGCTGTTCCTATGGACGACAAATTTCAATTTGAAGTTTCTAAGTCTGAGGGAAAAATGTTTCGAATGGAACTAGAGAGCAGCAAAGAATACGACTGCTTTGGCTATGAGGCTCAAGAGTTTAAGAATGATCCAGAGCTTTGGAAAGCATTTATTCACGATCACTCGAAAGAGGAATTTGACGAATTCATCGAAGTATCCATGGCCGGCCAACAAGGACGCATCGATGTTTGGGGAATATCAAAAGATACCTCCCCAGCAAGAATCCGTGTTGAGGCAAGACACAAAGCGAATAGCATACAATTGAGCATTAGTGACATCACTCACCAATACCGACCTGAAAAGCAGAAACACGCTAAAAACCAATTAGGAAAAATCTATGCTATCTACTTAGACGGTGCACTGATACGAAGTGATGACAAACCTGAGTTTATGCGAAACCTCAGAAAAATGATTAACAAATCTGGCCTAAAACCAGATCGAAAAAAAGTAAAGATAATCATCCTAGGTTTAGAAGATGGTGAGTCTCGCTCTAGTAAATTTGAGTTTGAGGAAACCGATGATTTCTTCTATCGTCCTATTGATCGTAGTCTGGTGAAGGAAAAAATGATGCTCTATGTGTTTCCTTTTGAAGACGAAACCAGTCATATCCAATTGGACTACTTTAAAAACTCTCAAAACAGTGTTTTATCTACCGATGTTCAAATGGTTGAAGTTAGTGAACACGGAATTGCGATTCGTTATAAAATTCCTTTTAAAGAAGGAACCTATATGCGTTTCATCTCTAAAATCTTCTATTTAGACAATGGCGACCCTTTAATTGGCCGCTGTTACTTTTCTGAAAAAGAAGAAGAGAGCGAAACCTACCTAAGCTTTTTTGAGTTTTTCGGAGTAACCGATGAGGTTTTCAAACGGATTCGCGTGTGGATTCGTGAGAACTACGTTCAAAATAAAAATAAAAATTCAGCATAAAAAAAGCTCTAAGTAAAAACTTAGAGCCTTTGCTTTTTAGAAAAAAATCTTTTCTACTTAGAAACTTTCTCTTCTCCGTGATTGATGTAAATGGAGCAAACCATATCCCCCACCACATTAACAACTGTTCGACACATATCTAATAGGTTGTTCACTGGAAGAATAAATAAAATACCCTCAGGCGGAATATTTACTGAAACCAGGATCATTGTTAAAATCACGATCCCAACCCCTGGCACTGCAGCTGTACCGATAGAAGCCATAACAGCCATTACAATCACAGTAAGCTGGCCACCAATGGTTAAATCAATCCCGTAGATATTCGCTAAAAACAAGGCGGATACACCTTGAAACAAAGCCGTTCCATCCATATTAATCGTTGCTCCTAAAGGAATAACAAAACTAGAAACGTCCTTCTTTACACCTAACTCCTGCTCCGCAGTTTTCATGGTAAATGGCATCGTCGCACCAGAAGAAGATGTTGAAAAGGCAGTGATTGCCACAGCTTTCATTTTCTTAAAATTATCAATAGGATTTCTTTTGGCTAAAAAATATAAAACCAAAGAGTTCGTACCGATAACATGGACTAGAAGCCCTACTACAACACAAATACTAAATGGGATTAGAGCCATTAGCAGTTCTGTGGACTGAGTTTGCGCCAAAGTGGAAGCAATGATTGCGAACACACCATAAGGTGCTAGGCGCATTGCCATAATGACTATTTGAATTGTCATATCAGTGATTCCTTCAAAAAATTTGATCACTGGCTCTGCTTTGTCCTTAGGAAGCTTCAATAGTGCTAAACCCGAAACTACTGCAAAGAAAATCAAAGCTAACATATCTGGCTTAGGTCCACTCACAGTGCTAATTATATTTTTCGGAACAATTTTCTGTACCGTTTGAAACAGAGTTGCCTTGTTATCTTCTGCTGACTTAATTTTTCCAGTAGCTTCCGTTGAATAGTTTTGTTTAAATTCTGCTTTGATATCTTCAGAAAGTCCCTGTCCCGGTTGCATTACGTTAGCAATACTTAAACCGATCGCAATGGCCACCGCAGTAGTACCAATATAATAACCAATGGTTTTTAGTCCAATACGATTTAACTTATTTATATCGGCTAAACTCGTAACACCAGTTAAAATACTAGCAAAAACCAACGGCACTAGTGCCATGGTCAAAAAATTCATAAATATATTGGAACCCACTGGTCGTATTTCAGCAATCATTGCCGGGTCAAATACGCTGGAAAAACCTACAAATAAACCAACAATCAGTGCGATCAGGATTTTATAAAAAAGCTCAAGATCAAAGCCCTCAAAGATTACAAACAAAGATAAAAATAAAGTAATAAATCCCGCATGAGATTGGTAAGGAAAAACTAGGCTACTAAAAATAAAAAGCGCAACTGCTATTGCAATTTTTAGGGCCGGGTTCAACGCACGTAGTTTCTTCAAATGTAACTCCTTTGTAAATATCCAAGGCAATACCGAATAGATAAAAGTCCATCTTCCTCTAAGTGGTTTCCATGATGTGATCAGTTAAATTACTAGAAACAGATTAGTCATGCTAATAAATTTATCAAGATGATTCTTTTTATTGAGAAATTTTATCTGTAAAATCCGAAAAGATTGTCAGCAAAGCAAACAAATGAAATTGGTAAGTGAGTAAATCTCAAACAGGCTTATAATTTTTTCAAGATCAAACCAATTCCGGTGAACTAAGTTTCTTACCCATTCTAGACCTAAAAAAGAGCTATCAATGGAGAGTTTTTTTATTAGTACATCTGCTTAGCTTAAAGCGAACAGAAGCCGAAAACTCTAAAGTAGAAGTAGAACTAGAAGTTGAAAGGCCTGAGCTAGAAATTCCTGAAATGGAAGTAGAAGTGGAAGTTCCAGAGATCGAAGTGGAAGTTCCTGAGATCGAGATAGAAGTTAGTTTTGATAGCTCAGATAGTTTTGATAGCTTTGATTCTGGGGACTAATTCATCTAAAAAACAAAGGAGCCGAAAAAGGCTCCTTTTTACTTAAATCAAAAAACCCTCTAAAATTTAATGCTCTGCTAAGTACTTCGTAAACTCAAGAGCCGAGTAAGCATCCACAACTCCACCGGTAAGTGATAAGCTTTCAAAAGCTACAGGTAAGTCAAACTGTTCCGCACCTGGCAGTCTAACTTCCAAGGAACTATAGAGCCTGCTGGTACGTTTTAAAATCTCAGCCAACTGTACTGCACTTAAATCTGGATAATGACCCAAAACAAGGGCAGCGACACCAGCAGCTGCTGGGCAAGCCATACTTGTTCCAGAGTAAACATCGTATGAGTTTTCAGGAGTTGTTGAAAGTATTCTATGCCCTGGAGCGAAGAAGTCTACTGACTCTTTTCCGTAATTAGAAAAACTCGCAGGTAAGGCCAAGCCTTTTATTCGACTTGAGGCACCTACACTTAAAAATGCTGGAACCTCCGCAAGAGAATAAGCACTCGACTTTAAATATTTATTTGGAAAAGATCGAACCACATCTGTATTTGCATTATCGTTACCAGCAGCATTCATAATAAGAACGCCTTTTTCAGCTGCGTACATAAAGGCTTCATCTACCTTTTCTTTGTAAGGAGAAAAGGCTTTACCAAAACTCATATTAATAATTCTTGCGCCATTATCAGCCGCGTACTTTATGGCTAAAGCGATATCTTTATCCCTTTCATCGCCATTGGGTACAGCACGCAAGGCCATGATTTTTACATTTGGTGCAATTCCGTCAACTCCAAGACCATTTCCACGAACAGCAGCTATAATTCCTGAAACGTGGGTTCCGTGTCCTGCATCTGGTCCCTTTACGTCATTGTTTCCATACTGAGTGTCGGAAAAATCGGATGGATCATCTTTCACGATTTCTGATCGCGGATCAAAGCTTTCGTTGGTGTAATAATCCAAAATCGCGTGATAGTACTCAAGGGAACTGGCAATACGATTTACAGATCCAAATTTAGCTATGGTTTGCAGAAGGTGATCCTTCGCCGCAATGACTTCTTCATCCGAACTAGATATTGCTTCAAGACTTGATTTAGTGAACTCCTTCAGTCCAAGCTTTTCCTGTAAAAGCTTTTTCATAGCTTCTATTTTGTCCCCTACTGGCTGGTATTTTTCGATTCGACTATTTGCATACTCTCTTTCGTCAGCTACCGCTTTTTGCACTTTTTCAAAATATAGTTTTTCCTCATCACTTAGTTCAATCCCGCTAGAAAGTTTTGCTTTAAAGCGCACAAGTTCACGAGTCATTTCTAAGCTTTCATAGTCAATATGACTTCCGTCAGCACCACCAATAAAGTTCCAACCGTGGATATCGTCGACATAACCATTTTGATCATCGTCTATTCCATTACTCGCTTTATCATTACCATTTTCATCAAGACCAGTTTCGCCAGGATTAAACCAGATTTTTCCTTGCAGATCCTCATGCTCTGTATCCACTCCTGAGTCAATGACTGCAACAATCACTTCACTAGCTTCTGGCAGCTGCAATTGTGCAAGAGCTTTGTCAGAGGAAACACCTTCTTCTGAATTTAAAATTGGATCTCGAGTGAACCAATTACCTTCAATCAAAAGCTCAGCTTTTGCTTCGTCACTAATTACTTCTTTTTGTGTTCCTTTTGGATTTATTGGAGTTTGAATTATATCATTGGCATCATTCTTTTGTGCACATGCGCTAAGCAGTAGGCCGCACATTATACTTACTAGTGGCATTTTGCTCATTATATCCCCCCTTAATTTGGACATAATGTATAAGAGCAAAGCCGGTGCCAGATATTTTAGGGCCAGCTTGATACCAAAGCTAGATACTTGATACTTGATACTTGTAAGTTGCTAAAAAATTAACTACTTCATTAAGTTTGATTTTCTATCAATGGATTCTTCTCTAAATTTAAAAGATCAGTGCCCTGTTTTTTCTCACTTAATAATCCACCTTGAATTGTCAAAATTAAAGAAGCCAATGCTTTCGCATTAATAATTCGGTATGGCTTGGTTTCACCTAGTCCCTTTAATTGCGGATAAGTTTTAGTAGTTGCAAGTAAACATTTATTAAAAAAGCATTGTCCGAGTTTTGACTTTCCCTGCAACGAATTCAGAAAGGCATTTCGAGGCCTTAGTTTTACTTCATCCGCAATTAAAGGGGCCAGTTTGTATGGAGTAGAAAGAGCGAAAGAAAAACAAAATAGATACGAATCCCCAGTCTAACTCCTAAATATTGACCAAAAATCCTGAAATTTTTTCGGAATAAGTAACTAACTAGTCGAATTTATTCCTAAAATCCTTTTTTTAGGCTAAAGCTAACGCAATGCTTAAAAAACTAGTACTTTCTATTCTCATCAGCACCATTGCGATTGATGCCATAGCTTCTATGTCGTGTCGATTCACACCTTGGAAAAAACAGATTGATCGCAAGATCGTAAATGCGTGGTTACAAGCTCCAAAGCTACAATCTTATACTCGCCTTGGGGTGGATATGGAGCTAGAGTTGCCGAGCAATGTTCACCAAGGGGAAGTCTTTAAAGCTTTTGAAAATATGCTCCACACAATGGGTGTTAAAAAAATGCGATTCATTCCTGATAGCATTCAAAATGACCCTGAACTTAATTTTTATATCGATCGCAAAGAAAAGCACCTCATTTTTTCAACTGAAAACTTCCCCACTCGTGATAACTATGAGCCTTTCGAACTCTCGTTTCCAATCATGACAAATTGGGAACAAACTCAAATATTAATGAATTCTTTTGGCATTTTAAAGTCCTTTGGTGCTGAGTCTGGGCCCTACGCGGGATTTCACTTACACTTTGATGGTAGAGATTTAAGTCAGATTGATTTTTTAATGTTCATTGAAATTATGAGTCAGTTGTACAAAGAGAATCGCGAAAAATGGTCACCTTCAAAACAAAGACGTCATTTAAACGCGCAAAGATATCAATTTGAAAGTTTAAAATACCTACTTCATCAACCACATAAAATTTTAAATAACCGTAGTGTGGACGAGTGGCAGCAAAAGACTGAGGGTTATTTCATTGAATGGAATAAAACTCACGAAACGGTAGAAGTAAAGTTTCCTGAATCAACCATCAGTCGAACTCAAGCCACTGAATACTTACTTTGGACAAAATCGATTTACGATGCCGTCCGTAGAAAAGAGCCATGGTTGGTGGATATATTGCTTAGCGGAAAGAAAATTGAAACCAAAAATTTCAGACAGCATCTAAGAATAGAATTCTAATTTTTGCCACTTTAAAATGCAATTAATCTCCTCATTAGGCATTAATTTGCCAAGCCCCCAGACATATATTACTTTAAAAAAATCCAAACCAAGCGTCGGTAGCTCAGCTGGATAGAGCATCAGACTTCGGATCTGAGGGTCGAGGGTTCGAATCCTTCCCGGCGCGCCAATAAATCTCGTAACATACCGTAAGTATTGAGCTTTGTTATTTAGAGGGAACACTTTGGGAACACGAACAAAGACTTTTACGAGGCAATTAAACATCGTCTACCTCTAAGTCTTGAATCTCTACGGACTCTTTTTTGAATTGATCGAGAGCTAATTTCTTAAGCTTCTCTGTCTTTACCTCTTCGGATATTTTGCAATAAACCTTTTGGTAAATTTCTAAAGACATATCAAGAATATCACAAGCTACCAGCGGAGGCCAACCTTGCTCGGCAGTCATTGAGGCGAAAGTCCTACGCAAATCATGGAAGACTTTCTTGCCGTCCGGCAGCTTCAAAACATTTCGCTTTATATTCAAAAAATGTTTATCAATTAATTGTGGTGCAATATGATCGCTAGGCTTTGTCTTTCTAAAAAATAGATATTCCGTTTTCTTTTCCTTAGCAAGCTTAACTCTTGAAACAATCTCTTTTTCTATGTCTGGCTGTATCATCACAAGCCTAAATTTCTTATTTTTAAAAGACCAAAAATTAATATGCATTACCCCATCAATTTTTTTAATCTGATTTAGTTTAAGCTTATAGATCTCTGATTTTCTTGCCCCGGTCGTAATGGCAATTCGGTAAATTAATCCATAGAAAGCACTCTCTGTTTCATATATCTTCTCGATTTCTCGCCTAGTATATGTAAGCTTCTTTCTGTGTCTTTTTGCTGAATTTAGCGCGGTTTTATCAAGATCTTCAAACTCTAATCCCTCGCCTGTGATATACCCATTCTTCAACAAGTATCTGCTAAAGGTAACTAAGGCTTTGCGCTGATTAAAGTAGGTGGTTTTCTTTCGGTTTTTTATATACCAGTTTTCCCACTTCCCGACCGTCAAAGGAGTGAAGTCTTTAAGATGCAAGCCGTCCCAGAAATGGGATAAATGATTATTCCAGGCGTTTTCATATATTCTGTGTGAGCCAGGCCCTACTCTTGGATATTTATAATTTTTGAATTCTTCCCAAAGCTCTTTAATAGAAGGGTTATGAATTCCCTTCTTTTTTCTTTCTGCCCTATGAAAATCCGAGCGATTGAATTCTTTGCGAATCTCGTTTTCAATCTCTTCGGCTTTCTCTAAAGCTTCTCTTATTTTTGTAGTGCCTAGCGATCTCTTAACCCTAACATTGTTAATAGATTTCAAGAGATACAAGGTGCCATTTTCTTTAACGTATATATTAGGGTATTTCTTTTCGCTATAGCGTTTCATTTTATAAAACCTGTTTTAAGCTTTCTCTTACTTCTAAAATCTCTTTTCTAGAAAAGTAATACTTAGGCATTCTTCTAAAGCTAATGGAATGCTTTTTCATTAGATTCTTCATTGCATCCCATGACTTAATTTTTAGAATTGCCATTGCTTCTTCTTTTGTGATTTCATCGTCTTCGTATTGTTTTGCAGCACTCATGCCGAAACCTCCATTAGTCCAAGTCTTTCTTTCATATCCATAGCTTTGCTACTAATAAAATTAGCCACAAGCTTTTCAAAATCTAAATTTATAATGTCTGATATTTGCTTTAAATTATTTTCCGAAGGGTAGCAAAGCCCTCGCTCGTAGTTTGAAATAAATTGCGCGCTCGTAAATCCAAGCTCTTTTGCTATTTGCATCTGAGTAATGCCAGCAATTTTTCTCATGTCTCGTAAGTATTCGCCAAAATTTTTGCAGCCTTGGCTTAGTATTGGTGTTTTCATTTTTTCCCCTGTTTTTGTCCTAGAAAGGATCTTCCCTATTTTCTTTCTTACCTAAAACTTTAATCCAATCCGTTAGGATCTCAGTATTTCTAAATTTATTCCCATCTTTTTCATAAACACTAGATTGAATTTTACCCTCAACTAAAACAGTCTGACCTTTTTCTAAAAACTCAAAAAGCGTTTCGCCATTCTTGCCCCAAACCGAAATTTTATGCCATTCAGTATGCTCTTTATCTTTATATTTTTCATTAGTAGCAATTGAGACTTTCAAGCAATGCTTTCCTGAATCAAAAGTTTTTAAATCTATGCTTCCTATTTGGCCGATTATAATTACTTTGTTCATTTAAAACTTCCTTTGTGTCCGTCCCATCCTTCTTCAATGTAGTTATTTGAATGGTCATCATTTAAGTGTTTAAATTTCCCTCTAGGATTAGTCCAATTATGAAAAGTGTCTTTGCATTTCTGTGTGCAAAACTTGGCATTTTTGTGCTTCTTGGAAATATCGACACCGCATCCCTTGCAAGTTCTTTTCACTTCACAACCTCCATTAGCATAAGAGCTTCTTTAATTTTCAATTGCCGTCTAGAAATCATTGGACGGCTTTCATCTACTTGCCTCCAAAAATGTTCTTGTAAGTCTGGCGCTTCACTTAGCGAGCCTGCAATTTCATCAATCATAGAGAAATAATGATCTAGCTGTTTTAATTTTTCTTGAAGCTCTTGATCTAACTCTAGCCTTGTTTTGTTTTCTATCCCTGCGACTAGCATTAAAAATTCTCCGCTTTATCCATGTCATATTGATGATCAGCTTCCCTTTCTAACATGGCTTCTCTTCCTAATTCTTCCTCTAGCTGAATTTCTCTTTCAATTTGGTCATACTTTCTTGAAGCTTCATCGAGGATTTTAGGATAATTTTCTTCCATAAAATCAATGTCAATTTCTTCAGTAGCTAAAACGGTTTGAGTAGATCCTTGGTAGTGAACAAGCTCAATCTTTTCAAAAGTATCAGAATCACTCATCCAAAGTAAAAAGTCTGTTTTTCCAAAAGGAATATAAATTGCTCTAGCCATTATGCGCCCCTTAGAAATTCTCGACCTTTATTCAAGGCCTCTAATAATGGACCTGAAGGATTATCATTATTTTTCGCAACCCAATTCAGGTAACTCTCTAAATCTTTCTTTCCGATCTCTTCTAAGGTTCTTCCCTTGTGCTTTCCAACTTTCACAACGTAACTTGAAACATCCCCACTAGGAGTTACATCTTTAAATTTATCGTCTTGAACCACTTGGTTTTTATTCTCTTTTTGACTTTCAATTTCATCCTCATCTTGAGTGAAATAATCACTTGCCCCAGTAGCTAAAATAGTAGCTCCAACGAAAGCTCTTTTCTGCGCCATTTTCATTAGAGTATTTAGAAGATCCATTGCATTTTGAGGCTCACGTCCTACATACTGCCCCTTTTCATACTTTGCTTTGTCTCGATATTTCTTTTCTTGTGAATTACAAATACCTTCACATTGAGCTACTTCGGCACCGGATTTTATATGGATAATTGTGCAACGATATGTAAACATCGCAAAATTTTCCTCAGGGCTAATGATCTTTTCAATGCATTCCACTCGGCTTGAAAAACCAAATAATTTGCAAAGCTTCTCTGCGCCTGGCTTTAAAAGAGACTTTTTTGGAGTACCTTCAATTTTTGCGAAGTCATTATTGATGCCTTCTTTTAATTGCGAAGAAACAAATTGCTTCATTGTTGCTAAATGTGAGCCAAGAGCTTCTACATCTTGGTTAGATACACTCAATAATTCTGTTTTTATTTCTGCTAAATTGCTCATTTCTATGCTCCGTAAGCCCAAGTAGGCAAGCTAAGGTTTCTTGTTTCTTCTCCATATACGAATGCATGGATTGAATCTGGTTTTTCATCTAAGTATTTTTTTAATTGTTTAAGTGCACTCTTATAAAGGGATCTTCCAAAGTCCAAATCCCTTGAATCCAAAACGTAAGTTGCTACTCCAAATGGTGCCGCACTTTCTACAGCGATAAATCGAAAATCATCCGGTTGAATGCCAGTAGCTAATTGGTAAACATCGAAGTAAAAAGCGGCTTGAACGTGATACATTAAATTGGCACAAGCTTTTGAGAAGCCTTGAATGCTAGCGTCTCTTGTAGATTTCAAATCAATCAAAGAGCCTTGATTCACAAAATCAGGCTTACACTTTAATTGAATGCCAGTTTCAGGACATTGAGCATAATAGGAAAATTCCGCTTCCCCACCGCTTAACCATTTTTTACTTTCTTTGTGAGAAAGAACGCTGCGGCTCATTCCGTTTACAGTCTCTAATTGCTCTTCATTAATTACTTCTTTGCCTTCAGCTTTTTCTAAAAACTTTGCCCACTCTTCTTTTCCGGCTTTGGTTCTTTTATCGACTTTAGGAGCGACCAAAAACTCTTGCGAGAACCTTTCAGGATCTAAAATCAAAGTATGAAGAGCCGAACCCATTAGCATTGAATCAGACTTTTCTATCTTCTCAGTCAAAGCATGAACGACCGACTTTTTTACTATCGCCTTTAGAAGTGTCGATCCGACCGCCTCATTTGCGTGATACTCTGAATTTGTTTCAAGTTTTTTCATCTTTTTCGCCTCCTTTTGGCCGCAAGAATCCTGTCACTTTCTAAGTGTTAAGAAAATGTTAACAATGCATTCGTAATGCTTGTTTTTTAGCTAATTTAATTCGCTTTGGTGTAATATCAGGCTGCTTCTGTCCAAGGAAAAAGGTCATCCATTTTCACGCCCAGAGCCTTACACATCAAAACTCTTATCGACTCTCTAGGAGCGTTTCGATCACCTGAAATAAGTTTTGATATTAAAGATTCTGAGCATTTTGCCTTAAAAGCAATTTCGGCCCTTCTTCCTACCGCCAGTTGTTTTAATAACTCTCTATTAACTGTTCGTTCCATGTATTAGAGAATAACGCATTAATGCACTAATGTCAACACAAATGTGCATTCTTAGTAATCGAATTTAACGCATTGATGCAATAAAATTGAGATATTATGAAAGCAAGAGACATTTTGGCTAACAATTTAAGTATTTTAAGAGAACAGATGAAGATCTCTCAAACTGCTATGGCCAATCTCTTAGGGGTAAATTATACGACTTATGGTAGGTGGGAAAGAAACGAATTTTCCCCTACTTTAGAAAATATAGATACTATCTCGAAAACATTTGATATTGAGCTGCCAAGGCTATTTATTGAAAATCTAGGTGATTATAAACCTAAAGCCGATCCCAATCCCACCCTAGAAGCCCTTTCTGAGCTTGTAGTGGAGCAAAAGCAAAAACTTAAAGCTCTAGAGCTATCAGACAATGAAAAGCGGATTATCGAAGAATACAGACGATGCCAGCCCCTTCAAAGAATGGCAATCGAGACAATGGCAGGCTTTGGCTTAGATAAAAACCCAGACGCAGAAATTCTCGATTTAATGAAGCAAGTAAACTCAAAAGCTGGATCTAAAAAAACATCTTAAGTTTATTTTTATGAATCCGAAGGAATAAACATGAAAAATTTAACTTTGCTTATCTCTTTATTTCTCGTTTCTTGTGCAAGCTCTAGCTTAAGCAAAAAGACTGCTTTAATTTCAAATGGTGACTCCAAGCAGACCGTTATGAATTTAATGGGGCCGCCTGAAAACAGACAAATGAAACAAGAAAAAGAAGCCTGGCAATATTGCGAAACAAACTTTAATCAATATCAGTTTCTTGTAATATGGCTAGAAGATTCAAAAGTTTCTGGAATTAGCACTTACATAAAAGGTGGAAGACCATTCTCTTTTTGCACTTCTAATTTCAACTCGATTCGCTGGGAAGATGCCCCCGACACTACTATTGAGGTTCGGAATCGCTAGAATGCTTTAGAACGAGCTTTTTGCGAATCAGCTTAAAAATTTCATCCAAACAAAGCTGTAAATACAGCGCGGAATCCTCATCATTCATAAAAGCCATTTCTTCTTTCATTTTTTCCACAAGAGATTTTACTTTTTTGTTTTCTTCTGTTTCAAGCTGCAAAACCAACCTCCTATATTTATAAACATATTCTTTACTATTTCTTAATCGAATAAATTTTGTACTACTTTAGGGCCTAAAATGAAAAACATCCTAAATAGTTTAGAATAAAAAGGTCCTGAAATCGGATTTGCGGTAATCTAACGTCTACGATTCCAAGCACTTATGTTTGAGTAGATCGGATAATTGGACGTTTGAATGGAAAAGAAGGTAAAACAATACATTCGAAAAGTGAGTAGAAATAATTCGAGCTATTCCATAGCTCTTCCTAAGGAATTGGTTGAGCGCCTAAAATTAAACGAAAGCAAGGTTCGTATTATTGAGCTCGAAAACTGTATTATCATAGAGAAGATTTAATATGCATATTTACCTTGCATTATGCATATAAATAGTGCATAATGTATGTATGCCTGAATTTATGAGAATCAATAACGTAAAGCTCTATGTTTACTCAAATGAGGGACCAAAACCACACATTCATGTTTCCGCTTCAGGATTAGAAACGATTGTTTGGCTAGAGGATTTGAGCATTAAAAAATCTAGTGGCTCAAGAGAATTTGATTCATTAGCAAAGAAGCTAGTAAAAAAACACAAAAAACAACTTTTGGAGGATTGGCATGGCTATTTCAAGTAAAAAAGAAACGCAGGCTATAAAAGATATTGAAGAAGCACTTAAAGCGCCTAGAAGCGCCCACAAAATTAGAATTACAACGATGATAGATGGTGACGTTTTAGACGCGGTTAAAGCGGAGGCAAAAAAACAAGAAGTCCCCTATCAAACTCTTTTAAATCAATCTTTAAGGAGTTTATTTATTGAAGACCGCGAAGAAATTCCTGGAATGAGTGAGATAAAAATTCTCTCTGACATTGAGGCTCTCTTAAATACTAGAAAAAAGAAAGCCTAAGGCTTAAAAAACCTAGAATTAATTACTTCACCTAAGTCTATATGAACCCAGTTCGAACCTGGCTTATCTTCCATCCTGATTTCCAAACCAGGAAGTAAAGGCAAAAGAATTTCTCTTGCTTTATCGCAATCCATATCAATTGGCTGAAAATCTACCGCTAGGCCTTCGATATGTTTTGAGCGCCTAGCGCCTCCAATAGCTTTGTTGTAAGCTTTAGGCCTAAGCCAGCTCGTAACTCGCAAAGGGCAATTTAATAGAGCTCTAATTACTTCCATTTTATATGCTGTTTTTGATATGTTTTCTATTTCCTCTAAACTTGGCTTTGCATGACTCCCCCAACTTGGAAGACTTAAGGCTTCTTTCCACTTAAAATTTGGACACCCAGGAATATTATCTTCTAGTTCTACTTCGTATTGCATTTTCTGTTTTCCATATTTTTAATTTCTAAATTTAAATAGGCATTGTGAAAGCCTAGGGCCGTCAAAAGAATAATTGAAATGAGAAAATAGATTCCAGCCCTTGTCATTCCAGCATTCCAATTTCAGATTGCAATGTACTGACTTTCTGCTTAGTAAGTTCCAAATCTAAATTAAAGCTGCGAACTACCTCTAATACTTCCTCAATTTTCGTATTTTTCTCTTTTATCTTTTCGAAAGCATTGTTTAGGTCTTTTTCAACCTTTTCCATCTTTGAATCATACTTTGAAGCTATCCAAACAAGTCTTACTAGGAATATTATACCCGTACCAATTGCCCCAAGATTCATAAAAATTAAGACGCCCACTGTAATATAAATATTAGATAAATCTAAATTAGCTACTTGCTCTATTTTTTCAATTTGCTCTAATCCATTCATGGCTTAAATACCTTTTTTATTATCGCATCTAAATGCCTTACGCTTTCATCAATAGTTTGAACCTTGTCTTTGCAAAGTTTCTTATTTCCCCTGCAAGCTTTGAGGATTGTTTTTTTTATTTCTGCCCAATCATCAATATGAATCATTAGCATATAAGGCCTAAACTCTTGCCAGCTTTCTGTTTGAATTATTCCAGTGCGTCCGGTCTTTGTTTCTACAAAGGCCGCTTCTGAGCCATCTTCAAAAGGAATTTCAGCATACAATTTCACATTAGGAATTGGAAAACTCGCACAGCTAACCTGCGCTGAAATAGCCAAACTTAGCCAAAGCTTTTTGATATTCCTGGCGAATAGCTTCTTTTTCCATTTCAGTAAGTGCTTTTTTCTTTGCTTTATCATGAGCTTTTTTAATCGCATCCTTGAACTCTAACTTTTGAAGATCTACTTTTTTGTCTATCTGATCGAAGTCTATTTTCAAAATTCCAGCATCATAAAGCTGCATAAAAACTTTGACTGTAAACTCAGAAAGTAAAAACCCAATTGGCCCCGATAAAATATAAGAGCCAATGAATTTCGGCACAGCTTTAATCATCTGCTTAAAAGCAATCTCAACTAAAAGCCGCACCGAAAAAAGACTATCCATTTAATTTTGCTGCAAGACCTGACTCGTCTAAAGCTTCAACGAAAGAAATTTTAAGCTCTAAAAGCTCTTCCCCATCTTGGTCGGTATCGAGTTTTATTTTCAAACCGTCAATTCCCATTTCGAAAGCAACTAGTTTTGCGTCTTCTACTTTTTCACCTCTAGCGATAATTTCTTGAAGCGCTTCGTTCAAATTTACTTTCGCCTCCATTAAATTCTCACCGTCGCGGTTAGAATCAATGTGTATATTTAGTTTTCCCTCTTCAAATTTTGCTTCGAAATTCTTTTTTTCAGTCATTATGTCTCCTTTGGTTATCTGATTCTTTCATAGCTTAAGTTGTAAGACTGAGCCACAGTTCCATCGGTCGCAGGCTCAGTGATTGTTTGTTTTAAATATAAGGTTGTTCCACCCTCAGGAACGTTCAAGAAAAAAGGTTGAATGTAGGCCGTTCTTCTATCACTTAAACCGTTACCAACGTAAACTCTATTTGTGTTACGACCTTCTTCAAGATCAGCAATAGAAGATCCCGAGTTCTCAGAAATAAAAGCCCTGTGCCAATAAGGATTAGTTCTGGCTGTTGTATTATAGGCTTCAATATGTCCCCATACTTTATAAATTCCTGCGTCCGGTATTGTGAGAGAAGTCGCAACCCCAAACGTGTTGGAAACATTTACGGCTGCTCCGATAGTTCCATAAACAGAATCTGTGGCATAATTCTTAATTGCTCCTAAGGTAGTGAAGTCTGGAAGCTCTTCAACGGTAATCCAAGTCAATGTACCATCATTAACAATGCTCCTACTTGCTCCACTTGTCTGGTATGATCTAATATCAACGATTTGACCTTTGTTTAACTCTACGGTGGTATCACCTTGACAATTGTTGTAATTCGATGACGAGCTACTATCAAAACCAATTGATCTTCCAATTTCCGAATGAGGCGAACCGTCTTTATACGCAGTTAAAGTAAAAGGCTCACCTTCTGCCCAATCCGTAGTGGTATCCAAGACCTGTTTTGCGGTGAATTTATAGAATCCGTATTTTGGTGCCTCAAACTGCCAAGAAATTCCTGTTGTTACGCAATTATGCGAATCATAATCTTTCACATTATAATCTATAACTTGCGGAACCGAGTTAGCAATGCTGGTTCTTGCTGAACTTGAGTTATAAGAATATCTTGCTTTCACTGTCTGCTGGCTTAATTCAAATTCATTTAAAACTTGCCTGCTGTCTTTTACGAAAAGATCAAAATTAATTGTTAGCTGTTGCGTACTTGTAAGAATTTGGTTTCCAAGAAATTTATTCTGTCCTGTACTACCAGCCCCAGCAACCCCAAATTTTAAAACTGAGGAGTCATTTTTATCTAAAAGAACTGTAACAATTTCTTTACTGCCACTAACAGCCGCAACCCCGACTATGTTTGTATCTTGATAACCGTTACTGTAGGCTTTTGTGTCCAGTTCAATATTAGGTAAAGACACTTGTGCTTCGTCACCCGTCACTGTACCAGCGGTAAATTTTATTTGCCCCTTTAATACATTGCCATTTATTGAATAGGCCGCGGTATCAAGGCCAATCGTACCGAAACCTTGTGTCGTAGGTGACCAAGTTAAAAGCCCTGTGTGTTTTGCAACACTAACACTCGACATCGGACTAACCTTCACTTCATCAATAAAAATCGAATATGCATCTGTGTTTGAATCTTTGCAGTTAAAGCATAATCTTGCTGTTTCACAAGAGCTATCGGCTTGAAATGGAAGTTTAATTTCACCAACTTCTTTTGGAATTTCTATTTCATCATCAGTACCACAATAGATTTCTTTTGAGTTTGTAACATCATAGGCCCTTACTTCAAAATCGCTTCCGGTTTGTTCAGTCCCATCGACTAGAAAGGAAATTTGACTAAGTTTACCACGATAGCCCCTAGGAATATCAAACTCAATTACTGCCCCGTTCCCTTCGCAGTCTAAACTTGGTTTGAAAATTTTTAGAGAGCCTACGCCGTCTAAAACCTCAGAAGTGTCAGAGGTGATTGATAAAGTTAAGCTAGAAGATCCCCCATCCCCATCGACAAAAGGCCCTGCATCATTGTAAGTTGACCAATCATTAATTGCATCTTCTAAACTTGAGTTTTCAGTGGTTATAAAGTTTTTTACTCCGCTCCCACCGCCTCCGCCACCGGAAAGCTCGGCCCAGTCGGTGTTAGAAATTCCGCCAACAAGTTGATAGTTTTTCGCTTCTGATTCGACATAAACAATCATTCCTTCATAGCGTTTTAAACTATTAATGCCGTCTCTCTGAATTAAGCCACTTACGACAAGCCTTGAATCTAAAGGCAGCCCCGTTTCTACGTCGAAATTTGAACCTAATGTAATTCCCATTTTTTACCTTTTAAAAGTGTATGTGTAACTTCCTGCCGTCACAGTGTTGTTAAATTCATAAATCCGGTAACTAACCGCACTTGCATCTAGACCAGTGATATTTTCAGTTCGCAAAGTCCAATCCCCAATTGTTTCAAAATTGTTTTCATCTAAGATTGAAGTTAATGCCCCGTAGCTCGCAGGATATGCGAAGTAAAAAACTTCCCCTGCCCCTGCGCTAATGGTTTCGGAGCGATTAGAAGTTGAAGAAATAATTCTTTTCGTTAAACCTGCAACACTTGCAGCCGCTAAAGATGCGCTATCTGCACCCACATAGTACGGGTAAACAAAGTTAAAAGTTCTAGATGCCGATACCGTAGTCGGTCCACCGCTTGTGCCATCGTCATCCGCCTCAGCCTTGAAAGTTGTATTGTCAGAAAATGAACCAGACCAAGAGTAAGTGTTTGAACCACCAGAAGGAATTGCGCCCCCACTATTTTGCGTATCTAAAAGGGTAGCACCTTGGTAAAATCTTACTTCTGAAATATCATCAGTGGTTTTCGTCACGTTGGCCGTTAAAGTTGAGCTTGTAACTGCGTCGCCTTTTTCTCTAGTAGTAGATTGCCCACTCGCAGAAAATGAAATGCTCGGAGCTACATAAGATAAATCTAAAATCTTATTAATTGTGTCAGTCAAATTTGTACTTGAAAAGGCCTCTCCGAATCTAGAAGAATAACCGCTGTAAGCCTGTTGGTCCCAAGTTAAGTCTTGAGCTGTACCGGAAGCCTTTGCTAATAAAGCCCCTGTGTCGCCTCCGTCTGGGACGCCTGTTGCACCTCCGCCCTCGGCACCCAGTGAAACATTATCAATCGTGTAAAGCTCAACATCTTCAGAATCACAAACTACAAATTTATAGTAGCCCGTTGTAATCCAAATTTCAGTCCTCCCAGCTGCATCTAAAACTATTGGATTAGTCTGATTTGTGTCGCCGCTGGCATCTGTGAATGTGTCTTTAGGCGTAGTAGTCCCGGCATTGTAAACATAAATCAAACCACCACTTAGTGGGTCGCCATTATCATCAAAAAATTGTTGCTTCATAAAAGGCGCTAAATCAGCCATTATCAACCCCTGCTTTTAGCTTTTTAATGTCTCTTAAAACCTTAGCAAAGGCCTTAGAGTTTGGTTTTAAATCACTTGCTCTCATTAATAGAGCTTGGCCTTTTTTGGATTGTTTTATTTTTTCAAAATCAATCTTTTCACTTATTGAAGGATCGTGTTTTTTTATTTTTTCTTCGCCTTCAGCAGCCCACTTTTCTTTTCCTCTAAGTTTCTTTTCGTTGTTATCCGCTGCCATTACGCTTTGTGAAACTTTTGGGAGAGCCATTGCTTCAGTGTTGGCAATTTGAGCAAGCCTAGGACTTACTAACCTTCCCCCGTTTGAGCCTTGTCTAAGTGCTTTGTTTTTACTTAAATTAATCGCACCTCTTCCTACATCTTGCGCAAGATCACTGGAAAGAGTTTTGTAAGCCGCCCAGGTAGGGATTGCTTTCGCGTTGCTTGTAACCCAATTAATCCAATCACCTTGTGAAGCTGTACCGGAAGGATTGAAGTTTTTAGGCAAAGATTGATGAATAGTTCTAAGGCTATTAATTTTCCCTAATTGATCGCCAAAAAGTATTTGTTGCGCTTCAGGATCAAGTTTTCTTAATTGAGTTAAAAATTTACTCGTTGAAACTTCACCATTTCCGCCTATTGAATTATTAATAGACTTTTCCGCTATGTCTCTGAGCTTTCCTTGTCTTAGGAGTTGAAACTCTTGTGGAAAATCTTTTGCTAAAGCTAGAACCGTTCTTTTGTCTTTTAAATTAAAAAGCTTCTCTCCGATTCTTTCGGAAGGAATGTTATCAATAGAATCCAAAAGCTGAGCTACGTTTTCAGCCTTTACTCTGATCCCTTTTCCAAATTCCCTTGCTTGATTATTTGTCTCAGCCCAAACTTTTCTTGCGTCTTTAAGGTCTTGTCTTAAATTATATGGAATGCTATCAGCGCCCATTTCCTCTAGTTCATCAATAGCATTGTCAATATAGCGGCCTTCAGCTTTAGAAATACGATCTTTAATTTTTCCCAATACAATTCTTTCCGCTCCTGTAGCGTCTTTAATGTCGCTATTCAAATAAGTAAGAACCGTTTTTAAATCATCAACCGTTTTTGATCTTCCAAGCATTTTTAAATATTGTGCAGGCTTCCCCTCTTCTCCAAAAACTCCAAGATCATTCTTCTTAATGTTTTCAATTATTCGTCCAATTCCAGTCTCATTCACTGGAATGTTTCTAGTGCTTTCAGCTACTTCATTAAAAACCATGGAGGCCGGAGCTAGCTTTTCATCAAAGCTAGAGGTGATTTGATTTTTTACCTCTTCGCCTGTTTGAAAGGGACTTAAGTTTGTAGCGTCTTTTGTTGCCTCTTCAGCCGTTTCTTGAAGACCAGTTGTGATCTTATCTTGAGCTCTCTTTACCCTTTGTCCTAAAAAGCTTGAGCTATTTGCAAGCGTATATTCAAGGCGCTCGATAAAACCTGAATCGTCCAGCATCCCCGGAGTAACATCAAGTCCAAGTTCCCTTGCGGCTTCGATAATTTCTTTGTAGTTGGCTCTTTTTTGAATCTTTGTTGAGGCTCTTGCTAAAGAATCAATTCCCTTTTTTACTTGTGTTAAAGCTGCGTTTCCTGCTTTTGATAGTCCGTAAGGAATAATCGCACCTGTGCCTAAACCGATTAGAGTGTCTTGCACTTGACCTGTAGTATCTTCTTCGTTTGAATATCCTAAGCCAGTAGCGCCCCCCATTGCGGCACTTTGTTTTACCACTTGGTTTAATTTTGCCCCTTTTGCTAAATTCATCCCAGGCACTAGAGCCGTTCCAATTCCCCCGACAATTTCCCCAGTTGTATAAAGCCCCGGATTGGCGTCTTGCGCGTTTTTGTGAGCGAGCCTTGCATTATCCCTATGCTGTTTATAAGTCCCTTGAAGCTCGTTAGCGTTTAATAAAACCCCTTCTTCGTTATACTTTGGCTTAGGCCCGATTGACTCACCCACTACAAGGCTTGCCATATCATCAAAAAAGGCCTTTCCAGCCCCTTCCATTTCGTCAGCATTCCCTAGAGTCATACCTTGAGAAGTACCTCTTAGAAGAGATTCCAGGCCGCTTACATCCGGCCCCTTATAAGTTTCAAAAGCTTCATTAGGATTAAAACTTGGTTTTTCCCCTCCGACTTCAAAAGCTTCATTTGGATTAAACTTTGGCTTATTCATATTCCCCAGTTTCCTCATTCAAAGTGTAAACAAATCCATTTTGTACGACTTTTTTTGGTTTCGAGTTTTCAGGTCTTGTGCTTACTGAGCCAGTTCTGTTTCTCAGTCTAGTGCTAAGCTGAGTTTCAAAGTCCTTATCTGAATCAGCCTTAAATTTTTTAAGTCTATATAGAATTGAATCTTGCCCTGGCATCCAATCTTGGCCTAACGGATCACTTGGAATAATTGCGTTGATAATGTCTTCATCCGACTTAGATAAAACCCCAAGCTTTGCCATATTTTTATAAGCAAGCAACAAGTCTTTAGAAAGCTGTTTTCCTCTTTCAACTGATTCTCTATCTAGGTATTCAACGCCTTTTTCTTCTCTTAGCTTAATCATTTCATTTAGTTTTCGGTCAAAAGATTCTTTAGTCTCAAAAGCTTCTTTTAAAACTTTGGCGTCAGCCGCATTGTTTGCCAAACCGAAAGGCGTTTTAAGGTCTAATTGTTTTTGCTGAGCCTCTTCTTGTTTTCTTTGAATATCCTGCGCTTTACCAGCTGCATCTTGTTGCAACCTTCTTTCTTGTAAATCCAAAGACCTTTTCTTGTATTCAATATCAATTTTATCTTTGGCGTTTAGCATTCTATTTTGGAAATTGCTGTTAAAATTAGGATCATAATACTGTGGAAAAGGTTGTGAAAAACCCGGTGCCATTGCCTCACCTTGTTTTAAGAAAGCGTCATAGGATTCTTGGCTTGTGATCATAGGCAAAGTTTTTGCCGCATAATCATAGGCTTTCATTCTTGTATCAATATCAAGCTGGCTTTTTTGTGCCGCTTGCTGCCCTAGCCTGTTTTTTTCTTTGTAGGCAAGGATTGGGTTAGTCTTAGCAAGCTCCGCTAAATATCCACTTTGATTTAGGTCAACCCCATTTTCATTCGTTGCAAGGTTGTTTTTCATCGCCATATTTAAAAGGCTTTCATCTTGCCTTTTTTTATCTCTGTCTCGGCTTTCTTTAATCATATCGGAAAGCTTTATACCCTTAGCGTAAGAGCCTGCAATATCAGGCGCTTGATACATTGAATAAATACTTGTGTCTAAACCTGCCATGTTAGCCCCCTATGCTTTGTTGCCGAAGTTGTTATAGGATTGACCTGTGCTTAAATATCCAGTGTTGCCCGTTTTGTTGTTGTTTTGATTTTGCTGATACATCGCCCACAAGGTCGTACCGTTATTAATCATATTTCCATAGTTGTTAGCTTGAGCCATTGTTGCCGCTGCATTCGCGTTCGCTGCGCCCATTAGATTACTTGAAACTGCATTTGTGTAATTAGAGCCTGCGTTTGCCGTTGAGTTTGTAGCACTAGTTCCAATACCTGCAAGGTTCGCTAGTCTATTCCAAGCGTTTCCATATTCGTTACTTGCATAGTTTTGAGAATATTGAGCAAGAGCCTTTTGCTGAGCTCCGCCTAACCTATTTCCTGTGGCTGAAGCATTGGCGTTTAGAGCCTTCATTCCCTCATTAAGTCTGAACTGATAACCAGGATCACTTTGAGCAATCTGGGCAGCATTCCCAGATTGCAATTGCTCCAGTGCTCCGTAGCCTGCCTGCCTATAAGGCGTAAGATCTGCTCTTGTTTGGTTATACATATCGAGTTGCGCTTGAGAAGCTGCATTTGCTGCATCCACTTGCGCGTCAGCGGAATCTTTCGCGGCATCACTTGTTAAAATACCTGCGGCTAAAGTTCCGACTCCTATGGCCACATTTCCCCAACTCATTTTTCGCCTCCAATATGTTTTTTATCACTTTTAATTTCTTCTACTTTTTCAACTTCAATTTGTTCAGCGATAAACTCTTTGTCTATTTCGTCTAAGTCCGTTTTGTCTGTCTTAACAAGCGTTGTCCAAACACAATCCTCTTGCACTAAAAACATTTTCTTGCCCGGAGGATAAACGCCCGTATGTGGCGCTTCTAAAACTTCTCTTCCTAAGCCTGAAAGGGAAATTATCTTTCCCTTGCTTAGAATGTTTAAGTTTTCGTGTTTATGATATTTCCCGGTGATTAAAGTACCTTTAGGAATTCTAATTTCACGCGCATAAACCCCGTTACAGAATTTATGACTAGTTTCAAACTCAACCCTTGGAAGGTTTAATGCTTCAGTAAACTCTTCAAATTTTAAAATGAAGTTTTCAACTTCCTCCGCTGTATAATCACCCTCAAAAGCAATCATTGAAGGATTAAAGCCAATTAAATCGCTCATAAACGCCCACCTTTTTCAGCCTTTGAATAGAGGCTAGATTTTGCATATATTTTTCTAGGCTTAACAATGATTCTAGAAATACTTTCCGTTCCAGAAAGATTAGTTGTTGCGTATTGAATTTGCCCGGCACTAGTTACTGTTAAAGTAACACCTGCGGAGCTTGGCCCGTTCGATAATTGATAATCTTCCGAATCAGGCAAATAAGAAACTGTAAAAGTTCCGGCTTCAACTACTTCACTTGCATCGGTCACTCTTTGGATTAAATAATCAAAGAACTTTACCGAGCATTGAGATTTATCAATCGAAACCCCATCAAGATCCGTTGCCGTTACATTATTAGAAATTGAAACCACAATTTCCTTTTCAATACCACCGATAGAGGTTTTAAGCTCTTGGAAAAAGTCGCGCCAAGAATCGGTGATTAGTCTTTCTGAGTTTGTTAATGGAGTTAGCAAAGGAAGATTAAACATTAGTTCCCCCTCCTAAGCTCTAAGAATGCGCCAACTATATTCACAGGCACCGGATCTGTAATTGCAATCTTGAAAACCCGATTCCTGGCACGACCTAACCTTCGCCAAATAACTCTTGTCGAATACTCGCCAATGCCTCCGACTTGCCCCCCAGCACTAGTCCAAGATTCATCCGACCAAGTATTTCCCCAGTCGTTTGAAAACTGCATTACAACTTGCGGATCGCTCCCTTGGCCGCTTGATAATCCAACCCCTACTTGCATATCAAGCTCCAAACTATCAAAAAAGACTCTCTTGTTTTCTAAAGAGAGATGCGGAGTAATTCGAAGTCTTTGAATGGGATCACCATTATCAGAGTAAACATCGTTTTTCAGCAAATAAACTTTTTCATTTTCATAATCGCCCACGACATGATATTTCAAGCTAGGCATATAAGTGTGACAATCGGCCCTGTGTCTTTCTCTTGTTGGTCCATTGAGATAAGATCTTTCATGCCAAGCGCCCGTCGATAAATCATAAACCCAAGTCATTTCATCAAAGTTTAGGCAGTAAAATAAATGACCTTCAGATTCATAAACCCAGGCTCTTGAATTTTCAGGCGCAGCGTAAGAGGCAATTTTTTGTTCTATTGCATGAGTTGAGATTCTTTTAAAATTAAGACCGGAAGCCATAAATATTTGGCCTGCGCCTTCTTTCGTTCTACCTAAAAAGAAAGTCATACCGCCAAAGGATTTGATCGACTCACGAGAAAGCCCACCGATTTCAATAAAACCACCACCCACGCGCTCGAAAGGGAAATTCGCGTTTCCTGTGTTTACATAAACTTCCGTTGTTGTGTCGTTTATCACATATAAATTTCTATGATTAGCTGTAATGCCTACGATATTATCCGGGCTACCTTCAGAGTTTGCAAAACTTAGGGGATCAACCGTTAAGTTTCCAAGATCACTTGTGAAAAATTCCCCTGTAGAATTTGAGAAAATAACATAACCGTCAATCCAAGTAATTGAATCAGCGTTTTCCACATAAAACCCGGCACCCGTAGAAAGCGCATAAAAGATATATTCAAGCTCACTAGAACCAGAGTTGTAAGCAATTCTTACTTCATAGGGGCTTTCGGAGCCATCGACTAAAACGCCTCTTACGATGTAGCCATCAAATTCTATTTGCTCAAATTGAACTGGGCCGCTTGAAGTAGCTAGAAGCTCGTTAGAGCCTGCTAATTCTGAACCAGTGTCTTGGTATTCAGAAAGGTTTTGATGCGTCCAGGCGTCAGTGTCAGCATTATAGGAGCTATAAAAAATCTCGTTTCCGCTAACAATGATTAAAGCCGGATCAGTTAGGTAGTCATTTTGCGGTAAACGCACGTTAAAAACACCGCGAATCGGTCCACTTCCAAGCTCAAAAAGCTCTTCAAGCCCCGGAGTGCTTCTTAATTGAGATTGTGCACCACTATTGCCATTGCCCGACTCAATCACTTCAGGATAAAGGTTTACAGTTCTTTGCACGTCAGCGCGAAGATTATCAAGCTCGTAACTAGAACCAACAAACCCAGGAAAAATCATTTAACTTCTCCCGTTCGCCAATCAAAATAAGAATTTCCATTTATCGGATCTTCTTTTGCTAAAATCGGAGGCTTAAGGTTTTGTCTTTTAATTTTTGCTAATGAATCTTTAGCAATACCGTAAACCAACTGACTTGGCTCAATCCCAAACTCAGGCGCAAGCTCAAGAGCTAAATTATACCTTAGAGCTCTAAAATAGCCGTCAGCTAATAAAACAACGTCACTCTGAGCCGCAAAAGAGGCAAAAGGCTTTCTTGAATAAACAATCACTGAATCTGAATCAGTTGGGATCGGCCAAAAGTAGATTGATAAATTTTCGCCTTCAACTTCACAATAAGCCGCAGTCGGAAAGCTTTGATTTAAATCTTTAAGAGTTACCTTTTCCCATTGATCAGCCGTTAAAAGGTGAACCGGGATCTCTTGACCGTTTCTTAAAACACCTATTCCAGTGATTTCCGTAGGTCGTGAGCTATCAAAGTCCTGCCCACTTCCCATTAGGTAATTTTGCTGGCCTCCAACTAAAGAAAACACTTCCCTAGGTCTTTGATAAACTACAAGATTATCATTCGACCATGACTTAATCATTTCGTTTAAAACAGAAAGCCCGTCGGACATTTCCGCACTTGTTGGAGTTTCACCGGAAGCAATCGCGCCAATTAATCGCATCGCCCCTTTTACAAGATCACCAGCCGTTGCCATTATTTACCTTTTTTTGGAGCTTTCTTTTTTAAAGCCTCAATCTCTTTGATTAGTTTCTCGTTTTCTTTCTCAAGAATCTTGATAGAGTCTTTTGCTAAAACTAATTCCTCTTTCACATCAATTTCAACGGGCTTCTCTGGCGCGATATATTCTTTTGAAAAGCCTTCTTTCTTAGCTTCTTCAAGTTCTTTTTCATCTTTAACAACTTTATGGCCTAAGTCTTTGTGGTAAACCATTTTCGGAAATTCAATTTTTTTGATTTCTTCTTTCATATCTCTTCCCCTTAAAAATAACTTTATAAAAGAGGGCTAATAAAAGCCCCCTTCTAAAAACTATCCTTGTACTCGACAAGCCCACTCAGGACGAGCCGCAAGCCATCCGTAAAGAACGTCTAAACGAGAGATTAGTTGATCTTCGTCACCGTCATAGTAGCGAACAAAGCGAATTGATAAGCCGCTTTCTTTGTCTACTGCACGAGCTGCCATATCTACGTTTTTAGGCATTTCTAAATCCGCACAACCGAAGATGAAAGCATCTTTGTGATACGCAAGACCTAGAGTAGTAATCGCACCGCTTGAACCTAAAACAGTGATTGCAGCGTTATCTACTGGAGCCGCACTTACTGTTTGAGTTGCACCACTAGTGATGATTGCAGGGTAAATTCCTAGAGAAGCTTCACCTGAACCGTCAGAGTTTACATCACTCGTAACAACGAATTGTTGCAATTTACCAGTAGATTGGAAGCTCACTGGGTTTACAGCGTAAACGTCAGCAATTGTGAAAACGTCACCTTCTTTTAAAAGCCCAGTAACTGAAGCAGTCCAGCCGTCAGTGTTTAAAGAGCTTCCAGTTTGAGAAGCACCGTTTACTACTGGAGTACCACCTTGAGCTCCTACAGTGTGAAGCTTAATGTTTTCGCTTTCTCTCCAATCAAAACCACGAGCGCGACCGATAAAGCCGTCTTCATACTGACGAGCAATTTCTTTTGTTGGGTTGAAAAGAGCTTGAGCCCCATCAACTAAACCAGTCATTTCATCACTTCCTAAAATGATGCTACGACCGTTAGAAGGTGCAGCGTATTGGTTTAACTTCGCGCGAGCTTGACCTGCGATGCTAAGTGAGCTTGGAGTAGTTCCAGGCGTTCCAACTGCATTCGCTACAACCGCAGCCTTTGCAAGACCGTCAATATCAACTTTGTTAGCAAGAGCGTGAGCCGCAGGCGCTACATAAGTCTCAGAGAAGCGATCAATGTCTAAAGTCAATTCTTGAGAAGAAAACTGGAAAGCAACGTGCTTTCTAGAATCAAGAGTTAAACTTACAACTTCGTTCACTACATCTTGTTTAGAAACCGTTGCACCGTCAGTCACTTGAAAGCGTTGAGGTTTTCTAATGTCGATTTTGTTACCAATCTTTGCACCACTTACAGCGAATTTATCGTTGTATTGGCGGTTTGCACCTTTAGTGAAGCCTAAGCTGTTTTTAAACTGCATTAAAGCTTCTTTTGCGATCATATCGGAGGTTAATAAAGTATTAGCCATCTTTTAATTTCCTTTTCTTAAAATCTTGCCTTGGCTTTCCATTGCTCTTCTCTCAATCTTTCATATTCAGTTTGGGAAGTGCTATTGTCGTAAATGTCTTTTTTGACACTAGCGTTTTTACCACTAACGGGCTTAGCCGGAGCCGGGGCTTTGGTTTGTTTTTTTTCAATAACTTCTTTTGGTTTTTCTTGAGACTGAGAAAGCTTTGCACTTAAAGCTCCGACCGCAAAAGCAGCATCGAGAGGCGTTTTGTTAAAAACATTATTTCTAGCATCTTCATTTTTCATGAAATGATAAAGAATAGCGGGGCCATTGTCAGAAGACATAATCATGTCTTCAACGTAAACAGGCACAATGACATTTTCTTTAGCCATTTTATCTACTAAATCACTAAAATCTTCTTTATCTTTGCCAAAATCGCCAAGCTTATTACTAAATTCATTTCTTCTATCAAGGAATGCTTTCTGCTTAGCTTCTTGTTCTTCTTTTGCCTTCTCTTCGGCTCTTCTCATGTCATAACGCCAGTCTGCGTGAGCATCCAAATAATCTTGATACTCTTCAAAATCATCCGGGTTTGGCGCTTGGTTTTCAGCTTGAGGCTTAGCTTCAACTTTTTCTTCGAGCTTAGAATTATTTCGAAGTGCTTCTAATTCTGCTTTTAAGCTTTCGATTGTTTCGTCCTTCTCATACAGCTTAGAAGTTAACTTATTAATTCTTTTTACCGCCCCTTTGTTGTGAGCTTTCTTTTCCTCAACTTCCGGCTCGTCTTCTTCTTCAGAATCATCTTCTTCGATTTCTTCTTCAGAATCTTCTTCACCTTCTGTTTTCTCAGTCTCTTCATCTAGTGGTGCCGATTCACTAGCGGTTTCTTGCTCTTCAGAGCCTTCGGCCTCTTGTGTTTCTTTTGATTCAGTGGCTTCTTCGGTCACGTTTTCGTTTCCTAAAGGTGCCTCCATAACTGATTCTTGAGTAACAACTTCAATTGACATGGTTTAATCCTCCACGAAATAACCTGGCTCATTTAAAGGCTCGCCAGTTGGTCCTTGTATAAATTCAGGCGGTACTTCATTCCCTACCTGATTAAAATTTGGGTTATGCATTTCAGGTGGTCCAAAAGATAAATCCATTGGCACCTCTGAATTTAGAAGAGCTTGTCTTTTTTCTAGTTCTTTAGCTTGTTGCTCGGCTAGAAAGAAACCTCTTGAGCTTTCTGCTTTGATTTGTTCTTTTCTGATGTCAGTTTCCATTTTTAAAACAGCAATGCGCTCTTCTGACTCAAGCTCTAAACGCTTTGTTTTAATCTCTTCTGTAGCGTCATTAAGCTGTTTTGTTAGGGCATCAATCATAGCCGCTGATTGCTGCATCTGAGCTTGTACTTGCGGAGGAATAACTTGCTCTTGTTCTTCGCCTAAAATTTGTGGGTTGATTGTTCGTTTAAATCTTTCAGAGATTTCATCCGCCCCAGGCCAGTCTTGATTCTTAATCATCAAGTCCCCTGCGATCTCAACAAACTTAGGATTATTTCGGCTCATTTCAATCATGGATTGCGCAGCCTCTTGACGTTTGCTTGTAAAACTTGGTCCTGTGGAAATTGTCACATCATAACGACCGCGAGAAAGATCAATTAATTCCGCTTTCCCGTCTCTTTCAAAAAGAGAATTGATTTTTACAATCTCTTCACTCTTATCTTCGCCAATAATACGAACCGTTCTTTCTGCGTCATAAATTTTAGGGATCATTTCAACTAAAATGCGACCCGTATGCTTTATGGATCTCATAAAGTTATCAATGAAATGATAATTAGCAGTTTGCGACTGCATATTTCTTCTTTGAATAGCAACGCCGGAGGTTTCATTTCCCACCATCCCAAGAGAGGCATCCTGTATTCCACTGGTGTCTTTCAAATCTTGAGAAGCTTGTATTCTAGCATTTGTGATCGCCATAACCGCAGGCTCAAAAGAATTTCTTTGCGGAGGTGAAACCATTTGCCCACTTAAATCAGTTGGCTTGTATGGAAGAAAAGCGTAAGGAACTTTATTAGCGTTTTGCCAAATTTCTTCGTATCCTTCAACTTGACCTTCAGCAACGATAAACGGGCTTAAAGGCGCTTGTGTGATCGCTTCCGTTTCAGCCGAAGCCCAGTAATTTAACATCTTTTGAGGATCTTTAGTGTTTCTAACAACACTCTCTAAAACAGTCTTTCCATTATCGTCAATTTCATCCCCTAAAACCGGAACGATAGGAATAAAACGAGAAGGAATTTCTGTTTCTTCTAATATTTCACAGGCATTTATCTTCGCCCATTTAACTTTTTCTGTAGTAGTTTTTCGCTCGTTCTTTATAAGCTGGAAGTCTTCGAAGTCTTCAGGAAGTTCACTTTTAAAAATAGTTGAACCGTCTTCTAAAAGATAAAGAGTGTCTTCCACTTGATCTTTATAGAAGTATTCGCAAACTCTAACTCTATCGGAGCTAGCCCATCCTTGCGCTTTTTCCCCGATAGAAGACCAGTCGTCCATGCTGGCCAGTTCTGAATTAGGATACATTGCTTTGTAATCATCAATCAACACATCCTCAAAAACAAAACCCCAGTCAGCGTCTGAGCCGTCAGGCTCAACCGCAGTCGGATCAAGGAAAACAGCATTCGGGTTTTTAATTCGCTTGATTAAAATTTCTTGGTCGAAGCTTTCAGGATTAATATAATCCGTTGCAATTCGCCAATATCCATAAGAGCGCGTTACTGCGCATTCAAAAGCATAATCATAGGCAGCATGAGCATTGGAATTGTATTCAATATTTCTTATAATACCTTTAAAGATTTTAGCGGTATCTTTATCGGCCAAATCATCTACAGGCGAAACATTCACTGAAGGCCTGTTTTGTCTCATGTCATTTGTGATTTGCTTAATGAATTGTGGCGTTCTATTGATAGTTAAACAAGGTCTTCCGTAAGATTCTCTTTGCTTTCTTGTAAAATCATCCCATTGATTTCCAAGGCGAAATTGCAAATCTTCGTCGCCTTTTTTTCTAATCTCTTTTACCGCTTCGTCAGCAAGATTAAACCGCTTTCTTGCAG
Organism: Bdellovibrionaceae bacterium UBA6502; assembly: GCA_002436415.1. GTDB lineage: Bacteria > Bdellovibrionota > Bdellovibrionia > Bdellovibrionales > UBA840 > UBA6502. Next base: position 149,431 of record DJMA01000033.1, on the reverse strand, counting down.
TCTTTAAGAACTTCTCAACTTTCTTTGATTCTTTTTTATTTGTAGCCACCTTTTCAGAGTATTCAAGATAAGAGGTAATAAAATATATTACTTAAGGTAATACTCTCAAATCATCCCATCCAAGAATTAGGCCCAGCCATTCCCCCGAAATTTTTAATTGGCTTAATTTTCTTTCTCTCTTTTGGAAATACTGCGTTTAGCTTTTGGTCCAATACTCTAGCAAAACAGTCGAGCATATCATCATGGGTTGAAACCGGAAAGGCTTGGTATTCATCTTCAATAAAGCTCTTTGTAAGGTCCACTGATTTTGATTCATTATTTATGTAATTTAGCTTTTCAGGAAGCCAGAACCTGTTTTGCTCAAATACGGGAACGAGCTTTTTTATTCTATCTTCTTTCGCTAAACTTCCGCCAAGTCTCGTTATGTTAAAACGATAGTTTTCCGTTTCCATTTTGTCTTCTATGTGTTCAATATCAGCTTGAAGGCCGTATTCTTCATATCCAACCCCTTGAGGCGTGTATTTTCTATGAAACTCAAAAAGCTTTCTAGCTTTCTCTGTAAGATTCATTCTATCTCTCACACAATCAATTAAGTAATAGTTTTGATCAGGCGCTAAACCAATCACAGCCATTACTGTATAGTCATTAGTTGTTTTTTTCTTTCCAGCCGGATCTACTAAAATGTATCTATTCCAGCCCTGCCATTCGATTGATTTATAAAATTTTAGCCATTCATCTTTAAAGCCCATAGATTTATCCGCCACTGGGTTTTGAAGCATCTGAGTGCCGAAAGTATAAGGCCCCATGTCTCTTCGTTTCTTCTTCAATGTCTCTTTGTCTAAAAACCTAGGCTCACCCTCTAAAGTCCCATCCATTGTTGCAGGATAGATTCTAGGGATCACTGAGCCGCGATCCATCATTGTTTTATAAGTGTCGTTTGCGTGGTATCTCGTGCCAATGTATCGTTCAACTCCACCTTTAGAGCCAAGGTTTAAACTTAGCTCCCAGGCACTTGTTACCTTCCTAATTTGTTCAGGCGTAGTTACAGATTCTCTTGTCACCACATCGTCATAAAGCAAGATTTTAAAGTGTTTTCCCGTTGGTTGACCGTCTACAACACCCCAGGCCTCTACGGTTGCTTCCTTCGGGTTTGTGTCTCTTTTAACGATGATTCCTGAATCAAGGGACCATTTTGGGGCTTCACTTTTTGGATTCAAATACAGAACGTCCGGAAAAAGTCCTTTCAAGAAAGTATTCCCCTCAAGCTCTCTTTTTATTTGATCTAAGAAACCTTTTGCAATTGGCCTTGTGTGAGAGAAAATCCCGATAGTTGTATTATTCGGATCTTTTAGAATGTCTTGAATACTTTTGCCGAAGGTGATTATTGTTGATTTATAATGCTCTCGAGCCCACAAATCTAAGTGTCCATTAGGATTAGCTTCAACTTCCCTGCAGCGATCATAAAGCCAAGGCTTATTAATATCAGGTCTTTTAAGGGCAACTGTTAAAAGAAAGAAAAGATCATTTAGACAAAGCTCTCTCATTGAATCAGTATGATTGGCTTTCAATACTTCTTTATAGATTTCGTTAGCTTGATCTCTAGTCAGATTCTGGCAAATCATTCTTTTTTTCTAGTTGTTCGATTCTATCTGACAAATCATAACTTTCCACTTTTACAGTAGAATTTGATTCAACTTCAGCTTCTAGTTTAACGTCTGTTTGGTTTCGCCAATTAATAAGATTCTTAGCTGTGAAGATTGCAAAGGTAGTATTTGCCGTGCCATTCATTCCGGTAACCACAAGAAAATTCTCTTGGTAATCCTTAGCTCTTTTATATATGCCGGAAAACTCTTCATGTTTATAGGTGCCATCTTCATTTTTAGCATTGGCCCATTCTAAAAGAGTATCTCGATTGACTCCAATTTTAATTGCAAAACCTGAAAGAGTGGGAAAATCGTTTATAACTCTTTCTTCAACTTCGTAAGATCCTTCTTTTGTCTTTATTTGTTTAGTTTCAATTCTATATGGATCAACGCTGAAATAATCTAGAAATTCCTGGCAGTATTCTTGTTTATACTTCGTAGGCCTTCCGCCTTTATTACCTGACTTCATACTTATATATTACTGACGCTCGACAATAATAAAACGTATTACTTGCCTATTACTTTGAAATTAAAATCACCCATAAGTAATATACAGGTATGCAAATAACTGAAGAACTCCCAAGATTAAGAAAGTCGATATTAACTGAGAGAATTACTTTGGCAATTACGCCTGAAATGAAGCGTGAGCTTCAGGATTTGAAGAAATATGAAAGCGTAGACACAGGCCGTTTAATTCGAGATTTAATTTCTAATTTCTTGAAAACAAAAGCTAGCTAGGCTAAAAAATTCTAACTGATCTTTTGTTGTTAAAAAAGGAAGCCCGGAAATTCGTCCGGGTTGTTCCACGTAAAACTTGCTGGAATTTATTTAATACACTTCCATTTCAAGCTCTTTATCCCATTTTCTAAAAGCCCCACATCGGCATTTTTGAAGCTCAACTCTACCTAGGCCTTCGACCTTGATAAATTTATGTTTGCAGAATAGTTTTTTGAAGAATTTTTTCATAATAAGTTGAGCAGTTTTCCACAGTGGCGTCGGGGAATCGAACCCCTATACGTTTTACATTGCAAATGTGTCGCTACCAATCCCAGCACAACTACACCACAGTTTCCACATACTCAGGTGGTTCAAGACTAGACGTGAGCTTGGGATCCTTTTCAAGGACCTATGTCCTCCACAGCGCCCACGCCGCCTTAAATTTAAATCAAAGATCTTACTGCGCAGTCTTTAGCTTCTAAAAGCTTTCTTAGGGCGGTAACACCTTCGGCATTATTTCCCATTGTTTCGCAAAGTTTTTCAGCCAATTCACCAAAGGGTTTGCTTACCGCTTGCAAATGCTCAGGTAAATGTTTGTATTCAAAAAATTGCATTAGTGGATTTTCTCTTAATTCTAATCCCATTTCATTCCCCTCCCGATTCACTAACTTCTAGTGAATACATTCATTAAAATCTAGTAAATGTATATACGAGCTAAATTTCCAATTGAATGATTTTAAATACTTACAACTTTATACATTCAAAAACTATTTTTTTTCGATATATACATATACATGATATAGCATTAACTTCTAGTTTTCCGATTCTTTAATTTCATCATTCAAGTCTTCAATCTCATTGTGCAAATCTCTAATCTCAAGTTTTAGAGTTTCATTTTCCGCTTGGAGTTTTTGAAATTCTCTTAAAGAAATTATATTAATACCCATAAATTTACTATCGCTTTTTTCTGGTTTACATTTACTGTATTGCGCCAAACATAAACGATTCAAATCGTGATAAAAAAAGTCTTCAAGACGACAATCTAAGTAAAGCTCTAGCGGTTTTTGACCTGTGACTCTTTCAACTTCATATATATAGGTTTGCAAAACCTCTAAAAAAGTTTTGTCTTTAAACTCGGTCATTTTCCACCCCAATCAACCTAGAAAGCTTTGCAAGCTTCTCCTGCTTAAATATCTCGACTAGCTTTCCTACTTTAAAAATCAGCGCAATTTGTTCTAGCATTATCTCTACATCTGCTAGTTCTTCAGCTATCTTTAGCGAGTTTTCTACGCCTCGATCATTTTTGCAAAGCTCTTTTGTAAGCTCTGACATTTCCTCAATACACATTAGAATTTGAGCTTCCATTCCGAATTTTTCTAGCGCTTTATCGTAAATTTCTTCTTCACTCACGCTCGGCCTCCAGCTCTTTAAGGGTTTGATAAGCCAAATTCTTAGTCTTAAATCCAACTTTAGACTGATCTGTCGTCAATCCGCTTGAAATTTTCTTCAATGAATCAACTGCAATTTCAAACTTAGATTTCAACTCCGCATTTTCCGCTTGGAGTTTTTCACTTTTCTTTTCAATTAAAAAATACGCTTCCTGAAAATCTAAAACTAATTCTTCATTTTCATCTAAAAAATCGTCTCTACCTTCGCACCCATAGCCTTTCAGCTCACCTTCTATGTCAGTGCTGAAACACGCATTGCATTTTACAGCGTGACAATATTCATCGCCTAATTGATCTTCATCAATATAATGGTCTTTTTGTGGTTTTATTTCACTCATCGCTCACTCTCCAATGCTATTTTGGCTTCCTCGATCAGACTAGTAATAAGTTTTTTAGCGTCTATATCATCTATGTTTCCGTCTCGAATATTATCGTGTAGATTAGTTATTTTCCTCAAAACATCCTCTGGACTATCTTGCTTAATTGTCCGAATGCTTGATTTGATTAGATGTGCTTTTTTGTCTGCATTTCTTATCTCATGCTCGCCCTTGCCAAAAACCAAAGCATTGTCAAATTGACGGCCTTCAACTTCTATCAACTCAGATTCATCAACGAGATACTTGCCTTCGATGTTTTCTTTGAACCACCGAACTATATTGCTTCTTTCACCATAGCCAAGCACCCCAAGCGTCAACTTATGGAAATCAGGCATTTCAATCTTTTTCATTCTCGGCCTCCAAGTCTTCCAAATGTTCCTCAGCAGTCATTTGACAATCGTCAAAATCATCACATTGATATTTTTCATGTTTGCCAGCTATTCGCTTTAATATCTCTTTAGATTTTTCAAGCTTCTCTTTCAAAGCTTCGTTTTCTTTTTGGAGTTTCTTCTCGTCCTTAGTATGCTCCAAAATATTTACATCACTGACTCTGAATCTAGAAACTTTTGTTTCATCAACACCACAACAAATGCACCTAACGACTTCCTCCATCTGGTGCAAATGAATCGTTTCCGTTTCCGCTGATACCACAGGAACATCAACCCATGTGTTTGATTGCAGACGACCAATAACTTTATAAATATATTTTTCATTATCTGAACCATATCTATGCTGTTCGATTTCAACTAAATCACCAAAATCAATATCTAACTCTCTCGCTTTTTCTTCACTCATAATCGCCCTTTGTTAAGCCGAACTCGGCACAGACTTCACAGTCACCAATTTCATCAAAGCAAGTCTCTAGATGCCAGCCGATAAGAAATTCTTTATCTCTTTTTAACTTTTCGTTTTCTTTTTGGAGATCTAAATAATCAGATAAATTCACCATTGCAGCTACAAATAAACAATCTCTTCTTGCTTCTTCTAAATCCTTATAAAAAGGCGCGAAATCTTTGTCACAATAGAATACTTCTATCGCTACTTTTTGATTTTTATACTCTCTCGCTTTTCCTTCGCTCATATTACATCCCCAAACTCATACTCTCTTAGCTTTAAAGTTTCATAATTATATTTCTGCCAATTCTCTTCTTTTACATTCTGATAAAGCTCTAAGACTGAAATAAAAACATCGTTTAAGCTTGGCAAAACAAACAAGCTATCGTCCATTGCTTCTGTGTGGCCATGATGAGTAATTTTAAAAATCTGCCTAAAACCTTCGAAAATTCTTTCGATAAGTTTATTTTCCATCAGTGTGTTTAGATTTGTAAAAATCCGGCTATCAAATGGGCCAAACTCAGAAACTACATATTTATAAGAAAAGTTTTCGTCTTTTCCATAGCTAAGCGATTGAATCCTGTAAATAATTGATGAAATGCTTTGCCTATACAAATTGATTTCCATTTCATCAGCGAGTAAGAACAAGTGCATTAGTAACTTTTGATTCATTTTTACCTCTATTAAAAGCCGAACGAAGGGAATATATATTCAATGATTTGAATTAACTTAATTAGCCCTATAACTAAAAAAAAGATTAATAATGTTTTAACTGTTTTATTCATTTTTCACCTTTCAATTGATTCTGTTCGATAAAAAACCAATATAGATTTGCCGCATCTATTAACTCACTTTTTGGGGGCATAAATTGGATAGCTTCAATTTCTTCACCAAAAATCTCGTTTTTAATTCTATATAGGTCTTGCCATGAATATATGGCCTTAGCGTCGGATCTTCTAACCATAACCCTTGTGTAAACACTTCCTTTTCTCTTAATATCGTGAAAAATTTGAACTATGTATTTATTGTTTTTGAACACTTGATCTGGATGGTGTCCTTTTAATTTTTCACTTTGTTTGACTAATTCTCGTCCTTCTATGGTCACATCCTTAAATCTGTCCCAGTTTTTCTTCTGTAGCCTATTACCAACTTTTTGTTGCGCTCGCCTTAATGCTCTACTCATAAGATCACCACTCTGAACTTGAAAACAACAATGGAAACTGTTCTTTCTCGGCTATTTGTTTTTTTAAAACCTCTGCATAGGTAGGCATATCTATCATCAAAATTTCATGTGCTTCTTTGACTGTATATCTTTCCTCTAGTTCTTTAAGCCTTTTAAAAAAATCATCTTCGTCAATATCAATCAGTTTTTTACTATTCATTTCTGCTTCGCTAATCTCAAATGGTTCTTCTAAAAATTCTTCTATGAACTTTTCATCAACAACACCGTTTGAAACTTGCACACAATAAAATTGTATTGCTTCCTCTATGTTTTTTGCTGCTACACAATCAACATCGTTTAACTGAAAAACCTTCATATTAATCTCCTATCTAAAAATAAAATATATTATTATCCAGAACAAACTGCCAAGAATTGGCCCTGTGATAAATATCCCAATTGCTTCATTAAGTTCGTGTTTCATTTTCGCCTTTCTCACGCATCAAAAGCGGTCCGCCATTAGGATTAGAAATATACTCAATCCCGGTGCCATAATCTTTAAAATACAACAAGCCTGATCTTTCAGAATTTTGGATGTCATCCGTTGGATCATATGGCTCATATGAATCGAAATTGCTATTGGAAACAATCCTATATAGAAATATCCCTATAGCTATTCCTAAAATAAAAATTAATAAATTCATTCTCAAACCACCTTCACAATCAAAGCCAACGCTATATAAAACCCCACGAAAAACACCGTAAAAAAATAAGCTATCATCAAATTTTGGAGTCTACTTTTGACTACTTTTTTCATCGGCAAACCTTCGGCTAAAAAATGTTGTATAAAAAACTAAATCAGGATCATTCATAGGCCTTGTAAAAACCTGAAGCCTTGAGTTTCTTTTTGCTACCCTTCTATAATCTTCATAAACGTAATAGGTATTTTCTGTAAATCCTCTAGCCTTCATCTTAGCTAGATTCTTTTCTCTCAACTCTTCACTTATCATAAAGCTTCTCGCAAATTGATTTCGGTAATTCAGATTGTTCAAAGCATCTCTTTAGGTCGCTTCTAAGTTTCCAATATTGAATTTGGGGATCAAGACAAGCCTTTCCACAAAACAGTAAAAAGACAATAAAAGCCCCTAGAAAAATATTATTTTCCATAAGTTTCCTTTGAGGTGCCCCCCGAAGGGGGCTTATGCGAATTGGAATAAGTAGTTTGAAAACTTAATCTAGATTTACGATTTATAAATTGCAAATTAATTCTCCTAACTGAGTGTATGCAGAATTTGTTTATAAGCTTTTTAATTGTGGAAGATCTTTAAGGCTCATTTTGATTGTATTTGTCGATTCGGTATTTGTAGCCTTGAGGATTTTAAAATATTCAGCATGGTTATCTGTCCACTCGCCTACGCCGTTAGCTTTATATTTTCCAGCAATGCACTTGCACCTAAAGGCAAACATTTGCAAATCTTCTCCCCTGCTAACTGCGTCCATAATGCCAGTATTAGCGCACCAATCGCACTTTCTGCCCTTGGTAAAATTGTTTATGATCTTCTCTCTTCTCTGAACTGCTTTGTCGAAAATTGCGTAGGCTGACTTTTTTAGCTCATTGATCGTTGGAGGCGAGAAATAATTTTTCAAAATAAAATCTACAAGCTCTTCAATTTCTTCATGCGAGAAATGCTTAAGCTCTTGATGAAAGGCCCCAATTCTAACTTGTGGGAATTTTTGTTGGCCAAAAAGTTGAACGACTGGCTCAAAGACTGTGGCAAATTCGATGCTATCCATTTCTTTTAAATCCATTTAAGAATCCTCGCTTCGAGCTAATCTTTTTTTGTTATAGTCGTTTAATTGTTTAGTCATATCTAGAATCCTGGCTTGTCTTTCCAGCTCTTCTCTTGGCTTTGCGTAATCAATAATTTTGGCTAGCGTTACTGAGATATGCTCGGCCCCATGTCGATTTCTAAGATCAAACTTGATATATTTTGATGCGCCTTTTCTAAATTCGATTTCGTTTATTTCAGATTCAACCCAATTTGAATATTCCGTAATTTGTTTATCTTCCAACTCAACACCGATGAAAGTTGCAAAACTTAAAATAGCTTTTCTCATTACAGCTCACCTCTTTCGATTTTCTCAAAAAGGATTTGATGATTTTCCAAAAGTTGCTGGTTTTTTGTCTTCTTTTGTGACGCTACGCTATTCTTACGAGAAGCCCTCTTCCTTGCGTCATCTACGCAACCCACATCAATGTAGTCAAGATAGTACAATCCACGCTCAGGCGAGCCGATAAACGTGTCTAACGAGGTCTTGATTGGTCGGTCGGTTTCAACCTTCAAAACTTCGCCATAGTTTTTGATCGCCTCTAGCAGGTTTTCTTTTTTTTGCGGTGAGTTTATGTGATTGGAAATTTTCGTCCTGGCATTGCCCATGGCAGTGGTGCCCGTTGCTTCGATCCAGAAAGCTTTTGCAACTTTAAAAAAGTCTTCAAGCTCAGATTCCTTGTTGGAGTGTTTGCTTTGTATTGCATTGCTTTGTATTGCATTGCTTTGTATTGTATTGCTTTGTATTGTATTGGCATTGCTTGGAGCATCGCTGAGCATTGCTTGACCTATGCTTGGAGCATTGCTTGGAGCATTCACTTGCTCTTTATTTTCATCTGAGCGAATTTCTTTGGTTTTACTCCACCTTTTTGCAGCCGCTTTTTTTGCCTTATTACTAGACTTCTTTTTATTTTCTATATGCTGCCGATTTCCCTTTACTCTAAAAGTACCATCAGTTTTTTTCTCTAAAAGATTTATTCTGGGACTTGTTAAGGCGCTAATAAATTTTTTCCCAACCTCCTCGCAGGATATTTCCGCCCAGTCCAAGATTTCAAAGAAAGTCCCCGAGTCGGCCATTTCTTCTTGCGAATTTCTCCAAAGCCAAATACAGGCAACCAAAGCCTCTTCCTTCGTAATGGCCCCCTCCATTTTAGCAGCAATTTTTCCGTGCTTGTTTCTTATCAAAAACTCATCATCTATATTAGTCCACGCCATTACTCCACTCCCCCGATCTCAAGCTGGCCTTGTTTTTGATGTCTAAGTTTTTCTTCATAAAGCTCGACTCGACGAATCCAAAAGTCGCTTTTCTCTTTATATTGTTTATAAAGTTTTTCGTTTTCCTTGAATTTTTCCTGTGCTTCTCGAAGCTTCATTTCAATAGATTTCGATTCCACGAAGTCCCCCTTGGTGAAAAAAATTTGATAGTTTTTTAGGCTGATTTATTAAATAAAAAATGATATAACTGGCTTCCAAAGTATAAAGTAGTTCGCAGTTCTTAGAAGTAGAATGGGAACACTTTGGGAACAGACGCAGCGATATTTTTGTGTTTTTCGTATTACTTTGAGGCAGTAAATAGCACTCTAGAATATAGTAGTAAAACGCAGTAAATACCTGATTTAATAGCTGTAAACCGCATTTAAGCACTCTAGAAAATGAACCACTAAAATTGATCCATGTAGGCCTTCCCGGCGCGCCAGTATCAAATTCAATAAAAAAATAAACTATGCACAAGAATGACCTTCCATAAAATCTAGAAGGATTCGAAGTGAGTAAGCGGCCATGGCGAGAGTGCCTGTGGCACTCTTGATATGGCATGGCAGCCAAGGACGGCTGACATAGCGAACGAGGCGGGTCTGTAGTGAGTGAGCTGGAAGCGAATGAACGAAAGACAAATCCTTCCCGGCGCGCCAGTAAGAAATTCAATAAAAAAAATAAACTATGCACAAGAATGACCTTCCATAAAATCCAAAAGGATTCGAAGTGAGTAAGCGGCCATGGCGAGAGTGCCTGTGGCACTCTCGATATGGCATGGCAGCCAAGGATGGCTGACATAGCGAACGAGGCGGGTCTGAAGTGAGTGAGCTGGAAGCGAACGAACGAAAGACAAATCCTTCCCGGCGCGCCAGTAAGAAATTCAATAAAAAAAATAAACTATGCACAAGAATGACCTTCAATAAAAGCTTGAAGGACTGGAAGCCAAGAAAGGACCACCAATCCTTTAAGTGATTCTTACCAACAAAAATGAAAACTACGATTGACCGATTCCAGCTCTTTTCTTTGCTTTAAGGATAATTGGTAGAGTTCTTTCATCTGAGAATAACTATCAGAAGCAAATACTTGACCGAGAAAATTCAGTAGTAAATTCCCCTGCAAAGCTTCTACTTTTCTATGTAAATAATCAAGCTGAGCATGGCGCAATAGAAACTCTTCTTTAGAAAGTTCATCATGAGGAATCTCATATTCGAAGCTGTGTTCATAGAAGAACAAAACATCTTCTTGTCTATCCGTAAGCTGTTTTTTCTGTTCCGTATCCTCAATGAAATACCCCACCATTGGACTAAGTTCGTACCTTTGCTCACCTCGCCAAACCAACTCATCTTCTAAGGCTACAAAACGATTCAAAACCCTAGCCATTTCTCCCATTACTTGGGAATAGCTCTCTTTATTTAGATATTTATAGTCCCAAATTTTCTCTTTAAAGCTTTTAATTCGTCCAATGTATTTTAATAAACTTTTTCTTTCATCCTTTAGATCACAGAATTTCATCCTTGATACATTTTTTTGACCAAGAGAAATTTTTCCCGGAGAAAAAATCTCAAAGTCTCTTCGATTGTCGGCCATAAAAATTTGATCGCGAAGCTTTTTACGTTCAAGATCTTGTCTCCTGTATTCCGCTTGTTCCTTTTCAACTAAAACTTTTTTGGTGTCGTCTATGTTTTGTTTTATTAATTGAAAATTGCTATCTATTTTTTCCTTCTGTTCTCGCACTTCTTGCTCAACGGAAGCATCCTGATAAGTATAGTATCGATAAAGATATTGATCTCTAAGTTTTCTTTCCATTTGTTTTTGCTGCTCAATATAGTCTTTTAAATCATCTATTTGCAAATCAGTAGCTGATTGCTGGTCTTGCTTTTCAAAAAAATCTTTAAACTCTTCATTGATCGACTTCAATTGGCCTAGATATTTTTGTTGCTCTTGAGATTCTTGTATCTTCTGTTCAGGTGAAACCATCAGCTTTTCATTCTTCTCTTCTTCTGCACAAGAAATTAAAGTCAAGAGCAATCCCAAAGAGAGTATAAATCTTAAAACTAATTTACAGTTTAGACCTAAGTTTAAAGCTTTCATAAAGTACTCCTTCCTATTTACTAAGAGCTATTCTGATTCAAACGACTCTCTGAACTTTAGATATCAGACACTCTCTTAATCCAAAACTGGGATTAAGATCGTTTGGAACACTTCCTTTGAGCACCACTTTATTCAAGTTTTCCACTAGGTTATTTTTTCATAAAAAGGAACAACTGAAAAAATATTCAAAAGCCTAAAGACAAACTAGTTCCTCATCCGTGGCTTCTAATTATTTTGATATTGGCCTACTGTGGAACTATCTATGAAAAAGCTTCTTAAGTTTGTAAAGATACTAGACATTCCTCCCTCTCAAAAGGCTCTCAGAATTCCTTTAGCAGGCATTTATTTTGCAAACAGATAATACATGCAAATAGCCAAATCCAACAAAGCATTGAAGAGCAACAAAGTTTTTGTGTTTCAAAACTATTCTTCCTTTTTTCTGGTCTGTATTTTTTTAATACTCAGTTTGAATTCCTATGCGGAAAGAAGAGCTTGTGAGAGATCTGCTAAAGCAATCAAAATTCTCTATGGAGTGCAAGGCACGGGAAACGGTCACCTCACGAGAGCGAGAGAACTGGGGCAAAGTTTAAAGGCCGCAGGAGTGCAAGTTGACTTTGTGTTTAGCGGCAGAAATAGAGAGGACTTTGTCCATGAGGACCATGATCTTATATTTGGTTCCGAAGCCAAATACTTTAAAGGACTTACTTTTGCCACTGAGAATGGAAAGATTAATAACTTTCAAACCATTCTAGAGGGAAGCAAAAGCCTTCCTCGACTAATTAATGACATAAAAAATTTAGATTTAAAAGACTATGATCTAGTAATCAGTGACTTCGAACCAGTTAGCGCATGGGCGGCAGTTTTCAAAAAAATTCCTCTCTATGGTATCGCTCATCAATACTCATTTAATCACTCAAAGGTTCCCGCATCCTTACTCATGAAGTATATGGTCGCACCTTCTATGAAACTGCTAGCTCCAGTTTCTAAGTCAAAATCAATTGGACTTCATTTTGATAGCTTTCAAAGTCTAATACTTCCTCCCATGGTTGCTGAAGTTCCAAATTTTGAACGAATTAAAGGAAAAGTTACCGTAAACCTTGCTCATGAAAGTCAATCTGCAGTTATTGCTATGCTATCCCCTATTCAGACCCATGAGTTTCATATCTATGCTGATGCTAAAAAGTTTCACAACATTGATACAAGGAATCTACCGAAGAACATTCACCTACATCCAACCTCTTACGAAAACTATCGAAGAGATTTTTACTCCTCTGAGGCAGTGATCGTTAATGCTGGATTTGGAAACCAATCTCAGGCTCTGAAAGCTGGGATTCACCTACTCTCGAAGCCCATTGATGGACAACCTGAGCAACTAGCAAACATTAAAGCATTAGAGGATCTATCTTATGCAAAATCAATTCACCAACTAGACAGCAATGCTGTTCAAAGTTGGCTAGCTTCCATTGATGGAAAAAAAGCAATACGCATACATTACCCAAAAGTTTCTGAAATTTTAACGGATTGGCTATTAAAAGGCGCTCCAGAAATGGATCAGAAATACGTCCAGGAAATTTGGGATAAAATTAAGATTGAACGTTAAAACTGTTTTTTGCTTCTATTTGATAGTCTAAGGCATCCATAGAAATGAGCATTTTACCTATAAGCTCAAAGTAATATTCGACTTTTACTCATTCACATATTTTTGAATGATTTTGTCCAATGCTCCTTCTTTTTTCAAATCGGAATAGGCTTTCACAAAAATATCTCTATGTTCTCTGTTCGCAAAAGCTATTTTTCTTCTAGTTTGATGATGGTAAAGCTTGTGAAAAAACTTAGTCTCTTTGATTTTTTTTGAATACAAATGGCTGCTTTGAGAAATATGCCTAATATGATATCGCAAAACCCTTTCGTCTCCAAAGACCACATCAAAGCGCCTTGAAAACAAACCCATGATCTGTTCCTTCTGGTTGGTAAGCTCAGAGTAATTCTTCATACTCTTTGCTAGTCGATTAAACTTGTCACCCATCACTTTGGATGCATTTTGAAAACCAGCCATTTTCAAATCATTTCCTAGTACCGAGGCCTTTTCACAATTTTCCAGCTCAATGCACATAAATCCATTTTGAAAAGCAATGAGCTCGGGGCCAAAATAAACTGGAATCGGAAGATTTTTAATGTCGGACAAATAAAGAGCACCGGTAAAGTCACCTGAGACAAAAAGCTCGTTAATTCGACGGTTAGAAACCGCTTCCAACATATAGTTGAGTTTCGCTCTTACAAAGACTGCCTCTAAAATTTCTACTGAAACTCCAGAGAAATCCTCTCCATCGACAATCACATAAGGTGGCATAAAAGCATTTAGGCCAAAACGAATTTTACTTTCTTCCTTAGAAAAAGCCATGAATGGAAATAAAAATAAAATCGTAAAAACCAATTTCATAAGTTTAGTTTAAGCAATCATGAACAAAATGAAAACGAAAATATCATTTTTAAATTTAAATAGACTTATAATCCCAAATAACTATCTTTGGGGTCCATCTAAAACAACATAAAGAATATTTAATTTAATAGTGTAAAACTATAGTAGACAGTAGTTAAGTAGCTAATTAATAGCTTTGTAATGCACTCAAAGAGACATTTTCACCCATAATTAAGATTTCTGATGAGAGAGGCTCACTCTCCATGCAAAAACTGAAACTATAATCTCTTGCTTGCTGGTAGTAAAAGCGAGGATTTTCTTTTACAGGATCTAAAGATTGGCCAAGATCAAAGACCAACTCATTCACCATTTCTAAGCTCTGCTCTTGGCCAAGATACTTATAATAGGATTCTTTTAAACTCCATAAGCACTGAAAAACTTTTTTCTGAGACTCTTGATTTGTTTTGCTCTCAATAAGCTTCTGTTCTTGCGTAGAAAAATATTTCTTTGCCAGTTCTATGGCATCCAGTTTTGGAAATTTGGTTTCAATATCCACACCAATTTTCATATCTGAAAATCCAAACATAAAAAACTCAGCCGAATGGCTCATGCTAATTTGGATTTTAGTATTCTCAAGTACAGGATACTCTAAATCCTTCCTAAAGCACTGCAAAGAAATCTCGAACTCACTATCTAAAATTTTTTGCAAAAGAAAACGAGAGAGTAAAAACTCTCTCGCTTTTTTAGAAGATTTTATTTTTTTAAATCGCTCTACTTCAGATTGATGTAAGTCTAAATCCTCGAAACTCACTGAGGCTTCAGGCTCCATTTTATAAAGGTAAAGCTTTAAAAACTTAGTCATTCCATCTCTTGAAAATAAGGGAAGTGTTAATTCCTCCGAAGGCAAAGTTATTACTCATTATGTAATTAACTTCGGAGGCTAGCCCCTCATTTTGTATGTAGTTTAATGGCCCACAGTTTTCATCGATTTCTTTCAAGTTAATATTAGGAGCAAACCAGCCTTCATTCATCATTTCTATACTTAACCATGCCTCAATAGCTCCACAAGCCCCTAAAGTATGACCAAAATAATTTTTCAAAGTACTATAAGGAATTTTGTCGCCGAACAACTCATAAGTCGCTTGTGATTCAGCGATGTCTCCTCGCTCCGTTGCCGTACCATGACCATTGATATATCCAATTTGTTCAGGCTTCAGATTAGCGTCTTTTAAAGCTAGCTCCATGGTGATTTGCATTGTGTCTTTACTTGGAGATGTAACATGTTGTGCATCACAATTTGTGCCATAACCTACAAGCTCAGCATAGATTTTAGCACCGCGAGCTTTGGCTGAATCTAAATCTTCTAAAATTAAAGTTCCTGCACCTTCCCCTAAAACCAAACCATCTCGATTTTTATCAAAAGCAGCTGGACTCAATTCAGGATTATCATTTTTGGTACTGGTTGCAAACAAAGTATCAAATACCGCAACCTGACTAGGGCACAACTCCTCAGCTCCCCCAGCTAACATCATTTTTTGTTTTCCATATTTGATGGCTTCATAAGCGTATCCAATTCCTTGACTACCTGAAGTACAAGCCGAGGAAGTGGTAATCACTCTACCTCTTAGACCAAACAACAACGAGATGTTAACGGCACAAGTGTGACTCATCATTTTAATATAGGTAGTGGCTGTTATGCCTTTTGTATCAAAAGAGTTTAATAGGTTTACAAAGTCTTTTACAGCTCCTGGACTACCAGAGCAAGAACCATAAGAAACTCCCATATCTCCATTTTTAATTTCCTCAGAATCTAACAAGCCTGCCATTTCTAAGGCTGCTTCCGATGCCGTACATGACATCTTTGCAACTGGTCCCATAGAACGAGTCATTTTTCGAGAGTACTTTTTAGTGAACTCGTAGTTCTCAATTGGCGCACCTAACTTTGAGTGCAAACCTTTGTAGTCTTCCCATTGAGGCATATACTTTACTGCATTTTTGTACTTCCCTAGGTTTTTACGAATCTCATCATAGCTATTGCCAAGAGCAGTTACCCCAGAAAATCCAGTCACAACTACGCGTTTTTCCATTAAATCATTCCTCCATTTACCGAAATTACCTGGCGGGTAATATAACTTGCCTCTTCCGACATTAAGAAGTTTACCACACTGGAAACCTCTCTAACATCGCCCATTCTTTGCATTGGAACCATTGCCTTGGCATGAGACCAGATTTCATCTGATATCATTCCAGTATCAATTAAACCAGGGGCTACACAATTTACTGTAATTTTTCTCTTTGCCAGCTCCAGAGAAAGCGCCTTTGTGGCAGCAATAATCGCCCCTTTACTCGCACTATAGTTAACTTGCCCTCTGTTTCCCGCAACTCCTGATACTGAGCTCATTGTTACAATTCTTCCAGGCTTTCTTCTGCGAATCATCTCCATAACACATGGTCTAAGTACATTGTAGAATCCATTTAAGTTTGTATCAATCACTTGATCCCAATCTTCATCTGTCATACCAGGAAAGGCTGCATCTTTAGCAATTCCAGCATTACATACGATACCATAAAAGGCGGAGTTTTCAGCCATATAAGCTTCTAACTTTGACTTTACCTCTTCACGATTAGCAACATCAAAACCAATGATCGCCGCTTTTCCACCAGCATCCTCAATAATCTTTTTTGTCTCCAATGCTCCGGCTTCATCTCTTCCATAATGAATAAGAACTTTAAAACCACTTTCTGCCAAATGAGTAGCGATCCCTCGTCCTATGCCCTTACTAGCGCCTGTAACCAAAATTTCTAAATCAGACATCCCATGACTCCTTCATTTTTTTAAACTGCTCATCACTAGGCTTAAAGGTAGAAATACTGGTATTCACTAATTCTTCATCACCTAAAAATATACTCGCCTTAAAGTTCCCTAAACTCTCTTCAATAAAGACCATTTCTGCTCGAATCTTCAAAAGATCCCCAACTTTGAAAGTTTCTGTTTTTGATTGATAGCGTCTGATACCAATCAAGAAACCGATTCCAGGTTTTTCCTCTCCTGAATCTTTACCAATCTTTCCTGAGAAGGCTGCAATACTTTGCGCAATAAACTCCATACCAAGATAGCTAGGCACTTGTGAGTTGTTACATAAAAAACTATCTTCTTTTATTTCCACTTCACATTCCACATAATCACTACCCATATCAGTGATACGATCTATCACAATCATTGGAGCTTCATGAGGAATGTATTCTTGAACATCTAAAAAATTCATCCAATTTTCTCCACAATCAATGAGGCATTACTTCCACCAAAAGCAAAAGAGTTACTCATAACAAAAGATGTATTCAGTGCGGTCTTTGTTTCCACAAAATTTAACTTCGGTAAATCGGGGTCCCACTCCCTATCATTTAAATGAATTGGACAAAATCCTTCTTGGAGAGCCAACAAACAAAATACCAATTCAATCGCGCCCGCAGCCCCTAAGCAATGACCTACAAAAGCTTTGGTACTACTGGTATTTAATGACTTCGGAAAGACTGAGTCCACAAGCACAGCTTCCATGGAGTCGTTCTTTATTGTCGCAGTACCATGCAAATTTAAATAGGCAATCTCTTCAGCAGAAATTTTAGCCATTTCCAAAGCTTGTTTAATAGCTAAGTTTGCGTACTTACCTTCAGGGTGAGGAGATGAAATATGATAAGCATCTGAAGACTCACCAATGCCAGCCAAGCGAAAATCGGACTTTTCTTTAGATAAAATAAAAGCAGCACCCGCTTCACCGATATTAATTCCATCTCTATTTGCACTAAATGGATTGCAAATACGAGCAGAGGTAGCTTCTAGCGAATTAAAACCATTTACCGTTAAGTCACAAAAAGTATCCGCTGCAAGCAATAAAACAGCATCACATAAATCCGAGTCCAATAAACTTTTTGCCTCAGAAAAAATTTTCAATCCACTAGAACAGGCTGTAGAAACTGTGTAGGCAGGCCCTTGCCAATTAAGAAAACTCTTAACAAAACCACTAAGGTTACCCATCTCCTGCAATTTGAAATTATAATTAGATTTACTCATGTCTTTGTTAGACAATCGCATCGCATTTTCGAAACTGTCCATACCCGTGGTTGAGGTCGCACAAACAATTCCAAGGCGTTGGACACAATGCTTATCCTCAAGCCTTCGAAGCTTATCTTGCAACTCGTTTAGTAAAGACAGAGCCAAACGATTGTTTCTCGAATCAAAGGCCTTGAACTCTTCCTGCATCGGCGGCAATTCCTCTTCGATAGAAAAGAAAAAACTTTGATCGCCAGACACAAGATCAACTTTTTTAGGCTTTGGAACAAAGTCTGGATTAAAGATTTTGGAGGCTAAATCCTCTCTACTTTTTCCGAGGTGACAGTTAAAAGAAAAATCTGAAATATAATAATTAGTCACGAAAACCTTCTTGTAAAATTCTAATTTGAAACTCGTAAAATCTTTCTAAGTTCTTATAATGAATCTCTCTCTGCCCTTTTGCATTTATACTTCGATCAATTTCGACCAAAGCTTTACCTTTGAAAAATATTTTCCTCGAATCATTTTCATCCTGAACTAAAAAACCATGCGGTGAATTTCTCTCTAACTTTTCTTTAGATAGATGGATCCATAAAAAATCCATCAACAAATAATCACTTTTGAAGTCTTTAGGTAAAAGATCATTTTTTGTTACACTCAGTTGACGACCTTTTAGCTGGGCTTCCAGTAAACTAATACCCATTGGGCTCAACACATGAATGTCCAATACATTGTCTTTGGATTGAATTACCGCTGTAGAATGAAAGTTGCTGTCTTTGTACTTAACCTTAAAGTCTTGTAGCTGACGAAAGTCATTAAGCTGTAAATCACTCGTATCTAACTTCAACCAAAGGCTTTGTGAATAATAAATTCGATCTAAAGGCCTTTTAGTTAGGCTACTACAAGACAGAGTCAGCAATAAAAAAAAGTAAATAACAAACTTCACTGAGCCTCCTCCCCTTTTACAAAACTAAATACATAACTGGTAAGAATCCCTAAACTAAGAGCCATGCCAAAGTGACTAACGGCATTGGTGGCACTGAAAGCTAAAATTCCAAAACTAAATAAACTAGTTAAGGCCGACAGGAAAAGACCTAAGCGTAAGAAGCTTGCTTTTCCATCTTTGGCGTAGTTACAAAAAAAGCTATAGTCCACTGCTAAGAAGAAAACTAAAAACGCTCCTAAAATATGGAAAAAGTCGATATATCCAGTCAATAAATTAGAAATTCCAATAGATACAAGTACACCCATTAAAGCAGCATAAAATAAATCAAAACTTTGTAACAAACCTTCCTTAATACTAAATACGCCAAACAACAGTAAAAAGATTAAAGCAATTGCCAACAAACTTCTTTCGCCTAAATGAGTAAAAATTTTAGCGATATCCTTAGTTTTACTTACAAATTGAATGGAAGAATTAGAAAAACTAGAAAGCTGAGTTTCTTTAGAATCAGAAAATAATGGAATCACTGAATAATATCTATTATCGATTTTCCCCAAATACAGATCTTTTAGTCGCCATGATACGCTTGAGGCTAACCACTCCTCTAAATCAAGATTATCAGAAGACTCTGCAACATAGAGATCTCCTAAGTCTTTTTTTACTCCTAACTTGGCAAACAATTGCTTACTTAGCTGGTTTAATTTGTCAAAACTAAGTCTACTAGATTCTTGTAGTTTTGCACTGGGAACCCATTTT
This sequence comes from Bdellovibrionaceae bacterium UBA6502, assembly GCA_002436415.1. GTDB lineage: Bacteria > Bdellovibrionota > Bdellovibrionia > Bdellovibrionales > UBA840 > UBA6502. Next base: position 129,913 of record DJMA01000033.1, on the reverse strand, counting down.
GAAATTGCGTTATAAGTTAGTTTACCTTCTAACTGGGAGCGAAGACTTTCTTCTAATTCTAAGAGTTTATCTTGTGATTCTGCTGAGACTAAGAAATAGTCCCCACTGGCCTTCATGCCTGATAAATCTTTTATCAAAGCCTCTTGAGCGACAAGTTTTCCCTCTTTTTCTTGAAGCTTCGTAACATCATAATCAAAATCCACAAACAGCAACAGACAGCCAGCAAAAAGTAACCCAAGAGATTTATATAGAAAACTCCGCTGAACAAAGCTTAAAGCCCTATCCTTAAAAGAGGAAATTTTAATTAAAATACTTTGCGCGGAAGAATCCTTTTTAACCGAAAGTTTTGAGAATATACCCAAGAATGCATAAACCGAAAAGTAGGCTGCCAAAAGACCTACCACCGCAAAAACTGACAGTTGCCTTAATAGATCCATACCTGAAAAGCTAAAACTAGCATAGCCCAAGCAGCTACTTAATAAAGACAGTAGTAAAGCGCTTCGTATCGCTGAAAAAGTTTTTTTAGCATCTATTTCTGGAGATTGTAGTCGATGACTAAAGTAATGAATGCAATAGTCACAGATTACTCCCATCAGGCTAATTCCCATTAAAAACACAAAAACATGAATCTGATCAAATATAAAAACCGATACACTAAAGGCCAGTAAGACAGAGTAAAGGATACAAACTATACTGGCAATCATTGGTAAAAAAGAACCAAAGGACAAAAACAAAAGCAATGCTACAGCCATCAATGACAAGGAGGCTAAGACATTTGCTTCCTTCATACTCTTATCCGCGCCAGCTTCAAAATATAAGCTAGCGCCCAATGCATAAATCTCTTCCCCATCACTCAAAGACTTTTTAAAACCATCAATATAGCCAATTAAGCTAGAATTAAGGCTCTTCCAATTAGGAACTAATTCGGCAAAAATAAAATAGTAGCTTTCTCCAGCTTTCTCCGACTTATAGAGAGAGTCATCAATTTGGATGGAAGAATCTATGTCAAGATTTCTGAAAAAACCTGATAAAACACCAAAAGGATCGTGCTCTAAAAAGCTTAACTCCCCACCACCAATCGGTGAAAGTAAATATTTGTAACGCTGACTCACGAAGGATTCGGGATCATTTTCAATTTTCTGTTGCCATTTTCTTGAAAGAATATTGGCTTTTTTATTCTGGTAAAATTGATAAAACTTATGTGGATCTAGTTGGTTTTTCGCTAGATAATCGCAGCTTGAAAAAAGCTTACTAGCACAAAAGTTTCTAGCGAAGCCCTTAAAACTTACCACATTTTTGTTTTGGGAAGCGCTCTTAAAAGCAATTACCAACTGCCTACTTTGACGAGAGTCATACTTTTCTTTTGCCTGCTTTAGTGAGCTGTAAGAACTAGAGTCCGATAAAATAGAGAGGATGTCTGTTGAAATAATTTGTCTACTAGAAAAAGAATAACCACTATAAATAGCGGCTAAAATAAAACTAGCGATCCAGACAAAAAAAGCTATCTTCAACTACTCGACTCCCTTGCCTTCCTTAAAGTAAATTTCAGTGCTGTTATCACTATTTTCTTGCCACGAAATTTTAAGCAAAGAGGATCCAGCTCCTGAAAAACTCAGTCGACTAATTAGCTTTTTAATGACTTGATCTTTGGCCTCTAAATCAAAGGACCATTCTTTGGTGCTTTCTTCAAAAACTACATTATCAATATTAAACTGTTTTTTAACACATTCTAAATCTCCACTCATTACACAAAACATAGTGCCTGAAAACATTTGTAGCTCAGGATATTTTTCTTTCGGAAAAATTTCTTCTTTTCCGTCTTCCGCCTTCTGGCTCATTTTATCTTGAGTCATGGTAAAGAGAATTTGAATCGGCTTCTTTTGATCCCAAACTAATTTATCTTTTTGCACTTCGAACTGCCCCGAAGACTCCAAAGTAAGGGATAATTTTTTGAGATTTTTTTCCTGACGATAAGTACCTTTTACTTCTTTTTTAGAGCTTAGAAGCTGATAAATATTCTGCATTTGATCAATTTCTTCTGCATGAGCAGCAAAACAAAAAAGAGAAATTAACAAAATTTTAAACACGAAAGACTCCTTGGTCTAATTTAGCGAGAAAAGTTCTCATGTCTTCTTCTAAGCCACGATCTTCCTCTAAAAAGTCAGAAAAACTGCGAATTTCTGTCATCAAGTTTTTAATTAACTCAGAACAATGCTCCGGATTCAACTGCCCCGCCTTATGTCTCAAATCTAGGGCTTGCACGGAAGCTAAAGCATTGGCTGCTAAAACTTGCTCACTCAACTCCAAAACACGAATACAATCCCTTGCTGCAATGGTTCCCATGCTTACTTTATCTTGGTTGTGGCATTCTGTGGAACGACTAAACACACTGGCTGGCATAGTTAGTTTTAGAGCTTCTGCCGTCCAGGCCGACACTGAGATTTGAACGGCTTTAAAACCATGATTCAAAACTTTATTTCTTCCTTCGGAACCGGAAAGATTGGCTGGAAGAGAGTCATTAAATTTAGGGTCCACCAGCAAAGCGAGCTGACGATCCAAAAGGTCAGCAATATTAGCGACTAAGTTTTTCATTGAGTCCATGACAAAAGCAATATGCCCACCATAGAAATTTCCTCCATGAAGAATTTTTTCTTTGTCGGCAATCACCAAAGGATTGTCATTGGCACTATTTAACTCCACTTCAATCATAGAGCGAAAACTAGGCAGCATATCGTACAAAACACCGATAACATGAGGGGCACATCTTAAACTATATCGATCTTGAAGACGTTTGTCTTTTTGACCACAATCATAATTCTGCAACTCATCCCGAATGTTTTTTGCCGCTAGCATTTGCCCTGGATGGGGCTTTGCCACAAATAAATCTTCATCAAAATGAAAGGCATTACCACGCATCGCCATAAGATTCATAGCCGTTATTTTACAACTAAAGTCAGCCAGTCGCTCTGCTCTTTCATAGGCTAAACAAGCAAGCGCTGTCATCACTGCTGTACCATTCATAAGAGCTAAACCTTCTTTTGGTTTTAACTCATAACTTGGAAGATCTAATTTTTCATACAGTTCTTTAGTTTCGTGGAGCTCCCCTTGGTGAAAACATTTCCCTTCACCAATTAATGTAGAAGCCATATAGGCTAAAGGTGTCAAATCACCACTTGCGCCTACACTACCTTCTTTGGGAATCCTAGGTTGAATGTCTGCGTTGATTTGCCTTGTAATAGAATCCAAAAGCTCAATACTGACCGCGGAAAAACCTTTTCCTAAAGAAGCCAGGCGAACCGCTTGAATCGCTCTTGTTTCTTTTTTATTAAAAATATCGCCCATACCACAGCTGTGATAGCGAGTAATATGAATTGGCAATTGTTTTAATAAATCCTTTTCAATATTCACTGTGCAGGAATCACCAAAGCCGGTAGTAACACCGTAAACTCGATCACCCTGATCTAGTTTGTGATCTAAAAAATCACGAGAAGCCGTAAGTTTTTTACGAAAGACTTCATCTTCGCTCAAAGATACCTTGGCGCCATCGGCAATTTGAAGAATGTCTTCGATTTTAAAACCTTCTGATCCTAATGCGATCTGATTCATTGTTTCTCCCAAAACTTAAAAAAATTAAACCACTGAGTTGGTTTCTTTAAAATGACAGAATTTAATTCCTGAGCATAGTTTTCCGTGAGTTTCTTTATATACTCTTTTCGGTGAGCCCGATCTCGTGGAATCTCTGGTGTGATTTCTTTGCACTGAATCCTATACTGCTCTCCATCCTTGTAACAGAAAAAACTATAGACGGGACAAGCCAATAGATAAGACAGTAAATAAGGCCCTTCTGTGAACTCAGCCTCTTTTCCAAGTAATTTGGCCTGATTCAAGTTACCTGATTCACTCACAGATCTTCTGTCACCCATGATAAAAATCCATTCACCACGATCAATACGGTCTTGTAGATCCACAGCGATCGCCGGGTTGAAGCCAGCAACTGAAATCATATTTAAAGTAGATTCAGGATTGATTCCAGACAAAGTGGAATTAAACTTCACTGCATTTTCATTGTATACCAAGGCAACAAAATCTTTCTCTCCGTTATTTCTTCCAAGAGCACGCGCCATTTCTATATTACCGAAATGAGCGCTGATAAATACTGCGCCATTTTTGTTAGACTTTAGAGCATCAAACTTTTCTAGATCATCTTTGTTAATTACACTTCGATCATATAAAGCCTGCCATACAGCTAGTTTGTCCAAAATTGAGTCCGCAAAAGAATAGATATGCTTAAAAACAGAAATCTTCTGCGCTTGAATATTATTTTCACGGCAATAACTCTCATAGTGAGAGATAAAGTCCTTTGAAGCTGCCCTCGCTTTTCTTGCAAAGAATTGATAGTAAAAAACAACAAAGCTTAAAAAGAACGCCAAAACCCTTCGACCAAATAAACGATAAACCCAGAACAAAAATAAAATACCAACTACCATGCCCTTCTCATCAGAGCGAGCCCAATGTTCTTTACTTTTTCGTGAGACGAACTTTCTAAGAATTAGATTAGGTAATCGCCAAAGCATACCAAAAAATAATTTGCTATGCATTTTACTGATCAAAAGGTTGTCCTCTAACATTCTAAAGTGTGAAATACCTTCTTCAGGATACTCTACTTTTACATCAACATGTCTAATTTCCAAACCTTGCCAATATAGACGTACCAAGACTTCAATATCAAAGTCCATGCGTTTTCCGATCTGCACTCTTTCAAACAAAGCCACAGATTCTTTTAGAGGATAAACTCGAAAACCACACATACTGTCTTTGATTTCAAAACTTAGCGTTTCGACCCAAACCCAAAAATGGGTAATGTATCGGCCAATTTTTCTTCCAGTAGGTACACTTTCATCGTAAACAGGCTTACCTGATATGACTGCATAAGGATGCTTTTTAGCTTCATCCAGAAGATCTTTGATTTTTTGCAAGTCATGTTGGCCATCGGAATCAATCTGAATTGCATGGGTGTTCTTTAAGTCTAGAGCTCTTTTAAGTCCGGTAATAACTGCTCCACCCTTACCTTGGTTTTCTTCATGCTCTACCAGATCTACAAAAGCATATTGAGAACAAATTCTTCTGAGATTTTCAGTATGAAACTCATCACTACCATCATTGACCACAACACATGGCATTTTAAAAGGAGACAGGTCCTCCAAGATTTTTTGGATACTTTTAGAATGCTGGTAGGAAGGGATTAAAAAACAAACTTTCATTATGAGAACTTCCAACTTCCTTTAGCATGGATTTTGTCACTAGACTTAAACTCAAACTGAATGATTTTCTTATCGTGTTTCTTTTCCAAGATAAGAAAAACCTCATTGTCTGGAAAAATAGGATTCATAAATTTGACACTAGGAAAGTTTCTTGGAAACTCCTTAATCTGCCAAAGCTCTTGACTTAGAAATACTGCAAAATGACTTTGAACCACTCCAGGGACAATCTTGAAATCTTTAAAATGTCCTTTAAAGAAATCTAAATTCGAGGAAAAACTTAATTTTACTTCGATTCTATTTTCTTCTTTCTGTAATACGAAATACTCTGGTTGCCAGGAAATTTTACTCATGAAAAAGACTCCTCACATCATTAAACAAAATCTTAGACTGAGAGTTATAAGGCAATTCAGCTACAAAACGAAAACGCTTAGGAACTACAACTAGATCAAAGTGCTTGCTCAATTCTTGTCTCAGTATTCTTTTAAACGAATAGTCTCCCATTTGCTGCTTTAAGCTTTGCCCCTCAAGACTTAAAACAATTGCTGCACATGTCTGCTGGCGCACACCATCTTCTAAAAAAATAACCGCCGAGTCTTGAACCAAAGCCAGCGAATTTAAGCATTTTTCAATAGCCACTAAAGAGACTCTTTTCTCTTCAACCTTTGCAATACGATCTGCTCTTCCGAGCAACTCAAACTCAGCATTTGCATGAAGTTGAAACATATCTCCCATTACAAATTCTTTCTCAAAGATAAATGGACTGCTTACTTTCAACAAAGAATCCTGCGTGCTAGATATTTCAACATCTGGAAACTTTATCCACAAGGATTGTGGATTACTCTGCTGACGATAGGCCACACCACCGGTTTCCGTGCTCCCAAACACCTCGATTGGCCGAGTATGCAGAATGCTTAAAGTTTGGTCCGAAACTTCTTTGCTTAAAAGACCGCCAGAACTAAATATTGCTGATACATTCTTTACAGGTTTAATTTCATTATCCAACCTTTTTAAAAAAGCTGGGCTACTTAAAAAAATACAGTCATTTTCAATTGAAGTTTTTAATAGGTCTTCATGATATACGATTTCTTCTAGTAAGACCTTTCTGCCTGAAAGCATTGGCCACAGAAAACGAAATAAAAAACCATATATGTGATTGTGACTCACACTTGAGATTACAAACTTTGTTTCTCGAAGTTCAGTAAAAAGATTCTCAAGCCCTTTAGCCTCAAGAAACAAATTAGCGAAAGTCTTCGGAACCTTTTTTGCCTGTCCTGAACTACCAGAAGTATAAAAATAAGCTAAAAAATCCTGCGAAACACTTAAATCATCCAAATACTTTGGACCATTCATTTTTAACGGAAAGTCATCACTCAGCTTCAAGGAGTTTTGATTTAATGACAGCCAGTCCTCAGACTTTTCATTGGAAAATATGGAAAGCTTCTTACCTAAAACCAAAGAAGCCAAAAAGCTCAATGAAAAAGCATACAAATCATGCTGGCACAAAAGAACTTCTTCTTCTTCAAAAGTGCTCAAACTATGTATGCTTGATCGAAGATCTGACAAAAAATCATCTTTAGAAATTTCGCCTCTAGAACTACAAACAAAAGTAAAATCAGGAGCTATGAATTCATCTAATTTGATTCGCTCCCCCTTTGTTTTACTTTTTGACGCACTAAAAATTCAAGACCAGCAATGACTGCAATTACTACATAACTAATAAAACCGTTATAAAGGGTCCAAGTCTCAAGATCTGTAAAATGTATGGTATAAAAAACCACAAAAGAGTTTACGAGAAAATATCCGCACCAAAGAATACATACTTTTTTGGTATAACGAACACCTGACTCTGGAAGCTCAGGCTCTTTCAATCGAGCTAAAAGTTCGACGATATTTTTTTCTCTGAACAAACTAGAAGAAAACAAAAGCAAAAGCCCCAAGTTAATCGCTAAAGGATAATATAAAAAAAGTTTTTCATTCTGTCCCACCCAAGCCACTAGTGATAAGACAAGCAATAAGGCTGGTCCCATTTTTTGAAACAACTCTAGCTTTTTATTTCCTTTTGAAAAACTAAGCTTCAACAATGCAATTGCGGCAATGACAAAGAAAAGTTTTTTAAAACCGAAATTGCTTAGACCAAAATAAACCAGTAGTGGATAAGCCAGGCTTAAAACTACAAATAAAATTTGAATAATTTTAGACGGAAGTTTCGGTTTGCCCACGTAAAACGTCTTCGGCTGCTTTTACAACGCCTTCTACCGTGCGAACGGCTTTAAAATCTTCTGGTTGTAGTCTTTTGCCAACAAAACTTTGAAGCTCTCCGATGAGATCAATAGCATCAATGCTATCTAATTCTAGATCTTCATAAAGATGACTTTCCATTTTAATATCTGCTTTATCCAATTCAAAAAGCTCAACCATCAAATCAGAAATTTTTTCGAAAATTTGTTCCTGAGTATACATTAGTTTACTCCTTGTACATTACTGCGAACAAATTCAGCCAATGCATTCACAGAGGCAAAGTGTTTATGGTTTTCAGTATCGTCTGCCGCCATTTTAACGTTGTACTTTTTCTTGATAGCAACACCCAACTCAAGGGCATCAATTGAATCTAAGCCTAATCCGCTAACAAATAGCGCTTCCGAGGAGTCGATTTCTTCAGGGCTAAGATCCTCTAATTGCAAAGTCGAAATGATCAGTTCCTTTAATTCTAATTCCAAATTTTCCACAAATTCCCCTTGTAAAGTCGATTTTCCAGTAATATCACAGCTGTAAACTTGAATCAATCTTTTGGCGTATCTCAGATGTAACTCTACGAGCCGCAATGGAGCTTTTAACGCCGTTTTCCATAAAAGACATGGTTTCGATTTTTTCTAAAAACTCAACTTTAAAAAGCGCCCTTCTCGGAGGTATTTCATACCAAGGAGCCCCCTTGGTTAAAGTGGGTGGATTCACAGTAATTTTCGCGATTCTCACTGGAGCGCCTAATCTTACAGCAATTTGCGCAGCTCCCCGCTTCAAATTTAGAGCTTTTCCAGGCACACTCCTAGTTCCTTCTGGAAAAATTATAATATTATCTCCTCGATCCAAGGAAACTCTGCATAAATCCAAAATCCCTTCAGATTCATCATTAGGAATATAGCCGGCTTTACTAACAACGCCTTTTAAAAATGGATTTTCGAACAATGCTTTTTTTACAATGCAACTGACATTTGGCATCAATGAAATCAGTGCTACCACATCAATCAGACTTGGGTGATTCGCCACTAATATCACACCTCGATCCTCTTGCACTTTTTCAAGGCCTTCCACTTGAAAATCAAAGAGTTTTCCATAATGTAAAATGGCAAAAAAGAGACGAAACGAATCCTGAATCACTCGCCTCATTCGAGATCTTAAAACGGAGCCTTGCGCGCTAAAAACGCCGATCATCGGAAAAACAATTAGACTTAAAAAGACAGCACCCAAACCGAAGTAACAAAAACAAAAGGCTGTTACAAAAAGCCTCCAAACATAATTCAATCTATAAAGCACGATAGCTCCAGTTTACTTTCTGAGGGATATTGTTTGTTTTTGCTGGATCTACAGCAAACAAACACGCCAAAAAGCCTTCACAATTTTTGAAGCCCTCGGCTTCAGGCTCTTTATTGGATTGAATTTCAAAATTAAAACTAGCCTCTTGATTGTTACTCAAAATCATTGCTACTGCCTTTGGGCTATGTTCTGAGGGATCCACCAAGCTTTTCAAGCTATCCGGTACTTGCCAATCTGAGAAAACATATAAAACATTTGCACCAGGATTATTCTTTAAATAGGAATAGGCCGAAACAAGCCCCATAACAAAACTGTCTTCCCCAGCGCTTATCGCCTGCATCGCACAGTGCTCACTCTTTAGTATAGAATATAAACCAGAAGAGGTATTGTGAACCGACTGAGAAAAAGCCATGGGAGAAAGTAAATCTTTATCTACGATGGACTCAACCAGTTGTGTACTGTTTTCTAATTCACCATAACGAGAAGAAAAAATAGCATGATCGATGTTTTGATCTTCTGTTAAAGTGGCTGCCAAACCTACACTTAGCTTAGATAGGTTTGACATTCTTCTTTGGTTTCTTTTGGGAATGGAATCCGCCATAAATTTATCAGACTTTGTCCAAACAAAATCAAAATTTGAATCTGACATTTTGTAGGAGTCAGATAGCTCTTGGTAAGTCCATGCACATAACTTTTTAATTCCCAAAGAAACTTTCATTGCTAATTAATTTCCTACTCTTGATAAAGCTTTGTCGATGTCTTTGCGCAGACGAAGCATCCATTTATAGGCTTTTTTGTGAACCGTGCCACTTTTTGCATCGTAATTTAAATTCTCGCTACTTACATAATTAATGCTATACATTTCTTCTGAAAATGGAACATCTACAGTTAAAGTATGTTTACGCGGACTAATGCTAAGCTGAATCACATTCGCCTCTTCTTTTATTACATTCCACTTTCTTCTAGTGGCAGCATCTATAATTGCTTCTGCAACTTGTTTTTTAGTTAATGACTGTCGAATTTTAACATCATTTACATTGCGAACAGGCATCGATGTGCAGGCCGTAAAAATCAACAAAGACAAAGCCGATAAAATAATTAGATTCATTTTTTTCATACACCCTCCTAATTTGTGTAAATAGATCCTATTAAAGCCTTTTCCTCAGGTCAATCTTAGGTATGACTTTCGCTTAGAGGCTCTTGCTTATCAATTTTAACCCAATCAGCCAAAGCCCTCAGTCTTCGACGAGTGTTTTTAGTCAAAGGATTATCTATATCCCAAGCATATCCAGCAAGAATACTGCAAATCATTTTCTTAATATCCGGATTCGAAGAGTTGGCATAAAAAATATCAGCCAAAACACCTGTATACCAATGACTCACAAACTCTTTGAATACATCAATTCCGCGGCGTAACTCGACGGAGAACTCTTTCTCCCAATCCACTTTTTTTCCCCTCAACTGCCTAGCAATCAAAGGAGCAGCGATACTTGCTGATCGACAAGCTATGGTCACACCACTTGAAAATACCGGATCTATAAACTCACCTGCGTTTCCTAAAAGAACGTAGTTCTCACCGTAAAGCTTTTTAACATTACTCGAATAAGCAAGAATTTTCTTAAAGCCGGTGTTCTCCCAATCTTTAAACTGAATGGCAGTTTTCACATCTTGCGAATCCTCTAAGAACCGATAAAAGTTTTCTTTCTCAGAATAGTTTTCATCATAATCTTTAAGAGGACCTACCACACCTACACTGATGCTGCCGTCTTGAAAAGGAATTAGCCAATACCAAATGTCTTTACGCTTTTCGTTAATGACTACCTGAATCTTATTGCGATCCATTTTCGTTTTATTGTTATCGATCAAATGGGTGAAAACTGAAAACCTTGGTTCTTGATCAGACGGATGCTCTAAAGAAAATAAGCGCGGTAAGACTCTGGCAAAACCACTCGCATCAACCAAATAGTCAAATTTTTCTGAATAAGACTTTCCATCTGGCAGTGAAACACAAGTCAATTCGACGATGGAGTTTTCAATTTTCACATCATTGATTTGTTGTTCATAACGAATCTCCACGCCCGACTCTTCCACCAAATCTGCCAAAGCTTTATCAAACTTAGCCCGCTTTACCTGGTAAGCGTGATCCATTCCTGAGGAATATTTTTCGGAAAAATCAAAATCAATTCTTTCACTATTTCGTAAAAAGCTGGCACCATTTTTAAACTGAAATTCATCGAGATCTAGCTGGTCTAAAAGACCTGCTTCTTTTAAATCTGAACAGCATTGTGGTAGTAGGCTTTCGCCGATGGAGAACCTTGGAAATTTACTTCTTTCAAAAACACTTACTTGCAAACCCTGGTCACGTAATAACTTGGCCACACAGGTCCCTGATGGACCTGCACCAATCACAGCAACTTTTTTAGATTCTGACTTTTGGTTCAATGGGCTTCTTCACTTTTAAACTAATAAGCTGGCAAATTAACCGAAATCCTCGAAAAACACAAAGTCCTTTTCATTGAAATGCTCCGCAAAATTGTGGTAAATTTATTCACCCTTAGAAATTTGGATATATTCTGGAAGATTTTCTTGGTCTTTCACTTTTCCGTTTCCTAAAATATTCAGATTAAAAGAACTCAATTTTGAACTGTAGCTAACTTCATAAACCACTTCAAAATCAGTGAACCAACCTTCGACAAAAAATTCTTTTTCTTGCCCTAGATCATTTAATTTTACAACACTTCCAGGAAAACCAAAACCTCTCGCTTTCATAGAAATTTGCACACTTAAATCGCCTAAATCTGGAGATTCTTTAAATATAAAATTGCCTTTCGGAACTACCAGAGAAAGGCTCTCTTCTCTAAATTGAAAGTCTTCTCTTTGCTTATAAGGTGTAGCCAATAATACCGCACCCAACAACACAAACAAAAGTAAGGCAGCCTGAATCACTGCGAGACGAATGTTTTTCTTAAAAGATTCTTTTGATTTTTTCTTTAATAACAATTGGTGTAGATAATAGGCCGGAAGGAAAACCATGATTGCCGACCACAAGACGTCAGAAAAGAAGTGGGCTCCATCCGCCATTCTTCCAATTCCCATTAAGAAGCCAAAAAACATACTAGCAGCGAAAAACCCCAAAGCGATCTTGGGTCTATTTTTCTTAAAAAGAAAATACCCCAGAATAAGAGCAAAACCTACACTGGAATGTCCACAGGGAAAGGAATAACCGTTTCCAGGAATACCCAGCTCCCAAAAACTTTGCATTTTTTCGAAGCCACCAAAATCAAGTACTTCTCTAGGACGAGGCCTCCCCCAATAGGGCTTGAAAATACTGTTGATCAATATTCCAGGTCCTAACAAAAAGCCTAAAAACACATAAAGAGACTCTTTTCTAAACTTAGAAAATGCCTCAGTTACAAAGCTAAGAATGTAAATTGAAATGGCTGGTAAGAGTAAAAAAGCCGTGATCACTGGCGCTGCATGATAAAAGAACTTCCATAAAGCAAAATCCTTTTCAAACCAAGGGTGAATAGGACTTTCTGGATGATAAAACAAAGCACCTAGGTATAAATCTAAGTCTGGACTTACATTTATCAATACACTAATTAGGACAAACACCAAAAAAAAGCTTTTTTCTATAGCAGGTCGACTCAAAAAAACTCCAGAATTTAAAATACTTAGAGGAAAATACATAATATGAAGGCATTTGGCCAGCGAAAAGCATTAGTTGAAAATGAAAATGATTATTAATTAGCTTGCCAAAAGCGAATTTTAGGCGCATATTCTTTTGCATGGCAAATAATGAAGTATTTCAAAAACCAAAAGTATACGATGTAGAGCAAAGTGAAATTGAACTAAAAAATATCATTCGTGATATTAGTTTAAAAGTCACAAGCCAACGCCTTACCATTTTAAGGTCATTGATTAACGGTAGAGATCACGTAACTGCTCAAGAGCTTTTTGAAAATGTCAGTCAAATTGACAACAGCCTAGGCTTTGCCACCGTATATCGTTTCTTAAGAACTTTGGCTGAAAACAAATTGGTTACCGAAGTTCGAATGGGTGGACTCCCCGCTCGCTATGAGTGGACCAAAAAGAAAAGTCATCACGACCATATCACTTGTTCAGAATGTGGCAAGATTTGCGAATTTGAAAATCTTGAAATTGAAAAACTCCAAGCTGAAATTGCCAAGAGTCTTGGATTTATTTTAACAGATCATGTGTTGGAACTTTACGGTGTATGTTCCGATTGCCAAGCCAGTAAAGGAATTCTACCTGGTAGCAAATCTCTATGAACTTAGAAGAAATAGTAATTTGTCACAAGCCCATTGGCTTCAATACCCATGCTGTAAACTCATCCACAGATGGTGTTTTAGAGCTACTTGCAGCTAAAAACAAAGAGAAACTTTGGCCAGTCCATCGATTGGATCGAGAAACTTCTGGCTTACTTTTATTTGCCAAAACTAAAGAACAGGCATCTCTTTTAGGAGACTTTTTTGAAAACAGAAAAGTCTTAAAGACTTATTATTTTTTGAGCAGACATGAAGCCTCTAAGAACCAGTTTAAAATTGAAAGTCATATCGAAAAAAAAGCATCCCAATGGGTCAGCCACCAAAACCTAGAAGCAAACTCGGAAACAAATTTTAAAAAACTCCGATCCGCTGGCGAGATTAGTCTTTGGCAAGCGGAACCGAAAACAGGTAAAACACACCAAATTCGACTTCACGCTAAAGAGGCTGGGATCCCTATTTTAGGAGATCCTATCTATTCAGAAGACACTGCGCCAAGAATGTTTCTTCACTGTGCAGAAATGCAAATGGAAGAGCATGCTTGGAAAAGTCCTCTTCCAAAGAGCTTTGAGCTATGCCTTGCCAATGAAGCAGAGGAAATAGTGGATCTATATTCTCAGTTAGAAGTTCGAAAACTTCTATTTGGAATTCAAGAGCATAACAGTGACTCTTTTAGAATTTATCACAAAGAAAACCGAGATCTCTCCGTAGACAACTATGCGGGAAATCTATGGTTTAATATATTTGATAACAGCATTGCTGAGGAACATTGTGTAGATTTTTTTGAAAAATTTAAAGAACAAGAAAATTGGAAACACTATTTGATTCGTCATATGTTGAATCGTGGCAAAAACCCAGAAGTAAAAATCAGAAGTTCCTCAGACATTGAAGAAGAATGGGAAATGCACGAACAAAAAGTAAAAATTCAGCTAAGATCTTCACAGGGTCAAAGCGTTGGGATATTTTTAGATCAAAGAGAGAATCGAAAATGGGTTTTCGAAAACTCTAGAGACAAAAAAGTATTAAACCTATTCTCCTACACCTGCGCTTTTAGTTTAATGGCTGCTGCTGGAGGAGCGAACAAAGTTATTTCCGTAGATACCTCCAAACCAAGTCTGGAATGGGGAAAAGAACATTTTAAACTCAATGAAATCTATGACAAAGAAAAACATCTATTTTTTGCTATGGAAACGGATGCCTTTCTTAGATCTTCAGAAAAAAAAGATGAGCTTTTCGATTTAGTCATTTGCGATCCACCGAGCTTTGCTAGGAACAAAAAGTCGTTGTTTCGAATCGAGAATGATTTTGAAGCCTTATTGTTTTCCTGTTGGCAAAGAACCAAAGCCAATGGCCATCTGCTATTTTCTTCCAATTATGAGGCATGGGAAGAAAGTGATTTTTTAACTAGAATAAAAGAAATACTTAAAGCAAACTACAAGCTTATCAAAGTAAACCCTGGTTTTGACTACGAAAAACCAAGTCAAAAAAGAATTTTAAAGACTTTTCTAATTCACAAACTTTCGTAAAGCTTTCACTCCTTTTCGTCGATGACGAATTATGCCATTTTTGCCCTATCTTCTAGGATTTAGCTTTTATTATTTTCAGGTTGCAGATCGTTATGCTGGCGAAATATTTCCGTACGCTGACCTCATTGTATTTAGCATCCAAGCTTTGCTATGGACATACCTCTTTTTAAATAAAAATATTTTTTCTCCCTACCACCTATTTTTTGGTAGCTTTTTAGGGCTTGTGTTTTCAATGCAAAGTTTAATTCATTCCGATGGAGTCTTTAGCTTTTTTGTGCAAAACTGGCTTTTTTATCCCGAAGTTTTCAGTGATTCAAGGTATGAATTAAGCTCTGTGTATCGCAACATTTTATACTTTGCCGACTTTTTAGATAAGCAAAACTATTACCTTATCGCTGTCATCAGCTTAATATTAAGTTTTTTCTTTATCACCGACCTCTACCTGGACTGCAAAGACCGTTATCCAAACAAAACAAGTACCTTAATACTAATGAGTATGCCTTTTGTATACTTAGTATGGCGCCCTCAAAGCGGTGTAGTATTGCTACTTCCCTTTCTTTCTTTAAGCCTAGGAATCGGCCACTACCTTTACCGCAGTTTGTTGGCAGGCTTACTTTCAGTCCTACATCCACTGGGATGGATTTTCTTACCGCAAGGACTTTTACAGGCGAATCTATCACAAATGCTTTTGTCTCTTTTTAGTTTTTTACTCGTGCCTTGCATCTTCTTTTTTCTAACAAAAGACTTTCTCCTCAATGAGATTAAAGCTCTTTATTGTGTAAACAATGTAGCTGGCTCCTTTTTACTCTGCGCATTTAGCTATTACTTTCTATCCGATCAAAAAAGTCTTAGCTTTCGCCAAAAGTTTGCAAATTTAAGCTTCTATCTTTGTCTTTTCAGTTTCAGTTTTAGCCCTGAAAGCCTTTATCCTATACTTTGCTTAGTGTTAATTTTGTGTATACCTAGTATGACCTCGGAGAACTTGTACTTCTCAGTCATTGCTTTGTTTGCCGGACTTATGTTGAGTCTGCCATTGCTAAATTTGGGTGAATTCAAGCAATACCTGGTCTTGGGCCTTGGCGCCTTGGCTTGCCTGCAGGCGAGTCTGCACATTTATAAAAACATCCCTGAAAAGACTTACTTTAAAAAGTCTAGTATTCACTAATTCATCGAATAATTATAAGTTTTTTGCCGATATATAAGATGATGAACTTTAGTGAAATTACTTGGCAAAAAATGAAGATGACAAGCAAAGTCTATGTACTTTTGTTTGCATTGGTATTTTTAAATACTGCCGTTTTCTTTTTACTAAAAAACTACCTAGCTGAATCTATACCACCGATTTTAGGTTCCGTTCTTTTTAGTCTTGTAAGCTTCTATGCCTTTGCTCGATGGGTAAGCCAACAAATTACTCTTGCAGTAACGAAAGTTCGTGAAGCGGCAGAAGAAATTCGTGATGGAAATTTTAGCAAGCGAATCCACTTCGAGCGCCAAGACGAAATTGGTGAGATTTTCCAAAACTTTAACCAAATGCTAAGTGACCTACAAGTCTACCAAGGTCAACAGCGCGATACTCGCGCTAAAATTAAGGAACTTGCCAATATCTCTAGGGAAAACCCGAATCCAGTGATTCGCTTAAACTCTGACCGAGAAGTGATATTTTTCAACCGAGCTGCCAGCGACATCACTAAGTCCTTGGGACTAAAAGTTGGAAAGAAAGTACCTGAAGAGTTTTACCAATCATATCTTAAAGTTGTTAGTGAACATCCAAAGTGGGAATATGATAAAAAAATTGCTGGAAAAGACTTTAAAGTTTTCATTGTGAACAATGAGAAACTTGGGACCATAAACATTTACTGTTGGGACATTTCCAAACAGACTTCTGCCGAAAAGAAACTGATTCGCGCCAGAGATAAAGCTCTGGAGCTTTCTCAAGTAAAATCAAGATTTCTAGCAACCATGTCACATGAAATTAGAACGCCTATGAATGGGATTCTTGGTTTATCAAGCATCTTATCAGAAACCGAACTCAATGATGAGCAGAAAGAACTACTACAATCTATAAGTCTCTCTGCCAACTCCCTACTTAGCATTATCAATGACATCCTAGATTTTTCTAAAATCGAAGCTGGAAAAATGACAATGGAAGTTGTGCCTTTTGATCTACAAAGAAATGTTTCCGATTGCATAGACCTATTTAAAGTTTCTGCCTTGCAGAAAAACATAGAGATCAATTATGAAGTGGAAGAAGGACTTCCAAAAGAAATAGCTAGTGATCCTAGCCGAGTTCGACAAGTTTTAGTGAACTTACTTGGAAACGCAGTAAAGTTCACTGACAAGGGCAAAGTCACTTTAAATGTTTCCATGAAAGATTTAGATGATAGCAATTGTGAAATCATCTTTGCGGTTAAAGACACCGGTATTGGAATCGACGAAAATCTACAACACAAACTATTCCAGGATTTTTCCCAGGTAGATGGCAGTATCACTCGTAAATTTGGCGGTACGGGTTTAGGACTTGCCATTAGTAAAAGCATCTCCAAACTGCTAGGTGGTGACATCTGGGTGGAAAGCACTTTTGGTGAAGGTTCCACTTTCTACTTTAGTATTCAGACTGAAAAAGTTCAAAACATCAGTTCTACAAAAATGAATGAAGTGGAATATCAATTGGATGAAAGCTTTGCGCAAAAGCATCCACTAAAAATAGCCATCGCTGAAGACAATATGATCAATCAAATGGTGATCGAAAAGTTTTTAAAGAAATTAGGCTATCATGATTTTAGTCTTCGTGATAACGGTCACGAAATTGTTGAGTTAATAAAAGACGAAGAATTTGATGTTATCTTAATGGATATGCAGATGCCAATCATGAGTGGTGTTGAAGCTTCCATCGAAATCATTGACAATGACGAAATTAAAAACAAGCCTTTTATAATTGCCATGACGGCAAACGCAATGGCTGAAGACAGGCAAGCCTGTGAAGACGCTGGAATGAGAGGCTACATAGCAAAGCCAATCAAAATTGACAATGTAGCCACTTCCCTAATTGAGGCTTTTCAAGAAAAACAAAACTCTCAAAAAGCCGCCTAGATTATGCTTCTACAAACTCTTCTAAAAGATCTTCTTTGTAATGAGAGGCATTAACTACTGTGTGAATATTTCCTCGAACCGTAAAGTCAGCAGTGATATGCATTTCTTTAGGGTCCAATAAGTCTACAAGATCATCCAAAATTTTATTGGCAACATCCTCATGGTAAACCCCTACGTTTCTAAAGGAGTTAACATAAAGCTTTAAACTCTTTAACTCTACACAATACTGATCTGGAATGTAATCGATGTAGATGGTTGCGAAATCTGGAAAACCAGAACGTGGACATAAACAAGTAAACTCAGGACAAGTAAACTCAATATTATAATCGCGATGCTTGGTGCGGTTTTCAAAACGAATCAGTTCATTTTCTTCAATAGCTATCGTTCCATATTTTTTTTCTTCAGACATTTTTCAAACTCCATATCTTTTGAAATTTATTTTGCTAATTTTTCATATTTTTCTTCGTCATATCCAATACAGTAAATCTCATCATTAAGCAAAAGATTTGGGCGTTTCATCAAAGTAGGTTTTTCAAGAAGTAAGTCTAATTTGTTTTTATCGCTTTCCATATCTTCTTTTGTGTAAGAACTTTTGCGAAAATTAGGGCTTTTCGTGTTAATTAATTTACCCTCCTTATCTTGACGAATTAGAGCCTTCCACTCTTTTTCACTCAACTCTTCTTTTCGCAAGTCACGAAATTTAAATTCGATTCCCAACTTATCTAGCTTCTGTCTCGCTTTTCTAACGGTGTCACAATTGGGTATACCTAGCATAACAAGCATTTCTTTCTCCTCTTAAGATATGTAGGAGTTTATTACTATGCAGGGACTTCTTGAGCAAGCTTTCCATATTCACTCTCCTACTCCACGCTTTTAAAAACTTTGTATCTGCCCTAATTCAAAATATTAACTAAGGCCCAAATGGTCATAAAATTTGTCAATATTACACTGTCATCTTTGCAAAGCTCTAAGTATAATGGCGCTATGAAAAAATCTGTATATTTTGACTACCACGCCACCACTCCAGTAGACCCTAAAGTTATGGAAGCCATGCTCCCCTACTTTACTGAACAATTTGGAAACGCCGCAAGCCAACACCCTTGGGGTTGGGGCGCAACTGAGGCTGTGGAAAAAGCCCGGCAGCAAGTGGCAAAATGCATTTCTGCAAAGCCTGAGGAAATTGTCTTTACCGGTGGGGCCACCGAAGCAAGTCACCTTGCACTTGTAGGTCTTTTTGATCAATACGGAGATCAGGCGCAGCACCTAATAACAACAAACACCGAACACAAATCAATATTAGCCATTTGTGAAAGACTAGTAGAACGCGGAGCCGAACTCACAGTTTTAGAAGCCGACTCCGAAGGTAGAGTTAGCACTGAACAAGTTCGCGCAGCCATCAAAAAAAATACACTTTTTGTGAGTGTAATTCACTCCAACAACGAAATTGGAAGTATCAATCCTATTAAAGAAATTGCTGAAGTCTGCCAAGAGAATCATGTCTTTTTTCATACCGATGCCGTGCAAGCCATTGGCAAAGTAGAGTTTTCCCTCGAAGAAATACCAGCCGATTTAGTCTCTTTAACAGCTCATAAATTTTATGGGCCAAAGGGAACTGGAGTTCTTTTTATCAGAGATAAAAAACCTAAAATGCAACTGAAGCCTTACCTAGTGGGAGGTGGTCATGAGGCAGGGAGAAGATCAGGAACTTTGAATGTTCCTGGAATTGTAGGACTTGGTGAAGCCATTGCAATGGCAAGCCATAACTTGGCTATTGAGTCCAAAAACATTTCCGATTTGCGAGCAAAACTTTTAGAGCAAATTACTGATGTCTGTAAACTAATGAAGGTAGAGTTTATCATTAACGGTCCCAAAGATTTAAACAACAAATTACCCAACAACCTTAGCCTCAGTTTTAAAAACATTGATGGAGCCAAACTGAAGTCAGGAATGAGATTAGTAGCTTTTTCTACCGGTAGCGCCTGCTCTACCGCCAGTGCCAGCCCTTCTCATGTTTTGACTGCGATTGGTCTTGATAAAAGCCTCGCGAATTCTACCATCCGCTTAAGCACAGGAAGGTTTACTAATGACGAGGACATCGAGAACTTTATGGCTTATTTTAAACTAGCATTAAAAGGGGCTCTACTTTAGCGGAGAGCCTTTTAAACCAAGCTATTCGTAAAGCAAATGAAGGCTCTTTATTCATTAAAAAAATAAAACAAAGTAATTCTAATAGTTTACAAAATCCCAATTTTTTCACCGGGAAATCGCCTTGAGATAGACAATTTTACCGGCTTTTGCTAGAATTAGACTTAGGAGAATTTTATGATTCAAGTAAGCGAAGCAGCTAAAAATCAAATTAAAAATATTCTACAAGCTGAGCAACGTGGTGAGGATGCATTTTTACGCATCCAGGTTCGCCAAGGTGGGTGCTCTGGCCTTAGTTATAAATTAGAGTTTCAAAACGAACATAAAGAAACTGACAAGGTTTTTGAACAAGAAGGATTTAAAATTTCCATCGACCCTAAGTCATACCTATACATCATAGGGATGACTTTAGATTATTCCGGTGGATTAAATGGCACTGGCTTTAGTTTCACAAATCCAAATGCTAAAAAAACCTGCGGCTGTGGTAGTTCTTTTGCCGTTTAAATTCATCTTATAAAGCCTCTTCTTAGAGGCTTTTTTGCTTTTAGTCTAAGCACTTACCTTTCTCTTTAATTTTCTTTGCTAAAAAAAATATAATTCCCATTCAAAACCAATGCTTTTCCTTAAACAATGCTAACGCAGCTAGTATTCTCGTGTCTTATCAGCCCGCATTGTATATTGTGCTTTTTTAAGGAGTTGAAATGCGAAGTCGTATTCTAAGTACTGGGATTTACACCCCAAAAAAAGTTGTTACAAATAAAGACCTAGAATCCATGATGGACACCTCTGATGAGTGGATTCAACAAAGAAGTGGCATTGAAAAACGCCACTGGGTTAGCGAAGGTGAAACCACTTTATCTATGGCTACGCACGCGAGTAAAGAAGCCATTGAAAAAGCTGGAATCGACGTAGACGATATTGATATGGTCATTTTCACATCTCTAATGACGGATTATATTTTTCCAGGCACAGGAGTTTTATTGCAAGACTCCTTAGGCTTCAAAGAACATGTACCTGCCCTAGATACGAGAAACCAATGCACAGGATTTTTATATTCTTTAAGTGTTGCCGATGCTTGGGTTCGATCTGGAATGTACAAACGAGTTTTAGTTTGCGCTTCTGAAATTCACTCCACCTCAATGGATAAAACAACCAATGGTAGAGACATTAGCGTGTTGTTTGGCGATGCTGCTGCCGCCTGTATCATTGAAGCGGTCGACGAGAGCTCAGAAAGCCAGTTGATCGATCATAAATTATACTCCCAAGGGAAACACGCAGACAAATTAATCCTAAAAAAACCCACTCCTAATGATTTAAGAGGGAGAATTCACGAAGGCATTTTAGACGAATCAGATATCTGGCCATATATGGATGGAAAATTTGTGTTTAAAAATGCGGTTACAAGAATGCCACAAGCCATGAAAGCATTGTGTGAGAAGAATTCTGTGCAATTGTCAGACATAGATTTTGTAATTGCTCACCAAGCGAACCTAAGAATTAACAATATGGTGTTGGAACATCTTGGAATTCCACCAGAAAAAACCCACAACACATTAGACCGATACGGTAACACCACAGCTTGTACCATTCCATTGACCTTGGATGAGGCTGTACGCGAAGGAAAAATCAAACGTGGTGATTTGGTAGCTTTCGTTGCTTTTGGTAGTGGTTTTACTTGGGGTGCAAGTTTACTGCGTTACTAAGTGGTAAACATGACTTCCATTTGGGTATTGGGACAATCAGGGTTTACACGGATGATTCCATTGTGAGCCTTGATTATTTTTTTTACTAATCCAAGTCCTAAACCAGTTCCACCCTTTTCTTTTTTAGTGGTAAAAAGAGATTCAAAAATTTTCTCATGATAAGCTTCCGGAATGCCATTTCCCGAATCTGTTACTTGAACAACTTTGAAAGCTCCAATACTTAACAATCTCACATCAACCCATGCATTTGGTCTATCGCGACCAGCATCGATTCCATTTTTTACTAAGTTCGTAAATGCTTGGCGTAATTTTTGATGATCTCCCACCAGCTTAAAATCACCCAGTTCATCAGATCTTAGTTCGACATTTGCAGCCTCGGCGATTTCTTCCAGGTCCGCATAAATGTCTAAGATTAATTTATTAAAAGAAATTTCCACCAAGGAGTTATCTTTTAGAAGACCTTTTCTTAGGCCTCCAAACAATTCTTTCACTCGGTCTACCGAGTTTTGGATGCGGTTACTTCCTTTTAAAATTGCCTCTCTATCGATTTCATCGCGCTCAATGTGTTTTTCAATTTTTTCGGCGTTTCCTTGAATGATCGCTAGTGGATTCATTACATCATGAATAATCTGCGCTGTGGTCTCTCCAACCGCAGCAAGCTTTGCCATTTTAATTTCTGAACTTTCTAGTTCCTTTTGCTTTGTGATTTCCAAACGGAAACTAACGAACTCTAAAATTTCACCCTCGTCACCTAATACGGGACGAATGGTAGTATCTACCCAATAGTAGCTTCCGTCTTTTGCGATATTTTTGATTTGGTTTCGCCAAGTTTTTTTGGAACGAATGGTCTTCCACATATTAGTGAAAAACTCTTTACCATGATATCCAGAGTTCAAAATTCTGTGGTCTTGGCCGATCAATTCCGCCCTTGAATACTTTGAAATCTCACAAAATTTATCATTTACGAAAGTAATTTTACCTTTGGAATCGGTCTTAGCAATTATAATAACGTCGTTGGTTAGTTTCTCAATAAAGTGACTCTGTTTTGCAACAAAATTGGCATCTTCTGCAACACTTTTAGAAACATCTAATTCTTGAAAAATTCCTTCAAGCCGAATTAATTTACGGTTTTCATCATAAACAGGTCTACCTGCTGCTCTTACGCTTTTGATGTTATGCTCTGCCGTTATGATTCTCGCAATTACATCCCAAGGCTTTGCATTTTCCATCCCATCAGCAACCGCTTGATTAATCATATCTCGGTCATCTATATGATAAAATGTGAGAGCTTCATCTACATCAACTTCAATATCTGAGGAAAGCTCGTGGATGCGATAAGTCTCTTCTGACCAATAAACTTTATTTTCGGCAATATCTAAAAACCAGGTGCCAATTTTTGAAATGCTTTGAGACCACTCAAACAAATCCTTATTAAACATTGCATCTAGTTTAATTTTCGACAAGAAAGAACCTCTTTCGTAAAAATACACCCTTCTATCGACAGTTTTTTCATTTTACCCCAGTATTTTATCGAATCTTAATCGCAAAAAACACTGATTCCTTGATTCCTGGACTCTCTGATTTAAAATGCCTCATGAAAGAAAAAAACATAATCATAAATGATCTTAAATTGGCTTATTTTGAGACTGGTACCGAGAAAAAGCCGAAGCTTCTTTGCATTCATGGTTGGCTAGACAATGCCGCTAGTTTCTTTAAAATGATGCCTTTTTTACAAGAGCATTTTCATATCTTTTTACTAGAACTTCCTGGGCATGGTCATAGCGAGCACTTGGGAAAAAGCTCTCATTACCACTTACTCGATAGCATCACTTGGATTGAAGACTTTCGTAGAAAATTAAACTTAGACCAAATCAATTTCTGTTGCCACTCATTAGGTGGTGTTTTAGCTGGGCTATACGCCGCAAGCTTTCCTGAGAATGTAAACTTCTTATTCTCCATTGAAGCCTTAGGACCAATTTCTGCTCCAGAAAAAATGGCTCCTGAGTCTTTAAGAAAATACACCAAACTTTACCTAAGCCAAAAACAGAAAGAAAGAAAAAAACATCCAAGCATTGACTCTTGTATAGCGGCGAGAATTCGTGATGGTGGCGTAAGTCGTGAAGATGCTGCTCTGATTGTTGATCGAGGGGTTTTAGAAAACAAGCAAGGCTACCAATGGACTTTTGATCGAAAACTACAACTTTCTAGCCCTCTTAGAATGACAGAAAAGCAGGTACAGAGCTTCTTAGCTGCCATTGAATGCCCCTACCATTTAGTGGTTGCAGACACTGGAATTTCTATTTTACAAAATGTTTTATCAGAAAGATCGAAGCTAGTTAAAAATTTGAAAATTCACTCAATGACAGGAGGACATCACGTGCATATGGAAAAACCTGAAGAGCTTTGCCATATACTGTTGGATGTCTTCCCTTTTTAACTTTGAGTGTTTTTACTTTTATTCGAGTTGTTTTTATTTCTATTATTTTTAGGCCTAGGTTTTCTTGGGCCTTTATTTTTCGCCGATGAATCTCCAGACTTAGCCTTAGCTTTTTGCCCCTGTTGAGAATTTTTTGACCGATTGTCTCTTCTTGGTTTTTGATTGCCAGACTTGGAGTTTCTTTGGTTTTTTCCGCCAGTTTTTTTTGACTGCCCGGACTTAGACGACACATCTTCTTCATCGTCCGCTTCGCCATAGGTTTGAAATTTTTTATTACGGCTTCTTAATTTTTTGATGTATTCATCATCGCCATCATCTTCTTTGCGATTTTGTTTTTCACGCTCTCGCTTACGACGAATTTGCTCTAAGGCTCTCTTCGTTTCATCTTCATCAAAAACTTCAACGGCTCTTCGCTCATTGGTTCTATCAATTCCAACCTGAGTCGAAGCACCAAACATATCTAAATCTGATCCGCCCAATAGGATCGAACCTTCCACCGCATGGCTTTCTTCGCCTTCTGCTTTTTGCGCCTTTCCTCGTGGTTTCTTTGCATAAGCTCCCGAGGCCTGTTTTTCAACTTGCTCGTTAAGGTCAATGGTAACGTCACCAAAACATTTTAACTGACAACTTAAACGAGAGTGGTCTACAAAATGAGCTGTACCAATAAGGCTAATTTCTCGATCTGATGGCGGTAAAACATTGTACTCCCCTTGGGCGATTTGCACCTTGCATTCCGCACAACTTGGGGTGCCTCCACAAACCGACTTAATTTGTACTCCTGCCTCTTTGGCAATTTCCAAAACCGATTTATTACTATCTACTTCCACTTCTATATTTTGTGGAACAAATTTGATTTTCATTTATTACTCCACAATGAGTCTTAAAAATTTCTTTTTACCGGCGCGAATCACGACATCAAGGCCACTAGAAAGCTCCATAGAGTACTTTTCATCATCCACCTTCTCACCGTCAATCTTCACTCCTCCACCTTTGATCAAGCGTCGTGCTTCACCATTAGAGGCTGTCATCCCTAACTCACTTAAAAGATTAGGAAGAGGTATAGACTCAGATCTTGCTTCCATCTTACTTTCAGGAATTTCATCAGGAAGACCTTTGTTTACAAAAATCTCATTAAATTCAGCTTCTGCTGCATCGGCAGTGCTTTGATCGTAAAACCGAGCCACTATTAATT
Source organism: Bdellovibrionaceae bacterium UBA6502 (assembly GCA_002436415.1). GTDB lineage: Bacteria > Bdellovibrionota > Bdellovibrionia > Bdellovibrionales > UBA840 > UBA6502. The sequence goes on along the minus strand of DJMA01000033.1, from coordinate 104,742 downwards.
TGGCTAAATTTACTTTGGCATTTCTTGGATGAAGTGCACCTGAGGCCAAATCACTCTTAAGTTTCTCTAAATCATCCTGAGTAAAGTCTGTTAAGAGCTCATAGTAACGAATCATTAATTCATCAGACACTCGCATCGACTTTCCAAACATATCTTTTGGAGTGTCTTCTAAGCCTATATAGTTGTCTAAAGACTTCGACATTTTTTGAACGCCATCAAGACCTTCTAAAATTGGCATCGTTAAAATGCATTGTGGTTCTTGCCCGTAAGCCTTTTGCAGATCTCGGCCCACTAATAGATTAAATCTTTGATCACTTCCACCTAGCTCGATATCAGACTTTAATGCCACTGAATCATATCCCTGAACCAATGGGTATAAAAACTCGTGTAAAGAAATGGGTTGGTTATTTGAAAATCTCTTAGTGAAATCATCACGCTCAATCATTCGAGCTACAGTGTAATGCCCCGCTAATTTAATAAAATCAGTGGCATTAAATTTTTCCATCCATGTGGAGTTGTAAGCGATTTCCGTTTTTTCAGGATCTAAAATTTTAAACACCTGTTTTGCGTAGGTTTTAGAGTTTTCAACAACCTCTTCTTTACTTAAAGCAGGTCGAGTTTCGTTCTTCCCTGTTGGATCACCGATCATTGCGGTGAAATCACCGATTAAAAAAATGATATGATGACCAAGCTCCTGGAAAATTCGCATCTTATTTAAAACCACATAGTGACCTAAATGAAGATCGGGACGGCTTGGATCCATCCCGAGTTTAATTCTAAGTGGTTGATTTTTTTCAAAACTCTTTTTTAGTTTTTTAAGAAGCTCTTCTTCTGAAACAAGATCTACACTTGCATGACGAATGCGTTCTAACTGTTCTTCTGGACTCAAAAAAGCCATGAATTACTCTCTTTCTTTACTATCTAGCGTGTTCAATGGCACGGATTTCACGAATTACAGAAACCTTAATTTGCCCAGGATAAGTTAACTCACGCTCAATCTTTTTAGCGATATCACGACTTAGCATCACTGCCTGATCATCCGTTACCTTAGCTCCCTCAACGATTACACGAATCTCTCTACCCGCCTGTAAGGCATAAGAGCGAATCACGCCATCAAAGCTATTGGCGATACTCTCAAGGTCTTCAAGACGATTGATGTAGGCTTCCATCATTTGACGACGAGCACCTGGTCTTGCACCACTCAAAGCATCAGCCGCTTGTGTTAGGAAAGCGTAGATTGTTCTTGGTTTCTCATCCTCATGGTGAGCACGAATTGCGTGAACCACCTGCTCAGACTCTCCATACTTTTTGGCAAAGTCAGCACCAATAACGGCATGAGAACCAGAGATACTATGATCAAGTGTCTTTCCAATATCGTGTAAAAGAGCAGATCTTCTTGCCAATTTAACATCAGCACCAAGTTCGGCAGCCATCATACCAGCTAAAAATCCAACCTCAATTGAGTGTGGATAGTTATTTTGCGTGTAAGAAGTACGATAACGAAGGGAACCAATCAACTTCATGATCTCTGGGTGTACATCTGAAATCCCTAAATCAAAACAAGCTTGTTCTCCGTCAGCTAAGATGCTTTTGAAAAGCTCTTGTTTTTCTTTGGTTAAAATCTCTTCGATTCTTGCGGGGTGAATACGCCCGTCTTCAATTAATTTTTCTAAAGTTCTTCTAGCAATTTCACGTCGAACTGGGTCGAAACCAGAAATCACAACCGCCTCGGGAGTATCATCGATGATCAAATCTACACCGCAAGAAGTCTCCAAAGCGCGAATGTTTCTTCCTTCACGTCCAATGATTTTACCCTTCATTTCTTCGTTAGGAAGCTCAACTACTGAAACACTTCTCTCTACAACATATTCACCGCTATATCTAGAAATGGCCATTGAGATCAATCGTTTTGCCTCAGCCTCTGCATTTGCTTTTGCTTCTTCCTCGATACGGTTCGCCAATTTACTAGACTCAACTTTTGCTTCATCTTTTACAAGATCTAGAAGCTGTCTCTTTGCCTCGTCTTCAGAAAAATTAGAAACTGTCTCAAGCTTTTTTCTTAGCTCAAGTTCTAAGGCTTTCTTTTTCTCTTCCTGCTCTTCTACTTGCTTTTTTGCAATCGCTACTTTTTCTTCACGATCAGCGATATCTCTTTCTTTGTTAGAAAGTTTATCGCGCTTGCTGTCCATATCTCTTTTTAGGTTGTTTTCTTTATCCTTAAGAGACTGCTCCATTTTATCTAGCTCTTTGCGACGATTTTTAATATCGCCTTCCGCTTTAGAACGGATTTTATCGCTATCTTGTTTTGCTTTTCTTTCAATGTCTTTTGTCGCTTTGTGTGCTTCTTTCTTGGCACGACTTACAATGCGCTCAGCTTCTTTTTCAGCGTTGTTGACTTGTTTTTTGTTATTCATTTTTACGAAAAAAGCAGATCCAAATACACCAGCCAATATACCAGCTACTGAACCGGCTCCTAGCCAAATCACTTCTGTCATTTTAACATCCTTTCCCAGTGATAAACCTTCTCATCTGTCACCAAAAAATCTAATTTTTGATCAAACTCATCCCAAACTAAATCCTCTTTTGAAACCTGCTCGCTGAAGGCCACACCAATTTTTGCCCCTTTGGTGTTTGCAAGGTAACGGTCGTAAAAACCAGCTCCTCGCCCCAAACGATTTGCATTTTCATCAAAAGCCAGACCTGGAATGATCAAGCACTGAAGACTAGACGCTTGAACTTTTTGCTCAGATCTAGGCTCCATGATATTCAATTTTGCTTTCTGAAAACTTGATAATTCAAGATCATCAGAAACATTATAAAAATCCATTTCCCCTTCTTCTCGTGTTTTTGGGAAAAATAGAGATTTGTTTTTCTTTAATAGCTTCTTGTAAACTGAAAGAAGATTGGGTTCGCTAGCCAATGGGTAAAAGGCACCCAGCTTTTGCCAAGTAGAGTTTTGCTCAATTAGACTCTCAAGGTTTTTAGCGATTTTTTCCGAGCCTCGATCAATTTGGTCCTTGCTCAACAAAGACAGCTTCGCCTTAAAATCAGCGCGTAAATGATTTTTTTGCTCGGAGATAGATATCTCACTTCTTAATGGATTTCCCATAGGGAAGGCCTCAACTTACTAAGATTGTTTGTTGGTGCCTGAAGATTCCAATTGGGATAAGAGTTTTCCGGTATTTATCGACAATCGATCAAGGCTCTGTTTGGTCTCTTGTTTGAGACTAAACAGATCTTCCGCAATACTAAGGGCCGCTAAAACTGCAGCCGTTTCTACATTTGTCTTTCTGCTGGCGTTCATCGCCCTTCTACATCTACCGTCAACGAATCGAACAAGCTCATCAACCACCTCTTTTGGGTGATTCGTACGCAGCTTAAGAGAAATGCCTGCGATCTCTACATTAAAATTTTTATTTGCTTCTTCTGATTCTTTTAAAACTTCTGTACTCATTGGTATCTAGCACACCTTGTTAATTTCTCTATTATGCTACTGAATTCTCAGGTAGATTGCAATTGCTAAGTCACCGATAAGACTAAATATCTGACTATTTATTTGTGAATTTGGCCTATGGTCAATAAGAGGACTTGGGTCATGCAATTTTAAGCAGTAATTGTTCTACTTTGAGCCATTTATTTAATCATCTACTGATTTTCAAGCTTCATCCCTGCTAGACCAAACTTCCCTATTCTCTACTCAAAGGCTCCTTATCTTTGAGGACCATTTTGCTCAGCTTAAAAAATTCTATTTTCAAGAAAAAGATGATTTTTACGCTCAAAGTTTCAGCACAAAATCAGACCAATGAAATTAACTAGAAAACAGTTTAGAAGCCTACTGAACGAGCTACTTTATTTAGATTTTTGGTCATGCATTCTTAGAATTTCGTAGATTTGATTGGTCATTAGCCCCGATACTCGGCGTAAATCTGAAAGTAGATCTAAATGAATAGAGCTTGTTGATTCACTTTTACGAAGCCCCTTGTTTAAGCGCTCATAATGGGAACTTCGAAAGTCGTTCTCCACGCGACGAATCTCTCTCTTCAAATTGATGATTTCATTGGCCAAAACGTAATCTTCAAGCTGAAAACATGTCATCACTTTCAGACCTAGATCATAAACCATAGAATGCAGTTCAGTGATTTCTTCCCAACCTTCATCAGAAAAATTTAATTTTAAATTATTCGCTTTTACAGCTGCATCTAAAATGTTTTTTTCAATAACGTCAGCGGCACTCTCTAAATCACAAACAAAAGAAATATTGTGAACCAATTGTGAGTTTAAGCCCTCATCGTCACCCAATCGCACCAGAAAGGCTTTGATCTCGCTTTGCAAAATATCAACCTTATTGTCTCGCTCACGAATGCTCACAACCATTTCAGGGTCGTCGTTGTTAAAAAGATCAATCACATCTTTTAGCATGCTCAAAACCACATCTCCCATTCGGAGAATTTCTCGATGCGTTTGGGCGATGGCCAAAGCAGGTCTTTCTAAGCCTTCACGGTTAATGAACTTAGGCTGATAAGGACGATCTTTTTTGGAAGGAGGAAACAGTCTCTCGACCCAATTAGCGCCATAATTTACAAACGGTAAAAAGACGATGGCCGAGATGATGTTAAAAATTGTATGCGTATTTGCGATATGGCGACTACCATCACTAGAAAAAACTTCTGCAAATAACAAAACTTCCTTAGTGATAAAAACAAAAATTAATACGGCACCTACTTTATAAAAAACATTAGACCAAGCGATTTGCCTCGAAATGTGATTGCCGCCCATACTAGCCAACAAAGCGGTACCCGTGGTTCCTAAATTTGCTCCGAAAATCCAGTATATGGCATTGTCCATATCAATAATTCCTGACGCTACCAAACTCATACAAAAACCAAGTACCACTGAGCTCGATTGAACAAATGCGGTAAAGATGGTGGTAATAATAACCGTAGTTGCTGGCGACTCAGAAAGAGCTTCAAAAACTTTAACTACGATATCGATATGAGCAATGCTTTTTGCACCAACTCCCATCAACTCCATTCCCACAAAGAGCAAACCAAAACCAAGACCAACCCCAGTAATTCTTTTTACCTTCTCTGAATTGGAAAGATAATTTGCCACGAAACAAGTGATGAAAATACCGAAACCAAAATTTGCTAACTTAAAGGAAATCAATTGTACCGTGATAGTACTACCTATGGCAGAACCTAAGATAATAGGCATTACATCTTTTAAAGTAAAAACCCCTGCAGCCCCTAAATTGACAAGCATACTAGTAACCGCACCGGCACTTTGTAAAAACACCGTCAACAAAGTCCCTAAAAACAAGCTGGCAAATTTTTGGTTTGACAACTTGGCCAAAAGATCACGAATACGGTTTGCCATTAACTTTTGTAGATTGTTGGAAGCTTCTTTCATTCCATAAAGAAATAATGTGATTCCAAAAAATAAAATTATGACGTTCGAATGCGTATCCAGGCTCATAGATCAATACTAACAGAAATTAAACAAATGCGGCAATGTATAATTTTTGGTCTTAAAATTTTTTAGGCATTAGCTCTAAAAAAAAAGGACTCATCAGAGTCCTTTAGATTTATTTTTAAATGATCGCGTCTACAAATTCTTTGGCGTGAAAACTCCTAAGGTCTTCTATTTTTTCACCAATCCCAATGCGTTTAATTGGCAAGGACAACTCATGGGCAACGCCAAAAACAACTCCGCCTTTTGCACTGCCATCCATTTTCGTTAAAATCACACCCGTTAAATCAAGGGCTTGATGAAACTCTCTCGCCTGGATCAATGCGTTTTGACCATTGTTTGCATCTAGAACCAAAATCGTTTCATGAGGCGCACCAGGGATGGCTTTGTCCACCACGCGTTTCATTTTTTTCAATTCTTCCATTAAGTTGTTTTGGGTATGCAACCTACCTGCTGTATCCACTATTACATGATCGCAGTTTTTGGCCAAAGCACTTTTACAAGCATCAAAAGCCACGGCACTTGGGTCTTTTACATTCTCAGGACTGAATAACTCCACACCCGCTCTTTCCGACCAAACTTTTAACTGTGCGTCCGCTGCTGCCCTAAAAGTGTCGCCCGCAGCCAACATTACTTTTTTTCCTTCGGCTGCCAGGATATTTGCCATCTTACCAATGCTTGTCGTTTTTCCGGAACCATTCACCCCAACCACCATCCAAACGATTGGACGAATACTTTGCTCATTGTCATCAAGGAGTTCGTACTCTAGACCAGCTAACTGCTCCTCATCCTCCCCTTGAACCTCTTCCAGTATTTGTAGCATCTCTGCTTTTATAGCTGCACGAATTGCCTCTTCGTCATTTTTGCCAGCCTTTCCGATGCTCTCTTCCATTTTTTCCATCAAATGCTGAACCGTCCTTGGGCCAAGATCACTGGTGTACAAAACCTCTTCGATGGCCTCCATATCAACTTGCTCACCAGAGCCAAATAGGTTTTGAATTCGTCCCCAAAAACCTTTTCGGGTATTCTCAAGAGCCTGATCAACACTTGCAGCCAGCTCTTGTTCTTCTGGCTCTACCGCTCGCTCTTTGGATATTTGCTCAAGAGCTTCAGTCTCAGGCGTTTCCACTGGAACAGGGATTTCAATAATCTCAGCAGGAGCTTCAGAGGATGAGCTTTGGCTTAATTTAGACTCAGTTTCTTTTTCATCAATTTGCTTTATTTCTTCAATACGAGGATCTAAATTTCTCTTTTCTAAAGCTTCTTGTGACTTAGCCTTAAGGCGCTCCCCTTTTCTTCTTTGACGAAAAGCAAACAAAGCACTCAAGGAAACCAGGACCAATACCGCAATCAAAGCAGCCATATCTAAACTCATAACATTCTCCTTCAATGGCATTAGGTAGCTCATTTGCCGGAAAAGATCAATTTATTGAAGCGAAACAGAAAAAAGCCATGGGCTCCTTCATCATGAGAGCATATTTTTTAAGCAAAGATTGAGCTTTTTTCGTTTTCTCTGTTGCGAATAAAAAATGGACCCTGGGACTTTCCGAAATTAAACATAAAAGAAGGAAATAAAAAAAGGCCCTACAAGGAGATGCAGGGCCTTACTAGAAAACAAAATAGCAGATTTCTTAGAAATCTAAATTTAGTCTCATGTAAGCAGTGTTGATTTTTTTCTTACTGCTATCTGATTCACTAGGATTCGTCAGTCCAAAACGTCCCCAGTTCACAGCATCGATGTCTTGCATCATATAGCCTAAAGTTCCAGTGAAAGTTGGCTTGAAGCGATGTGTGTAATAAACATCCGCAGCAGAACCGACAGTAGACATGAAAGATTCCATTCCGCTATCTCTAACAATTGAACCTAAAGTATTATTGATTGAATCAAACTTTCCGTACTCTTTTGTAGAGCTTAGGTAATGCAAACCAAAGATATGATTTTGCAATCCAGCATATTGAAGAGCTAATAGAGTTCCGCTACCTTTTTGTGTACCGCTAGAATCACTAGTAGCCAAAGCTCCTGTCGCTTCTGTTAGGTTCTCTGTCATCAAGTGGGAAACTGAAAGATTCAAACCAATATTGGCAAGATCTAACATCTCAACGTGAATTGTTGTCAAAGTGGTTTCAGAATGAACTCCAGAGTTTGGTACCGCAGCAACCGTTCCACCAGAAGCAGTTCCTGTAGCAGCGTGATAAAGGTCATACTTTGGAATGTCTGTGTACTGAAGTACCACGTTAAAACTTCGAGCCCAGCTAAAAGAGGTAGTATAATCAAGCATTGCCGTGATTACTTCTACATTTACTGGCTCAGTATCAAAAGCCACTCTCTTACCATCAGAGTCACCGTCATTATTGGCATCATCTTCGGCGGAGAAGTTAGTCGGAGCACCTTGGAAAGGAGTGTAAACCATACGCAGAGCAAGACTATTAAGAGGCTTATAAGTTAACGCTAAGCCATCTAGTGTTGCAGAGTACGCCATCAATGGATATGTACCCATTACTGATTTACCATCATGGTAGTTTGTAGGAACACCTTCGATTGTTGGTAAACGACCAAACGAGAAAACCAAGCTATCAGACATTTTAACGTCTGCATAAGCCTTCTCAACATACAACTGAGAACCAGTAAAACTTCTAGATTCAGTCAATCCACCTTCGTTAGGCTCATTACCAAAAATAGTGTTAAAGAATTTACTCATTCTAAATGTAGAATAAAAAGTAATGTCTTCGTATGGTTTAGCAACTACGTTGAACCCCATAGACAAACGGTTCCAGTTACCATCTTGTTTGTCACCAGCATCTGTCTCTAATTGACGAGAGTCATACATATACTTTAGGTTTCCAGAGAAACTAAAAATATTCAAAAGTTGATTCTCTTCTAATTCATCGATTCTTGACTCTAGATCTGACTGTGCGAAAGCAAAGATCGGAGCTAGAGTTAGCATTGTAATTAATAATTTAAATTTTTTCATAAGCTATCCCCTCTGTTGCCTATCCACCAATTTTTGCACCCTCGGTCTCATTCTTACAGTCGACTTCGCAACTTTTGATTTGAACCTTGGTACCTTTAACACATCTCATGTAAACGTCTTTAATCTTTCTTGAAGCTTCTTTTTTACTAATTTTTCCACCACAAGCTTCAACAATGTCATCTGCTTTCCCGGCGAAAGAATTAGGAGCCATTAGCCCAAGAGCTGCAATAAGCATTAATGCTTTCATATAACCTCCCAATTGTTATGAGGAAATTCTAGAAGTTTAAAATCACTTGGCAAGTTTTAATTTCTATCACCTCATTTTTTTTAAGAAGCTAGCCTTCATCAAACACATAAATGTTTACGCTCTCCCATTAAAGATGCAGTTGTAAATATAATCTTAACAAAGACAATCTCAGAAAAACCAAGCCAACTAAATTAATCAAACAATTAAAAGTCGAAATAAAAAAAGAGAAATCTATCCTAACTAATGAAAGAAAAAGTAAGTAAGTTAGTTAGTTAGTAAGTTAGGTAGGTAGGTAGGTAGGTAGTATCTCAAAAAAGAAAGAGCCATTCCCAGCAAAAAAAATAGTTCTCCACGCGCAGTTCCGCACGAGCCAAAGGCGAAGGAGGACTGTTTGAGCATGGAGAATTATTTTTTTTCTGGGAGTGGCGGATCATTTAGAACCCGGCAAACTCAAATCAGGCAAAGCCAAAAAAGCCAGCCGCCAGGCGAAAAAAGCCCCCAAAGAATAGCTCAAAAAAAGAATTAAAAGAGCGTTCAAAAACTCAATTAAAGCAAGGCCAAAAACCCAGCCGCCAGGCAAAAAACAACACAAAATGAACCACTCAAAAAAGAATCAACAGAACAAAACTGCCAATTCAAAAAAGCTCCGACAGAACCCCCTCAAACAAAACTACTTAGAAACTTTCTTAGCCTCATTTGCAGCTTCTTCTTGTTGGCGAATCTTTTCACGATAAATACGATCCTGCTCAATCAAGTCTTCCAATGAAAGATTAGAAGGTTCGGAAACACTGACATTAGACATATCAATTTGGCCAGTATTAAACATGACAATATTTGCCATAGCCAATACCACTCCAATTATTAACAATACCTTCGTTGATTTTTGTAAAGAACTAATTTTAGCAAGAATATTCATTGGCACTCCCCTGCTTCTCGAAATAGCCTTACACAGATTACAAACTCCATCAATTCTTTTTCAATTGCAAACAAAAGCCAGGTCTTGCTAACGAACAATTTAGGAACAAAAAAAGCCTCCAAAAGGAGGCTTTATAAATTAATTTATTTTTTAAGGATTAAAGAGAGGCAATTTCACTGGCTTCATCTAAATTTACTGAAACCATTTTTGAAACTCCACGCTCTTGCATAGTCACACCATAGATCTTGTTTGTTTTCCCCATTGTGTGCTTGTTATGCGTTACAACGATGATCTGAGATCTCTTCGACATCTCTTGAACAAGGTCATTGTAACGAGTCACGTTAGCATCATCTAGTGGCGCATCAACCTCATCCAGTAGACAGTATGGACTTGGCTTCACCAAGAAAATCGAGAAGATTAGTGCAACCGCAGTTAAAGCTTTTTCACCACCCGATAACAAACTCACAGACTGTAGTTTTTTACCTGGAGGACGAGCCATAATGTCGATTCCCATTTCATCTTTTTCTTCATCTTCGATCAAGGTTAACTTCGCTTCTCCACCACCAAATAAAACTGGGAATGCCGTTTTAAAACGCTCATTCACTGCTTCAAAGGTATCACGGAAACGTTTAGAACAAATTCTGTTGATTCGATCGATCACGCGATTTAACTCTTTCTTTGCAGCTAATAAGTCCTCTTGTTGCTTAGACAAGAACTCATAACGCTCAATCGTATCGTCATATTCTTCAATAGCCGAAAGGTTAACCTCACCCATTTTCTTCAGTTTTTCACGAAGCTCAGTTACATCTCTTTCTGCTTGCTCCATATCCCCTTCTCGCTCACGGTAGTTCTCTGCCACCTCAGCAAGATTGATCAAATAACGCTCTTTTACTTGATCGATTAGGTAAGTTTCTTTCATTTTTGCTTGCTCTAGTTTTAATTGAGCATCATTCATTTTTTGTTGGCGATCAGTATAAACTCTACGACGTTTTAACAAATCCGCTTCACTCTCTTTTAACTCCGCAGACTCTTGTTCAAAAGAATCTTTCATGGCTGAAAACTTCTCGGCAAAACGTTCCACTTCACCAATCTGTTGTTCAAGAGCTACTTTTTCTTGCTCAAGTTGAATTTGGTTTTCCGACATCAACTCTGTGTTTTGGGCAGCATCAGCACTTACAGAGTTAATTTTAGCCATCACATCACTTAAAGACTGCTCTTGCATCTCTAATTGTCGACGTAAACCACTTAGCTCTTGGTCTTTAGAAGCAAGATCCACTTTTAGATCAGTAACAGATGTTTGTAGATCACCGATTCCCAATTTAGTAGAAACTAGTTCTTCATCCAACTCAGTAACACGCTCTTCCGTTTGCATTTTTTGTGTTCTAGTTTCTTCAAGAGAACTTGCTAGAGCATCAATGTCTTCTTCTAGTTTAGCTTTTTTAGCACTTAACTGACTAAACTCTTCTTCTTGGCGAGTAAAAGCACGTTCTGCATTTTGAAATTCCTTTTCAGAACGCTCTACATCTTTTTTAAGCTCAGCCAAACGAATTTCTTGTTCGTACTTCGCTTTTTTTGCTTCTTCAAGCTCTGTGTCGATTTGCTTTAATTGCTTCTCAAGCTTTTCCAAGGCAGTCGTTGCCAAGGCCAACTTTCCAGCCCATTCTTCTTTTTTCTGCGACAGGTCTTGGATTTCACGCTTACGCTTTAAAATTCCTGAGTCAGCACTGTCTTGGGCTCCACCAGTTAAAACTCCATCAGCAGACAATGTGTCACCGTCTTTAGTTACGAAAGTCCATCCAGGATAGGCAGGACGCATACGCAATGCCGTGCGAACACTATCAACAATTGCCACTTTATTTAATAGCAGTTGTACGGATTGGCTGTATTTATCAGGAGCACTCACTACATCAGTTAATAGGTTCACAAAACCTTCTCCGCTTGGAGTGCTTTGCTCTGATGACTGAGAGTCATCTGCATTTGCAGATAAGAACGAGCTTCGTCCCGTATTGTTATCTTTTAAGTAATCGATAGCTCCTAAAGATAAATCTTGGTTTTCCGTTAACAACACCTGTAAACGCCCACCAAGAGCTGCCTCCATAGCAACTTCGTAATCTTCTGGCACACTAACAACTTCTGAAATTGGTAGCATCTCAGGAACTTCCTGCATGCCACCATCAGCAGTAGCTTCATATCTTTTACGATGCCATAACATTACATTTTTAACGCCTTCTTCAAAACCCTCAAAGCTTGCTTGAAGATTTTCTAAACCATAAAGACGACTAGTTACTAGGTTCAATTCTTCTTTGAAATCAGCAACTTCTTTTCGCTTGTTTTCTGTGTTTGCAAAGATTTGATCACGATTTTCTTGGAAGTTGTCCACGTCCTTCATGATGTCTAATTGCATTTGACGAGAGTTTTCAAGCTCATTCACGGATTTTTTATAAATCCCTTCGAACTCATCTTTTTGTTCACGTAATTCAGCCAAGGACTGACCAGAGCTTTCCTCACGGGTACTCAATTCATCCAACTGACTTTCTAGAGAACTTAATCTGGCCGCATCCGCAGACTCCCTACCAGACAGTTCGTTTAAAGATCTGCGACTTGTATTTAATTCTGTCTCAAGATCTACAATGCTTTCATGAATATTATCAAAGGCTTCTTTTTTTGTTTCATATTCTGCACGAATGTTTTCAGCAGAAGTCTCTAATTCTGTGGTCTGAAGTTTAAGGCCTTCAACACTTTCTGCCAAAGCTTCACGACGAGTTTCCAGCTCTTGGGCGATATTCTCAGTCATCTCCCCTTTGCGTTTCGCTTGCTCAACCTCAAAGCTCAAAGACTGCAGCTCCATCTCTTTACGACGAACATTGTCTTTTAACTCTTCGTGTTTGATTTGTTCCACTTCCAAAGCTTTTTCTTTTTCAAGCATTTCTAGCTTAAGAGTTTCTAGCTCAGTTTCAATTTGCTCTAGATCCGAAAGACTTCCCACTTCTGTGTCTTGTGCGTCGGCAAAAACTTTTTCTGCCTCATCACTATCGTCTTTTAATTTTAAGAATTTTTTAGAGCTCAACCACAAATCAAGGTCTTCTAATTCTTCTTTGATTCGACGGTAACGTTCGGCTTTTTTCGCCTGACGTTGAAGCGCATCGATTCGACGTTTTAATTCTGTCACGATATCATTGATACGTACCAAGTTTTGCTCAGTCTGAACCAATTTTCTTTGCGACTCTTTTTTTCTAGCTTTAAATTTAGTAATACCAGCCGCTTCTTCAATCAATGATCTACGATCAAGAGGCTTTGCAGTAACGATTTTACCAATGGCACCCTGCTCGATAATACTAAAACCCTTAGCACCAGCACCCGTATCCATAAACACTTCTGTGATATCACGAAGTCTCGCCGGTTGCTTGTTTACAAGGTATTCAGACTCTCCACTTCTGTGAAGTTTTCTAGTAACCATAATTTCTGAATGGTTTAAATATTTCGCTGGAAATGCACCACCGTCATTTTCTAAGGTGATGGACACTTCGGCCATTCCACCCGGAGCATAACCTTCAGCTCCACCAAAAATAACGTCTGACATATTGGAACCACGAAGGTGCTTTGCACTTTGCTCACCCATAGCCCAAACCAATGCATCCACGATGTTTGATTTACCACAGCCGTTTGGTCCAACAATACCCGTGATTCCTTCATGAAAATGAATCACAGTTCTGTCTTTAAACGATTTGAATCCACACAGTTCTAACTTCTTAATCCGCATTCCGCCCCCTTATTTCACTGCGGCCTGAGCTGCTGCTAATCGAGCTATTGGCACTCGATATGGTGAACAACTCACGTAGTCTAACCCAACTGACTGAAAGAATTCGATGCTCGCAGGATCTCCACCATGCTCGCCACAAACTCCAACTTTTAAATTATTTTTTGCTGATCTTCCTAAATCAGTACCCATCTTCACCAACTTACCAACTCCACGTTGATCAATACTTACAAACGGGTCTTTTTCAAAAACTCCGCTATTTACATAAGTTCCTAAAAACTTACCAGCGTCATCTCTGGATAACCCAAGACCAGTTTGTGTTAAGTCATTTGTTCCAAAGCTAAAGAAGTCTGCATCTTTGGCGATCTCATCTGCCGTCAAGGCAGCGCGAGGAAGCTCAATCATAGTTCCAATGCGATAATCAAAATCTGTTTTGGTTTCGCTTTGAACTTCTTTAACTGTTTTTTCAACTAATTCTCTTAAAATCACTAACTCTTTATCTGTTGCGATTAGCGGGATCATGATTTCAGGAATCAAAGTCTGCCCCTCTTTCACACAATCCGCAGCGGCCAAAGCAATGGCTCTAGCTTGCATTTCATAAATTTCAGGATACGTGATAGCAAGACGACAACCTCTGTGACCAAGCATAGGGTTAAACTCATGCAAGGCCTTAACCTTTGTATTTAGTTTGTCTATGCTTACTCCAATCGCCGCTGCAATTTCCACCGCTTCATCTTCTGTATGCGGAAGAAACTCATGAAGTGGCGGGTCCAGCAAACGAATGGTCACTGGTAGGCCTGCCATTACTTTAAATAAGTCATAGAAATCTGATTTTTGCATTGGTAACAGCAAATCAAGTGCTTTACGCCTTTCCAACTCACCATCTGCCAAAATCATTTCACGAACTACGTTAATTCTTTCAGGACCAAAAAACATATGCTCTGTACGACAAAGACCAATGCCTTCTGCTCCAAAGCTTTTTGCCATTTCTGAATCATGTGGAGTGTCTGCATTGCAACGAACACCCATAGTACGATATTTATCCGCCATTTTCATAAAGCGTTCAAAATATCCATCCACAGATGGAGCAATCGTAGCTACTTCTCCCAAGAAAACTTCGCCTGTAGAACCATCTAGAGTAATTACATCACCCTTATGAAGCTCATGATTTAGAATCCTTAAAGTCCCTTTTGTATAGTCTACGTTTGCTTCTGCACAACCGGCCACACAACACTTACCCATACCACGAGCAACCACGGCCGCGTGAGAAGTCATCCCACCACGAGTCGTTAAAATGCCTTTTGCAGCAATCATGCCCGAGATATCTTCAGGGCTAGTTTCGGTACGAACCAAAATTACCTCTTCGCCTTTTTTCGCCGCTTCCTCAGCATCATCGCTGGTAAAAACGATTTTACCATTCACAGCACCTGGCGAAGCTGGTAAGCCTTTGGTTAATTTCGTGCGCTCCGCTTTTGGATCAAGACTTGGATGTAAAAGTTGGTCTAGCGACTCAGGGCTAACGCGTAAGATCGCTTCTTTCTCATCAATCAAATTTTCATCAATCATATCACACGCAATCTTTAAGGCTGCTTTTGCAGTACGCTTACCGGTACGAGTTTGCAACATCCATAAACGGTTTTGCTCAATGGTAAACTCGATATCTTGCATGTCTTTGTAGTGAGCTTCTAGTTTTTCATATATTTCGACCAGTTTTTGAAAAGCCTCAGGCATTGCCTCTTCAAGACTTAACATATTTTTTTCACTAGCCTCTTCTTTAGTAATCGGCTGTGGAGTACGGATCCCCGCAACCACATCTTCCCCTTGGGCGTTGATTAAAAATTCACCGTAAAACTTTTTTTCACCAGTACTCGGGTTACGAGTAAAGGCTACGCCAGTTGCGGAATCATTTCCCATATTTCCAAAAACCATAGACTGCACATTTACTGCCGTCCCCCAGCTCTCGTCGATATCATTTAATTTTCTGTAGGTAATAGCACGATCCGAATTCCAAGATTCAAACACTGCTGAAATAGCTCCCCAAAGTTGCTCTTCCGGAGTTTCAGGAAACTTTTTGCCCGTACTATCTAAAACTTGATTCTTAAATAATTTTACGAGTCCTTTTAAGTCTTCAACAGATAGATCAGAGTCGTTCTCTAAACCGCGATCCGCTTTTAAATCTTCTAGTGCAACATCTAATAAACTATGGTTCATCCCCATCACAACATCAGAATACATCTGAATAAATCGACGATAAGAATCCCAAGCAAAACGCTCGCTACCAGACTTGGTAGCTAGACCTTGCACGGTCGTATCATTTAAACCAAGATTCAAAATGGTATCCATCATCCCTGGCATACTCACTCGAGCACCTGAACGTACAGAAACTAAAAGTGGATTTTCTGCATCTCCAAATTTTTTATTCACTCGCTTTTCTACTTCGGCCAAAGCATTTTTTACTTCTGCTTTTACCCAATCCGGTAAATCTGTGTCTTTGTTATAAAAAGCACAAATATCCGTAGAGATGGTAAAGCCAGGAGGAACCGGAACTTGCAACTTAGACATCTCAGCTAGGTTTGCACCCTTTCCACCAAGAGCATTACGAAGGCTTGCGTCTCCATCCGTTTTGTCTTCACTAAAAAGATATACAAACTTTTCGGGCTTATTCATAAATCCCCCTGCTTAGAAATTTCTAAGCTTGTCAAAAACATAGCTTGCTAATTGATCAACCGCTACACGATCTTGAGCCATTGTATCTCTATGACGAACGGTAACTTTGTGATCCTCTAAAGTATCAAAGTCTACAGTAATACAAAGTGGAGTTCCGATTTCATCTTGGCGACGGTACCTTTTGCCGATACTACCAGCCACATCCATTTGTACATTGTAGGAATCATTTAAATCTGCAAATAATTTGTCTGCGTACTCCAATAAAGGCTCTTTCTTCGAAAGAGGTAAAATCGCAGCTTTTACTGGTGCGATGTCTGGGTGAAATCCCATTACAACTCTTTTATCTTCTTTGCCATTATCTAAAGTAGAGATTTCTTCACGATAAGCATCGCTCATACAAGCCAATACCAAACGGTCACAACCTACAGCCGTTTCAATCACGAAAGGCAAATACTTCTCTTTTGCCGCTTCATCAAAATACTCTAGTGATTTTCCAGAAAACTCCTGGTGCTGTCTTAGATCAAAATCAGAACGATTATGAATTCCCTCTAACTCAGACCAACCAATTGGATATTTGTACTCAATATCAAAAGCTGCTTTCGCGTAATGCGCCAATTCACCAGGGCCATGCGGAGTAAAACGAAGGTTTTCAGGATTTAAGCCAATTTTAGAGTAAAACTTTTTACGAATCTCTTTCCACTCTTCGAAGGCTTCGTCATCCGTACCCGGCTTAACAAAGTATTGCATTTCCATTTGTTCGAACTCACGAGTTCTAAATATAAAATTTCCTGGAGTGATTTCGTTACGGAAGCTTTTACCAATTTGCGCAATCCCAAAAGGAATTTTTTTACGCATGCTAGTCGCTACGTTTTCAAAGTTTACAAAAATACCTTGGGCCGTCTCTGGACGAAGATAAACAACGTTTCCTGAGTCTTCAACTGGTCCCATATGGGTTTTAAACATTAAATTAAAATTACGTGGATCGCTTAAATTTTTGCCGCCACAATTAGGACAAGTTGTAGGATCCTCAAGCTTGTCTTGACGGTGTCTAGCTTTACAGTCTTTACAGTCTACCAATGGATCAGAGAAACCATCTACGTGACCACTTGCTTTCCACACTTGTGGATGCATTAGGATCGCCGCATCTAAACCTTCGATGTCTTTACGAGAAGTCATGGCTTTCCACCATGCTTTTTTCACATTTAATTTTACTTCAACACCTAGTGGGCCAAAATCCCAACAAGCATTGATCCCGCCGTAGATTTCACTACTTTGAAAAACAAATCCTCTTCTTTTGGATAAAGACACAAGAGTTTGCATGTCGTCCAGTCGACGAATTTCCATGGTACCGTTCCTTTTTTATAGCGCTGCTTTTTTACGCAAAAAGCTCAATCAAAGTCTAGCTAGACTATCTTAAAGAATAGAAGTAGCCCCGTATAGTAATCTAGTCAACAATTCTGCCTTGCAATATAAGCGGAAAGTATCGAAACTATTAATAGATATCAGGTACTTAGGAGATTGACTTGAATCCAAATAAGCAAATGAAAATTGCACTCATGCTCTGTTTAATAGCAGGCTCTGCTGCTTATGCAGTCAATGCTTATGCAAAGACCAGAAGACAGATGGTAAAACAGTCTGTGGACCCTGATGTTGCAATGAGAAAATGGATGTTAGAGATCAGCCGTCAAATGGGCGTGACTTGTACCTACTGCCACAACACAAAAAACTTTAAAGACAACTCCATGGACACTTTTAAAGTGGCCATGAATCACATCGAAGTGGTTGAGTGGTTAAACCGAGAAGGCTTTTACAAAGATCGTCGAGGAACCCAGGCTACTTGTTTCATGTGCCATCGAGGAAAAGCAAAACCGGATTACAAAGAAAAAGTGGGAGTTGGCAACTAACTCCCTTTTTTTAATGCTTTTAAAACTAATCATTCTTCTTTTCTGACAAGGGACCAACATCACTCACTCTAGGAATAAAATAAATGGCATCAGCCTGTAAGGACAAAGGCCCTTGATATATAACACTGCCACTATCAAAGAACTTTATGAGTTCTTTAGAATTTTTAAGACTTGGTAGTTGTGTAGAAAAAAGCAAGCTTCTTTCCGTCTCAATTTTTAAAAGCTCATATTCAAGAGTACTTTCTGGAGAACTAAAATAACAAGTCTCCTTATTTTCACAACCATGACCGCTGTGCTCACCTTGTCCAATTAAAGACCATACACCAAATGCTTGCTTCGGAAAATGATCATTGATCCAGGTGCCAATGGCATACCATTGTTGAACGCCATTTAAATCTAGGTATTGATCTACTGTTTTTGTTAAATGACCATTGTGGCCAAGGAGAACGTATTTTTGCTGAGCCGGGTCCAATTGAAAGCGAGCAAGCATATTTTTAAACATTTGCTCCTCTCTCCAAACCAAATCTTCTTTGGAGTAATTGCTTGTCGAAAACCTTTCCCTGATTTCTACACTGGCTACAAAGTTTCTAAGAATCAATTGAAAATGTATCAGCTCTTTTTCTTCTAAGTACCGGGAAAGTCGATATTTCACTTTCAAAAAATCCTTATAGGCTTTTCTTAAACGCTCCAATCTCTCCCCTCCAGAAAAGGATTTAGAAAGATTCACTGAGTTTTCAAATTCATTTAAAAAAGCAAATTTGTATTTTTTAAAAAAATCATCGAGCTGAAGATAAGCGGTTCCAGGGTATATGTCTAAATCGAAGCCACCATAAATTAGCTTTGGATGTTTGAGCTTTAACAACCTTAATTTTCGTAGATAGCGTTTAGAGGACCGCACAAAATTTCTATCGCTTTCCGTAAGAGCTTGGCCGTATTTGAAACCGTAAAGACCTAGCTTTTTTAAGTAGTCTTCATCCCCTGTTTCCAAATAGTTTTGCACCATCTCACCATCAGACACTCCCATTTCATCAAGAATATGTGTGAAACCTTGAGATAGAAGGTGTTCTATGAACTTTAAACGATAGCTAAACTTCTCTTCAAAATAGTGATCAGGTTCTCCTAGAAAGACAAATCTTTTGTCTTTGATTTTCGGGTCTAAAAAGTTCTTTTCTTCTTGGCTTAATGAGGCGCTGTAAATATCAGACGCTATGGCATTTTCCTGAATTTCTTTGGCAACAGAACTAGCATGAGACCAAGAGCTAAAGCTTAAAAACATTAGACTTAAAAACAAAAGTTTCATAATCCACCTTCTTCTAAAGTAAGTAAATTGGGCTTGAACCAATTTGCCTCCGCTTTTCAGAGATTACAAATGAAAGCTGGTATAAATAATCTTTCTATAATAAATACAGATATCATGCCGACTTTTGCCACCTAAAAGCCTCCCTATGCCTTTTGATCTAAATGGAATAATACGATGAAGTTGGTTCCTAGGTGCTAGATTGAAAACAATATTTAAATTGAATCTAGGTCTTCTAATTTAAGATTCTTAAAAAACCAGTTCTCCAGCTAATTGCTAACAAAAAAAATGCTAATGGATAGTTTTTCTTGTCGTACAGTTTTAATTTAATGTTCGAGAAAAGGTCTGTATATCGAACACTTTTTTAAAACTAGATCCGAAGCAATTCTGTAGTCAGGCATAATGGTAATCATGATCAACAATGCAAAAACCTATCAAAACTGTACCGGTGTTAACCCTAAAATCAAAAAAGTCTATACGGCAAAAAATGAAGATGAAATTCAGCTCGCATTGGCCGTTTGCAGAGAGCACAAAACCCCTCTTTATGTTCACAGTACAGGAAATAACTGGGGCTACGGAGCCAAGTCACCCATTCAAGAAGACTCATGCATATTAAGCCTGTCGGAGATGAATAAAATTTCAAATTTTGATTTAGAAAGAGGCCTTGTTCATCTGCAACCTGGAGTTACCTATGGACAACTCTCTGAATTTTTACGAGAGTCTGGCAATCGCTGGATCGCTCCGGTTCATGGTGGTGGACCTGATTGCAGTGTTATGGGAAATCTTCTAGAACGAGGTTTTGGCATAACTCCTATTGAAGATCATTTCAGTGCTTTACAAAGTATGAGAGCCATTTTACCTAATGGAAAAATCTATGAATCTTCCTTCCGAAGCCTTGGCATGGAAAACCTTTGTCAAAATTTTCAATGGGGAATTGGACCTTATATGGATGGACTCTTTACCCAATCCAACTTTGGAATTGTGACAGACATTTGCATTCGATTAGCACCGAAAAGAGACTTTCGAGAAGTTTGGATTGTGAAGGTTAAACCAGAAGCTAAGTGGGAAAACATCTTAAAATGCCTTAGAAAAATCCAGCAAGATCATGGTCACAGCATCGGCGGCATCAATATCATGAATAAAGAGCGAATGAACTCGATGTTTAGCGACTATCCAAGGGATAAAAAAAGCGAAAGCTCCGCCCTATCCAAAGAGGAAGTGCAAGACTTTGCTAGCTCCATGGGCTTTAACCAGTGGACTATCGTTCTAAGCATTCAAGCCACAGCACTCACTGGTAAAGCCATCAGAAAACAACTCAAAAGAGACTTAAAATCTATTCAAGCGGGTACCAAAAAGATTAATAATTTTTCTCTGGCGGCTTTAAATTTTATTTCTAAAATCGTCCCGAAACTGGGTAAGTTTGATTTTAAAAAGTTTGCCAGTAGTTCAAAGGGACTTTTAGATATCATCGATGGAATCCCTAACCACACGGCTTTAAAATTAGCATATTGGATGAACGAAACCCCTTTTCAAGACTCTAAACAGCTGCCCGACATGGACAATTGCGGTCTAATTTGGTTCTCACCCATCCTCCCTCTCTCAGACGTCATCATTGAAAAGTTCTTAGAAATTTGCCTAGAGACATCTGCAAAATACAATATCAATCCACTGATTACCCTAACTAGCTTCAACTCTTTGAGCCTTGAATGTACTTTTCCAATTTTGTTTAACAAAAACACTCCTGGGGCCGCCGAGAATGCAAGAAACTTTTACTTAGAAATTTTCAGGAAGTGTCGAGAAATCCATTGTGTTCCCTACAGATTACCAATTTTCGCCATGGAAGAAATTAAACAAAGTCCGTTACAAGGTAGTTTTATGTTGGCGTCTAACATCAAAAAACAATTAGACCCAGATAATATTTTAAGCCCAGGAAGATACGTCTTCTAGGGCTTGGTACTTCTCTTTAAAGTCTTTCTATATCGATTGAGATGTCGTAAATCTTAAACAAACGATACACTCTCTCGTGATTATTCTCGTCCCACTCATCACTAAATAACAAGGCATTGAATGCTCTTGTAAACGAGGAGTTAAAATCTCCCTGCCAAATTCTTTCTCGGTAAATGATTTCATGAAACACTGTCATCACTTGCATCGGTGTGGGCATTAGGAAAAACAAATCCTGATTTACAATGTACTTTGGAGTTCCTGGAATATCGTAGGGAGTCTGTAAAATCAAAGTTTTGTGTTCACAGCCCTTTCGATTGATGTAATTTAAGGTATCCTTTGGATCAGCAATCTCTAAGCCCTTTTTAAAAACAGCTTCTTCAGAAAAAGTTTTTAAATACTTGGCATACAAGGCCGCTCGATTCGGCGCTAACTTATACAGCCTTTGCAGAATAAACTCTTTTAAATGTGGTTCACGAAAAACATTAGAGTAACTATAAGACTCTAAAACTATGCCTTCCACAAACTCAAGCAACTCTACGCTCTTTACTTTTCCAGATGGATACTCACATACGATTCCTATACCACCATTGCCAACTTCACTTTCTTCAAACCCATAAAAAGAAATCGGAAAAACTAAAAGTAACAATAAAATCATCTGCCTCTTTAACATGGCACCCCTCCTAATGACCGCTCACAAGGTCTAACATATTTGAATAATCAATCTGATCGATAAAGCGAATAAACTCTCTGTAAGACATTTTACGAATGCGATCGGAAAGCATCATTGCAACATAGAGTCTCGTTGGATGAGGCGTCTCCACAAATTCAACAAACACAGCCTCAAAAGCAAGAATGGCGTGAACAATCATCATCACTTGATTAAGCTCATCCATTTGCGATAGAAGATCAGTATTGATCAAAAATCTAAACTGTAAATCTTCAATACTGGTATCAGCACTTTTAGTGCCTCTTATAGAAATTTGTAAAACAGTGTCTTGCTTACAATTGGGCTTTAACAAAATGGCTGTATCCACATCGGCTTGGTGGAGACTGAAGTCTTTTAGCCATCTTGCGTTTTGTTTAAATTGCCCCTCAAGCATTCCTAAATAGAAAGCAGCTCTAGTTTTATGAATTGGTGTTAATTGCATAAAAACCGCTTTCGCCTTGGCAAAAACATTATCATTAATGTTTCTGGTTTTAGGTAAATCCAATTTGAGTTGATACTGCTGAAGACCTTCGTAGTAGTCCAACATAACTGGCTTTCGCCCCTCACAAACCACCACTTTACCTACGCCCTTTAAAAACTTGGCTCTTTCAGAAGCAATGTCAGCATGTGTCTCTAAAGCAAAAAGCAATAGAAATAAAACTTTAAAACTTTTCAATCTGCCACCACCTTTGATCGGTTTAGTCGAAAACATTGAGCACCTACTGAATAAACTGCATCTAATTTTTCTGGTCTGCTCTCTTTAAGTTCGAGGCTTAGCTCTTTAAAAAATGTGTTCATTTTTTCTTGGATTTGTTGGTACTGCTCTTCGCCGATACAAAAAATATGGCTTAAAAAATATCTCTCTTCGAGAGGTAAATCATCTAATGTTTTTGCAGCTTTTTGCATCATACCTTTGTGATATTGCCTTACAGCAAAAGAACTAAACTCATAGAAGGCTTTTAGTTTTTCTTTGGTCGCAAAATAGTAGCCATCTTCCTCTTCTACTAAGTCAAAACGAGTTAATGTCTGTAAACAAGACTTCACCGTTTCTACAGATAAGTCTGGAAATTCATCACAGATCCCCGGCACATTGTTTTTAGTCTTTAAATGCAAGAAGTTCCAAATCCCTAAATAGTACCAGTCACTCATTTGTTGAAACTCATCAAGCATCAGCTCTTCTACAGCCAAATAATTCTTCCAAAGGCGAACCTGTTTTTCAGCCATTTGTCGTTCTGTTGAATTTTGTGACTTTTCAGCTAAAACCATACTTAAAAAAAGTTTTGCCTTTTCTGAGTCTGGTCCTAAGGCCTCGGCAATCGACTGAGCAAAAGGAGTAGACATTTTTCCTTTGCCTCTTAGAAGCTCTGACAATCGACTAGCACTTACCCCTAAATCACGGGCAAATGCTCGCAGAGAATAACGAGGGTTTTTTAAATTACGCTCGCGTAATTCGGCATGCAAAAAACGAATGTGTTCGTCGCTTGATATGTTCACCATCCCCCCAGACCGCTTAACAAGAAAACTATGTAAGAAATTCAGGCATTTGGCAAGCCAGTATAGTTCTATTTTAAGAAGCATAGCTGCAATCTTAAATCTTCTTAAATTTGGCTTTTTCAGCCCAAAAAACCGAGGATTTTTTTCATGAAACGTATGCATTTGGCGAGAATCGATTATGATGCAATCGAAGGGAAATTATGCAAAATCCAAACAAAATACACCTTAAGTTCTTCTTAATTCTAAGTTTAATTTTTAACTTAAATCTTGCTAATTATTCCTACGCCCAAAATGCACCGGAATTTGAAACTCCTCTGCTGAGAGAAATTTGGTCAACAGAGGATGCGTCTGAATTAAGCATTAACAACTTGCCTAGAATCTTTACTCTTGTCAGAGGCCTATTTACTCAACCTTCCAAGGTAGATATTATTTCCGAAAGCTTTGAAGATCTTTTGATTTTAAACCCCTACAGCTTAAAAAAAGTTAGAAAGGGATTAATCGAAGCCCCTGAAGCTTTTCACATTTTAACGGCCGAAGAAGAAAAACAAAAAGAAGAGGGAAAATTAATTTACGGGCTCACCAAATCGCAATATCGCGAAAAAAAGACTTTATCGGAAGCCCGCTTTATCAAGCTTTTAAGAATTGCATCCCAAGTCAAAAATGGCCCTGACAAAAGACTTTTAAAAGATTTAGAAGACTTTTTAATAGAATACCCAAGAGACTCAGAAGAGCTTATTCTTGCCAAAGCAGAATACCTAAATTGGAAACGAGAATACCAAGATAAAAAGTACCGCAGCATTTACCTAAAGAAACATGCTATCCCAAATTTAAAACATAAAATAAAAAAGCTTAGCAAAATAATGGCTAGCGAAAACACCGCGGCCAACAAAAAACTACTTAAGGATTTACAAAAAGAATTGAGCGAGTTAACGAAGGAACAAAAAGCCATCGCCTCTGAAGCCAAGGAGTTGTTAAAAAAAGAAACACCGCTAGAGCAAAAAATGGCGAAAATTAGAAAAGAACTTCGCGCCATTGATGATCCTATTTTTGCCGAAAGATTTTCTGAAAGACTAAGAGCTGTCCTTCACAACCAAAAAAGAATTAATGGCTTTATCAACGACAATATCAACTCAAAGCCCGTAGCACTCTTTTTAAAACAAAGTGATTTAAAAAAAGGGAAACTAGGCTACAAGCTCCTTGAATTTGTTAGTTCTCATCAAATGATATACGACCTTAACTACCCTCTTCCTGATCCTAACTTAACAGGGGAAGAAATCGATTTTGAAGATCCACTAGATGATAATAAAATAAAGAAAGGCCTAAGAGTGCCAGCCGGTGACATTGCTGATGTTTGGGTTCGCTTTATCGATGGCGCTAAGAAAACATTGGCCATCAATGCTTATGAGTGGGACTTAGTAGAAATCAAAGAGGCCTTAATTCGAGCGCACAAACGTGGCGTTAAAGTTAGAATCAGTTTCGATCTAAAGGCCATGCAACACTACCCTGAAAGAATGAAACTCTATTATGAGTTGAGAGAATATGTCTATAAAAACTCTGCGGACAAAAATGGGACTTTTCATTTAAGTCTCATTGATTCAGTGAGTTTAAATCATCAAAAAATTGCTGTAAGAGATCACGAATCAAAAACTAGGGCTGCGGTTCTTTCCAGCTCTGCCAACCCTACTCTTTCTGGAACGAAAGGCGACTTGGTAAACAGCGAACACAATCATGAAAACGCCATTTCCAATGCAAATCACGTTTCTGTTGTCCAAAGTTATTTATTAGCCAATGTGGTAGAGCACAATTTAGCAAAAACGCAAATCTTACGACTAAGAGGTAGTTCCGGCCCTAATGCTTATCCTAAATCGGGAAGTATGCTTGTAAATACTAGCCATGGTGGCTACAGCATTGTTGCCTTCACACCCAATGGCGGAGACGGTAACATTCACTTATCCATCACAGCGAAGGCTTTAAAATACGCTACCGGTGACGTGAGATTGATGCAGTTTTCTGCATCCTCTCCTGATGTACTAGCAGCTCTTTTAGAACGAGCTGAAAGAGAAATGAAAGGCAATCCTGAGAAATGGAGGCTAATTGGTATGGCTGACATTTCTTCTTTCTTAGCTGACTGGAGTATCTTTTTAAAAATTTCCGGCTACAAGCGCCTTGGAAAAGAAGATCGAATTCGCCTGAAAGCAAAATTTGAAGCAGATTCAGATTCCGCTTGGCGAGAGGTTTTTGGCAACGAGTATGAAAGAATCATGTTTAATATTCGTAGCGCTCCTGATAACTACGGAATGTTTTACCTTCGAGATGATAAAGGAAATACTGTCAAAGATCCTGAAACAGGCAAAGCGATTTTGATTTCGGCAAAACTCCACCACAAAACCATTGATGCAGGAGTTAGCTATATAGAAAGAGAAACCGGATACCCTGTGCGCTCCGTAGTTGATGGATCAACCAATGCCACCGAGGGCTCTTTGACCAACCAAGAACACTATTTTGTTCACAATGACCCATTTTACTCCAAGCATTTCGAAGCAATGATTCGCGGGCTTTTTGTCGACACTCGACCTGAAAATGGAATCCTTAGAATCATCGATAGTGCCAATCGTGAAGAGGCTGGATTACCTCCAAAAGCAAGCTTGAAAAAGCCAATCGATTACACAGGTAAAACAAAAGGCAACGGAATGGCTTGTAGTAAAAGCCTGACAAAGGCATCCGTAAATCAGTAAGCTAAAAAATAGCTTCGTTTATTATTCGAAGCCTACAGGTTTAAATTATATTCTATGAATCTTCGCCCGCTCCTAGACAAACCAATGAATTCGATGCCATCATTAAGAAATCTAAGGAGAAAATTATGGCCGATATTCATTTATATAGTTTAGCTACGCCCAATGGACAAAAAGTTTCCTGTTTTTTAGAAGCAGCAAATATCCCCTACGAAGCTAGCAAAATAGATATTTTAAAAAATGATCAATTTACCGATGATTATATCAAGATCAATCCAAACTCAAAAATCCCAGCGATCGTCGACAAGAAAGGTCCCAACGGTGAAGAACACGCCATCATGGAATCTGGTGCCATCTTGCTCTATCTGGCTGAAAAGTATGATCAGTTTTTGCCCAAAGACCCTGTGCAAAAAAGCCAATGCATTCAATGGTTATTTTTCCAGATGGCTAGCGTAGGTCCCATGTTTGGGCAGTTTGGTCATTTCTTTAAATATGCTGGTGAAAAATGTGATCACCCCTACCCAACGGAACGATACAGCAACGAAGTGAAACGACTCTTAAAAGTGATCGAAAATCAATTGCAAGACAATGCATTTTTACTTGGTAAGGAAGCTTGCATTGCCGACTTTGCCATAGTTCCTTGGATTTTGTGCCTAGACAAATTCTACAACGCGGAAGAACAACTTTCGTTAAATGAATTTAAGAAGATCAAATCCTACCAGAATAACTTTTTAGAAATCCCTGGAGTGAAAAAAGGTTTAGAGGTTTGCGCCTTTTAATTTCAGTGAAAACCTAAATTAAACTTCACATTTCGGCCACCTCTTCAGGTGGCTTTTTCTTTTGTCCTGCCAACAAACACAAATTGCCAACGAAATTATAAATTTAATTTATCCGCCTTCTTAATCGTCACACCTAAAAATACGATTCCCCTAAAAAGCTGTCTTAAGATGAGAAGCTAGTAATTAAAATTTTATCAAAACTCTCTTATGGTTTATCCTAAAACTGTAACCGGTAAGTAAAGAAACTCATCTAGTTCCCTCCTCTTTAGTCTTTGCAATCATACCGCCAATTTATTTTAGAGATGTTTATGTATGTTGTTTTTATCAAAATGAGTATAGCGAAATTCCTTCGCCTCGATCCACCACCGGAATAGCTGTGGGAGGCGATCTTAAATGACTTAACTTTCAAGGAGTTAGTATGGCTAAGGTTAAAATATTTCGATTGGATCCTCCTCCGGAGTAATGCGCGCACACGCAAATCAATTCGGTGGTTCTTAATAACAAAGGAGGATATATGAAATTACACAGTAAGCAGTGGAACTTATTTCCGCCGCCAATCTAGGGTGAATCCTATCATAGACTAACATTTTTCTAAGAGAATACTCTTGGAAGTAAAAGGATCAAAGTGAATATAAATTACTTTGTTACCTCCTTTGCTCAAGGCAAAACACGGGAAACCGCGTGGCGCAAAGCTAGAGGGGCTAAAGCGAAAGCTAAGCCAGCCAGCTACCAAAGGAATGGCCACTTTGGGCTAGTATAGGGGGTATGCACTTCGTAGAGCATAGGATCTAGCGCACCAAATTTAAATTTGGGTCACCTAGACAATAAATCTAACACTCTCTACAGCCCGCCCCCTGGCGGGTTTTTTTTTGAGTTTTTAGAATAGATTTTTTTACTGATAGTTTTCAATCAACAAGTTGGCCAAGTTTTTAAACTCTGCCGTTTCGGGACTGTCGACATTTTGTTCCATAAACGGAATCCCAACTTCACCGCCCTTAGCAATGGAATTGAAAAATCCAAAGCGTGCGACTTTCGCGATCTTTTTACGATCTAAGTAAGCATCCAACTCACCGCTTGGGAACATTTCTAACTCTTCTCCATTAGGACCACGGAAAAACGCCATATTTTCTACCATACCAACAATCGGAGTGCCAGTTCGTTCAAACATATCAATGGACTTCTTAACGTCGATCAATGAAATGTTCTGTGGAGTGGTAACAACTACTGCACCTGCTATAGGTACCTTTTGAGCCAAAGACAAAGGAACGTCCCCAGTGCCTGGCGGAAGATCCATTAATAGATAGTCCAACTCACCCCACTGTACATCGCGAAGCATTTGATCCATCGCTTTAAAAAGCATTGGCCCTCGCCAAACTAATGCCGCTTCTTCTTCTGTGATAAAACCCATACTCATTAATTTTACGCCATATCTTTCTAGCGGAATGATTTTGTTATCTTTAGTAACTTCGGGACGTTGATTTACGGCACCAAACATACGCGGAACACTAGGTCCATAAATATCAGCATCTAGTAGACCCACTTTTTTTCCAGCCTTAGCAAGAGCGATGGCAAGATTGGATGTCATCGTAGATTTACCTACTCCACCTTTTCCTGAAGAAATACTAATAATATGTTTTACGCCTTCGATGGGGCGTTGTTGTTCAAATGGATTTGGAGCTCCAGCCATTTTATCTCCCTGTCAAATCTCATAAACTTGAGACAATTGAATCATAGAAAATCCCCTACCAGGCATAATACAAAAACTTGAATGCTTCGTCCTTATGCCAATAAGAGCTTTGAAAGCCTAAGATATAGAGCAAAGAGCATCTTTGATCAACCAAAGCCGAAGGAAATCCTATTAAATATGATAAAAGCAGGCTTAAAACTCATTAAAACCAAGAGAATTAAGAGAGCGCTTCTAAAATAGATTATTTTTTAAGCCAATTAGAGCAATCAAAAGTTATAAAATTTGATACTGAGAAGACTTGCGACACTAAGATTTCACGAAGCCTTAATTAGAAGTGGTGAAAAAGATTGCGCTTATGCTCTAGCCTTTAAAGTAAAATAGAAAAAATTTAGATTTCTGCGATACATCATTTGCCTTTTAAAACTCAATTTTAAAAAACAGTGCTCACACCCAAAAACATAAGTACCTAAAAACATTTATGTTTTTATGCTTTAAATTTCTTTCAATGGCTTTTATAGTAAGAATTCTAAACCTAATAAGTTTCTCTAATGAAGCCCAATCATAATGAATAATTTTCACATGCCCCTAGAATTTCTTATAACAAACAGGAACCAAACGGGGGATTCAAAATGAAATCAATTTTAGCATTTATTTTTGTATGTGGATTAAGCCTAAACTCTTTTGCCATCGCATTTGATGACTTATCTGATTCAAAGGTAAAAGAAGTTACTGGTTATACGGTGCCAAGTTTGAGTGCTGTTGAATTACTTCGCGCTGAAGATGCCTTAGTGGTTAATGCTGAGTTTTTATTAAACCATTGTATGAATGAACTGACTCCAGTGACTCACACAATTGTAAAAAATGAAAATGAGTTAGTAGTTATTATCTCCGCCCTAGAAGTTCAAATGAAAAAATCTGAGAATGTACGCTGCATTGAAAATGCATTTGAAAAAGCAAGCATCTACGTAGCTGTTGATAATGCAATTCTTAGTGAATATGGCGACAAAGTTAGAGTACAGATTGCGAAGACCAACAAAGTTTTCCAAGTAATGAACAACGATTTTTAAAAGAACCCCATCTTTTTAAAATATAAACAACCCTTGTGTTACAGGAAGTTCCCCAAACTTCCTGTTTTTTTTTGCCATTATTGTATTATCATTTATATAAAGACAAAGTCATAGCAATCGACCCAATAATGCTTCGTCTCATTCTAGGAATGAATTGAAAAAAGTCTTTAAGCTTATTGAGAATATACCGATAATATACTTATGCGTAGCAGTCGAATTTTAGTAGTACGTCTTTTATTGGCTTCTTTAGTACTTTTTCTAAGTGCTTGTTTTGCTGTTACCGGAGATGGGATCAGTGCCATAAAATCGCCAGCCACTTCTTCTGAAAAACCAGCAGACCCAAGTGGATGGGTACTTTCTAATAATTTAAATCAACGACAATCTGAAACCAATAATCCTATTATAACAGCCTCAGGCTTAAGTGATATGAGTGGGTACAAGGTTGAGGTTTACTTTGACGCAACTTGCTCGACATTGAAAGGTAGCGCCACCATATCAGGAACAAGCTTTAGTATCACAAATATTTTTATAGCCGACGATAATTCTGAGATTGGAAATAAAACTTTTTACGGAAAAATTATTAATACCGATAATGTAAGTTCAAATTGTACAAACCTGGGACTTGAGTACGTCTTCCTTAATAGTCATCAGTTAGCCTTTTCAAATTCAAAATCTATAGCAATTAACACAGCGGAGAATAAAGCCTTCATCGTTGATAGTGACTTGGCTGCTCTCTTTGAAGTGGATTTAACGAATGGAAAAAAAAGCATCCTTTCCAACCCTAGCACAGGATCTGGTACTAGCTTTATTTCGCCTACTGCAGTGGTTCTAAACTCAGCGGAAACCAAAGCTTTTGTTTTGGACGACGAAGTCGACGCAATCTTTGAAGTGGACTTAGCATCAGGAAATAGAAGCATTGTATCTGACGCAAGCACAGGTACAGGGAGCAATTTTAGTGGCCCTGTTTCGATAGCAGTAAACTCCACCGAGACAAAAGCTTTTGTTCTTGATTCTACTACCGATGCTCTACTTGAAGTAGATTTAAGCTCTGGTAACAGAAGCATTGTATCAAACTCTAGTACCGGTACAGGTACTAATCTTAGTAACCCACTATCGTTGTTTTTAAATTCAGCAGAAACAAAAGCCTTTGTTGTTGATTCTGGTGCTGGCGCACTTTTTGAAATCGATTTAACAAACGGAAATAGAGTTACAAAATCTAGTGGAAGCACAGGAAGTGGAACTAACTTTAATACTCCCAGCTCAGTGGTTTTAAATTCTGCAGAGACTCGAGCCTATGTTATTGACTCTGGCATAGACGCCCTTTTTACAATAAATTTAACCACTGGAAATAGAAGCATTCTTTCAAACTCTAGTACGGGAACTGGGACAAATTTTGATACACCGAATTCTGTAGTATTAAACTCTGCAGAGAATAAGGTGTTTATTATTGATTCTGGCATAGATGAACTTTTTGAGGTGGATCTTTCCACTGGTAATCGAAGTATAATATCAAGCTCAAGTACTGGGAATGGTACTACTTTTCTAAGCCCTAATTCAGCAGTATTTAACTCTACCGAAACCAAAGCTTATCTTACGGATACAACTCTAGATATCTTTTTTGAAGTGGACTTAAGTACTGGAAATAGAAGCATTATCTCTGATTCCAGCACAGGAACTGGAACCAATTTCATAGCCCCTAATTCAGTAGCATTAAAATCAAATGGGACAAAAGCCTATATCGTTGATCATGGTGTTTATGCTCTCTTTGAAGTAGACTTGAGTACTGGAAATAGAACAATCATATCAAATTCAAGTAACGGTACAGGAGACACTCTTATGGCTCCTATTTCTGTAGTACTAAATTCAGCAGAAACTAAAGCTTTTGTTGTTGATTATGCTGCGGTTGCTCTTTTTGAAGTGGACTTAGTAACTGGAAATAGAACCACTATATCTAACTCTAGCAATGGGACCGGAACTAGTTTCAATTCCCCATTTGCATTGGCTTTAAATTCCGCAGCGACAAAAGCTTTTGTTGTCGATTTTGGCATAGATGCACTTCTTGAAGTAGATCTAAGTACTGGAAATAGAAGCATTATTTCTAATTCCTCTATTGGATCTGGAACTAATTTTGATTTCCCTGTGTCCGTCGTTTTAAATTCAGCAGAAACAAAAGCATATGTTACTGATAAAGATTTAAAAGCAATTTTTGAAGTGGATTTAGCCACGGGAAATAGAAGTATTCTATCAAGTGCAAGTATTGGAAACGGAACTAATTTTTCATTGCCCGTTTCTACTCAAATAAATTCAGCTGAAACCAAAGCTTTGGTCGTCGATAATGATTTACAAGCTGTATTCGAAGTGGATTTAGCGACAGGCTTAAGGGTGATCAAATCAAAGTGAGTCTAAATACTCTCTCCCCTTAGGCTCTTATATGGCCTTAGTAACTTAAAAGCATTTCTATGACAAAAAATTAATCCTTTGTTCCACAGATTTTTACCAAAAACTCTCCGGACTGTAAGGCATATTCTGGCTCAAGGGAAACTTTGTATAAGCGAGGAACTACGGAAGCATCTAAGTTATAAGACTCCGCTCTCGGTTCAAAATTTTGTGGCTCCTCATTGGGGAAGCCCATAAAACCAAAATTGGCTTTAGTTCTTAACGAATAATAACTTTCACCGGATTTGATAGAGTGAATAGACTCTTTGATGTTTTGATATTTATCAAAAACATAGCTAGCAAATTCAATGTCTTCTTGGCAGTTGTTTAAATACCTAATGTAATTAAAACTCTCCACACTAAGATCGAATTTTTTAAAATTCTTTAATCCCTCTAGATTGCCTCTAAGGATGTTTGAAATTTCTTGAACTTCTTCCGCTTTAAAAACACTAAGTAGCGGAGTAAAATCTTCTGCCAAGATAGAAACAAACATCCCTAAAATTTGCCCATCCTTGATAAAGCTGGCGCCGCTTATTCTTTCAATACTACAATTGCTACTTTCAAGGCTGTGATTGTAAGGAAACATATCACAATCTTCTTGCCATAAACTTCCCTCTCCATAAGCCTTTGGATAGGAGTGAACCCTTCCGGATGACTCACGAAGATTTCTTAAAACATTCTGTTTTGAAATTTTATAGCCTTTGAAACCAGTGGGCCAATAACTACTATTGACCGGCTGACTCAATTCTACAATGGCTTTATCCTCTGAACTTGCCCATAGGTTTGAGCTTTCCAGTTCTAACTTTGCCTTATCTCTCTTTAAACTAGGTTTTTCTACTTTTGCAATCTCTCGAATATAAGCCTTAGAAACATAAAGCCTTTTGACATAAATTCTAGAAGGAGAAATCCTAGAAACACCTACACGGGAGGGAAACACATAAATCTGATCAAATACTTTTGACAACTCCCCCGAGTAAACACAATGCGCTGTTGTAAGTAAGTGAGTGGGAGATAAAAAAGTAGCGCTACACTGAAAAGTTGCTGGATAAGTATCTTCGTTATAGGCTTCCAAATGAGCAAAGCCAGCCGCCTGTGGGTTTCTCCAATCTTTAATCTCTTGGATAGACTCACTACCGGCCCACAACACACTTGAAAAAGCTAAAATTCCTATAATGTACAAAGCACGAAACATTGAAAACCACACACCTTTTATTTCTAGGCAATTATACAAAAGATTAGCTCTCAATCATAGATCCAGAGAAATAAAAACAGAGGTGTCTAAAAGTTTGATTGTAGGATAGTTTGAGTTTTAATTAAGGCTCTGAATAGGGCCTATTTTTGGCAGTAAAAGTAGAAATTTTACTTAGATTTGCTAGACAAATTAATTAAGGAGAGGCTTAGCACAATAGCACTAAATAAAATCAATGAGGTATTACTAAGCTCTCGCCAATTTGAATTCGATGGTTACGCTTAATGCCGTTGGCTTGTGCGATTTGGCGAATCGCCACACCATACTTTACCGCAATATGAGACAAGGTTTCACCGCGACGAACTCTGTGTAGCTTTTTACTAGCTACACTTCGCGAAGCCGTTAAATTAATTTTTTGTCCAACATAGATTTTGGAACGACGATTCAATCCGTTATACTTTAAAAGATTCGAAAAACTAACACCGGTTCTATTTGCAATTCCTAGAAGGGTCTCCCCTCTTTTTACTACATAACTAGAACCATGACGTTGTGTTGTTTTAATAGAATGCTTTCCAGGAATTATGATTTTTTGCCCTACATAAATCTTGCTTCTCTTTGACAAGCGATTGGCTCTTAACACTTTACTTAAACCTACACCATACTTCTCGGCGATCACCCCTAAAGACTCTCCACGACGAACACGGTGAATGGTTTTTTGACCAGAGTAAGAAGCCACTTTCTTCGAAGAACTACTGCTAGCAACAATTCTTGCACCAGAATAAAGAGGTACATTTAATCTTTGCCCCACACGAATTAGGTTTCTGCGACCCAAACGATTGATTCTTTTTAAAGTACGAATGGAAGTTCTGTATTTCACCGCGATTCCACTAAGAGTATCCCCGCGACGAACACGGTGGTAAGCGTATTTTGTGTTGAGAAGTCGATTCATCTGGGCAACATCAATTACCTTAGACTCTAATGCGTACTCTTGAGCCGCATAAAGCTTTCCTTTAGGAATTCTCAAAGTTAAACCACCACGTTTTTTTGTGGTTGGCGCGTAATCTGTTAAGTAAGTTGGATTATAGAACTCTTTAAACTCATCCACAGCGATTCCAAGTTTGCCAGCAAGAGTCTTTAAATTAACTGGGTAGCTTACCTGTAAAGTTTCAAAGTCTAAGCCCGGCTGGTATTCTACCTTGTCGAAACCATATTGGGTAGGACGCTTGGCAATCATTCTTGCCGCTAAGTACTTAGGAACATAGTTAATGGTTTCTCTTGGTAACTTTCTACGACGAGCTAAAGTCCAAAAGTCCCTCGTTTGATAACGCATCACTAGTCTTTTTACACGATTTTCACCTACGTTATAGGCAGCAATGGCTAAATACCAATCGTTAAAAAGAGTGTGCAAAGACTTTAAATACCTTGCTGCAGCACGAGTGGCCAACTCAGGGTCACGTCTTTCATCCATTACAGCATTGATTTGCAAGCCATAAGCTCTTCCCGTTCCACGAATAAACTGCCAGTATCCAACCGCATTGGCATGAGACCTAGCAGAACTTCTAAAACCAGATTCGATCAAAGCCACATAGAACAAATCTTCAGGTACTTGCTCTTCCCTTAAAATTTGCTTCATTACAGCTTCATAACGAGTACTGCGTGACAGGTATCTCTCCATATGTCGACGCCCACGGCCCGTAAAATATTTTACCCATTTATTTACCTGAGCATTTACTTCATGAGGAACTTCACCACCAATGGGTTCGTTTTCATCCAAAGTAATTTCTTCTTTCTCAATATTTCTCTGCGTATCGATCACTACAGGAGTAAATGTTCCACAAGCAGAAAGTACAGATAAGGAAACTAAACTCAATAATAGACGCATATAACCTTCCTTGATTGATCTGGTGTTCAATCCGAATTTCAGTCTAACATAAGAAAACTAAAAATAAATTAGCGAGAAGAAATTCCTCAAACAAGACCAAAGATTCGCCCCTCTATAAGGCATTTCTAGACCTTCCGATAGCTAGACCCGAACAGAGCCCTAAGACTCGTGTTTTTCTATCAATTTTTTAAGAACCTGATCCACGTCCTGGATAATCTTTTTTCGTTTATCCTGGTCTTTGTAGGCCCCTAAAATTTCCTCTGGCGCAAAGGCCATGCTTTGAAAATCTTTAAGAGACCTCTTCAAAGGCTCCTCAATTTCAGTCCTTAACTTAGGACTAAGCTTAATCAAGACTTTATCAATTTCAGCACCAGATTCAACATCATCTAGGCATAAATTTAAAATGGCGTAGATCGTGTTTGTTCCTTCCACACCTAAACTTCTTAAATCCTCTGATTTATGAAATCCCTTTAATTTTTTAGCACGACTCTCATAGACTTCAATGATCTTTTGCTGTTTCCCCCCCCAGGCCAACTCTTTTTTAGCGTGTAAAAAACTAAAAACAAGAATTAATAAAAACAGAAGCAAATTTCCATAAGCCGCATTTTTTTGTAAGAAGCTAGAGGAACTTTCATCAAAAACAAATGGAAACAACTGTCTTGATTTACTCTTTGTTTTAGTAGATGCCTCTTTTAAATCTTCAGGATTCACTCCAGCGATCTGTGGTTTTTCTCCTGCTGCCACCGACAAGATCACCTCACCACTTTTAATTTGCTCATAAGACTCTGTAGCCGGATTAAAAACCCCCATGCTAATTTCAGGAATTTTTAAATCTCCCTCCTCACGAGGAATGAAATAAAGAGTAAACTCCTTGAAAGACCTACCATCTTTAAAAAACTTGCTTTCTTCTTTTTGATCAAAAAGCTCCAAACTTTGAGGAAGATCTAATGCTGGTAATTCAATGGACTTAGCATTTCCTTCTCCTTCTACTTTTAGTACGTAGCTAAAAGGTTGATGTGCTTTAATTCTTTCGGCCCCTAATTTCGCCGTCATCTGAAAATTCCCAACAGCTCCGGTAAAATTCGTTGGGCGATTTTGCAATGGCAATGCTTTTACCTTTAAGTTAATAGGCAAGCTAGATTTGGTGTAAGACCTAGGCTTCCCTAATCCCATAAAACCAGAGATGGCCATATCACACTTTGCCTTGTATTCGTCTAACTTTGCCCTTCCCTCTTTAATGGGAAACAATGCATAACTAGCCAAGAGAGCACGGTTGTAGGGAATACCGTCCACAACCACTGACTCGTAGCGAAGGCTTTGCGCCATTTCAATATCTTCTTTCCAAAAGCCTTGCAGATTTGGATATTTAACGGCATCGAAACTTGTTAAAACGTACTTACTAGGTACATAAATATAATAGTTAGCAGTAACTTGCTCCCCCACATACACTTCTGTCTTATCTGTCACTACGCGAATCTGAAAAGCTTCGTTGGGGTTTAAATCTACAGATGTATCTGGCTTGGGTTGTGGTACCCGATTTCTATTTCTTAACAAACGATCAAAGGGATCATCGTCAAAACCAGGAAAGTTGCCAAAAGGAGAGTTTCCGAAACGATTGTTTCTCGCTTGAGGGCGACTTGGTAAAGTGCCGGCGTCAACAACTTGAACTCTCAAGTTCTTAGTTTTCATCGGCTTCCCATCTACAATCACATTCATACTTGGAATGGATAAATTCCCTAACTTCTTAGCTTGCAACTCATAGGTAAAAGTTAAAGTTCTTTTCGACTCCACTTTTCCGTTTACAAATCGAACCTGCTGGCTCGTTGCCTGGCCTGTGTCTAGCAATAAAAAATTCTCTACACGAGGAAACTCAGGCGGCCCCACATCAACGGAACCACTAGCATCAATGCTAACTTGCAGCTGGAAACTCTCACCTATTTCAACTTTTTGGCGGTCTAATTCGGTACGAATTTGTACATCCGCTCCCATAGCCCAAAGACTAAAGAAAGCCACCAACACCACCAATGCATTTCTACCAATCTTTATCATTTTCTGGCTCATCCTGATCTTTTTTGTTCATTTTAGCGCGAATTTTTTCTTCCTGGCGTTTCAGCTCCTGGAAGATACGACGCACATCTTGTTTCTTTAAATCATTTTCTTTAAATTGCGGCTTCTGCTGCTTTTTCTGGTCTTTGTAATTTGGATTGTCCGATTTTTTTTGTTCCTGATTTTTTTGATCCTTCTGATCCTTTTGATCTTGTTGCTCTTGCTTTTGATCTTGTTGATTTTCGCTGTTACTACCACCTTGTTGGGCTTTAGTTAAAAGCTCAATGTTAAGTTTCGTAGCGATATCATCAGGTTCGTAATTCAAGGCAATGGCGTAATTCTCTACTGCCTCTTTGGCTTTGGACTTATCTAAAGAGTTTATGTAGGCCAAATTAAAGTGAGCCGCAAATAACAAAAACCGTTTCTCCGAGTCATTCAAACCAGCACTCGATTCTGGATTTTTCAAGGATTTAACCAACTCCTCTAACAAACCCTTTGATCCTTCCAAATCTTGATTGGAAGCATACAAACCAGACAAGTTCAGTTTCGGTATGCCCGAATTGGGATTGCTCGATACAAGGTTATGAAGAATTTCACTCGCAGCCGCAAGGTCTTCTTCCCGCATTCTTTGTACGGCTTGGTTGTTTTCGTAAATTTCTCTGAGAGCCATATCTGCTCTAGCAGTGAGACTAAAACTAAAAACAAGCATTAGAGCCAGTTGAGACTTTTTCATGCACTAGCTCCTTCAGTGAAACGCCCCTTCCACTTTCCGGTTTTAGATTTTCGTGATGCCAGCAATCTTTCAAAAAACAAACACAAAAAGGCTAAAAACAATGGATACTGAAAATACTCGTTGTAGTTTTTAGCTAGGCTGGATTCAAACTCTGCTTTTTCCAATTGATTAAAATCTTTCAACAAAGCATCTATATGATAGCCACCAATTACGGAATGATAGTAATTCCCTCCACCCTTCTGAGCAATGTCTTGCAACAACTTGGTTTTGGCCTGACTCACGATAATGTTTCCATTTTGGTCTTGCTTATAACCTTTTAAGTAACCACGTTCATCACGAATAGGGATACTTCCCCCTTTGGCCGTTCCAAATCCCAAAGAAAAAATACTAACGCCTTTTTTCTTCGCCTCTTCCGCCGCCTTCAAGGCTCCTTCTTCGTTATCTTCACCATCACTATTGATCAACAAAACCCTAGAAACTCGAATTGTCTCGTCTGATTCAATTCCTCCCCGTTCAAAGGCTTTCACAGACTCATCAATGGCTTTGGTAAAATTTGTGCCTTGAGAACTTACCGATTCAGGAGTTAATCCATCGATGAACATTTTTAGTGCCGAATAGTCATTTGTTAATGGGCTAACCAATGCGCTACTTCCCGCAAATACCACCAAGCCAACCTTATCGCCAGCCAAGCGATCTAATAACACACCCATTTCTCTCTTTAAAAACTGTAAGCGAGAGGGCTTAACGTCCTCTGATAACATACTTCTAGAAACATCCACAGCGAGCATCAACTCAATCCCCGTAGACTTAACTTTTTGCTCTCCCTGCCCCATTTGCGGCCTTGCTAGGGCGATCAATAAAAACATCAAAGCAAAGAGCTCAAAACGAAATTTCCACACTCTACGTTTTGCAGAGTAACTAGAGGTTAAAAACACAGATAAATTATCACCCAACTCTTTTTTTAATTTTTTGGATCGTCTACTAACTTGCAAACGAACCACTACGTAAATCACTGGGATCAAAGCAATGAGGTATAAATACTCTGGGTTCATAAATCGAAACATTAAATAGTCCTCCTCAAATAAAAATTAGATATAAGAATGGAAGACAAAAGAAGAATGCCTAGATACTTTAAGTAAGCTTGGTACTCTTCATTGTATTTTGTATATTGTTTTATATCGATTTTAGTTTTTTCTAATTGGTTAATTTGCTGAAACACCAACTCAAGTGCTTTCTCATCATTGGTTCTATAAAATTTTCCACCAGTTTCATCAGCAATGCTTTGAAGGAGTTCAATGTTTACCGAGCTAGTCATTTGTTGATAAGTTTTTCTAGTGTTACCAAAAACATCTTTTCGATAAACCGGAAGCATTGCTTTACCTTCTTTACCCATACCAATGGTATAAACTTTAATCCCGTAACCTTTGGCTATGGACAAAGCCTCTTCTGGAGCAATGGTTCCTGTGTTGTTTGCACCGTCCGTCAATAAAATCACAACTCTAGATCGAGCCTTTGAGTCTTGCAAACGACTAACAGCATTTCCTAAAGCCACTCCAATGGCAGTACCCATTTTCATATTATTGGTCGTAGTCACTTCTTTTAAACTTTTTTGAAGGATTGGATAATCTAAGGTTGGTGGTACTCTTGTATAACTTTCCCCCGAAAACACTACCAGTCCAATGCGATCAGACAGTCTTCCTTGGATGAATCGCTTGATCACTTCTTTGGAAGCTTCGAGTCGGTTCACTGGCTGCATATCTTCAATCAACATAGAATCAGAAATATCTAAAGCTACAACAATATCAATTCCCTCAACATTACGTTTGATTTTAGATTCAGAACTTTGCGGTCGAGCTAAAATAAATACCAATAGCGTAAGAACTAGAAAATTTAACAGCGCTGGCAATTTGGCAAGCTTTTGCTTTAAGCCTCCGTTTCGCAAAACCGGTGGCAA
The DNA here is from genome assembly GCA_002436415.1 of Bdellovibrionaceae bacterium UBA6502. Taxonomy (GTDB): domain Bacteria; phylum Bdellovibrionota; class Bdellovibrionia; order Bdellovibrionales; family UBA840; genus UBA6502. The sequence goes on along the minus strand of DJMA01000033.1, from coordinate 64,861 downwards.
ATGGCTAAAGACCAAATAACTAGAACGCTTTTTCTTGTTTCGATAAACCCAATACATCAACAAAAAAACTGGTAGCAAAAAAAGTAAGGCATATTCTGACTGTAGTTGCATTATAAGCCTCCTCGAATGTAAAGATGATCCACAAGTTCTCTAGATCTCTTTAGATAATCTCTTACATCATCCTTCTCAAGCCCATTCATCTCTGAAGAATTAGATAACTCATCCAATAAAATTTGCAGACGTCTTAAACGTGATTCTTTGGTGGTTTTTGATTTCTTAAAAAAATCTAAAATGTGTTTGTGACTTTTAACTTGATTATTAAGCTTGTATTCGCGAAAGAAAAACATTCGCAGGGATTTGTAAAGGTCGTCCATTAACAGCTGCGCTTCTAACTCACCGGTATACCAAGCTCGCTCTTGTTGGCGAATGCTTTTGTGAAAGTCTTTGTGAGAGCCAATGGGACTGCGGCTTTCTTGCCAACGTTTTTCTTCTTGCTTTTTTTTCTTCTGTTTTCGATAAGAGAAAACACCAGCCAAAGCTGCCAAAACCAAGGCAAAAGCTAAAAAATACCAAAGATAATTTGGGTAACTAACTTCTACTCCCCCAATCGCAGGAAAAGCTTTAGGCTGTTGGTTTTGCATAAATTTTTGCAGGCCTTCTTCTGCTTTCTCGACAAGCTCCGCTTCTTTAGGATCATTGTAGCCCTTTGGATAAAACTCTAGAAGACTAGCAACATTAATCTCTAAAGCTCGCACTTGATAGACTTCTGTTCCTGTGTCGATTTGAAAGTTTAGTTTTTGCTTACCAGCAACAAAGCTCTTGGCTCGAAATGCGATTTCGGAAGCCGTGTTTTTTTCAACTTCTAGAATTTTCAAAGAATAAGACTTTACATTATCTGGAACTTCTTTTGACCAAATGATTTTAAACTTATCCGGGATCAAATCAAAGGAATCCCCCTGGCAACTTAAAATAAACTCATCACCCACCGTGAGCTGGTTCACTTTTAGTTCAGCAGGCTCTTGAGGATTTCGATAGGCAAAACTCAGCAAACGATCCTCATTGGAAGATTGCGTTTTACATTGAATTTCAGGCAATTGCTTTTGCAATTGTTTTTCGACAGCAGCTTCCTCTGTCTTCGTCTTTTCCTCAGCCACTTCTATTCCTCTTTTTAAAATACGCCACCAAAGGGTCGACGTAATTTCCACTGGAATCCACTTCCACTAATTTCACTTCGGACTTACGCAATAAATTTCTTCGATCAATATCTTCTTTTTTGAAATAGTTTTCATAAGCTTGGCGTACACTTCGATCCGAACTATCCACCCAAAGCATTTCATCACTCTCCGGGTCATACATTTGAATCAGGCCCAAATCAGGCAAAGACTTTTCTTTTTTATCGTGAATCCATATAGCAGTTAAATCATGCTTTCGGCCCAAGAGTTTTAATGGCGTAGAATAATCTGGCGCAATAAAATCTGAAATCACAAAAATATTTGCCTTCTTGCGCAGACTACTATTGAGATGCTCTAAGGCACCTCTTAGATCGGTTTTGTTGGACTTTGGTTTTTCATACAATAAATCACGAAGGATTCGATGCACTTGTCCCATTCCCTTTTTGGGAGGAACAAAATTCTCTATTTGATCAGAAAAGCTTAACAATCCCACGCGGTCATTATTTTTCGCCGCACTATAACCTAACAAAGCGGCAAGATGAACGATCACCTCACCCTTGCTATATTCACCAGAACCAAAGTCACCGCTGCCAGAAACATCCACCACCAAAAAGGTAGTTAGCTCTCTTTCTTCGTCATAGCGTTTAATATGTGCTTTACCGGTTCTTGCCGTTACTGTCCAGGCGATGTCTCGAACGTCATCCCCCGGAACATACTCTCGAAACTCAGAAAAAGTCATACCCTGCCCTTTAAAAGCAGAGTGATACTCACCCATAAAAATATTATTTACCAGCTTACGGGTACTAATCTCAATCAATTTAACTTTTTTGAGAATCTCCGGTGGTAAACTCAACTAGGTACCTCAATACTTTCTAAAATTTCATTTACCAATGCATCTGATTTTACATCCTCAGCCTCGGCTTCATAAGTAAGAATCAAACGATGGCGCAAGACTTTATGAGCAATGCTTTTCACATCGTCCGCCGTCACATAACCACGAGACTGCATAAAAGCCTGTGCCTTAGCCGCTTTGACCATACTGATGGTTGCACGCGGAGATCCACCCAAGTGAATCAAGCTTCCAAGATGCCCTAAGCCGTATTCAGCGGGTTGTCTTGTCGCCATTGTGATTTCAACTATATAATTTTTAAGTTTCTCGTTTACATGAATTTTATCGACAAGACTTCTTGCACGAAGGATCTCTTCTAATGTCACAACTTTTTCAATTTGTGGAACATCACTCAAACTCATTGAATCCAAAATTTGTTTTTCTTCGTCGCGATTTGGGTAACCCACTTCAATCTTAAACATGAATCGGTCCATCTGCGCCTCTGGAAGAGGGTAAGTACCATCTTGCTCCAATGGGTTTTGTGTCGCCAAAACCAGAAACGGATTATCCAATTTGTAGGTCGTTTCACCAATAGTAACTTGTTTTTCAGCCATCGCCTCTAAGAGAGCAGATTGCACTTTTGCTGGCGCACGGTTAATCTCATCGGCCAAAACAATATTTGTAAAAAGCGGTCCCTTCTTGGCAGCAAACTCGCCAGTGGTCTGATTGTAAATCATCGTACCGACTAGATCGGAAGGCATTAAATCAGGAGTAAACTGAATTCTTTGAAAATTCAAACCAACGGCCTGTGCCATACTACTAATGGTTAGGGTTTTTGCCAAACCTGGAACACCCTCTAGTAAGATATGTCCACCGGTCAACAATCCAGACAAAACTCCTTCGAGCATTTCTCTTTGACCAACAATTACTTTTGAGGTTTCTTTTAAAACCTTTCTAACGAACTCACTATCTTTTTCGATTTGGGCATTCAAAGCGAGAATATCTACATCCACCGTCACTCTCCTAAATGTTGTCGCTATTTTCATCAGTCATTGACAAAACCTGAGCATCCAAATTTTAAAACTCTTTTCCATTCTCAGCAAGTTACAGTCCGGAAAAATAAAAGATTATTTTTGATTCTTGACGTTATGCATATAGCTACAAATTAAGCTCCGACAGGAGTATCATATTTAGCTATGAATAAGTCTTACGTGGCTTGGACCATTTTGGGAGCCTTCTCGTTAATTATTATGTACATTGGAAAAGAACTTGGTGGACGCCAAGGGCTTTTGGCTGCGTTTATCTTAGCCATTGTTTCAAACAGTCTTGTTTATTTTTATGGCGACATACGATTAAAAAATCTCTTCCACAGTAAACCAATCCAAGGCCAGGACCCCTATTCACTAGAAAGCTTAGTCACTGACTTAGCCAATCGCCTGCATATGCCTGCTCCTGAGATTTTCATTTGCGATTTAAACACCCCCACCGCTTTCAGTACCTCTAAATCAGGACGAGCAGCATCGATCCTTGTAAGCCGACCACTTTTAGAGAAACTAGAGCGAGACGAACTAGAAAGCGTTCTTGCTTTTGAAATGCTCAAGATCAAAAACCATTACACCTTCACAGCTACTTTATGTTCCGCAATAGTCGCAGGCACCTTAAAGCCAGCTGAAGCAATTGACTACCTTATCAGCTTTGGCAAACCTTTTAAAGAAGAGCTCGGCCCTGTTACCGGATTGGTCGCTCCTGTTTCTGCTTGGTTAGTTCGCAGAATGCAATCCAAATCTGCCATATTCCAGCTAGACCAACTTACCTCTGATTTAACCACTAAACCCAAAGCCCTAGCGAAATCCCTTTGGAAGCTAGAGAGTTTGGTGGCTACAAACCCGCAACTCGTACCAAAAGATACTGCCCATATATTTTTCATGAACCCGCTGCCAAAATACGGTTGGTCAGGAATGTTCCAATCCCAACCCACAGCAAAAGAAAGAATTGAAAAACTAATTGGACAATATCCTATTTAACTAGCAAAGGAAGTTTTATGAGCCAACCGATGCAAGCCGATTTTTCAAGCCTAGTAATGTCCATAGGCTCCGCCGCCATGATGGGCCTAGGTGATATCGCCAATCCCCAAACCGGGAAAACCGAAAAAAACAAAGAGATGGCCAAATTTAATATCGACCTTCTTGAAGTGCTTAGAGAAAAAACCAAAAACAATTTAAGTTCCGAGGAACAAAACCTTATTGATCGTTTAGTTAGTGATTTAAAAATGCGTTATGTGAATTCATAAGGAGGAAAAATGAAATCAAGTATTGTACTGATCCTTTCACTCTGCCTCTTAAGCCCCCTAGCTTATGGAGCAAAAAAACACGACCTATCCACTGCCTTTGTTAAATTGGCAAAAAAAGTAAACCCAGCCATCGTTAACATTAGAACCACCCAACTTCCACAGAGGCCTAATTTTCGCGATCCATTTATGGATATGTTTGAGCAATTTTATGGAATCAATCCTCGCCGTGGAAACCCACAACCATCCACCGCTCTGGGAACAGGTTTTATCATCAGTGAAGATGGTTTGATTATTACCAACAACCACGTGATCGATTCCGCCGACGAAATCGAAGTCCAACTAGAAGAAAACGCTAAAGAGCTATACAAAGCCAAAGTAATAGGTAGAGACGAGAAAACAGACATAGCATTAATCAAGATTGAAGCTAAAAAGAAACTTCCCACCGCAAGCCTTGGTGACTCCTCAAAAGTTGAAGTTGGCGAATGGGTGGCAGCTTTTGGTAACCCACTTGGTTTAGGACACACTGTAACCAAAGGTATCATCTCTCAAAAAGGACGAGAAGTTGCAGAAATCGGCATTTACCCTTTTCTTCAAACTGATGCCAGCATTAACCCTGGAAACTCCGGTGGTCCTCTAGTAAACCTGGATGGAGAGGTCATTGGTGTTAACACATTCATTATTAAAGGAGCGCAGGGCCTTGGTTTTGCCATTCCAATCGATGTGGTGAAAAACCTAATTCCACAGCTAAAAGAAAACGGAAAAATTGATCGAGGCTATTTAGGAATTTCCATTGCTCCTATCACACCAAGAATCCAAAAAGCATTGCGACTAGCCGATAAAAAAGGCGTTCTGGTAACTGATGTTATGGAAGGCAGCGCCGCTGCAGCCGCAGGTGTTCGCCCCTACGACATCATACGTAAGATCAACAAAAGAGAAATTGAAGACATCCGTAGGCTTCACAATGAGATTGCTAAATACAATGCAGGCTCAGAGGTGGATCTAGAACTTTTAAGAAACCAAAAAATTACAAAAATAAAAGTAAGCCTAAAAACCAAAGAACCTGGTAGTCCACAAAAGCCACAAGACGACAGCCCAGAAACCCTAAAGGCTCCTTACAAATTAGGTTTCCAAGTGGCCGACTTAACCAAAGAGATGGCTCAAAGCATTGGCGTAAGTTTTAGCCCAAGACCAGTGGTCTATGAGGTAGAAACAGCTAGCCCAGCGGCCAAAGCAGGCCTCAGCGTTGGTGACATTATTTTAGATATCAACCGCAAAAAAGTTAAAACAGCAAGAACCGCAGTAAGAGCTCTTCGTGAAGAAGCAAACTTGGTCCGAGTACAAAGAGGAAGTTACATCATTGTCCTCTATATAGAACCTTAATCAATCATCCAAAGGCCCGCCTCAAGCGGGCCTTTTTTTTATGCATTTATCAACTAATTCTCATCATACTCCCAAATAATAAATAATATCGAATCTTTTTTCATTTCATCTTGTCATTTTAGCCATTTCTAATTCTAATAAATTTGCTAAAAAACGAAAGGATCAGCAAATATGAAAAATCTAATCTTATTAATCACAGCAATGTTTGTTTCTTTAAACTTTGCTCAAGCAGAAACTTATAAATTCGCAGACAACGAAAAAGGCCTACAGTTTGTTATCTCTAAAAATGTAAAAAAAGGTGATGATGATTTTGGCGCTACCGAAGTTGTTGGACACTTCAAAAAATTCAATGGCAGCTTTGACTATGATGCTGCAAACAAAACAGTAAAAGACTTAAAGGTAGAAATTGATGTAGCATCCATTGATACCGATATGCCAAAAAGAGACAAGCACCTTCGCTCTGCCGATTTCTTTAATGTAGATGATCACCCAAAAGCATCTTTCGTTTCTGAAGCCGGAAAAAGTTTTAAAGTAGCAAAAGACGGAAGCGCAGAAGTATCAGGAAAACTAAGTATCAAAAACGTAACCAAAGACATTACTTTAAAAGTAAATACAAAAGTAGAGGGCGATAAAATTATGATCATGGCACCTAAAGACGCTTACAATGTGACTTTTGATCGTCGCGACTATGGTATCAAATACAACAAAACAATCGATAACGACTTACTTGGAAGCTTAAAAAATAAATTCAAAAGCTTCATTGGAAAGAACGTAATTGGTGATGTTGCTCAAATTAAATTGAACATCACTGCAACGAAATAAAAAATCCAATTACAAGGCCCTCCAATTCTGTGAGGGTCTTTAGAAATCACCAAAACATAAAAAGTCTGCATCTATTCTATCTTCAGAATTTCCATTACCATAAATAGCAAGCAACACTAAATAGCTTAGCTTTAAAAACCTCATGTTTTTTTAAACTCTCTCAAGGCTAATTCTGTATCATTTTGAGAAAATAAATCTTTTCGCTTTTGACTTAAGTCCAGCTCTGATCCACCCGATAAGAAACTACAACAATGGATATTTCGTATTCAGCAAAGGATGAACAATGAAGATTACAGAAGTAAAAGTCTACCCTGTGAACGAAGATCGCCTAAAGGCCTATGTTTCCCTAACAATTGATGATTGTTTTATCATTCGTGATTTAAAAATCATTGATGGCAATACGGGACTCTTTGTAGCGATGCCAAGTAAGAAACGCAAAGATGGTCAGTTTAAAGACATTGCCCACCCTATCAATCAGGACACGAGAGCCGAAATTGAGAAAATGATTTTTGATGCCTACGAGGCAGAAATCAAAAAGATGGGTGATAGCCTAGCAAGTCTACCGAAAGAGTAATATTTTCTCTATTAACATGGCGCAATATAAGTTGCTCCGCAGCAGGCTTGGGGATAAATTTAGCCTCACTTGATGGGGTATCGTCAAGCGGTAAGACAACGGATTTTGATTCCGTCATGCGCAGGTTCAAATCCTGCTACCCCATCCATATTGATTATTATAAAGCCCAGCATATTTGCTGGGCTTTTTTTTATTTCACCGATCTTGCTAGCAGGATTTGAACTCCTTCGAACTAGCTCTCAAAAAGCATTATTTCAGTTACAGGTTTTTCTTCGAGACCGGCTGTCACCTTTGGTGACGGGATTCCGATATTGCTGGCGCTGACGCTTGGCAAATCTCATCCATGCGTCGATCAAAAGCCTTTGGCTTCTGACTCGCTCGCATCCCCATCCATATTGATTATTATAAAGCCCAGCATATTTGCTGGGCTTTTTTTATTTCACCGATCTTGCTAGCAGGATTTGAACTTCTCCGAACTAGCTCTCAAAAAGCATCATTTCAGTTACAGGTTTTTCTTCGAGACCGGCTGTCACCTTTGGTGACGGGATTCCGATTTTGCTGGCGCTGAGGTTTGGCAATTCTCATCCATGCGTCGATCAAAAGCCTTTGGCTTCTGACTCGCTCGCATCCCCATCCATATTGAATATCTCAAGCCCAGCATATTTGCTGGGCTTTTTTTTATTTCTTGGTTCTTGCTAGCAGGATTTGAACTTCTTCGAACTAGCTCTCAAAAAGCATCATTTCAGTTACAGGTTTTTCTTCGAGACCGGCTGTCACCCCAAAAACAAATCTCCTTAAAATATAAAAGCCACCTTGTAGAAAGGTGGCTCATAATCTCTTTTTTTATTTTTTTAAACTCGCGCAGACTTTTTATCAAAACGATCTAAATTCATCACCTTAACCCAGGCCTTTACAAAGTCCTTAACAAACTTTTCTTTGTTATCATCCTGTGCGTAAACCTCTGCAATGGCTCGAAGCTCTGAGTTAGAGCCAAAAACTAAATCGCCTCTTGTTGCTGTCCATTTCAGTTTGCCACTTGAGCGAAGAAAACCTTCAAACTCCCCTTTTTGCTTCGACTCTTTCCATTCAATTTTCATATCTAATAGATTCACAAAAAAGTCGTTCGTTAGGCTTCCTGATTTACTCGTTAAAACACCTAACTTAGAGTTATTAAAGTTGGCTTTCAAAACTCTTAAGCCACCAATTAAAACTGTCATTTCTGGAGCTGTTAATTCTAAAAGCTGTGCCTTGTCGATCAACAATATCTCGGCCTGTTTTTTCTGCGAGTCTTCAGCATAGTTCCTAAAAGCATCAGCCTTAGGTTCCAACACCTCAAAGGCTTCCACATCGGTTTGCTCCTGAGTAGCGTCACCCCTTCCCGGCGTAAACGGAACTTCAATCTTTACCCCTGCCTTTTTTGCTGCCTCTTCCACAGCCAGGTTTCCACCTAATACAATCAAATCTGCGATGGACACATACTTTTTCTTGTTTTTGCCACAAAACTTTTCTTGGATTGCCTCGTAGGTTTTTAAAACCTTAGCAAGCTTCTTTGGCTCATTGACCGTCCAATTTTTCATTGGCAACAAACGAATGCGAGCTCCATTAGCCCCACCCCGCATATCAGAACGACGATAAGTAGACGCTGATGCCCATGCCGTTTTAATCATTTGTGAGGAGTTTAATCCTGATTTTAAGATCAACTTTTTTAAACTACTAATTTCTGCCTTACTTAAACTTTTCCCCTTTGGAATTGGGTCCATCCATAAAAGCTCTTCCTTTGGAACCTCTGGTCCTAGAAATCGAGATTTTGGTCCCATATCTCTATGAGTCAACTTAAACCAAGCTCTTGCAAAAGCATCCTCAAAAGCAGAATGATCGTCTAGGAATTTTTGGATGATTTTTTTGTACTCAGGATCAAACTTTAAAGACAAATCGGCGGTAGTCATCATTGGCCGATGCTTTCGTTTTGGATCGTGAGCATCTGGAATCATGTCTTTTTCATCCACATCTTTTGCCAACCATTGATTTGCTCCCGCTGGACTCTTTACCAATTCGAAATCATACTGCAAAAGAATTCGCAAATAACCATTATCCCATTTGGTAGGATTTGGTTTCCATGCTCCTTCAATTCCAGATGTGATTGCATGTTGGCCTTTACCGGACTTAAATTTGTTTTTCCAACCAAAACCCATTTGTTCCATTGGAGCCGCTTCTGGTTCTGGTCCAACCAATGCCGCATCTCCTGCTCCATGACATTTTCCAAAGGTATGTCCTCCGGCAACTAAAGCCACGGTTTCTTCGTCGTCCATGGCCATTCGCTTAAATGTGTCTCTAACATCTCTAGCTGAAGCAACAGGATCAGGATTACCATTGGGGCCCTCTGGATTTACGTAGATCAATCCCATCTCAACCGCAGCCAAAGGATTGTCTAAAACACGATCTCCAGAGTAACGTTTATCGGTTAGCCATTCATTTTCAATCCCCCAATTGATATCAATTTCAGGTTCCCAAATATCTTCTCTTCCTCCAGCAAAACCAAAAGTTTTAAAGCCCATAGATTCCAAGGCAACATTACCAGTTAAAATCATCAAATCTGCCCAAGAAATTTTATTGCCATACTTTTTTTTGATTGGCCAAAGTAGTCTTCGTGCTTTGTCTAAATTGCCATTGTCTGGCCAACTATTGATTGGAGCAAACCTTTGGTTTCCTGTAGCAGCACCACCTCTTCCATCATAGGTTCTGTAAGTTCCCGCACTATGCCAAGCCATGCGAATAAACAATCCACCATAATGCCCCCAATCTGCTGGCCACCATTCTTGTGAATCGGTCATAAGTTTTTTAAGATCTTTTTTTAAGGCCTTGTAGTCTAATTTTTTAAACTCTTTAGAGTAATCAAACTTCTCTCCCAGTGGATTGGTTTTGTTAGAGCCCTGACTTAAAATTTTTAAGTTCAATTGCTCTGGCCACCAATCTTGATTGGCCTGAATTTGATGAGTTACACTAGCTCCTGTACCACCAGAAAATGGACATTTTGACATTTTTCCCTCCATGAAATTTGATATGCCAAAAAATTTTACTTTAAGTTTTGTAAGCTAAAAATGACTATTAAGGAACCTAGACTAAAACCACCCAAGACTTGCTTAAATAAAAAACTACCGACTAATTTTGATTAAGTTTTTTCAGTTCTCTAGACTCAGCTATAAGTTTAAGACTAGGACAGTTGAGTTTTGTTAAAAAAAATGTTCAAAGCATAGAAACACTTTGAACATTTTATGAAAAGAATTTTGTATACCTGTATGATTTTACTTTTTTGCCTGTGAGAGCATAAAATCCACAACCTGACCGGCAATGTTTTTCTTAGTACAACCTTCGATTCCCTCTAACCCAGGAGAAGAATTGATTTCTAAAATACGAGGCCCTGAATGTGAACGAATTAAATCTACACCAGAAAAATTTAAGCCCATACATTTAGTAGCCTCAATGGCAATGCTCTTTTCCTCATCCGTTAAATCAGCTTCAACCGCCTCTCCTCCTCGATGAATATTGGCTCTAAAATCACCTTCTTTGGCAATTCGCTTCATGCCTGCAATAACTTCTCCGTTTAAAACGATACAACGTAAATCCGTTCCCGCTGATTCCTCAATGTATTCTTGCACTAAAAAGTTTGCGTTTAACTCTCTAAAGGCATCAATCAAACTTTCGCTGGCTTTAAAAGTTTCCCCAAGAAAAACACCTTTTCCTTGCGAGCCTTCAATTAGTTTAATTACCACAGCGTCCCCGCCAACCAACTGGATCAGTTTTTTCGTTTGCAAGGTAGAACTTGCAAATACCGTTTTTGGCAAAGGCAGACCTTTTTGACACAGAAGTTGAAAAGACAAAAATTTATCTCTACATCTAGCAATAGCATCTGCTGGATTTAAAACAGGAATATTGGCCATTTCAAATTGACGAACACCCGCAATTCCAAAAGCACTAGAAGCAGCACCAATTCTTGGAATTACCATGTCCACATTGGAAGTGATTTTTTTCTTACTATAATGAATCACCGGCTTATTGGTAGAAACATCTAAGATACAACGTTTCGGATTGCACACCATTACTTCGTGGCCACGTTCCTTGAACTCTTGCGCCAAACGAGAAGTAGAATAAATTTGTTTTTTTGCACTTAAAATTACAGCTAACATATAAAATACCTTATTATTAATTTATTAAATCGAAATCACATTATCAATGTCATCTCGTAACCATGAGCATAGGCTCCAACGATCTTTTCTTGCAAGTAAAACCTCATGTTCTAACTCGCTTTTAAACAAAACTAGCTTTCCAGCTTTAGGCTGTATCTTTACACTAGCTCCATTGTCTGGATAGAGAACCAATTCTCCCCCATCTGCCTCATCCATATCGCTTAGATAAACCACACAGGTCAGCAATCGACTGGGTGAGTTTTTATGTCTGTCGCGGTGGCGTTTATAAAAACTTCCTACTGGATAATGGGCAAAATGACTTTCAAAACGCTTTACCGGCAAAAACAATTCCTGTCGAACCAGCTTTACCAATGGCGATAAAAATGATTGAACCGCATCAAAAGAAAGATCTTTTTCATCTATCCAACGTATTTCATCAGAGCGAATGCTTTCATCCTTTGTCTTGAGTGTCCCTTTTCCAATGGCCGCTTCTTTGAATAAATTTTTCTCCGCTAAAAGCTGAGATCTTCCCGCTAAAAAATCTAGTAAATCTGCGGGCAAAAAAGATTTTTGACTAAAATAACCTTGCTCCACCAAAGACAAAATTGCCTCCTCGCGGAAGTACGCCCATAGCTGCTCGAATGTTTGCATGAAATAAACCTCATACCACCAAAGAAAAGGCAATACTCTTTAAGGGAGAGCCAAATGCGGAACTACATCGGCCGTTTTGCGCTTTTAAATACTAAACCCAATCGTCCTTTGGATCTTTCAATAAACACATCTTTGAGATCACATGACCTCAGGTCTATTTCCCCCAAAGCCCATAATTTAGTCAACCATATTTTAAACTAAGCTGTCAGAATTTTTTGAGCCAATGCTAAGGCAAACAAACACTAAACAGAAAGACCACTATGCACAGAACTTGCAACTAAAGTTAAAGACACTAACTTAGCCTGTTTTCAGGGGCTTAATTACCCACAAGGAGCACCTCGTGTCTCAAAAACTAGTAAGACTTGAAAAATTCTCGCAGAATTGCCCACGATACACCTCCTATCCCCCCATAAATATGTGGCAACAAGCCCCTGAATCCAGTCTATCAAATCAATTGCAAAAATTGAAAACTGTCAGCTCGGCAAGTTTCTACTTCCATTTTCCTTATTGCCAAAAACTTTGTTACTACTGCGGCTGCCACCGAAAAATCACTAAGAGCGAAGAGAAATATCGCAACTACGTTAACTTACTCCTCCAAGAGCTGGAGCTCTATGCTGGCTACCTCAATAATATCGACAGAATCGAGGACTTACACTTTGGCGGAGGAACACCTAGTTTAATTCCAACAGATTGCTTAGAGCTGATTATTAAGAAACTAATGGACATCACAAACAAAAAAATCATTGAAGAGATGTCTATAGAGATTGATCCTAGAACCTGTGATTCTTTTAAAATAGAAGAACTAATTAATCTTGGCTTTCATCGCTTTAGTTTTGGAATACAGGATTTTGATGTAGAGGTTCAGCAAGCCATCGGAAGAATACAAAGTTTTGAACAAGTGGAAGCTTTGGTGCAACAACTGCAGCGCCACAAAATATCTAGTTATAACTTCGATTTAATCTTGGGTCTACCACGACAAAGCATAAGTTCAGTAGGAGCCAGCCTAGAGCTATGCCTAAAGCTTAAGCCCTCAAGACTTGCCTTGTATTCTTACGCTCACATGCCTAAGCATTTACCCAATCAAAAATTAATTGACGAAAATGAACTCCCCAACACGCAGGAAAAACTAGAAATTATCGAATTTGCTCGGAGCTACTTACTAAAAAATGGCTACAAAGAAATTGGTATGGATCACTTTGCTCTCGAAAGTGATGAACTATTCATTGCGAGAAATGAGGGAAATCTCCATAGAAATTTTATGGGTTACACCACTGCCAAAGCCTATCCATTGATTGGTATCGGATTGTCATCCATTTCCGATTTTGGAGATTTTTATTACCAAAACGCCAAAGATCTAACGGAGTATCAAGAGCGAATTGAAAAGAAACAACTTCCCATTGTGAAAACGCACCAACTGGATGAAAAACAACTAAAAAGCAAAGAGCTAATTTTAGACATTTTTTGCAAATTAAAAATCGAACAACAAAAGGTCGAAAAGATTTTTGGCGAATCCAATGCTCTTGAACATCTCCTCAAAGAAAATTTGATTCATGACATTGAAGAAAATAAAAACTTTTATAAGATTAGAGCTAGTGACATCCCTCACATACGCTACATCGCTAAAAAACTAGATCCAATGCTGAAAGACAAAGAAGAAGAGCGTTTTAGTTCGGGAGTCTAAAATAATAATTAGCTAATGATTTTTAACTCAAAACCTTCAAGCACAAAACTAAGTCCCTTCATTTTCACAGGAACTTCATTGCGACTTAGGTTAAAGAAACAAGTGGCTTTACGACCATTTTTTTCTCTTACAAAAGCGAAAACACGAGGATCACTATCCATCACTGAAAAATCGGCATCCATGGCAAACTGTGGGTGCTTTGCTTTAAAGTCTAGCCAAGCTAGAATGTCTTTTAAAACAGGGTTCTCTCCCGTTTTTAAATCATCCCAAGGCACTTTTTTGCGATTGAGTCTTCTCGCAATTCCACTTTGCTCGAAGCCTTCTTGCCAATTTAAGGTTCCAAGAAAGTTATGAAAATACTGGCTGCTCAAGCCTGGTAAAAATAAAATCACAGCTTGTGAGTTTACTAGCTTTCTATGGTTTAAATCTGCCGGTAAGTTTTCATCATTAAGCATAGAAGCCCAAGTGATATTTAACTCATAAGGACGAATCGCTCCATCGCGGCTTCGTTTCTTACCCACTTGCCCGCCACGAGAAATTGCCATCTTACAAAGCTCTTCCACTTCTTCATCATCGACTAAGCCCTCTAGACCTCTTAAGCCAATTCCGTCATGAGTGGCGGTGAAATTTAAAAATCCACACTTTGAACTATCTTTAAATACCTTTTCCGCCCACTCACTTAAAACCGTAGAGTTTGATTTTTCTAGGGAGTAAATCAACAAAGGTGAAAGACTGAAATTATAAATCAGATGAGCTTCGTTGTTAGCATTTCCCCAGTAAGTGATGTTTTCATGATGAGGAACATTACTTTCTGTTACCAAAATAAAATTTGCTGGTAGTTCATCAAATACCGCACGGATCATTTGAATAAACATATGTGTTTTTGGCAAATGCGAGCAACTAGTACCAATTTCTTTCCACATAAAAGGAACTGCATCAATTCTAAAAAGCCTAGCCCCTCGTTGCATATAGTGAAACAAACTATCAAATATATAGCGAAGCATTTTAGGATTGGTTAGATTTACATCAATTTGGTCATCACTAAAAGTGGTCCATACATATTTATCCTCACCATTGAAATTGTATTTGGTAAACAATGGAGAGGTTCTTGGTCTAACGATTTTTTTTATTTGTTCCTGAAAATCAGGATCATTGTATTCATCCTCGGAATACACATGAAACATTTCTTCAAACTCAGATTCACCCTTTAAGGCACGTTGAAAAAACTCACATTTTGAAGAGATATGGTTAAAAACACAATCAAACATTTTGATTTGCTTCATTCCCTCTACATCTTCCCAGCTTCCACTTTTGTGGTCTACCTGCTGGTAATCAATCGGAGAAAAACCATCATCAGAAGACCAAGGGTAAAATGGCAGCAAATGAACATGGCTCACTTTGTTCTGTAAAGTTTCACTAACAAAACGATTTAGATAAGATAAAGGAGTAGCTTCCTCCCCATAAACTTGATCAGCATATGTGATAAGCAGGTTTTCGTTTTCATTAAAAAGACGCTTCTCTTCTTTTGGAAGTGTCGTTTTTAATTCATCCATTTTTTCTTTTATATAGTCAAATAAACTTGGGTCATTCGGAAACAGAGTTTCAATGTATTCACTAATTTTTTTCACGCCAACAAAACCTTACGTCCATGATGTTCGTTCCAGTAGGGCCGGTCTTGATCAGACTTCCCGCTTTCTCGAAGTATGTATAAGAATCATAATTACGGAGATATTTTTTAGCGTCTAGGTTTTTCTGGTAGAGGTCAAAATTTATATAGGCCCCTGCTGCATCCGTTGGCCCATCTGTTCCATCGGTGCCCATGCTGATAATATGTAAATCTCTGTAGTTTGGATCTTTATACAAGCTCTCTGCTAATGCTAAAACAAAGTGCGTATTGCGTCCACCCCGTCCAGGCTTTTCATTCACTTGTAAGGCAGCTTCACCGCTTGTGACTAAAATCTCAGATTTTTCTGGTATCAAGTCCAGGTGTGCTTTTAAAACATCTTCAAAGTCTGCATCAAAAACAGGTCCCACTTTTAAATTTGCATGACGCTCTTTTAAATACTCACAACATCGGCTTGCAGATTGAAACAAAAAGCTTTGCGGCTCGCTTAAGGAATTCTCTTCAGCTTCGAGCTGAATACCATAGCCTTTTAAAAAATCATTTATTTTTTCGTAGTCCAACATCACTGGATGCATTGGCCCGGAACCGACATCTTGCAAATGGTCTCCGGGAATATCACTAGTTACAAAACAACTAATGTTCTCACAAGAAATGGCCTTAAGCAGTCCACCATTTTTAGTCTGTGACATTGCTTTTCTAACTGCATTTATAAAACGGATGTCCTTGCCGCCGAGAACAAGCTCTTTATAAATCTTCTGCTGTAGATCGAAATCAATTCCCTCTTTTGGCAACTCTAAAAGAGAGGAGGCTCCACCACTTATCATTACAAAAACTCGGTCTTCCTTTGGCAGTTTCGAAATTTCCTCTAAGAAGATTTTTGTGTTTTTGAGATTATCATTAGACAAAAATGGATGATCCCCTTCAATTTGCGAAATATTTTCATCCTCAACACTATGATCTCGCTTGGTATAGGCGAAAACTTTCCCTAATTTATCTTCTAATTTATGCAGGATAAAAAAATCTTTCATAGCCTTTGCTTGCTGACTAGCCGCTTTACCCACCGCAAAGATATGATTGCTTGCATTTAATGAAATTTTTGTATCATCAATAATGAAACAGGAATCCTTTACACTAATCAAGTCAGCTATAGTTGTGTTAGGCTTTAGAGAATTTAATACATCATTTATTAATAGATCGGCTGTACGGGGAAATTTCATATGCAATTACATTCTTTCGACTGGGTTATTATCACTCTTTATTTAATTGGTATGATTGTTCTTAGTGTGTTTCTTTCGCGCGGTCAAAAAAATAAAGAAGATTACTACCTAGGTGGAAATGATACAGGAGCCTGGCCGATTGCAATCTCCACCATGGCAACACAATGCTCCACCAATTCCATTTTAGGAGCACCAGCATTTGTCGCCTTTACTGTGGGTGGTGGTCTTTTATGGTTGCAGTACGAGTTAGCAGTTCCTTTTGCGATGATCTTTCTAATGATCTTTTTATTACCCATCTATCGTAAATTAGGAATCATTTCCGTATACGCTTACCTTGAAAAACGTTTTGATAAGAACACCCGTCTTTGCCTTTCTGTTCTTTTTCAATTTATCCGCGCTTTTGCAACGGGTGTTACCGTTTACGGTATCTCATCAGTGATTGCCTACTGTACTGGAATTTCTTTTAGCATGGCTGTGATTCTTTTAGCAGTTATCACCATTATCTATGATTCCATTGGTGGTATGAAAGCGGTAATCTACTCAGATGTAATTCAAATGGTCGTTCTATATTTATCGATTCTTATGTCTATCTACTACCTAATAGACCTTTCCGGTGGTTGGTCAGAAGTATTTGCTACGGTCGAACCTAGTCGATTGAAGGCCATAGATTATGCAAACCTTGGTTTTGATGGTAACTCAAACGGTTTTTGGCCAATGCTTTTGGGCGGTTTCTTTTTATATGTTTCTTACTATGGATGTGATCAGTCCCAAGTCCAAAGAGAATTGTCCACCAAATGCGTAGACGATACTAATATGTCATTATTTTTAAACGGAATTCTAAGGTTTCCATTAGTACTTACCTACTGTTTTATGGGCGTTTGTTTAGCAGCCTACGTTGCAAAGCATCCTGATTTTATCAATCTACTTCCCATCGAAAATGGATCTCCAAACTTTAATCTTTCTGTTCCAATTTTTGTAATCAAATACTTTCCAATTGGAGCAGTTGGTTTAGTGATGGTGGGACTATTTTCTGCGGCCATGTCATCCCTAGACTCAACAATCAATTCTTTATCAGCAACAACTCTACAAGATGTTTTCAAAAGTTTTTTAGGCAAAGAGTTTAGTGTGAAACAAGAGTTTTTCATGTCAAAAATTCTGACCATCTTCTGGGGAACTTTATGTACCATCTTCGCATTTTTTGTCGGTGATATTTCAAGCTCCATCTTGGTCTCCATTAACAAGATTGGTAGCCTTGCCAACGGACCGATTCTAGGTGTTTTTCTTTTAGGTATATTCACTAGAAGAACCCAAGGCCGCGATGCCATATTAGGCCTAGCTTTGGGTTTTCTAGCTAATCTAAGCTTTTGGTTCTTCTTACCGCAAGTTAGTTGGCCTTGGTGGAATTTAATCGGTTGTGTTGCCTGTGTTCTTGTTGGAATTATCAGTGCTAGTATCATTGGAAGTAAAAACTCTAAAGATTTAAGTGGTCTGGTTTACGCCTCGACCGGCAAAGAGGCCATTAAATTTAAAGTAAACTGGAAACCATACTACATCGCTCTTTGTATCTATGGAGCAGCGATGATTGGTTTCTTAAGCTACATCTAATTAATAAACTCTCTATAAAAGAGAGTTTTTTAAATTTTAAGTTCAACCTGTAAGGTTCGTAAACTATCTGAATCTTCAAAACGCACCCCTAAGCCAAGAAGTCGAGCTGGCTTGGCTTTTCTATCATAGGCCTTTAGCAAAAGTTTTTGAAATTCATCCATATTTGCTAAATAAGAATAGGCCTGATCCACAGTAGTGATTTCAAAATCAAAGGTCTTCAATTTTAAATAGATGGTTTTAATGGGCTTTCTTTTTTCTTCTGAAATATTATCTAAGCGTTGCCTCAGTTCTTGATAAATTTCTGGTAATTTTAATTTTAGATCCTGCAAATCCAAATCTTCAAAAAAAGTATTCTCAACGCTTAAGGATTTTCGATCACTTTTACTAGAAACCCTGCGATGATCAATGCCACGAGAGTAGTTAAAGAGACTAGCACCCCAATTCCCAAACTCTTTGAACAAGTCTTCTTTTGTCCACTTTTGCAAATCACCACATGTTTGAATATTCCAGCGCCGTAAATGCTCTAAGCCCACTTTTCCCACGCCATTGATTTTTGCTACATCCAAGTCTTTCACAAAACCAGCAACCTGATCAGGGGCAATGGTAAAAAGACCATCTGGTTTTTGCCAATCACTTGCGATTTTGGCCAAAAATTTATTAGGGGCTACACCAGCAGAAGCAATCAAACCTGTTTTTTCAAAAATTTCTTTCTTAATGCGCTTTGCAAGCCAAGTAGCACTGCCTCCAAAATCTTTGTTTTTAGAAACATCTAAGTAAGCCTCATCCAGAGATAATGGTTCAATCAAATCTGTATGTCGTAAAAATACCTGTCTAATCTCATGACTTAATTCACGATAACGATCAAAGCGGCTGTTACGGAGAATTAAATGAGGACAAAGCCTTTGCGCCGTCTTCGTTGGCATAGCCGAACGAACTCCAAACTCTCTTGCTTTGTAGTTAGCCGTACTCAAAACACCCCTTCGACCTCCGCCAATCGCTACAGGCTTTCCCTTTAACTCGGGAAAGTCCAACTCCTCCACGGCAGCATAAAAGCAGTCCATATCAATATGGATAATTTTTCGGTTTTCAAGGTTCTCACCGGACATAGTTTATTATTTCTATGAAGGAGCTTAGAAAGCAAGAAAAATGTGTAAGATATGTGTAAGTTTTTTCTTGGTTTAAAACTAGCTTCCTTTAATTCAGCCCAAAAAACAGACAGCTTATAATCCCCCCTACCAATACCCCCCAATAACTGGCCCCCTTAATTGCGGATGGAACTGGCTAAGCTGTGAAATTCACCAACTAATTTTAAACATTGCGAGTTTTAAACTACCGAAAGAGAAATTTATTAAGAGCTTTCAAAGATTTACCCACTATTCATCCGCAATTAAGGGGGCCAGTTGTTGGATGAATATTATTTTCATCCTCTGAGTTAAGAAAAAATTTTATTTTGGCGAAATCCTAGAAAGTCATCCAGGCTTGCACCATAGTTTTACTAGTGAAAAAACTTTTCTTCTGTTTTCTTTTTCAAAGTCTTTTTATACAAAATGCCCTGCACGCATTCTTAGGTTTTTATGATCCTGTTAGGCCGCCAAAAATTGGCGAGTGTTATCCCAATGACCCTTTCAGCAAAAAGTACATTCATTCCGAGAAAAAGCTACTTTATGTTCGAAAAGTTTTTACCTGTGAATACGTATGTATCAACGCAGATCAAAGCTACCAGCTAGTTATTGGCACGTCTGACAAAAAAGATTGGTTAACAGAAGATGGCAGAAGCTTTGTTTGTGAAGGTTACGCCGAAAATATGGAGTTCATAGAGACGCCCAATAACCCAGATTCATGGGGGTACTGGAGTCTTCGGGGCTCAAGCCCCTTTTATCCAATGCAAAGAAAAATTCCAGAGCTAAAACAATGGTTCATAGAAAATTTTAAAAATCCCAGCCAAGAAATGCTTTTTCCATCGCCAATGTCTAGCCCGTACTGTGACTCACAAGACTGCTAATTTCTCCTAGTAAATCATTAGGCTTCACAGGTTTGGTAACAAAAGCATCCATACCCACTTCAAAACACTTTTCTTTGGTGCTGCGAAAGGCATTGGCAGTCATTGCTAAAATAGGAGTTTTTTGGTTCTTGCCCAGCTTTCTGATTTGTAAGGTTGAGTCAAAGCCATCCATTTCAGGCATCTGACAATCCATAATGATTAAATCATATTTTTTGATCGCAGCAAGTTTAGAAGCCTCCAAGCCATTTTCAGCAATGGTAACTTGATATCCTAAATCCGTTAAAATCGCATTGATGAGCTCTTGATTAATGAAATTGTCCTCAGCGATTAAAATGTTCAGGTCTTTAGTTTCCCGCACTTCTTTTTTCTGCTCTTCAAACTCAATCTGGTTTTTCAAAACCGCTCTTAAATTGATGCGACAAATTGGTTTGCTTTGCAAAATGATTTTGCCAGAATAGATCTTTTTAAAATCCTTCAACTCTTCTGGCGACCCAAAGACAACATAGTTATTGTTGGGGTACTTTTCCATGAGCTCTACCACGCCCTCCTCTTTAAGAAGAGCTCCGTCCATCAAAAAAACTCTTTTCTCAGGATTGGGACGATTGAGTTTAAAAAACAAACCCGATCGATCATCGGCAAAACTTTTTAATCCCCAATCTTTTAGGCGAAGCAAAAGATTTCTCTGAATCTTTCGATTCTTAAAGTAAATATAGGACTCTTCAAAATTAGACTCAAACTTAGGTTCTTCGTAATAGTCTCCTTGAAATTTAAGAGGTAAAACTATATCAAAAACAGTTCCAACGCCCTCAGCACTTCTTACTCGGATTTTCCCACCCATTGCTTGGCTAATATGACTACAAATGCTTAAACCCAATCCTGTTCCGCCATATTTTCTGGTGTCGCTGGTATCTACTTGTGTAAACTCTTTAAAAATATCTTTGTATTTTCCTTTTGGAATGCCGACACCAGAATCAGAAACTCTGATGACAAATTCATTCCTTTCGTTATTCAAAGGAAAAGCTTTGACGGATATAAAGCCCTTCGGAGTAAATTTAATTGCATTCCCTACAAGGTTCATTAAAATTTGTCGAAGTCGCGCTTCGTCCAAAAGCATAGGACGTAGGAGTGATTGATGAATTAAAATAGGACTCTCTAATCCTTTACGATGGATTTCATTAGACAAGCCACCAAGGACTTCAAAAACACAAGTTTCTAGGTTAACCACATCTTCTTTTATATCTAGCTTTCCTTCTTCAATTTTTGAAAACTCAAGAATATCTTCAATGATGTTTAGTAGAAGATGGGAGGAAAAAGAAATTTTTGATAAATACTCTTTTTCCAAATCCGATAAATCTAGCTCTCGAAGAAGTTCGATGTAACCAACGATTCCGTTTAAGGGCGTACGAATTTCGTGACTCATATTTGCCAAAAACTGAGACTTTGCTTCATTGGCTTTTTCAGCCTCTCTCTTCTCTTTAATCAACTCCTCCATGATTTCTGAAGAAAATGAATTTGTTTTTTTCGAGTTCTCAAAGCTTTTAGCATTTATGGCTCTTAGTGCATTGATTCTTTTTGCTCTGCTATTCATATTTCATCCCTCACTTACTAATCCTAGAGTAATGTTCTCGCCAAACTCTTTTACATAAAGCTCTAATTTGTTTTCGTTGTTTCTCTTCTAAACCAGCAAACCTCAATTTAATTCGAAAATGTGTTTTATTAAATTTTTCCACATGCTCCACTGTGGTTCTTAATTGATCCGTTCCCAACTCATTACTAAATAAGAAAAAAATATCGCCCACTTCAGGTTCTGCAGTAAAGAGAACCTCGGCTCCGATTTCTGATATTTTAGTCAGCTCAAACTTTTGAATCGCAAGACAACTTCTAGCCTTGTCCTCAGGAGGAATATCATACTCCTTCCAACCACTATCATTTTTTCCTACATGCTTTAAAACTTTCTCTTCAAAAATAAAGCTATCCATTGGCTTGACTATATAATCCGATGCACCGAGTTTGATAGACATGGCAATGTCTTTATCTGTTTTTCGTCCACTCATTACAATGATTGGTACTCCTTGCAAATGCGTAGTTGCTCGTAATCTTTTGATCAACTCCAGGCCAGAAATTTTAGGCATTTGCAAATCTACAATGATCAGGCCAAATTCATACTCTTCTTCTTCATCATGAATCAAATCTAGTGCTTCGTAGGCATCTTCAGCCGTTAAACATGCTAACTCCAACTTAGTACACAAGGCTTCAGCCAAACTCAAATCACTAGGGTTATCATCAACTACCAGTACATACTTTGTCATGAGATACCTCCCAGCTTGAATTTAATCTTACAAAAGAAATGGCATGAATTTGTCAGCGATTTGTGACTTAATTGTTATCTCAAATGGAAGCTTTGGTAACATATGTTAAATACTCTTAGTTCTTGGGAATTCACAAATTAAAGCTCCGATAAGCTAATTATAGTGAATGTAATGGGAGGCTAATATGAAAAGGATCATTATCTTAGAAGATGAAATCACTTCGAAAATGATTTTAGAAAATACCTTGTCTCATTATGATCTAGTAATCTGTGAAAGCATTGCGGAGGCTAGAGATGAGCACCGACAAAAAGCCGCAGACTTTTATATCTTAGATATAAACCTACCAGATGGAGCGGTTTTTCCATTCCTACAAGAAATCATTAGTGATAACAAAAATGCGGGAATCTATGTAGCGACTAGCGATGCCAATATAGAAAACCATCTAAGAAGTCTTAAAATGGGTGCTCTGGATTTTTTCCCAAAACCCTTCAATCCATTGGTGTTAAAAGTGAAATTGGCCAATTTTTTTGAGCGTTCTAAAAAAGACCAGGAACGTCAGGAAATTTTATACAAAGAAATCAAGCTAGACCCGAACAAGCAAATTGTTCTTAATTTAGAAACTGAAACCAATATTGGGCCTTTTACAAAAACAGAATTTAAAATTCTCGAATACCTTTTAAATGCCAAGGGAAGAGTTTTAAGTAGAGAACAAATTTTAGAAAATTGCATTGGTGAGGAGCACAATTCAACCCTTCGGGCTGTGGATACACATATTGCCAAAATAAGAAAAAAGCTTGGGAAATACTCTGCTTATGTTAAATCCTCTCACGGCTTAGGTTACTGCGTTCAATAGACATAAACATTTACTTGGGTAAACTGAAAATTCAAAGATAAGAGACTGCAATTTTTCGCCTCTTACCCGCTTCTAAGAACTTCTAGTTAGAACTGCTAGTCTTTCATTAAAAACAAAAGCAGAGCCTTTCACGAGGCTCTGCTTTTAATATTAAGCTAGAAGCTTTTATACTTTTTCTGATATTTCCTGAAGGAGTAAATTCACTTCCGTCTCTACTCGAAGCACCAAACCTTGGAAGTAAGAAAAGTCTTGTTTTTTATGAACTGTAATTGATTCCTCAATCTCATTTAAAGTTTCCGAGGCACTGAGCATCCCTAAATTACCAGTGCTTGATTTAAGCTTATGAGACAATCTGGCTAACTCATCATAACTCTCGGTTTCCTGAAACTCTTTAAGACTCTTTAATTCATCAAAAATATTCGTCTTAAAACGCTCTAAAAGGCTCATATAAAGGTTTTCGCCTGATTTGGTTGTCAATGCCTTGTAGTTCTTTATAACTTCCCAATCAATTCTCTCCATCATTAACCTCCACAGTTTTTTTAGAATGGATAGCAATAGTATCCATTTAAACTGTGGCGATTGTTTTGGGAAAATGTGACTTTTTTGTTACGAAACCGCCAGCTTCGCTTGCGCAAGTTGACTGCGCACATAGAGCCTGTACTGGGCATAATTATTTTGAAACTCTAACTTAGCCTTGTCCATTTCATAGGTCATTTCTTGAAGCTTCAAACGCCCCTGTTCTGACAAATCTTTTTTCAGGCGTTGGTAATCACGTTTTTTCACACGCCACTGGCGTTGAGCGCTCTCCACCTTTAATCGCATTTCTTCTAAAATAGGATCAAGCCTGTTTAACTTTTGGTTCAGACGCTTTTGCTGCATACGTAATTTCGCTTTAAAAATTTCTTCATCTGGAACTTTCACCAAGCTTTGGGCAGCCCCAAACCAAGCCATTAAAGCTATTAACCATTTGGTAGGATCAAAATGGTACCAACGAAGACCATTTCTGTAGTCTCCCTGAAATTTATGATGGAAATTGTGATAGCCTTCACCATAAGTAAATAGAGCCATTACAAAACTGTCTCGGGCAGAGTTTTCATCGGTGTAAGTTTGCTTACCGACAAAATGGCAAAGAGAGTTAATAAAGAAAGTACAGTGATGAACAACAACTACACGCAATAAACCACCATATACCAAACCACCCAAAGCATCACCAAAGGCATATCCGATTAAAGTAGGTAATAAAAATCCAAACAGTGAGGCAACAATAATATAGTATCTATCCTGTAGGACTAGCATTCTGTCTTTTTTCAGATCTGGGCACTCCTTAGAATGCTCTCCTTCTGGTTTAAATAAGATCCATAAAATATGAGAATACCAAAAGCCTTCTTTGATACTGTAGGGATCTTGCTCGGTGTCCACTTTAGCATGATGACGTCTGTGATCAGCACTCCACTTCATGGCACTATTTTGAAAAGCCGCTGCCCCAAAACAGAGATATAAAAATTTGAGCCACGAAGCAGCCTTGTAAGATCGGTGAGAAAATAACCTGTGATAACCACCAGTGATTGCCATACCCGTTAAGATGTACATCGTAAAAAATAATAGAGCCAAGCCCCAGTGAAAATCGAACAATTGCGTGTGCAACACCAAGCCAAGAGCTGCTAATATTGGTGTAATCGTTAGAAAAGATGTGTTTAGCCACGAGATATTTTTAATACTTAATTTTTTAGCCATAACTATCCCCTTCATCTAATAATAGTAGAAAAGAACCAAAAACGGAAAACATTCTTTGTTTTTTCGCAAATTCTCCCTTGAAAACAGGCATTTACAAACAAACTGTAGCATATCTTTACAGAAAAACGAGACCGGTTTTTCTCGTAGGAAGCTCTATGACAAATGAAAAACAAAAGGGGCAGAAACTGGTCCTGCCCCGAAATACATTTCATTTTTCTCGTTTATTTGAATTAAGCTCCTGCCCAATTTTTTAAATAAGCAAATAAACTTCTCAGGCAATAAGCTTCCCCTCCACGCGGACCATGGGGACGGTTCTCATTGCACCAACCGTAAAGGTCTAGGTGCATCCAATTCACATTCTCTTCGACAAACTTCTGCAAATAAAGAGCCGCAGTAATACTTCCACCAAAAGAGTTTCCGCTATTCTGACAATCCCCTACGCTGGAACTTAATAGAGAATGGTATGGTTGATACAAAGGCATATGCCAAACGGGATCAGCACATTCAAAACTCAATTTTTGATAATCTCTCGCCCACTCATCACGATTAGAAAACATCGCTGGTAAGTCTTGTCCCAAAGCAACTCTAGCCGCCCCAGTAAGAGTGGCAAAATCGATGAGTAAATCTGGTTCTTCCTCACAAGCCAATGCTAGTGCATCACACAATACTAAGCGTCCCTCAGCATCGGTGTTATCTATTTCAACCATAAGGCCTTTGCGAGTTTCAATCACATCACCAGGCTTAAGAGCATTGCCATTGACCATATTCTCAACCGCTGGAACCAAGAGCCTTAAGTTAATATTTAAATCCGCTTCCATAACAGCCTTAGCTAAACCGATTGCAGTAGCCGCTCCACCCATGTCTTTTTTCATAAGACGCATACCAGAGCTTGGTTTTAAATTGTAACCACCAGAATCAAAACAAACCCCTTTTCCAACTAGAGTTAATTTAGGTGCATCTTCTGCTCCCCAACGCAGTTCTAATAAACGTGGCTCAATATCGCTGCCTTTTCCAACCGCATAAATGGCAGGAAAATCACCTTCTAAAAGTTCGTCTCCGCTTACGACAGTTATTTCTGCATCGTAATCTTCTCCTAAACTTTCAAAAACTTCCTCTAGATTTTCAGGACTCATATAATTGGCAGGAGTATTAATTAGGTCACGAACCATAAAACAGCTATCTACTAAGTTCTGCATCTCCTCTTGCATCTCACCAACAACCAACTCTGCTATATAGGTTTCAGATTCCTTGGACTTAAACTGATGAAATTCGTACTGCCCTAAGCCCCATCCAAATGCGAAATTTTTAAAATCATCAGCATCTAAATTCTCAACTTGATAGGAGTTCTTTTTTAGAGCTTTCGCTAGTTTTCCACCAAGCTCTAAATACAATTTAGGGTTTCCTGTATCTTCTTTTGGATAAACAACGAAAACTTCTTCGATAGAAAAATCACTAGAATAACTAATCAACATTTTCCCAGGACCAGGGACAAATGATTTAGACTCAACCAAATTACTAAGCTCTTCAGACTCACTAATTTTTTCTTCCAAATCTTCTTGAGTTAAGAAATATATACTTACCGCTTCTGCATCAAAATCAATGAACATCTTTCCTCCAAGACTCTTACTAAAACCAGTCTTTCTTGCTTATTTAAAATGCAAATAAACCAATTTTATCCATTCTTGGCCAAACTATAGCATGCATATAAGGGACAAAACAATTTCCGACCAATTGCATTCGATTCCTCTTTACCTTCCCGTGAGAATCGACTAAAACTCATGCAAAGACACGGGGTGCCCCAAGGGCTGAGATAATACCCGATAACCTGATCTGGATAATGCCAGCGGAGGAATGTCAGATGCCTGATTTTCAAAATAACATTCAATTTATACATAGCTTACAAAACTTAGACTGGTTTATTATAGCCGTTTTTGCTGGCTTCTCCATTTTGGCCATTGTTCAAGCGGAACGAATGAAAAAGAAAAGCAAACATTTTGATTGGTTGGATTACCTTTTAATGGGACGAAAGTTAAGCCTTCCCCTTTTTGTCGGAAGCTTAGTTGCCACTTGGTATGGTGGTATTTTTGGCGTAACTCAAATAGCCTTTGAAAGTGGTATCTATAATTTTTTGATCCAAGGAGTTTTTTGGTATATCACCTATATCTTGTTCGCCTTCTTTTTGGTTCATAAAATTAGTAAATACAAATCCGTAACTCTTGCCGAACTAATTGGCCAAGAGTTTGGTCCCAAAAGTCAAAAATTAGCGGGAGTATTTAATTTTTTTAATGTCGTCCCAGCGGTCTATACAATCAGCCTAGGAATCTTAATTGAAAGCCTCACTGGAATTCCTTTTTGGATCGCAAGCTCCATAGGTCTAATTTTTGTGTTTTTGTATGCTAGCTTTGGAGGATTTCGCGCCGTCGTATTTACAGATATGATCCAATTTGTAGCCATGTTCGTTGGTGTCGCCTGTGTGTTCTTTCTTTCTATCAGCCAGTTTGGTGGACTGGATTATTTAATGGCAAAACTTCCTTCCACGCACTTTGACCTAAGCTCAACTCATGGGCTGGGAGAAACTTTAGCATGGGGATTCATTGCCTTAAGTACTTTGGTTGATCCCAATTTTTACCAAAGAGTTTTTGCCGCAAAAACTCCCTCGGTGGCCAAGCGAGGCATTTTAATCTCAACTGTATTTTGGTTTATCTTTGATATTTTCACAACCTTTGGAGCCATGTACGCTCGAGCTGCCATTCCAGAAGCTGAACCAGCCAATGCCTATTTGGTCTATGCTCTACAGCTTTTACCGCTGGGACTAAAGGGTTTATTCATTGCAGGAATATTCGCATGTATCTTATCCACTTTAGATTCCTATGTTTTCACAGCTTCAAACACATTGCTCTATGACCTTTTACCGAAACAAGCTTACAAAAAAAAGTCTCTACATAAATGGGGACATCTTTTCGTTTGTTCTCTGGCCTACTTCCTTGCCTTTTCCTTTCAAGGAAATATTAAAGCCATTTGGAAAACCTTAGGAAGCCTAAGCGCTGCTTGTTTGCTCTTCCCAGTTCTATTTCAACTCTTTGCCAAACGAAAAATAAGTGATCTACAATTTGTCGTAGTTTCACTAAGTAGTGCTGTGTTGGTTAGTTTTTGGCGCAATATCGACAAACCCAACTTACTACAAAACATTGACGAGCTCTATCTGGGAATCCTAGTGTCTGCCCTTGGTTTTTTAATTTCCCTTTTGTGGAATTTGTCGCAGCAAGCAGACTATCAAGAACAAAAGTCTTAGTACTTTTGCTCTCACTTATAATTTTTTAGAACCATTAGTTACGGTTGGGACTCTCACGAATTAAAAATTCTGAGATAGCAAAAAATGCTCTTCGAATTTTCTTAGCGGTCGCTGTAAGACCATTGTCTTTCTTTTGCATATGATAGAGACCATCTTGGCTTTTTAAATAGCTCAAGTCTCCAACCAAACTCACTTGATCATCCACGTAACCAAAAGAACTCAAGGCAAAGCTATGTCCAGGACGAAGTAAACTTTTGGCCACAGAAACGTATTCCACTTCACTTAATGCTATATCATAGAGACTAGGAAAAATATTAGCATGAGAACCAAATTTAGACTGTAGATCCTCTTTCGGTAAATTTCCAAGCGAAGAATACAAATACAATGGAACTCCACGCCACTCGATTAAATTTTCTGCGCGAAAAGCAACGCTCTCATAAAAGCTGTGATCTCCAGAAGCAGCAACCACCAAAGGACGCTCTAGTTTTTTTGATTTAAGATTATCCATAAATCCACCTAAGCTATCCATGGCGTAGCGATAAGCGATAAGCCTTTGATTTAAGGTATCACTAATTTTTTGCAAGCGCTGTTTAAGCTTCTGTGGATAAGAAAACTTCACTGCTGGATAATTTTTAGGAACATCAAAGGGCGGATGGTTAGTAGTACTCAAAACGAAAAGCAGTTGTGGCTTGGAACTAGATCGTAAATGCATTTCAACATATTTCATAAGATCTTCATCAAACACACCCCAAGGATGTTTTTCTAGTTTTCCGCCTAAGCTCTCTTCAATACGAGTTTCCCCATGAAGTTCATCAAAACCTAAGTCTTTTAGATAAGGACTTAAATTACGCCAACCCAGGCCTCCACCGTAAATGTAGTGAGTCTCATAGCCAGCTTCCTTAAAAGGTCGAATGGAACTGGTAATATAATTCTTTCCTACAAAGCGCTCCGCTGGTGCAACCCCTGGTAATGCTGGAAGGTTTGTTAACCAATGCGTGACACTAGCATAGGTGCCATTTCCTGAAGGCATGAAGTTTAAATTTAAAACATCTTCCTGAAAGTGCTTACGCATTTTACCTTGGATCGGAAACTCCTCCGAATCCAACTGCATCCAAAAGGCTCCCATACTTTCCATGGCAAAAACCACAACATGAGGCCTTGGCCCACTGTGCTTCGGAGTAACAAAATGCAAACTCTGTTTCAAATCACTAAGCTCGGAAGTCTCCTTATTGTACAGATCTCTAAAAGCCTTTTGAATATTTCCCTCATAACCCATTTCTTTGATAATGTTGTAGTCATGCTTACGAATCTTTAAACCCAATTTAAACGCATCAGACAAAGCGAAAATGGGGCTAAAAGCAATTTGGTTCACAAAAAGATGTGGACTTATCTCGGTGTGAATTCGGTTAAGAGGATGCATATCAAAATTCAAACTTCCTCGAGCTCCTAAACCAACAATCAAAAAGGCCGCTAGATAACTTGAAGACCTAACAAAAACATTTCTTTTCTTAAAATTGAAAAAATTCTTTTTCTCAGCAAGACCCAAAAACTTATATATCAACCAAGTCATAAAGGAAAAACCGAGGAACTCCAAAAATAGAGGTTCATTTTTCCAAAGAGATTTTAAAAGAGCTGTGGTGTCATCCTCCCACAAGCCAAATACCAACAAGTTAAAATGATCCGTAAAGTAGTGATAAAAAGTGATATCCCAAATGAATAGAACACTAATCAAAACAAGAAAGGCGCACAAATAATAACGAGTAAACTTTAGAAAGCCAATCCACAGTTTTTCAGATCGAAACAAAAGAACCAAGAAGCTTAGCAATAAAATTGGTGCTGAAATATAATTGGCTACGGCAAAATCAAAACGAAACCCAAGAAATAAGGCTGAAGGTAAATAGGAGTAAAACTCTTTCGCAGTTCCTGGACTTCGAAAAATTTCAAACATCAAAAATCTTAAAAGACCTTGGCTAAGAGTCACAAAAACATAGGTAAATAAAATATAATTTATAAAGCTTTGCCAATGTTTAAAGTTTTCTTTTGCACTAATTTTCCATAAATCCATCACGCTAATCTAATCGCAATTTAACAAAACAGCAGTTAGTTAAACGCGGCGTCATCAGAGACTGGGACTATATTTTACGAGCCTTGAAATAGGCACAGTTTCCTACTTTGGTTTCAGATAGAATTTCAAGCTTTCTAGATTCCAGAAGCTGCCTAGCTTCCTCCACCATATAAGGGCGGTTTAGAATCCCAATGTTTTTCCCATAATTATTTACAGCCTTGCTGATACGATTTAAAAAGCCTGAACCTGGAGGAGTTAAAACATTTACATAGTATGAGCCACCAGGCTTTAAAACCCGAGTGGTTTCATCCAAAACTTTTTCGATCCCATCAATGGTATGAAAACCATTTGGTAAATTTACAGAATCAAAACTTGCATCTGGAAACGAGAGATTACGAAGGTCTTCAATTTTAAGTTCACAGTGTTTCAGCTTTTTCTTAGCCCCACCCATCAAGGCCTCTGAATAATCCACCCCAACTAATTGAGTTTGGGTTTTATTGCCGATCAGTCGCTTCATCAAAAGACATAGTTTAGTAAAACTTCCTGTTCCAATGGCACACTCAAGGTGTTTTTCCTTCATATTTTCTGCAAAAAATCTCAGTTGGCGAAAAATAGAATTTCTATAAGCAAAGCTTAAAATAAAAAAGCCACGGATATCGTAAATCGTTGGAAGAAGATCATAGCTATTGGCGTTTATTTTTTTATTTTCCATTTAAACTCGCTTGTTTTTAACAAGCTTAATCTTAACTATTGGAGATAGAAAAAGAAACCCCAAGCGAGATTATCAATTTAGAAAAAGCATAAAACTGGACCCTTTTAAAGGGCCTTTGATTTGATACTTACTAATTCAACTTTCTTTAAAGTCTGGTTTTTATAGTTAGGCCTATAGGTTTAAAACTAAATCTTCTTACTAGAGTGAGGAGAAAAAACTACGCAACTGATTGGTGTTGCTTTCACTGAGGAAACCGCTTTCTACACCGTAGTCGATTAAAGACTCAACCTGGCTTAAGGACTCAAATTCAAAATCTGCTTCTTTAAACTTTTCATCCGCTTTCTTAAGTCCATAACTAAAAATCGAGTATACCTTCTTAACTGCAAGTCCCTCAGCCTTTAAAGCCTGAAGTGCTGCAACACTTGATTTTCCCGTAGAAATTAAATCTTCTATCAAAACACAGCTTTGCCCCTCTTGAAACTTACCTTCGATAAGACTCTTAGTACCATGCTCTTTGGCTTTAGATCGAACATAGAGCATAGGCAAGTTTAACTCTTCTGCCACCCAAGCAGCATGAGGAATTCCCGCTGTGGCGGTTCCAGCAATCAAATTGGTATCTGGATACTGGGCCTTTATTTTATCCGCAAATGCTTTTGCAATTTTTCTTC
Organism: Bdellovibrionaceae bacterium UBA6502; assembly: GCA_002436415.1. Classification (GTDB taxonomy): domain Bacteria; phylum Bdellovibrionota; class Bdellovibrionia; order Bdellovibrionales; family UBA840; genus UBA6502. The sequence continues at coordinate 33,197 of DJMA01000033.1, read as the reverse complement.
GCCCTTCTACATCTGAAATGATCAAGCGATTATCACAATAAATTGGTGATTCGATTCCAGAAACCCATTGGAAGGGTTTTTCAAAACTTAATTTTACGGCTTCTATATCTACCAAGATTCTAGCAATTTCTTTTGGGTTCATCTATATTCTCATTTCAGCAATGGCTTGTAAAAATTTATCTTTAGGAGAGTTTGCTTTTGTAATGCTTCTACCAATCACAGCGAAGTCCACAGAGTTTTCACCCGCAAATTTGGGACTTGCCACACGAACTTGATCATCTTTCGCATCCTCTTCAAATCGAATGCCAGGACAAACACTTAAAAACTCGGAGCCACAATGCTTTTTAATCAAGGCTGCTTCAAAGCTAGAGCAAACCACTCCCGACAAAGCAGATTCTTTAGCCAAACTCGCTAAAGACAATACACTTTGCTCTAGTTCACCTGGGATACTCATCTCTTGGTTCATTTGCCTCTGTGATGTAGAGGTAAGTTGCGTTACCCCAATCAATTGCAATTGATCAGAACAAACTTCGGCAGCCGCCGCCATCATCTCTTTACCTCCGAGGCAGTGAACATTAGTCATATCCACTCCTAGATTTAACAAAGATTCACAAGCTCGGGCTACTGTATGAGGAATGTCATGTAATTTTAAATCTAAAAAAATTTTTAATTTTTTTGATTTTAATTGATCAATAAACTTCGGCCCTTCTTTGTAATAAAGCTGCATGCCGACCTTTACCCAAGTCAAATCCTCACCAATTTGATCGATGAGCTTAAGCGCGGGATTAGCCTCTGGATAATCAAGAGCTACAATGACTTCCTTCATATTTCTCCTTAGAGTAAAAAACTCTGTTGAGTGTTGTTTTCCATACCACCCAAATAAGCATTATCTTGCCCTGGTTGCCAAGCTTCCATACTAAAGCTCATAGTTTCTAAAACCTGCAACAAGGCCTTGGCTGTGTCGATGCTAGTAACACAAACCATGTCTCTTTCAACAGCGGCTCGACGAATTTGAAAACCGTCGCGAGTCGGCGCTTTGCCTTTCGTCATTGTGTTAATTACGTATTGCGCTTCACCATTTTGAATGCAATCTAAAATATTAGGACTCCCCTCTTCAATTTTCTTAAGAGACTCCACTCGTAAAGAATTATCTCGTAAAAACTGACAAGTACCGCTAGTAGCCAAAATATTAAAACCAAGGGCGGCGAAGCCTTTAACTATTGGAAGTACTTCCTCTTTGTCTTTATGAGCTACCGTTACAATGATATTTCCGTGGTTTGGCAATTTCATTCCAGAAGCTATTAGGGCTTTGTATAAAGCTTTACTTAAACTTTGATCTCTACCGATCACCTCACCGGTTGATTTCATTTCTGGTCCAAGACCAGTGTCAACTTTATGAAGTTTTGCAAAGCTGAATACTGGTGCCTTGACGCTATACCTAGAGCTCTCTTCTTGGTAGCCAATAGGAGCTTGTTGCTCAGTAAGACTAATCCCAAGCGCTGCCTTTGTAGCTATTTTAGCCATAGGAATGTCAGTCACCTTACTTAAAAAAGGTACCGTTCTCGAACTACGAGGATTGACCTCAATTACATAAATTTGGTCTTTCTTTATCACGGCTTGGATATTCAAGAGACCTTTTACTTTTAACTCTCTACAAATTTTTGTGGAAATCTCAACCAATTGCTTTTTCAAATTTTCGTAAATGGTTGGTGGTGGATAAACAGCGATACTGTCTCCTGAGTGCACACCAGCTCTCTCAATATGCTCCATGATTCCTGGAATACAAACATTTTCCCCATCCGAAATCACATCCAACTCAACCTCACGTCCAATCATATATCTATCGATTAACACTGGATGCTCAGGATTTAGCTTTACAGCAGTTTGAATGTAGCTCTCTAACTCTTCTGTGGAATGAACAATCTCCATAGCACGACCACCTAAAACATAAGATGGACGAACTAAAACTGGAAATCCCAACTCGGTAGCCGCCACTAGCGCTTCTTCTTTTGACTTAACAGTTTTACCGATCGGTTGAGCAATACTAAGTTTTTTCAACATTGCTTCAAACTTTTCTCTATCCTCAGCTCGATCAATACTTTCTAAACTAGTTCCTAAAATTTTAACGCCAGCCGCTTGCAACTTAGGCGCAAGATTAATGGCTGTCTGACCGCCAAACTGCACTACCACGCCCTTTGGCTGCTCTTTATCTACAACATTCATAACATCTTCAATATGAAGAGGCTCGAAGTACAAACGGTCAGAAATACTAAAATCCGTAGAAACCGTTTCTGGATTGTTGTTGATAATAATTGCCTCATAACCTGCTTCTTGAATCGCTTTTACCGCATGAACAGTGGCGTAATCAAATTCCACACCTTGACCAATACGAATTGGCCCTGAACCTAGTACCAATACTTTTTCTTTGGCTGTAGGCGTCGCTTCATCTTCAAAGTCATAGGTTGAGTAAAAATAGGGACTGACAGAAGCAAACTCCGCAGCACAGGTATCTACCATTTTATAAACTGGCAGAATTCCCTCTTTCTTTCGAGTTTCGCGAATTTCATTTTCGGACTTAGAAACTAACTTTGCTATTTTCTCGTCACTAAAACCATATTCTTTAGCATAGCGCAAAAGCTCCAAATCACTTGGATTTTCTTTAAGCTCTTTTTCGATGTTTATGATTTTTTGTAGTTTATGTATAAAGAAAGGATCAATCTTTGTAATTGTACAAAGCTCCGCCTCGGACCAGCCCCTACGTAAGGCCTCTGTCAAAGCAAACATCCTTTCATCATCACAAACTAGAATTTTACTTTTTAGTTCTTCGTCCTTTAAACTCGCAAACTCTTCAATTTCAATATGATTTACACCGATTTCTAAGGAACGTACTCCCTTCAATAAACTCTCTTCGATGTTTCGGCCGATCGACATGATTTCGCCAGTGGCTTTCATCTGCGTTCCCAGTTTACGATCGGCATTAGCAAATTTATCGAAAGGCCAACGTGGTATTTTAGTAACTACGTAATCTAAACTCGGCTCAAAGGCAGCATAGGTAGTCCCGGTTACCGGGTTAATGATTTCATCCAAAGAATAGCCAGCCGCAATCTTGGCAGCCATCTTCGCTATAGGATAGCCAGTGGCTTTGGAAGCCAAAGCTGACGATCGACTCACGCGAGGATTTACTTCAATCACATAGTAATCAAAAGAAAATGGATCAAGAGCAAACTGAACATTACAACCACCTTCGATTTTTAAGGCTTTGATAATATTGATCGCAGCCGTACGAAGGAGTTGATATTCTTTATCTGACAATGTTTGAGAAGGTGCAAAAACGATGGAGTCACCCGTATGAACTCCAACAGGATCAAAGTTCTCCATATTACAAACACAAATGCAATTGTCTTTGGCGTCTCTCATTACTTCGTATTCAACTTCTTTAAAGCCGGCAATAGACTTTTCCACAATACACTGAGTGATCGGAGATGCATTTAACCCACTAGCAACGATGTTACGGTATTCTTCTTCGTTACTAGCGATTCCACCACCAGAACCTCCCATGGTAAAGGCGGGACGAATGATAATTGGAAAAGCAATTTTTTTGGTAAATTCCATGGCCTCTTCAATATTATGAATGATGGCAGATGGCGGCGTTGGTTGCCCTAGGTCGCGCATTAGACTTCTAAATTTATCGCGGTCCTCCGCTTGCTCAATTGAGTTTAAGCCAGTTCCGATGAGTTCGATATTTAGTTCTGATAAAATGCCTTTTTTCGCCAAAGCAAGAGCCAAGTTTAAGCCTGTTTGTCCGCCTAAACCAGCTAGCAAAGCATCCGGTCTCTCCTTACGAAGGATTCTTGTTAAAAACTCTTCCGTCAAAGGCTCCATATAAACTTTATCTGCAGTATCTACATCGGTCATAATCGTGGCAGGATTTGAATTTACCAAAACCACTTCATAACCTTCTTCCCTCAAAGCCTGACAAGCTTGGGTACCAGCGTAATCAAACTCGGCAGCCTGGCCAATAATAATTGGTCCTGAGCCAATCACTAATACTTTTTCGATATCTTCGCGCTTAGCCATAAATGCTACCTCTTCTTTCGTCTTCTAAATTTCCTAAGAAATCATCAAATAAATAGCTAGAGTCCTCTGGCCCTGGACTTGCTTCTGGATGGTATTGAACACTAAAGGCTTTAGACTTAGGATCTGCAAAGCCTTCCACAGATTTATCATTTAAATTGATATGAGTTAACTCTAGGCCCAGTTTTTTGATGGACTCTTCGGTTACAGCATAGTTGTGATTTTGAGAAGTAATGATCGCTTTATCTTTTCTAAAATCATAGACAGGATGGTTTCCACCATGATGACCAAATTTTAATTTTTCCACTTCGCAGTCATAGCTTAAAGCTAACAACTGATGCCCTAAACAAATTCCAAAAACAGGATAGCTAGCTCTCAACTTTTTTACTTCTTCAATAACTTCAGGAAGATCTCGAGGATCGCCAGGTCCATTGGACAATAGCACTCCATCTGGTCGCCATTTTTGCAAGTCTTCTGCAGGAGTATTGTAAGGAACAACAATTACATCACAACCGCGCTTAGCAAGCTCTCTTAGAATTCCTTTTTTACAACCAAAATCGTAGACAACGACTCTTTTTCCGGCGCCAGGAGAATGGATCACTTGTGTCGTCGAAACCCTTTTTACTTGATCCGTTGGCAGTTTGTTTTTCAGTAAAGTCTTAGCTTTCTCAACATCTTGCCCCTCATAAACAAGGCAAGCTTTCATACTACCAAATTCACGAATTTTCTTTGTCAAAGCTCGTGTATCAATACGAGTGATACCAGGAATATTGTGCTCTTTTAAAACTTGATCCAAGCTAAATTGCGAACGCCAGTTACTTGGGCGATCACAATATTCATGAATGATTAAAGCAGAGAGATGCGGCATTAGTGCCTCATAGTCATCACGATTTAAACCATAGTTTCCAATCAAAGGATAGGTCATACATACCATTTGATCACAGTAAGAAGGGTCAGTCAGAACCTCTTGATAGCCTGTCATACCTGTGAAAAACACCAGCTCCCCTAGTTGGTGATTTTTGCTTGCGCCAAAGGCCTTTCCAGTAAAAACACTTCCATCCTCTAAATGCAGTTCTACTTTCATTGTTTTTGATCTCCTAAAATATTCTTTAAAACTGCCATACGCAGATAAACACCGTTTTCAACCTGGTCCCAAATTCTACACCTTGCATCTTTCAATACATCTTCCGTAATTTCCACTCCAAGATTATACGGACCTGGATGGTAGATCTTGGCGCTTGGCTTAATTTTTTCCAGATTTTTTTGGTTAAGGCCAAAGTTTTGATTGTAGTCTCCGTCATTGGCCTCAGCTTGGTGCCTCTCCTTTTGCACTCTTAACAACATAATCATGTCAGAACTTTCGATGGCCTCATCAAAGTCCATTTTCACGCCATATCCATCTTTCGGTAAGAAGTGATCTGGCCCAGAATACACCAATTCAAGATTCATCAGCTTGGCTAGTTCACGATGACTTGCAAATACTCTAGAGTGTTTTAGATCACCTGCTATCAATAGTCTTTTCCCCTCTAATGACTGGAAGTCTTCGAGAAAACTCATATAATCTAGAAGCGCTTGGGTTGGATGCCCAGAATTCCCTTCTCCACCACTAACAATGGGAGTTTTAATTTTCGTGCTGATATCTGTTAGCACCGATTCACTTCCACGAAAAACAATTCCATTAACTCCAAAGGCCTCAAGACATTGAAAGCTTGCCTCCAAACTCTCCCCTTTACTTAGGCTAGAACTACTAACTGGAAAATCTAAAACTTCAGCCCCTAGTCGCTTTGCAGCCACAGCGAAGGAAAGTTTAGTTCGCGTTGAATTTTCTAAAAAAAAGGTGGCTAGAATCGGTTTTTTGCCAAAAAAAAGAGGAAGTTCAACGCTTCCTCTCTTCATAGCAAATGCCGTTTCCATCAGGTCATCGACCTGGCCTCGTTCGAAATCTTTTAAGTGAATTAAGTTTTGAAATGACATTGCCGCTATTAAAAATAAATTTTGGCGAGAATGCAACTGGAATGCACCTTGTCTTTTATTTTTTAAAGTTCCTGCGTTTCAAAAAAGCAAATCTTACTGAATGCCACCACAGTTTTTGGTGATTTTATAGCGTCGATCAAGATCCACCCTATTATAAGCCACTTTAAGTAGCGCTCCATCATTGCCCTTCATCTCATAACGCCCTTCAGCGAGAGAGCTAATCTTATAAACCAAGGTGGTGGAAATGCTTTGCCCATCTTTGGTTTTGATAGTGATAAAACGGTTTGCATGCTTCACACAGGAGTTGATCTCTAATGCCGGCGTAAACTGCAAATAGACTATAATTATTGGAATCACGGCTATGGAGCCAAAAGCCAGAATCATTGCCATCTTGTAGGTGAAATCTTTCAAGGTGAAGCGAATTTGATAAACAATAGAAACTAAAATTAAAGGAATTAGCAAACCAAGAATCGACATCTGAATCTTGTAGCCTAAAAATATCCTTTTACTCTCAAAGAGAAACTCCAAATCTCGCCTCCGCCAAAGTTGCTATTAGCATCTCTTATGTAATTATCGGTGAAACTAGCCAAAAGGTTGAAGAAAAGATCCAAATTGAAGGTGAAATTCTCATATTGCAACGTAAAAAGCAGTACAAACAATTAGAGTACTTTATACTTAGGCGGTCTAACATAAACATTACGAGACAAGATCACCAAGCCAGAAGCCCCCGAAACAAATTCCATTCTCCCCCTGTTTTAGTTTTTTTAGAACCTCATAAAGCTCCGCAAAAAGCCAATTCCTTGTAACCAAAATAATTTAAAAAATTCCAGACTAAGCAGCCTTAATAGATCTTAAGCTTGCATTCTTACATGCAGTCTTAGTCCGTCAAAGCCATGCTGTATTACCCAAATAAATAAAATGAGATTTTATCAATTATTTATAGGAATAGACTCAAACTTACATTGCGGAAAATCTTAGAGTTAGGTATACATTCCCTATGAAAATAGACGAAAACTGTTTGGTCAGCATTGCTTATCAAATTAAAGACAAAGACGGTGCGGTAATTGATGAACACCCAAAAGAAGAACCTCTAAAGTTCGTATTTGGCTATGGTTTTGTTTTACCAAAAATCGAAGAAGCCATTCAAGGCCTAGAGGCTGAGGATGAAATGCAAGTGGTTCTAGCTAAGGAAGATGCCTACGGTGACTATCGAGACGACTTAGTTACAAAGGTAGACAAAAGCCACTTTGCCAATGAGTTTAGTATTATGGTCGGAATGCGATTTGCGACAAAAGGTCCTGATGGAAATGATATGGTCGTCGAGGTTATAGACATCAGTGACAGTGAAGTAACTCTTGATGGAAACCACCCTCTTGCAGGACAGGACCTAATTTTTGATATTATCATCTTGGACGTTCAAATCGCTAGCGCCGAGGAAATTTCAAAAGCAAAAAAAATTACTGACAAGTCAGTACTACACTAATTTAGAAGGAGAAGGACTTTGTTTTTTGAAGGTTCTGAGAAAAAAATTGAACTCGTTGTTAAGTCATCAGCAAAAGCTCTTAGAAGCTACGGACGTAAAGCCTGGGAAGAAGTGGTGGCAAAATCTCGCGCAAGTATTTTAAGCGACATTAGTAATGATCAAATGGATGCTTACCTTTTATCCGAAAGCTCTCTTTTTGTAAGCGACCGCCGAGCTTTGATGATTACCTGTGGAACCACCACTCTGGTTCATGCCGTCATCGCAATGCTTAAGTTTATTCCCAAAGAAGACGTTGAACTTTTGATTTATGAAAGAAAAAGAGAGATATTTCCTGAATATCAACGTTCTAACTTTTACCAAGATGTAAAATTACTACGCGAACACGTAGACGGAACGGCTTATCGTTTTGGAGATGAAGACGACCACCACATTTATCTATTCCAAATGGATAACAATTTTCAAGCGAGTGAAAAAGATCGTACGCTTGAAATTTTAATGCACGGCTTAGACCGCTCCGCCGCTCAAGTCTTTGAGAGTGGTAATGCCCACAATGAACAAAGCGTTTTAAAGTCAGGAGTAAGAGAGCTACTAAAAGATTACCAAGTGGATGATTTCATTTTTGAACCACAAGGATACTCTTTAAACGCCATCAAAGAGGATCAATACTACACGATTCACGTAACCCCACAAAGCTTTGGGTCCTACGTTAGTTTTGAAACCAATCACTCAGACCAAGCGGAACTCAAGTCTTTGGTTGAAAGAGTATTGGAAGTGTTTAAACCGAGCTCATGTGATATTTTGTACTTTGAAAAACAAGGCTTAAATAACAAAATCCCATGTGCCTTTCAGAAAAAAAGAAGCTATGGAGCTGAAATCGCTGGCTATCGAGTAGACTTTGACCACTACTACAAAGTTAGCGACATTGTGAAACCAGCTGAAATCCTAGAGATTGATTGAGGTAAAAATGAAAAATTTATGGATTACTGAAGAAAGCAAAGACTTTAGATATGGATACAGAGTAAACAAAAGTTTGTTCAGCGGCCAGTCTGACTTCCAAAAAGTGGATGTAGTTGAGACTGCCGGACTAGGCAAAATGCTATTCAATGACAACCTTGCAATGGTTTCCGAAAAAGATGAGTTTGTGTATCATGATATGATTGCACACGTTCCCCTATTCACTCACCCTAATCCCAAAAAAGTATTGGTAATTGGTGGTGGCGATGGCGGAAGTCTTCGTGAAGTCTTACGCCATAAAAGCGTTGAGAAATGCGTAATGGTTGAAATTGACAAAATGGTTGTGGATGCCTGTCGTGAACACATTCCACAAACAGCCATTGCTTTAGACGACCAAAGAGCTGAGCTAATCATTGATGATGGCATTAAATACGCAAAAGAAACTTCAGAAAAATTTGACCTTATCTTGGTAGACTCCACAGACCCAATCGGCCCAGCGACACCTCTGTTTAATGTGGATTTCTACAAAGACTTACATCGAATTTTGAATGATGATGGAATCGTTGTAAGCCAATGTGAGAACCCATATTTCGAGCTAGAAATGCAGAAAAAGCTTTTAAGCATCAAGAACGAAGTATTTCCAAAAGTATTTATTTATAACTATGCCAATTTGACCTACCCTGGTGGTTTTTGGTCTTTTAGCATGGCAAGCAAAGGCCCTAATCCCATCGAAGATTTCGATGCTCAACGAGTGCTTGATTCAGGTTTAGAGTTTCAATACTACAACCAACATTTACACTCTGCGGCTTTTGCCCTACCAAGTTTTCAACGTAAATCTTATGAAAACTTAGTGCAAAACCCCTAAGAATTCGATCTGAGGGCTTTTTTCAAGGAAGGCCCTTGCCAAACTCCTAAATATCCCCAGATTTGATGGGTAAAAATATTCAGGAAGCTCTAGAAATTCACTTTATGACTAGGGCTTTTTCCATAGAATTTAGGAGGATAAAAATGCAACAAACCCAAGAATTTCAGGCCGAGGTAAAAGAACTATTAAACCTAATGGTTCACTCGATCTACTCTAACAAAGAGATCTTCTTAAGAGAGCTTATTAGTAACGCGACAGATGCCATCGACAAACGAAAGTTCGAAGCATTGACAAAACCAGAATTTAAACAAGAAAATGGCTACGCCCATATTGAATTAAAAGTAAATCCTGAAAACCATAGTATGCAAATCATCGACTCAGGAATCGGTATGAGCCGCGAAGAGTTGGTTGAAAATATCGGAACCATTGCAAAGTCTGGTACAAAGCAGTTCAGCCAGCTTGCAAAAGAAATGAAAGACAATCCTGAATTGATTGGTCAATTTGGTGTAGGCTTCTATTCTAGCTTCATGGTTGCTGAAAGAGTTACTCTTCACACGAGACGTGCTGATCAAACAGAAGGATGGTTCTGGGATTCAAAAGGCGATGGAACTTATAGTATTATGCCACTAGATAAAGATTCAGCAGGTACTACCATCACTCTTTATTTTAAATCCAAAGAGGAAAACGAAGACAAAGACTACACTGAAGAATGGGTTCTTAGAGACCTAGTAAAAAGATATTCTGATTTTATTCCTTACCCAATTGAAATGGAAGTTGAAAGAGAAGAAGTCGATCGCGACGAAGAGGGAAAAGAAATCGAATCTACTCGTAAAAAAGTAGTGAAAAAAGAAGTTTTAAATTCAATGAAAGCTCTTTGGACCAAAACTCCTTCGGAAGTAACTGAAGAAGAGTACAAGGACTTCTACAAGCAAATGACCTTTGACTGGACTGATCCATACAAACACATTCATTACAAAGCAGAAGGAATGATGGAATTTTCTTCTTTAATGTACATTCCAGCAAAGAAACCTTTTAACTTCAATACAGTGGATCAAAAATTTGGTTTAGATCTATATGTAAAAAAAGTTTTCATCATGAGCCAATGTGAAGAACTTCTTCCTGCTTACCTACGTTTTGTTCGCGGTGTGGTTGACTCTAGTGATTTAAGCTTGAACATATCTCGAGAAATGCTTCAACAAGATCGTCAGCTTACACAAATCAGAAAAGCCATTGTTGGTAAGATTCTAAATGAGTTAAAAGATTCATTAAAAAATGACCGAGAAAACTACGACAAATTTTTTACTGAATTCGGCCCTGTGATTAAAGAAGGTATCGCAAGCGACTCTAAAAACAGAGAAAAAATCGCTGAGACACTACTTTTTAAATGGACCGGTAGCGAGCAAAGAATTACTTTGGCTGAATACCTAGAGAAAAAACCTGAGCATCAAAAAGAGATTTACTTCCTTACAGGAGAAAACGCTGAACACCTTAAGAACAGCCCGCACCTTGAAGCTCTGAAAGAAAAATCTTTCGAGGCTTTACTCTTAGATGATGATATTGATGAATGGGTAGTATCTCACCTTCATAGCTTCAAAGATGTGGCTCTAAAATCTGCGACTAAATCAAATTTAGATCTAGACACTGAGGAAGAGAAAAAGGCAAAAGAAGAAGAGAGTAAAAAACTAGCTGAAGAATACAGTGATATTATTGATAGTTTTAAAAATGGTTTAGGAGAAAAAGTTAAAGAAGTTCGAGTATCTAGTCGACTTACTGACTCCCCTGTTGTTTTAGTAGACGAAGAAAACGATATGTCAGCCAATATGAAAAGAATTCTCGCCCAGCACCGCGGCGAAAAATTTGATGACCCTCGAATTCTTGAGATCAATCCAAAACATGCTGTTTTTGCTAAAATGAAAGAAGCTTCCAGTGATGATCAAAAAGAGTGGGCAGAACTGTTTTATGGCCAGGCCCTTTTAAACGAAGGATCACAACTTCCCGATCCAGTAAAATTTAGCCAACAGATCAATAAATTATTAATCTAATAAAAAAGAGCAGAGTAAATCTCTGCTCTTTTTTTGCCTTATTTCTCTCCCTGAACCCAACGGTCAAAAAACTTTAAGGCATTTAATTCCACTTCATAAACGCGATCCAGCTCTCGGCCATTTACCCTACGATAGTTTTTTAACACAGCCTCAGCCATGATCTCTCTAGTCATATAATCCAGTTGATTTGCCGGATAGCGCTCTTTCAGTTCCTTAAAGAAAAACAAAGTATCAGGAGGTATGTTTTGCTGATCTAAGTTTCGAGCATTAGTCTGTTTAATTTGATTCTTATAGTCTTGATACTTACTCGTTCTATTCTTCATTTCATTCAGAGCTATTTCAAAATCGTGCGCTTCAAACCAACTAAAATTATCAAAATCCATCGGTCGAAATGCCCGTTCGTCAATATTGTAGACTTGTGTTTCACTAATAAGTTTTTCCATAGATTCCGAATCAAAAAAGTTATGCATAGTTGGTCGATCCCCATTTGTAGCCTCCGCCAAACGCTTTAGACTATCGTTTTCTTTGCCGAAAGATACTAAATTAAAAAGAACCTGGACATCCTTAGGTAGGTTTTGCACAGAATTTTTAATTGCATCAAAATCGATTTTAGAATCATCACCATCTGACAGTAAAAACATATTTGCCTTAGTGAATCTCAATTCTGAAGTATTTCCTGTTTTACGAGATAGCTTAAATTTTGCCAGTACTGTATCTAAAAAATGATCATAACAAGCTTGAATTTCTGTACCTTCAGAAGCTTGGGTTGCGTTTTCAACAAAATGCCTCAGCAACAAGGCTGCGTCTTGAACATTCTCTATATAGATTCCCTTTTCAACATGAACTCTATTACCAAATGGAAAAATATAAACATGATGCAAACTTCTGCCATGCTCATCTCTTTCCGACAATGCTTTGTCAACGAAAGCAAGTAATGTGCTGGCTAGAATTCTTGGGATATTTTTCGTTCCCATTGAACCACTGATATCAAAATACAAAATAGAAACTTTCTTTTCGTTTTGCTTGTCTCTCCCGGTTACCATATCGTGTTTCAAATAACCTCTTTGTTTTTGTTCTCCTCGAGCAAATTTTGAAAAAAGAGCAACATTAGGATCAAGACTAGGCTCTGGGTCCAGCAACCATCTTGCAAACCCGCTTATAGTGGCGTTTACGATGCCATCATTCTTCTCGTCTCTCTGTGGAGCTTTCAGTAAATTTAGCATTTTTGATTGCGTATAAACCATCTCACCGTCAGTCACAAAGGGATAATATTTGGCAATTAAATTTGCTTGATCAATGGCAGAGAGTTTTCCAGACTTTAACCAATCAAAAAGCATCTCATTGGAAACACTTCCTGATTTCAAATAGTCTTTTGCTCCACCAAGCATATTCTCCACTAATGCCTTCGTAAGAGGACCATTCATTTCACCCACAAATCTTTCTGTCGCCTCTAACTTTTGTGCATTGGGATCAGAATACTCTGTCGCTCTTTCCTGTATTTTTTGAATTTCTTCATACATTTTTTGTTCTGCTTCAGATAGCGGACTTAACTCACGAATCAATTTCAAAAAATCTGACATATGTCGCAACAAATAAATCATGTCTTGCATATGTCTTTGAGGTTCTCTTCTCATATCTGTGTAAAGATCATAAAAGCTTTTATCGGAGTAGCTCCACATGTTTTCTGTCAATGTTCTTACTTGAGCTTTCACTTTCATATATGCTGACTTATATTTCTCTGGCGAGTACATGAATAAATCACTGAGCTGATCATTGAGCTGTTTTCGACTACCTTTATGAAAATAAGATCGAAGTTTCTCAGCAACACCAGCTGCCAAAAATATCCCTTCAGTGGTGTCAGGAAATTTTTCCAGCTTTTTTTCATTCACATCCGATTTGAAATCTACTGATTTATCTTTTTCTGATTTATTTTTCTCATCAAAAGCTTTGTCTTTATCTTCAGAAGATTGCTTTTTAGCCGCTTCTATTTCCTTTTTCTTTTCTTCTAAAACCTTATTTGCTTCTTCAATTTGTTCCTGTTGTTCTTTTTTTAATTGCTCAAGTCTAGCATCCTGCTCTTGCTTACGCTCTTGCAACTCCTTAGCTAATTCTTCCGCTGTAGTTTTTTGTGCATCTTTTACTGTCGAACCAGTTTTTTCCTGCTCTAAGAAATCGGACTTTTCATCCTTAGAGGATGCTTTAGATTTCTCTTTGCTGTTATTTTCAGAGGAATCTTCTTGCCTACCTTCTTTAGCTTCATCTTTAAAACTTTCCTGCTCATTAGCTCTTCCAGCATTTTGAGCACCATTATTGTTATTAGAACTCTTAGATTTTTCTTGGCTATTGGCGTCTTCTGAATCCATAGCCTCGTTGTTGTTTTCAGGCTTTGAATCTTGCCCCTCTTCATTGCTTTTGGACGAAGGATTCTCTTTTATGTTATTGTTTTGATTATTTTCCTTATTGCTCTTTGATTCTTCCTGAGCTTGACTGTCTTGGTCTTTTTGACCATCCTTTGATGTACTCTGATCATCCTTTTTTTGGTCTTCTTGAAAGCTCTTTAAACCGTCGGAATTGGAATTTGAATCCGATTTGTTCTCATTCTCAGCTCTATCTTTTGGAGTCACTTCGAAGCTTTGCCACTTTCCATTTATATAAACTTCCACCCAAGCATGAAACGGATCGTTCTCAGCAGAAACTAAATACTCAACTCCATCGATATCTATCTGCCCCCTTAAACTTCTACCCGCTACAATTCTTGTCGGGAGATTAAAGAAGTCTCTAACCAAGGTAGCAAATAATCTTGAGGCTCCATCACAGTTAAACTTCGCTTGATTCGCATATACTAAGGCCCGCTTATTGCCACTTTGTCTTAATTCCTGATTGATTTGTCTTTCAAAAGCTTCAAACTCTGCTTTGCCTAACTCAGAAACCGAACTATATGTAAAGTCCTTCGAATTTACAAAATACTTTGCTAGCTCATCTACTTTTTGAAATGAGTCTAAGTTTGAATTTCTAGCATAAAGCTCTACCACGGATCGTAAATATTCCGGCCATTCTTTGGCTTGAATGCCTGATTTTTGTGTTAATAGAGCAAGTTGAGAAGCATCTAAGAGGTTTTGTGGTGGAGTTGTGAGTTTAACCTCTAGCTTACTTGGTAATGTACTAGTTCCGTTAGCAATAGCTACAAACTCTCTTTCCGCCAGCTTCTTTACTCTAAAATCACCATAATCCCCCGTCAGAATTTCTAAATCCTTGTGCATAGGTAGAGAAATTTCTGTAATGCCTTTTTTAGGTAAAAAAATCGCACTACCAATTTCCTGAAAATAGCCCAATGGATATTCTCTGTTATTAGCACGAAGGCTAAATGATTTTTGAAATTTTTGGGAATGAATGGCTTCAAAAACATTTGAAGCTAAATATGGTGTTCTATCTAAATCTTGGAGATCTTTATAATCAATAAAAATCACATAAGTATTTTCTGAACTACCTTCTTGAAGTCCAGGATCTTTAACATGGTCTTCATATTCGTCGCTTGGTCGTTCGTCCATTCCTTTTTGTTGTTTTTGCTCTTTAGTCTTGCCAGATTCTGAAGATTCCTGTTTCTCACTTGAATCTTTACTAGATGGCATTGATTCACTATTTTCTGAATCATCTTGCTCTTGTTTAGCCTTTTCCGCCCCCTGACCTTCTTGCTCTTGCTCATCTGCTGTTTTTTCTTCTTCTAGCTTCTCCTCAATGGCTTTTTGGTGATCTTCTCTCTCCTTTGGATCAATTCGTGCTTCTAAAACACTCAGATACCAAAGCCCTCGATACATACCAATCAACTTCATGGGAGCCTTGAGGTTCAATAGTGATTTTTCATCTAAAATAGAGTCAAAAAGCTTTGTGCGAAAATCAAAATAGTATTTTAAAGAAATATCTTCCGAGCTAGTTTCAAGCATACGCTTTACTTCCATCACCTCAGAATAAAAAGGATAGGATTGACTAATATAAATTTCACCAACACCCATGCTGTTTTTGTTGTTGGTCATTTCTCCATATTGCCTCACTACACCTCGATACTGTGGGGCTTTCGTAAGAATATTAATGGCATTGCTTATGCGCTCTTGTTCCATGCGTAGATCAATTTCAGGCAACTTAATTTGTCTCAGTGAATGCACACAAGAGACTGGATCAGCGGCCTGTAAAGCCGAAGAAAAAAACATTAAAAAAACACTCAACAAAAGCTTAGCCAAATTAATTGCCCTCGGATTCTTTCTGAAGTTCTAAATACAAATCTCCACCTTCTGTCCCATAGGTGTCCAAAATTTGTTCCATCGTCAGGCCAAATTTTTTCAGAAATGCAATTCTATCTTTCAAACTAGCAAACAAGTCGGGAAAGAAATCAGGATATTCATGAATCAGGCTAATCTTGTTTTTTAGATACTCCCTGACATGATTACTCATTTGTTTCGCCATAAAGTCCATTTCATACTTAATATTATATAAGGCTTCTGCCTCACGACTATTTAAACGCTCCATAAAAGAAGTTCCATAGGCTTGCGTTAAATCTTGTACTTCATACTTAATAATTCCATCGTTATCGTATTTAGCTTCAAATTTAAAAATTGGATTAGACGTCGTATAAATTTCCATAAATGCGATCAAGTCTTCAAAATGAAATTCTATCAATTCTTTGTCGGCTAAACTCTCGGGTGATTCACCACGAAGAATTCTTCGCATCAAAATAGCCGGTACTAATTCTTTTCTAAACACACTTGCAATTCTTCTCAAGTCATAACCTGCGGTAGGATAATAAAATGACTTTCTTCCGCCATTTAAAAAATCAGTCAATTGCGCTTTAAACCTTCCTTCTCCGTTAAACATTTCTTTCATGAAACTGTTTTCCACGGTAACCAAAACAGGCTCAATACCGATTAGTTCTTTGTAGTCATATTTTTCAATTAAGGACTTAATCTGGTACAATGGTAGTTTGTTATGTATTTTCATATCAAAGCCATAAACCATCCTTCTGATTAACTCCTGCGTGTTTTCATTAGAAAGCTTATTAAATACGTATGTGGACTGGTGAATTCTAGATAATACCGGATAAGCTTTTTCAAACTCGCTCTTATCAAAAGCCTGAATAAACTCACCAGGAGTACTATTGGTGATCAAAATGATTGTATAAATATTCACTTTCTCTGGTTGACCTGTGTCTTTAGCAATTCGTTCATTTAAAACAGATAACATTGCAGTTCTCAATGACACGGGTGCCTTTTCAAATTCATCCAAAAGTGCAAATAAAAATCTTTTTGCAACAATGGATTTATCACGAATCATTTTTACTTCATTTCTCTGTAAAGCTCCAATATCACTAATTCCAAAAATGTCCATTTCCGTCGACATTGGATGAAACTGCTTTTCAAAGGCCGCTAAATCTACACCCTGCTTTCTTAAATTATGATAAAGCTCGCCCAACTCCATTACCAAGTCTAGCATCTGCTCTTCATTCATAACTTCTAAAAGGCTATCGATCATTGTGCGAGCCATTTTTGTTTTCGCCGATCCCGGAGGACCATACATCAAAACATTTAAGCCCGATAGGAAGCCCTTCATCAGCGATTCAATGTTGCTATCAGCACCAATGTACTTAAAACTCATTTCTTCAAAATAAGCTCGTACAGATCGTATTGCAGCCGCTTCTTTTTGCTCCTTACTTCCAGACCTATATGCTTCCTCCAGCTCATTTGATAGCTGTTTAGCCTGCTCTTTAAAATACTCTTCTTTTTCAAGGTATGGAGATTTCACTTCGTAATTAAGAGTTTTACCTCTTAAGTCTTTAATGCTTTGATTCAACTTTTCAATAAATCTTTCGTGTGCTTCAGAAATTTCTTTCAACTGCATCTCAGAAGCAGGAGTCTGAACAAGCATATCGGTCATTTGTTTGAGATAAGGCTCTACCGTATACTCAAGTTCAAAAACTTCGTCTTTATAATCTGCTTCTATTCTCTCAATTTGCTCTTCTATGTCTTTGGGAAACATTTCTCGATTTTTTCGATCTTGCTCCGTTTCTCCCTTTAATTCTTTATTGGATGAATACTCTTCTCGAAGGCTGGTGAAAAAACTAATTAGACTAGATAATACCGTATTACGATTTTCTAATTTAACCTTAGTGAATGGATCACTCACGGAGCTTTCATCAATTCCTCTAATTTCGAGTTTTTCTTGCTTACTCCGCATATTGACAATAGTAAAATCCAAAGCCTTGTCTTTTCCTGTGAAGAGCTCTTTATTAGCACGATCATAAACAAAAGTGATGATTTCATTTTCGTTTACTGGTGATCTGAAAAACAAAGTGTTGGTCATTGGATTGTAGTAAGCTTTATAAATTGCCAAGTCGCCCAATTGATAGGCTTCCGGATCAAATTCTTCCCCTTTTTCTGTAAGTCGTCTTTGCTCTCTTTCTATAAAGTCATTATCCACTGTCTTTGTCTCAATTAAATCAATAATACTTACGTCTACTTCTTTGTAGGATGTGTTTATTTTTTCTATAATTTTCGCTTGTGATCCATGAAGTAAAAAAGGTACCAAATCCACTAAATCATGTGGTTTCATATCAAAACGTATGGCATCAAAAGAAATCCCACTCAGAATTTGTCGACTAATAAACGCGGCTCGAAAGTAGTTCCAAGCATTTACATTAACACGATTGGAGCCAGTATTCGCTGGGTGAAAAGCAGTATAATTGGTTATACCTTCATTAAAACGTTCAATGGCAGCATTTAACTTAGAAGTGTTTAATGAATCCATTTGAAGAATGATTTCTGTCATTGGCGCAATCATCTCCTCAGGGATACGTACTTTATCTAACAAAGGACGAATGCCACGAATGTTTAGCACAGAATTCTGTAATTCTCGATCTGCGAAGTCTAGAGCATCAATATAATCAGTAATGTCTTTTGAATCCACTCCGCGGTTCATAGTGAAAAACTTTGTGTTGAAGCGGTCTAACAAAGCCATTCGTCCACCTATTTCATAAGGCTTGGCTTGAGCGATCAGTTGTGCCATAGAAGTATTAGAAGTAGAAACCACAGTATCCACCATTAGTTTAATTACATCACTTCCACGTAGAGCTTCCCTTTCATTTAAGATCGAAAGAAGGACCATCTGCACTGCTGGTGAGGCCTTATCAATTTCATCCAAAATTACAAAAATATTTTTAGCATTGATCAAAGCCTTTGAAAGATCGTAATGGATTTCTGAATCTTTACTAACTAATTTAAAAGGGTTTAATGTACCAAAAATAGGTTCTTCACTCATGTTTTCATGCATTTGCAATTCAAAAAAACGAGCCATTTGATCAATAGTTTGTTTGTACTCTGGATTATCCCAAGTTTTATTTTGTCTTTGCTCTTTAACGAAACTTTGTAGCTCGGAAAGAAAGGTATTTATTTCTTTCGCTTTTTTAATTTGCTCCGCCAAAGGCATTTTTGCCGCCTCTGTAAAAAGCATATTAATCTCCGCTTGAAAAAATAGAGTGGTTGCAAATGTTTTACCACCACCACCTGGGCCATCATTAAAAAGATTTCCTTTTGCTAAAACGGTTGTCACCAAATAGTAAAGATAGTTTTCACTGCGATAAATTCCGTTAGCAAACTTCTGAAGATTTTTACTGCTCAAGTTCCATGAGGCTTCTGGTTTGGCCGAAGAACTACAAATTCCTTTAGTTTCTGCGAAACCTACAGACATGAAACTTAATTGAAGACTAAGGCTTAAAACAAGTGAGTTCCTAAGACTCAAAGTTTTATACATCATAAAAACTCCAGAAATAAAAAGTTAATCCCCTTTAAAATAACCGATTCAGTAAAGATTCCCTATATTTATCCCAAAAGCTACAATGGCTTCGAAAACTTTACTATCCCCAGGACGGGAAATGTCACTCTTATAAACAACCAAATCAATTCTATTAAGCTCAGGGGAAATGGGGGGTGTTTCTGTATAAACTTTTGACAATCATAAACTGGCCCCCTTAATTGCGGATGAATAAGAAAGCACTAGGTTTATTTCAACCCACAAATGTCCGGTAAATTAATATTTAGCTCAAAAGCATTTGATTGTGATAATTGATGTAAATATCAATGTGATCTTGCAGCCTTTCTGCAAGTTTTGTAGTGGTCCAAGTTCTGCGAACCAGTCTTGAAATGGAATATCTCAACATCGCACAAGTATGATTTAAACTAAACAAGGGATCAAAACCTCCGGCTTTAAGCTCTCCTTGCCCAACAACACAAGCCCTTCTTCCTTTGTAGCTAATATGCTCTGCTTGAGGGAAAATTCTTTTAATTGAACTCGGGTAATGAGGTTGTTCATCGGTTTCGATTAATACGAATTTATCATTGATACATGGTTTTATTTTATTTAATAAAATTTCTCTATTTTTCTTTCTATGGTCTTTTCGCTTTCCATACTTTTTCCTAGATCTCTTCGCAATTAGACCTTTTGCAGGCATTTGTGATACTTTAGCTCCTAGGATTACTCTAGTGTCTTTTTGCACAACAATAGTGATTGATAGTGGCTTTAATTTGCTATGCTCAAAGCTCTCCATATCATCAAACTGAATCTCTGTGATGTTACTTAGAGTTTTAAGGTATCGATCTTGTTCTATTCGAGATTTATTGGCTAAGTATTTAAACTTTCGAACCATTGTTTTTCGATTTATATTTAAAACCTTCGCAGCCCTTCGTAAACTCCCACTAGAAATTAATTGTTTTAAAGCCAAGCCATTGATGTTTCTTTTTCGCTGCCGGTAACGCAGCTGAAAGGTGGCATCAGAGAACTCTTTTTTACATAATTTGCAGCGATACCTTTGAATAGGTGTCCGTACTCCCGTACGGACAAAGAAGCCATTTCGGATATGGTTATTAGGTTTAGAGTGGCATTGGGGGCAAGTTCGCTTCATCGCCCCTTATTTTGCAAATTCCTTACCGATTCGAAGACTTAGAGTGTTTCATCCGCAATTAAAGGGGCCAGTTTAAACGGGTCACAAATTCATCCCGTGAAATATACCTACCCCCAAAAGATTCACTAATCGGAGTAATCATTTGCAAATCAATCCATGACATTCCACGAAGCTTAGCCTCTTCCACGAGGCAACTAAATGCTAGCTTACTCAAATTATCTCTTTTAAAAAACATGCTCTCGGCACTGAAATAGTTTATCGAATCCACAGCATAGATTCCACCTAGTAGATCATTGCCCTCATATACTGAAAAACAAATCACTCTGCCTTGATCAAACAGATCAAGATAAGCCTTTTTCATTTTAGATGTAATCCATGTTCCAGCTTGGTCTTTACGTATTTGCTTGGCACATTCTTCAAGTATTGAAGAAAAGTCACAGTTTTTTTTAACAAGAAACTGCTCTTTGTTTTTTCGATACCACTTTTTATAAGATTTGGATTGATGATAGTCCTCTATCTCTAAAACACCACGAGTCAATGGACTAAACCACAAGATTTCATTTTCGCTTTGTGGCCAAGGAAAAATTCCCAAAGAATAGGCCTCCACAAGCATTGGCCAATGGAGATCTGGGCTCCAACATAAAAAACCATCAGAATCAGATGTTTCTACATCAGGAAAAATATTTCTCATGAGTTGCTATTTTACTTTGTTTAACTTCCAATTGTAGTCAGTATACTCGACATCTGTGGAAGAACTAAGAACGGCTTGTTTCTCTTCATCATTTAAAGGCATGTATTTGATAGCGAAGGCTTTTACACTACCAAAATCTCTTTTGAAGTCGTCCTCGAACCAATCGAAAATTTTAGAGATTTGTAATTCTTGGTCTTTTTTACTATAGCGATTTCTACTCTTGTCAGACATAAAAGTATTGGCACCTTTTTCTAACATGCTTTCAAGATTACTTTCACTAAATGCCTTATTTTGAATGGCTGGACAACCGATAGAAGCACAAACTATTGCAAAATGTATTCTTGCCTCTTTAAACCAAGCTCGAATCATTTCGTGCTCAACATCCCCCAAACTTCTTTCTTTTCCAAATAATTTGAAAAACGACTTTTTGAAAGGAGAGAAGAAAGAGATTTTTGAGTCTTTGATCGAATCAACAGGATAGTTATCTAAGATGAGTTTAATTGTAAATGCATTGTAAGCATTAATTAGAAAGCTAAGTTTTTGTTTTTCGTTCCAGTTGTCAAAATCGTTTTTTTGCACCTCACTCAGACTTTTGGTGTATTTTTCTAACTTACTTTTGTCTTTTAAGGCCGATTTGTAATCAAATTCACTGTGAAATTCATGAACTTTAACGTAATCACTTAGGAAACTATCGAATTCCGCATGAGTTTGATCAAAAGCAAAGACACTAAATTGAAAACTCAAAAAAAACACCAAACATTTCCACGTAAAACTCATAAACTCCCCTTCTCTCTCCAGTAAGTTACTGCAATGACTGCTATCTTACAAAAAAAAAGGAGCCTAGGCTCCTTTTTTTATTTCTTCAGGACTCAATTTTTTAATTCTTTGCTTCCTTCGGGCTTGCATGGGTTTGACCAAGTACCGACAAAGGAGCATTCACATCCAACATATCTAAAGCCACATTCAAAGCTTCTTGAATGTCTTCACGCTCTAAATACTCTTTTTCTTTTTCTTTCTTTGAAAGATTGCGTTTCTTCTTCGCTTTGGCGATGTCTTCTTTATCTTGAAGAATTTCAGAAATTTTAATCGGTTGATCTTCTTTCTTTTCCTTTTTCATATCTTCAATGATTTTCTTAAACTTTTCACTAGCAGCCACTCGTTTTTTAGAGCGTTCACTAAGTTTCTTGATCAATTCATCAGTAACTTTATCCCATTTTCCAGCCCCAGCCTTTACGTAAGCCGCTTTAGATAGGAAAGGCTTAATTTTTGTAGGAGGTAAACTATAATCCAATGTCTTTTCTCCAACTTCGTCCGTAGAGAAAGCACCCGGTAAAACGATATCGGCCTCCACCCCTTTATGTTGGGTTGAGTCTCCACCCGGGATGTAGAACATACCAACGGTTACTTTGATTGCTCCTAAAAATTGACCTAAAGGAATCACCGTTTGAACTGTTCCCTTACCAAAAGTGTGGTCACCACCAACAATTACAGCTCTGTCGTAATCCTTTAAAGCACCCGCTACAATCTCAGATGCACTTGCACTCAATCGACTCGTCAAAACAACCAAAGGACCTGCATAATCCACTGCAGGATCTAGATCTGCTAATTTATTACGGTTAGTTTCCACAACATTACCTTGCTTAAAGAAAAGCCCTGCTATCTTAACCGCATCGTCTAAGCTTCCTCCACCATTAGTAGAAAAATCTAAAACAATGGCGTCTACTTTTTTCTTATTGGCTTCGGCTAAAATCTTTTTAACGTCACCAGCAGCACTTCGACCACCTTTTTTACTAGCTGAATAGAAGCTCGGCAAATTAATCAAACCTAGCTTCTTCTTAACACCATTCACCTCTCGGTCTATATAATGGATTTGCGCCGCTTCTTCTTCCAAGTTAATTTTTCTACGAACCAAAGTGATTTTAAATTTTTTAGTTCCGTCTTCCGCTTTTCTTAAAACCTTTAATCGAACTTTCGTTCCGCTTTTACCTCGGATCAGTTTTACTACATCACGAAGAGACATATCGTATACAGGAACAAAATCCCCTTTTATTTGCCCGACAGCCATGATCTTATCTTTTACTTCTAATTTCCCTGAAGCCTCTGCAGCTCCGCCAGGAATTAGTTGTTCGATCACTGTAAATCCATCTTGTGAACTAAGTGTTGCGCCAATCCCCTCTAGAGCTAGATCCATTGAAATTCGAAAATCTTCCAAAACATCTTTTGAAAAATAGGAAGAATGTGGATCTAGTGCATGAGCGAAAGAGTCCAAAAAGCTAGATAAAACATCTTCTTTGGACATTTCTTTTACTCTCTTAAGATTCCTTTGATACCTACGCTCTAAATTTCCAAGCGCTTCGTCCGGCTTCATGTCAGTTGCAATGAAGTTTGCCAATTGAAATTGCATATACTTTTTCTGGAAAGCTTGTGCTTCTTCATCAGTGGAAGCGTATTCACGCTTATCTGGATCGAGAACTAGCTCTAGCTTTTCATCCACTTTAGGCTTTTCTTTCACCCATGTTTGGGCAAATTCCATTCTCTCCTTCACACGCTTTTCATAAATTTTTTGTACGTCAAATAAAACGCTACAATCAAACTTACGAACTTTCTTGGTGATGCCCTTCATTTTGTTGCGAATTTCTTTTACATCCGCCGACATCAAGTAAAGCTTCGACCCATCCAATTTTTTAATGTATTGGTCGATCATTCTTTGCTCAAGGTTACTGGTCACTTTATTCTTCACCACATGATGCTTTAAAAAACCATTCATGATTGGCTCAAGATAACGACACTCAAGACCTTCAGCAAAAACACTTGTTGAAAATGTTAATAAAAATAAAATTGCGATTTGTTGAGAAAATCTACGCATGAAATACTCCCTCTTAGACCTCTGCCTTTTCGGAATTTGAGACCTTTCTCTAAAATAATAATACAGATTCAATGATATTTTTAGTGATTCTTAAAAAGTGGTTTAAATATATACCTCTACCTAGGTTATATTTCGTCTAGAACTGAAGCATTTTACCTAGGCTAGGAGATAGTCTTGGTAATTTGTTTAAGCTTTCTACATTTGTACATTTTGTTACAAAACTTCTCTAGCAAGCAATACTTTTCGATCCTTTCTTGATGGGCTAAATAATTCGTAAAACCCAAAGAAAAAACCATCGAAATAGAAATCCCATAAGTTCTCTTAGTTTTTATAAACTGGCCCCCTTAATTGCGGATAGAAATACATAATCCTAACAAATAATTAGTTTATTTAAATACGTCCGAATTACGTTTAAATTTGCAAGCTATACAAATAGTGATTTTATGAGCTTAGCTTAAATCCATCCGCAATTAAGTAGGCCAGTATTAGTTTTTTAAAACTGGGCCCTTTAATTGCGGATAAGTTTAAATATCTAATGGAAAAGCTTTGTTTAATTAAAATTGTCCGAGTTTAGACCTTCCTTGCAATGAATATATAAAAGAGTTTCAAGCCTTTAATACACATTCATCCGCAATTAAAGGGGCCAGTTTATAGATCCATTAATGTTGGTAGATTAGAGATTAGAGATTAGAGATTAGAGATTAGAGATTAGAGATTAGAGATCTTGCCTACAATTTTCTAGATTACAAAAAAATAAAAATACCAATTTCTAGAAAATACTAGAGACTATCAAACATATCCATCTGATCTAGTTTTTTCGCCCTAGGCTTTGGCTTTCTCGAATGAATGATTACTTCTTCTTTCGTAAAAGAATCCCCTTTCGAGTGAATGACGTAAAAACTATTGTTAGGATTCCCACGTTTTAATTCTCGCATGGCTTCCATGATCAAGTTTACATTACGCTCATCATCGTCAGACATTCCAAAACGATGAAAGCCAGATTTACCGTAGACTTCGAAAGCTTTTTCCACTGATTTATGAATGGCGCGTTTTTTCAACTGAGGAACATCTTCTTCTAGATTCTCATCTCCTAAGAATTTCTGCACCTCAGGGTTGCTCACAGCAAAAACGCTTAAATAATTTGGCTCATGAGGAAGAAAACCATGTTCAACAAATTTTCTAATACCGGCTTTAATTGTTTCAGCATTGTGCCCTCTAGCAGTGATTATACTTATCGGACGCTTGTTATAGACAGCATGATAAAAACAATCCCAAGAAGGCCCTTTCCAAAGCTCTTCGGGCCGCTGCAAAGCCTTTTCGATATCTTCAACAAAAGCCTGCTCAGGCTTGTGAAAAACTCTATGAAACCAAGAAAATTTTTGATCGCGAAAACGTCTAAAACTACCAGTTTGTGGACATAGATCTAAACGATAATCTTTAAAGAAACCTTCTCTACCGATTAGATTTGAATACTTGGCATACTCCCCTGTACTGATCTTAACTTCTTTTCCCGATTCGCTGTGGAATAGGTACATTGGGGTTGGCAAGAAAGCCACATTGTCATCAAAATCGAAAAAGTAAAAACTGCGCCCACCCATCTCGTAATTACGATCTGGCTCGAAAGGACGATCAATCCCTAGTTCCATTTGTTTTTTGATTTTAAATACACGTTTTCTTGCAGTAATGCGCCACATATAGGCTTTATAACACATTTTTATGAGCAGAGCCCAAACTATATTCTTTTTACAGCTTTTTTCTACCCAAACAGCTCATTTCATACAAGATTTATTGCAGAATTTAAGTTTGCAAGCTTTAGATCTGCTTAAGTAGATTGCCACCCAAACAAAGCCAATAAGTTTACACAAATCACAAAACTCCACGAGCAGCTTCAAATCTACGCAAATTTAATCTCTTGTGTAGATGATAAGCAAAGAGGTAAAATTGAGTGTTTTCATACACTTAAGTTGATTTTTCCGCGGTCTGGCAAGACTTATCCAGAAGACTTGTGGATAAGTTTTGTAGAGATCTACACAAATAGCTGCACTTGCTTTCCTAATTTTTTGTTTCAGACAATTTAAGAAAACTCAAAAACCTGCCTACTCTCATATTCAGGACACAAAGTTTCAGCCATAATCTTAAATCCACCATTTCCGATCCCTTACATAAAACATAGGACATAGAACTGTTTACTTATCCAATACCCCTAAACAATAGAAATTAAGGCACTCTGCAGACTCCTCTTTTTTAGAAGGAAAGATTTTATAAACCCTGTGAAGTGGAAATTGCCCAAATGCAGACTTCATTACTAACTGCGCGTTTTCGACCAACTCAATGTTTTGTTTAAAATCAAAACCGAATTCTTCTTCTAGTACTACTCCATTTAAAACTTCTCCGAAAAATACTTTGTCCTTTCCAAAGTTTTGTTGGATTTTAACAAGGTCTATTTCGGGGTTTGGATAAGGTGCACCAGCGTGCCCTTCTTCACCATCAGCTTGAGTAAATTGACGACTAAAATTAAATAAAGCCAGACTCATTGAATCAACTCTTAATTTTGCCCCTGGCACAAGAGTGATCAAAAAAGAATATTCTTTGTCACCTGACTTCAAAACCCATTCTTTCATTCGAGAACCTGCAGAACTAGATTTAACAATAGATTGAATCTTTGTTCCTTTTGAGATTTTTTCACCCGTAAGTTTATAGAACATTTCCTGGTTTTGCCCAGAATCATTCACAAAGCCAAAACTACCTTTAGATTCTTGTTCTCCAAACAAGCGTTCTGGTTCAGTTAAACCAACTAAACTTCCCCCCATTTCCAACTTAGATACGATAAACCGTAAATGATCTTCTGTTACAAATCCTCGAAACAGTAGAGCTATTCCTAAGGCATTGGACATTAGAGTTGCTGGAGTGTGTTTGACTCCAAGGCTATGACCAAACTCGTGTTTTAATAAAGCTTCAAACATAACTTCTTCATCGGATAAGGATTGGTTGTTCAATCTACCAGATATCCAGATCACTGCTTTTTTCTCAAATTCATTTCTTTTGTCTTCAATGGCCTTGGCGTGAGCTAATTTCATCCCTTGCCACTCTTCATCATTTAAAATTTCCTTTACCGTCTGGTTTGGTTCACCGTAAACAATTCGTAAATCTGTTTTCGACTCACATTGGTCAACTCTTTCGTAGTTTTTTACGTAGATTGGAACCTGTTGAAACATGTTTTCAATTTTGTGCTTTTTAATGTATGCAAACCATTGCTCTAGAGTTCTATTGAAAATCACTTCAATTTTATTTAAATTTAAGTTGCTATTTTCTATGTTCGTTTCTATGCAGTAACGAACGCTTTTGGGAGCATCATCCCTATCCTGGATGAACCAACTATCTTTTCCCATCATTAATTCTAAATCTACTCCACCACCATCAGCGGAACCAAACGTAGAAAATCCTCCGCCTTGTGTACTATGCGGGTGTCTTAATTTTGCTAATGCTTTTTTACTAATTTGAACACTGCCGTAGGCTGGCACAAAAACTATAAACAAAATAAAAACCTTTAACACTCCATCTCCCTACTTACACGAAACCAATCGATGTTTAAACAAGCTATGCTTTGATCCTCTGAGTCTCCAAGCAAGGCATATATTTCTTTTACTGCCTTTTGCAGAATCAATTTTACCTTCTCAATGTCTTTTGTAGCCAAACTCATAGGGACAGTGAAAAACAAATCTCTGTCATCAGGTATTTCTTGCTTTTGCAGTGCTTTCATTCGCCAATTTCTATGGTGAAGATTGATCATTGGCGAATCTTTCTCTAGATGGGTTATACGGGAACTTTGAACCAGCCCCTCACTTCCATCTATTAAAATTTTCTTCTCTAATAAAAATGTTAAAATTTTCTCGACTTTCTCTAAATCCATTCCTAAAAAAATTGATATATCTTGAGCCGTTCGAATGTTTTTAAAAGCACAAGCTAAACGCACAAGAGAAAAAGAACTATCGGAATAATACTTTGCTGCTTCTTCCAGACTTAATTTAACGTTCACCTCAAGGAAGTTTTCCATTCTTTGGCCTTCAAGTCGCAATGCTTGTTTTTCTTGCTCGTAGTAATCTTTTAACTCATGATCTCCACTTCGACTAAAATTCACTAAGTTTAAAAAAAACTTCGTCTCTAGTTCATTGAGAGAAAAAAACCTACTTAGCTTTAAAGATTGTTCTAGGCTGAAATCCTTTTCTCCGCTTAGAACTTGGCTAACAAAACTTGTATGGCAATTTACAAATTCAGCAATCTTACGCTTCATTCCCCTTCCACCGGAAGGGGACTTTTTTATGCTTTCAATTAAAAAATCTTTATAACAATCAAATTGATAAATGTTCAAAATCAAATCCTATTTTTTCTTCTCAATAATATTTGAAAGTCTAAATCCAGAAACTTGGACGTTCGCTTCTAACATTTTTGTAAGATAAGTTTCAGCATTGCTAAAGTTCAGATTCATAAGAAATGAATCACAGCTTCCGGTGGCATCATCACAAAGCTTACCAGACAGATTTAAGCTAGCGAAGCTCCCCACAATCAACAAAGCGTCCACCTGGACATAGGTCTTAACGCTGTTGAGCTCTTGAATCTGCATCTTACTTTGTAGTTTGCCAAAAGCCATTTCTACTTTTTCATTCAAATCCTTGCGACTTATTTGTACTGGAGTAGTTTCATATTCTTCCTTATGTACAATCTCAACATCTACACTTTTTCCTTCAGCATCATAAGTTTCCACTTTTGCTAAGTTGTCTGTTTTTTCAACTACCATTCTAGAATAAGAATCTAAAAAACAAGTATCTGCACAAATCCTTTGCTCTCCTAGTGCGATGTCACCCAAAACAAAGTCATTTTCAAAACTACTATTTGACATATGCTCAATAAATTTAGGTAAAAGATTTTGAGGATCTTTATACTCCATCGCATTTAGTTTCGCAGAAACACTTAACAATAAAACCGAACAGCTAATTTTTAGTAATCTTCTTGATAATTTCATTTTCCCTCCAAGGATAATTAATGTTGTTAATAGGTCGTTAATGACATATTCATCATCGCGACTTTCGAGGATGAAAAATAGATGTAAGAAATAATTTTTGAAGCCTAAAATTAGCTAAATAATAAATTTTTATAACCTTAGTCCAGCCCCCACTAAAAAAACAAAAGCACCTTTGAGAGCAAAGCTCTCAAACAGCCAACGGCGGCAAAGCCGCCCCCTACCCCCGCGCCAGCAAAAACAAAAAATAACGACGAGATTTAGATCCAAAGAAGTGAGAAAGAGGCTGTATGAGAAATGTATTTTTTCAGAGTTTTGAATCCCATGGATGGGATTCAACAAGCCCCAAGGATGGCAGGGAGCAGCGAAGGCTGCGACCGGAATAGCGCCTCTGAAAAAATACATTTCTCAGAAGGCCGGCTCATTCAAAGATCAAAACCGAGGAGTAATACAAAAAACCAAAAACACAAAAAAAGCCAGGTTTCTCAACCCGGCCCAAATCCTCATGCTTTCTTTTTCGCCTTTTTCTTAGCAGCTTTCTTCTTGGTCACTGCTTTTTTAGCCGTTTTCTTTTTTACAGTAGCCTTCTTTTTAGCGGTTTTTTTCTTAGTAGCAGTTTTCTTTTTAGTTGCCGCTTTTTTCTTAGCGGCTTTCTTTTTAGCCTTCTTCTTCGGTGCTTTATCATTCACCAATTCGATGGCTTTTTCTAAAGTAATTTCTTCTGGGCTTACATCTTCAGGCAAAGAGGCATTTACTTTATTCCACTTTACATACGGACCATAGCGCCCATCAAATACCGCAATTTCTGCCTCGTCTTCTGGGTGTTTCCCTAAAACCTTAAGCGCCTTTGCTCCGCCACGCCCACGCTTAGGTGTTGCGATGATCTCAAGAGCACGATCTAAAGTAATGGTAAAAATAGAATCTGACTTAGGAATGCTTCTAAACTCTTTATTGTATAAAACAAAAGGACCAAAACGACCTAAACCAATCTTTACTTCCTCACCCGTTTCAGGATGTTCACCAATTGTTCTTGGAAGACTTAATAAAAATAAAGCCATTTTTTCGTCTACTTCATCCAATTCGATACCTGCAGGAATGGCAACACGTTTTGGCTTTGCTCCATCTCCAGCAGACTCGCCTCTTTGTACGTAAGGTCCATAACGACCCGTTAACACATAAATAGATTCTTCCGTTTCTGGATCTTTACAAAGCGCATCCGCGCCTTTGATTTTTTGATCGATCAATTGATCTACGATTTCTTCGGTTAAATCTGCAGGTGCTTGGCTATCTGGTAGCGAGGCACAAACCTCGCCATTTTCTTTATCAGGACGACAAACATAAGCACCGAATCTACCCACTCGAATGCTGCGATTATCTAGTTTCTTCAAAGATACTTGTCTGGCCTCATCAGGATCAATTTTCTCCCCCTGAACATCCACTTGCTCTTTCAATCCAGATTTTCCAGAATAAATTTTCTTTAAATAAGATACCCACTCAAGATCTCCATCTGCAACGGAGTCTAAAGAGCTTTCCATATCAGAAGTGAAATTTAAATCCACATAATCTGGCAAATAGTTAGTTAATAACTTAACAACCACTAGAGCTGTAAAGGTTGGTACCAATGCATTTCCTTCTTTACGCACATAACCACGATCCATAATGGTTGCAATGGTTGATGCATAGGTCGACGGACGACCGATCCCTTCCTTCTCCATGGTTTGTACCAAAGAGGCTTCTGTGTATCTTGCAGGCGGCTTGGTTTCGTGTTGATGAAAGTTGGCAGCTTGCACTGGCAGTTTCTCGCCTTTTTTAAGAGCTGGTAAATGCACTTCTCTTTCTTCTAGAGCAGCATCCGCATCATCACTTCCTTCTACGTAAGCTCGCAGAAAACCAGGAAAAACAATACTCATACCACTCGCAGAAAATTCCATATCATCAATCTGCATTTTCACAGAAAGTTTTTTCTGTTTGGCATCGACCATTTGTGAGGCCATAGTACGTTTCCAAATCAACTCATACAATCGACGTTCAATGTCTTTTAAGCCTGAATCTTCAGGAGTGGCCCAAGTTTCGCCTGCTGGACGAATGGCTTCGTGAGCCTCTTGCGCGCCTTTCACTTTTTTCTTTGTGTAATTTCTTGGTTGCTCTGGAAGATACTCTTTTCCATACATTTCTAAGATACTTTCTCTAGCTGCATCTAAAGCTTGAGTACTTAAGAAACTCGAGTCGGTACGCATATAAGTGATAAAACCTTTTTCGTACAGGGATTGCGCGATTCGCATACTTTCTCGGGCACCAAGACCTAATTTACGGTTGGCTTCCTGTTGCAGAGTCGAAGTAATAAAAGGAGCCGCTGGCTTTCTTGTGGTTGGAGTTTCTTCCACTGAAATGATTTCCAGCTCTTTACCTTTAATTTTATCGATAATATCGTTAGCTATTTTATCATCTAAAACAAAAACCTTTTCGCTTCTTTCTGAATTTAATTTTCCAGTGTTGGCGTCAAAGTCTTTACCAATTGCTAATTTTTTTCCAGCAACCGAACTTAATTTTGCTTCGAAATCTTTACCGTCTTTGGCTTTTAAAGCAGACATTAAAGAGCCATACAGAGACTTCACAAAGCTCATACGTTGCTCTTCTCTTTCACAAACCAAACGACAGGCAACCGATTGAACTCGTCCTGCTGATAATCCGTAAGCTACTTTCTTCCAAACAAGAGGAGAAATCGTATAACCCACGAGTCGGTCTAAAATTCTTCGTGCCTCCTGAGCGCGAACTAAATTTTCATCAATTTCGCGAAACTCATTTAATGCGTTTTGAATCGCCGTTTTTGTAATCTCATGAAAAACCATTCGTTTCACCGGTACTTTTGGTTTCAGTACTTCTAGCAAATGCCAGCTAATACTTTCTCCTTCCCGGTCTTCATCGGTTGCGAGAATAAGCTCATCGGCTTCTTTTAATTTTTCTTTTAACTTAGTAACGACTTTGGTTTTTGCTTTTGGAATACAATAAATGGGTTCAAAGTTTTTCTCCACATTTACGCCAAGGCTTGACCAAGACTCCCCTTTATATTTTGCAGGGATATCCTTTGCTGACTGAGGAAGGTCACGGATATGTCCCATGCAACTTTCTACAATATATTCTTTACCTAAAAATTTACGAATCGTTTTTGCTTTTGTCGGAGACTCCACAATTACGAGCGTTTTTCCACTTGCTTTTGCCATTGATTACCTCGGCGCTCTGCGCAAATTGCTTTCGCGCGATCTATATTAATAGATACGATGGAAAGCTTTATTCCGCGGATCAAGAAGAATCAAGAAAGTTAGACCAAATTCAAATCAAATGCACAGTTTTTAAGCCTGATTAATAGATGCTTTTTCAAATCTACGAAAAATGCTAAAAGCTTTTACAAACAAGAACGGAGCAATCTATGCAAGATTTATCAGCACTTAATGGCAAAAACATTCAATTCTTCTTTTCTGATATAGACGATACGATGACTACAGATGGAATGTTGGAAGCCGATGCCTACGAAGCCCTTTGGAAGCTCCAAGAGGCCGGCATAGAAGTGATTCCAATCACCGGCAGACCTGCTGGATGGTGTGAAATGATCGCTCGTATGTGGCCCGTTAAAGCCGTAATCGGAGAAAATGGTGCTTTGAGTTTTTCTTATGATAGAGAAAATAAAAAAATGAAACGCATCTATTTTCAAAGCGATTCTGAAATGAAACAAAATCAAGATAATATAATGAAAATTGCAGAAGAGGTTTTACAACAATTTCCAGGAACCGCTTTGGCCAGTGATCAATTCTGTAGGTTACTAGATGTTGCAGTGGATTTCTGCGAAGACGTGGATGACCTCGGCAAAGAAACCGCAAACCAAATTGCCAAACACTTCCAAGAGAAAAATGCCGTAGCCAAAGTAAGCTCCATTCATGTAAACGCTTGGTTTGGAGACCACGACAAACTGAAAATGTGTAAACACTACTTAAAAGAAGAGTACGATTTAAAGCTAGACGAAATCCAAGACCAACTAGTTTTTAGCGGTGACTCCCCTAATGACGAAGCTTTATTTGGAGCATTCGAAAACTCGGTAGGAGTAGCAAACGTAAACGAATTCAAAGACCAACTAAAAAGCCCTCCCAAATTCATCTGCAAGCAATACTCAGGCAAAGGCTTCGTAGAACTAGCCAACCAAATCCTAAAACAAAAAGCTAAGTAAGTAAAAAAATCAAAAGCACCTTTGAGGCCAAAGCCTCAAACAGCAAACGGCGGCAAAGCCGCCCCATACCC